>JAPLDH010000022.1 GCA_026391355.1 Bacteroidota bacterium | reverse complement strand
GCCCTGTGGGATCCCCCAGTCGATATTCACTGCGGTTTGTCCCGTATTCAGAAGAGCATGAACCGTTCCCGGTGCATTGGTGCTCTCCAGCAGAGGCAGGTTCACGTTGTTATAGACGGTTGGCGCTACGTAAGTTGCCGAAGCAATCGTGCCGGTTACAAAACCGTCTTTGCTCACTGTGATCGCTGTGGTTGCTCCCCCTGCGATCCCCAGTGAATAAACGCCGTTAGGACCGGTTGAATAGACAAAATTGGTGGTGGCGGTGGCTTGTGTAACTTTAGCGCCGATAACCGGGGTTCCTGTGCATGCATTGGTAATAACACCATTGACATAGGCAGGTAGCGGGGTCATGCAGAAGTTCAGCGTTGTAGTTGCAAGATTGTTAATGGTTGCAGGTGTCGGGCCATAAGGTACATAACCGCCCATTGTGGCAGTAACCATCTGGGATCCGCATGGTACATTGGCAATGGTGTAATTGCCTGCTGCATTTGTGACACCTGTCAGTGGGGGGGTACCAATGCTTACCGTTACACCGGCAAGATTTGCGTTGGTAGAACAGTTTTTGACATTACCTGCCAGGGTACCGGAACAGGCAGGCTGAAGGTTGACCGTGAAGTCGCTGCAGTTTCCGTAACTTTCGGCAGCACAGGGTCCGGTGGGATAAGAAATCCATTCGGTCATGGCCCTCAGACGGGTGGAACCGGTTGTAGCAGTGCCAGGTGGCGTAAACGGGATGGTGTAATTGGTGGCCGCAACGGCGCCAATAACCTGTCCAACGGTTTCGGTGGCTACATCAAACACATTGTTTTGATTGTAATCGCACCACACTGTAACATAGGTGCTTCCATACCCTACCTGTACCGTAATCGTGTACGCAACCCCCTTAGTCAGGGTGGTAGTTAATGTAGTGTAATCATGATAATATGGAGGTGTACCCGAACAGGGGATTACCTGGTTGATCGTGTTCAACTGGAACAGGGTCAACCCATCGCCATAAGTGCAGCCGATTGAATAGGTGGGAGTGCAATACTGTGCCTGCACAGTGGCGCTCCCCAGCAAAATAATCAACATCACCAATGAAATAAATTTGACAAGATGTTTCATAAGTTTGTTTGTTTTAGTTAAACATAAATAAATAATGGTTATGAGATAATGATATATATGGATTAGAATCGATATAAAGTTACATAATAATTTTTTATTAATATCAAAATTTTTTTTACTTTTTTTTTTTAAAAAAACTTTACAGGATCAAATCCAGGCATGATACCCTGCTAATGGGCTGTAGTCGTGCTTCCCGGAATCAATGAAGGATGGAAATTTTTTTCTGAAAAGTTCCCCCGGGATGATTGATCCGGAGGATATAAAGGCCTTGCCGGAAAGTATTAACGGGAAGATCGAAATTCAGGGTTCCCGGATTTTCTTTTTTGAAAACCACCTGGCCCAGATAATTTGTCAAAACAACGTCGGTGATCCTTCGTTCTGATATTGCGGGGATGTTGGGTGCAAAACCCTGATCTGACCTTATATGCAAAATATCCTTTGCGGGATTTGGAAATACGATGATCCCCAAATCATTAACTTCTGAATTTGTCGTAAAAACGATCAGAATAGTGTCGGATGGGGTTGGTGCACATCCATTAAAGACAGCATTTACAAAATACATAATCTGGCCGACAGGAGGGGAAGGATCAAAGAATGTTGTTTCCGGGACAAGCCCCGTATTCAGTTTTGTAAAATTGACGGAATCGGGGTTTTTCCTGTAAACATCGTATCCAGCAAAAGACCCGGATTCGATTGGAGAAAGTTTGCGTGAACCGATCATGCAATCGTCAATCGACCAGGGATACCAGATGCCCAGACCATCGCCATCAACAGCCTGCCAGGCAATATCCAAAACCATTCCTTCATAATAGGACATGTCAATGGTATAAGCTTCATTCCATTGGTTAAAGCCTCCTGTTCCAGGGTAGGGAGGAAGGGCTGACAGATCAAACATGACTTGCCAAGTTGCTCCTGAATCAGCAGATACTTTTACATAATAGTGATCCAGGTGAACAGAACCCTGGAAACCGTAACTCCAGAAAGTAAGCGGACCCGTTACGTAAATATTATGAGCGATGAGCCATTCGTCCTGATGGGCATAGGCATTGGGAATACCGGCGGCATAGTTACCTGAATGCGACCCCAGGGGAGAAGCGCTTGTGGTATGCTGCCATGTATCTGTTGCATTTGTAATGATCTGTGTCCAGAGGGGAGGTGGAAAAACAGATTCTTCAAATCCCTCATTCAGCGGATTTCCCACGGTACATTTTGGCGGATTCCAGGTAAGCCTGATTCCGACTCCTTCAGCGCCGGCAGAAAGATCTCTTGCCGGGAATGAGATTCCATAAACATGAATATTATCAATGGTCCAACTTTGAAGTTCGGCGGAATTTAACCCTTCAGCCAGGAATCTTATCCTGAATGGTTTTCCAGATACCGCGGAAATATTTTTATGAACAGGAAACCAGTTTTGATCCTGGTCATTCTTATATTCGGCTATTCCATGCCAGATGTTATTGTAATAAACCCCGACGGATAGTTTCTCTGTTCCGGCGGGAGTATTGTTGAGTATCCGGCAATCATAATCCAACCAGACCGTGGCACAATTTACCCCGATGGCATTCAGGACAGAACTCTCCAATGCACTGGCATAATTAAGCCGGGGCGGGTCTCCCGAAAAAACGGCGCAGGGAGGCGGATTTCCCTCTGATGCAGAGATGTTCCAGTTTCCCTGGTCAGGATCAAAGATCCAGTTCTGGTAACCGAAGGTGGCCTGGTCCCAGGTTTCCAGAAAAGGAAGCAGATATCCGTAATTGATAACAACCGAATCCGGACCGTCCTTCATTGACTGATCATACTGACCGGGAAAACCATAGCTTGCGAGGTCATATTTTGCGGTTAT
Source organism: Bacteroidota bacterium (assembly GCA_026391355.1). Taxonomy (GTDB): domain Bacteria; phylum Bacteroidota; class Bacteroidia; order Bacteroidales; family FEN-979; genus CAIYUC01. Next base: position 85,330 of record JAPLDH010000022.1, on the reverse strand, counting down.
ATCATAGAAATAGGTTCCGGGATCCAGCCCATAATCGTAATAATGCAACGTATCAGGCTGCATCACCGAATCATGGATCAAACCTCCCCTGTAAATATAATAACCGACAAGTCCCGGAGGAGGGAGGGATGTCGTGTCCAGAACAGGCTTATTCCAAGTAAGAAGCGCTGAATTTTGTATCCCTGTTCCCTGTAATCCGGTCGGTGGAACAAGGTAGTTGGAGGTAAAGGGACAGCAGATCCTGGAGGAACTCCCGCTTCCATAAACAGCCTGCACACAGGCGGTATAATTCCCCCCATACTGAACATCATTTTCCGGTATGCTAAATGTTGTGTCGGAAGTAAACCCCAGCAAAATATTCTGTAAATAAAAGTTGTACCCGAGTACACAAGCTAACATATTTTGCTTGCTTTCGGTTGCTAAGATCCGTATGTTATCGATATACCATGCATTGATATCAAACGAATCACCACCGAAAGCCCGGAAACGGAATTTAAAGGTCAGATTAGAGTATGCTGAAATGTCGAGTGATTCATTGATCCATGAAAAATCACCTACCAGGTTGGAATAGGTTTTCAGAGTATTCCAATTGGTACCGTCCCAAATCTCCACCGCCATCTGGTTCACGGTTGTTGCGCCATAATTATCCAGCATAATTAAATAATTCAACTGAAGGACAGTTGAGTAGTCGCCGGTTATATATTTACTGGTCAGGGTCTCATTATAATTGGTGACCTGTGGAGCGCTGGCGAACATCACCGATGGTGCCGGTTTACCGTTGGTTAATGAAAAGACCCAGTTAAAGCCACCCTGGACGGTCCACTCATGATTGAAAAAGTTAGCCGTATCCCAGGATTCCTGAAATATTTGCTCCGAAATGGAAGGTGGTTGCCAGGTCGCTTTCAGACTCTTATTATTGACGATGAGGTTTTGGGGTTTTGAAGTCACCTGCAAAAGGATAACGGCAAAGGTCGTATCTTTTGTTATTGCATATGTCTGTTGAAAAGCCTGGTATCCAAACCTGGAGATTTTCAATTCGTAAGTTCCTTTCCAGACCTTCGGGAACATGATAAATCCTGATGTATCGAGGGAGGCTACATATAAGGTATCCGGATATACCAGATTTTTCAGATGGACTGATGTTCCTGCAACCTCCTCTGCTGTGCAGCTCAGGTCGACATGAACTCCGGTAGGGACTGTCCAGCATTTCCCAAGCACATTGGAGAATGTTGAAATTGACCATCTGTTTTGGGAATAATGGGCTTTTACCGACCACCTGTAAGGACCGCAAGGCAATGAGGGCCAGGAGTTGTCAATGATGTTGGTGGCTGTTGCAAGCCCCACTGAAGTCCAGACATATGGATTTTGCTCTTCTCCCTGGCGCAACCTCCACACCTGGTAATCCTGTACGGATAAAGGTTTGTACATCAATGTACCAGGGCCTCCAGGACCGCTGATCACTGCACGTATCATATAATTACCGTCGCCAGGTAACCATGGCGACGAGCCGAATTTTGAAACACTCCTGAACTGCGGATTGGTTTGATCGATTGCGAGACCTGCTGCATTCGGCGTATTACCGCCTTGTGACATTGCAATATATAAATTCCCGGCATCGATGGTAGGAGGATTTGGAACCGTAAATTCAACCCATCCAAGGGCAACAGGGATCACATCGACCGGTCCTGCGATAACATTCCCTGGCATCCCTCCTGCCCCGGTCGCATCATAAATAAACACCTGGAAAGGAACAAAGGGATTGCTACTACCCGGATAATTTGATGAAGCGCCGATATTGACAGATCCACCCGTTATTTTGGCCGGATAGCCGATCGGTGTAAACTTCACTGCATTTTTATTTCCCTGGGTAGCCCAAATTGTAAAATCATCCTGGATCCCGTCATCATACAGTTTTTCATAGAGCCCCGAAGGAAGAGGCCAGGAGAGATGAACATTCGGCCCTGCAGAGTCAAAAACGGCAGTTACTGAAGGGACCGGGTTTGCCGTTTCAAGCAGCGGAATATTCAGCGTTATAGTTATCCCTGCCTGAAAAGTAACAGGAACAGATGTATAACCGTCAAACCCTGCCTTGGTGCATGTAACAGTGTAAGTTCCCGGAGAGTTCACATCCAGCAGATAATTTCCACCTGACACAGAATATGTCACCTGGCCTGAAACCGTAACCTTCGCCCCGATGATCGGATTTCCGGTTAACGTATTTGTAATAACACCCTGGAGATGCGAGGGATTCTGGGCTATGGTAAAGGCTGGCATAAGGCCTGTTAATATTCCCATGCCCGACAGAATGATCAGCCAAACTGTTTTTCGCCCGTGTAATTCCATGAATAACTAACCAATAATCTTAGTTTTACGAAAAAGCCGTAAAAAAGTTACTACTCTACAAATTTAATAAAATTCTGCCACAGATGTTAAGGAAATTGCAAAAGTTGGTTATTGGTCATTGGTCATTAGGTCATTGGGTCATTAGGTCATTAGGTCATTGGTCATTAGGTCATTGGTCATTAGGTCATTGGTCATTAGGTCATTGGGTCATTAGGTCATTAGGTCATTGGTCATTAGGTCATTGGTCATTAGGTCATTGGTCATTAGGTCATTAGGTCATTAGGTCATTAGGTCATTAGGTCATTAGGTCATTAGGTCATTAGGTCATTAGGTCATTAGGTCATTAAGTCATTAGGTCATTGGTCATTAGGTCATTGGTCATTAGGTCATTGGTCATTAGGTCATTAGGTCATTAGGTCATCAGGGAACTGGGAACTGGAAACTGGGAACTATTTTCTATTCCCTGACAAAATGCGGCATTTCATCCGGGATCTCTAATGAAAACTCGATGATACCGCGGAATTCATTATCTGCAAACCAGGGAGATTGGTAGATGATCTTCTTTTTCCCTTTTTTCTCGATCGTGTAGACGTTATTTTGGTGGGTTGTCATGATCTCCTTAATCTTTTTCCGGGAATTTTCATTATGACAATCCATCAGGTTCCTACCGATCAGTGAGGTGCCTCCTTCGGCGGCATAGCTTTTTATGGCTTTTTCGTTTAAATAGACAATGATGCCTCGTGCATCGCAAACCATAATGTTTCCGTTGAGTTTTTCAATCCATTCCATGATGTTCATTTTAAGGGATAAAAGTAATGATTAATTAAGTTGGTGAACTGATGAACTGGTGAGTTAGGCATTAAGTCGTAAGTCGTAAGTCGTAAGTCGTAAGTCATTAGGTCATTAAGTCATTAAGTCATTAGGTCATTAGGTCATTAGGTCATTAGGTCATTAGGTCATTAGGTCATTGGTCATTAGGTCATTGGTCATTAGGTCATTGGTCATTAGGTCATTAGGTCATTAGGTCATTAGGTCATTAGGTCATTAGGTCATTAAGTCATTAGGTCATCAGGGAACTGTGAACTGGAAACTGTGAACTGGGAACTGGAAACTGGAAACTGGGAACTGAAAACTGGGAACTGGAAACTGGAAACTGGGAACTGGAAACAGTAAATGGTTGAAAGTAACAGCTGACTAAAGCTGTAACCCCGATCCCTCATATTTAATAAAATTTTTTCCCCTATCCTCTTGCGGTTATGAAAATTTTACTAATTTTGCACTCCCTAAATTAATAACCTCAATAAGGATAAAATGTATGCAATCGTTGAAATAGCCGGCCAGCAATTCAAAGTAGAGAAGAATGACGAGATCTTCGTTCACCGTTTAGAAGGTGAACCAGGAACTGTGCTTGAATTCGGAGATGTTTTACTGGTTGATCAGGACGGAGCAGTCAGTGTCGGGATGCCGAAGGTGGAAGGCACAAGCATTTCCGCTAAGATCCTTGAGCATGTAAGGGGCGACAAGGTGATTGTGTTCAAGAAGAACAAACGGAAAGGCTATCAGAAGGAAACAGGCCACCGGCAGGACTTCAGCAAGATCCTGATTGAAGATATCAAGTTGTAATCATTAAAAACTAATTACATATGGCACATAAAAAAGGTGCAGGGAGTTCAAGCAACGGGCGCGAATCCCATAGTAAACGACTCGGTGTTAAAATTTATGGCGGACAATTTGCCAAATCAGGAGCCATTATTGTCAGACAACGCGGTACTGTTCATAATCCCGGACTGAATGTCGGGATAGGGAAAGACCATACCATTTTCGCTACTACGGATGGTATTGTTGAATTCCAGAAAAAGATGAAGAACCGTTCCTATGTTTCCATCATTCCAATGGAACAGACGGCTTCGGTATAATTATATACCATTATACTATACAGAAAAATCCTGACCGGAAACGGTTGGGATTTTTTTTTCGTGACGCGTGACGCGTAACGCGTAACGGGAAATTCGATATATTTGCTCCATTAAAATGAAACTTAATCCGGATTAAGATGTTACAGTTACAGGTTCTGCGGGAAAACCCTGAGGAGATCATAAAACATCTGGCGATAAAGCATTTCGATGGTGGAGAGATCATCCCCAACATCATTGCGCTTGATGACAGGCGGAAAGAGACACAAAAACAGTTGGACGACAACCTGTCACAGGCAAACATACTGGCAAAAGAAATAGGGGTCCTGTTCCAGACAGGGAAGAGCGCTGAAGCCAATAAGCTGAAGGAAAGAACAACCGACCTTAAAAACACCTCAAAAGAACTCAGCATCAATCTTGAATCAACCAAAAAAGAGCTGGATGAATTGTTGGTGAGGGTTCCCAACCTGCCCCATTCATCAGTACCACCGGGTAATTCCGCAGAGGATAACATGATCGTTCTTGAAGAGGGAAAGATCCCGGTTCTCCCTGACAACGCGCTTGCCCATTGGGACCTGGCAGGGAAATACAATATCATTGATTTCAACCTGGGTGTAAAGATCTCGGGGGCCGGGTTTCCGGTTTACAAAGGACAGGGCGCCCGTTTGCAAAGAGCGCTGATCAATTTCTTCCTTGATAAGGCCATCGAGGCAGGATATGCAGAGGTGCAGCCTCCGCTCATGGTAAATTCGGCCTCCGGTTATGGAACCGGCCAGTTACCGGATAAGGATGGCCAGATGTATTATATGCCTTTGGATGACCTTTATATGATCCCCACTGCCGAAGTTCCGGTGACCAATATATACAGGGATGTGATCCTGAAAGAAGCAGATCTTCCGTTGAAAAATGTAGCTTATTCAAGCTGTTTCCGGCGTGAAGCGGGTTCCTACGGGAAGGATGTCAGGGGATTGAACCGTTTACACCAGTTCGACAAGGTGGAGATCGTACAGATCACCCGCCCTGAAAAATCATATCAAACCCTCGAAGAGATGCGTGAATACGTATCGGGGCTGCTGCGTAATCTCGAATTGCCTTTCAGAATTTTGAAACTATGCGGAGCTGACCTGAGTTTTACCTCTGCCCTGACATATGATATGGAAGTATATTCTTCAGCCCAGAAAAGATGGCTGGAAGTAAGCTCCATCTCGAATTTCGAAACCTTTCAGTCGAACCGTATGAAATTACGTTACAAGGATGACTCCGGGAAAATCCACCTGGCCCACACCCTGAATGGCAGCGCCCTGGCATTACCAAGGATCGTGGCAGCTTTGCTTGAAAATAACCAGACGGAAAAGGGCATCAAAATACCGGAAGCATTGGTTCCTTATACGGGGTTTACAGCTATTCACAATTAAATCAAAAATCAAAATGCAAAATGCAAAATGGTAAAATGTTTGATTGCCTATTGCCTATTGACCAATAAAAATCACATATAATATATATCTGAACGTCATTGTTATTAATTTTGTGCTAACACTAAATTCCCAAAGACATGAAAAAAGTCATCTTATTTGTACTCCTGGTTTCCAGTGTAAGTATCATGTATGGTCAGTTGAGCTTTGGACCTAAAATCGGCTATACGGCATCAAAACTTACCACCAATGTGGATTCAGTCAAAACCCAATTCAAATCCGGCTTTCTTTTCGGGGCATTCCTGCGTTTTGGCCACAAATTATACCTCCAACCCGAGCTTTACTATACCACGCATGGTGGTTCCTTCCAGAAAGACAGTCTTGGAAAAAGCTGGACTGAGAATATCACCATCGGATCTCTTGATATCCCTGTACTGATCGGATTCAAGATCCTGAACACGGATTTTTTCAACCTGCGTGTTTTAGCCGGACCTGTGGCTTCATTCGTGGTGAATAAAAAGATCACCAATACAGGTGATGTGATAGGACCCATCCAGAAGGCCAGCATCAGTAATGCAAACTGGTACATTCAGGCAGGCGCCGGAGTGGATGTATGGATGTTCACCCTCGATATCCGCTACCAGCTTGGTTTGAATAAAATGATCAAAGAGGTTTCGTACGACGGGAAAAGCGTAAATTTCAACACGTCCAACAATGTTTGGGTAATCTCACTGGGATTTAAATTTTAATTGGTGAACTGGGGATATACGTCACGCGTGACGCGTAACGCGTAACGGATGTGACTCTGTGACTTTTACATTGGTGAGTAAATCTTGTTTTAATTAAAAAAAAGAGCGATGAAAAAGAAAGCATTGGTTTTTGCGGTTGGTTTGTTATGGCTGGGAATTTTTTCTCCGAAGGCATCGGTTGCGCAGAAGCCTATGGATCCAATGGGTACGGATACATGGACATTGAATTTCGGCATCGGACCGGGAATTAATTATGCTACAGGATATGCCGCAGGTTTTGGACCTGGATTCCAGGTTTCTGCTGAGCGGGGTGGCTGGAAATTAGGTCCCGGCGTATTATCACTCGGTGCAGAGTTCGGTTTTAACTATTTCAAATATTCAAATATATATCCAGGTTATAATATAGGAGAGGTTGGATATCCGGAGATTTCTTACTCTTACAAATGGTACAATTTTATTTTGGCACCCCGTGCTTCCTATCATTATGGATGGAAAGTTCAAGGATTGGATACCTATGGAGGAATTTCAACAGGGTGCCGGTTTGTAGCTTTTTCCAGTACATATTCACATGCCCTTTATGGAAAGTATCATTCTTATACCCCAAATACCGTTAGTTTCCATGGGGGTATCTTTTTAGGCGGGTCCTATTTCTTCACACCCAATATTGGAGTTAACAGTGAACTCGGGTACAATGTCACTTATATCCAGATCGGGATGGTATTCAGGCTTAACTAGCGAATGTGAAGGTCGGAGGATTGGATTACCGGACGATTTGGATGGAGAATAACGCAGTATTCTTCATTGAGCAAAATCTTCTTCCGTTTGAATTCAGGATTGCAAAGGTCACCTCCTATGCCGGATGCTGCGATGCAATAAGGGATATGAGTATTCGCGGAGCAGGAGCTATTGGCGCCATGGCGGGTTTTGCCATGGCACTTGCATTTACAGAGGCGCCCGTTAAGGATCTCATGGAATTTGTCAGGAAGGCAAAAGCAGAAATCGAATCTACCCGTCCTACTGCAAGAAATCTGTTCTATGCCGTTGAAAAAGTTTTTGGTGCAGGTATCCGCTTAGAAAGTGAGGCTATGACTGAAGCCCGATCCATTGCCGATAAGGATGCCATGGATTCAAAAGCCATCGGAGAAGTTGGCAATGCGCTCATCCGGGATGGTTACTCTATCCTGACACATTGCAATGCCGGGTGGCTTGCATTTGTCGATTATGGTACTGCCCTCTCCCCCATCTACCTTGCCCATGAAAGCGGAAAGCAGGTATTTGTTTATGTTGATGAAACACGTCCGCGAAGCCAGGGAGCTCGCCTCACCGCATGGGAACTTCATAATTCGGGTATTCCACATGCTGTTATCCCTGATAACGCCGCAGCTCATCTTATGTCGAGGGGCAAAATCAGCCTTGTGATCACCGGGGCTGACAGGATTGCAGCCAATGGCGATACCGCTAATAAGATCGGGACACTTGAAAAAGCAATCGCAGCCAGGGAATTCGACATCCCGTTTTATATTGCTGCACCCTCTTCCACATTTGATCTTCAGTGCAAATCAGGTGATGACATCATCATTGAGAACAGGAATGAGGAAGAGGTTCTGTATCAGGAAGGAGCCGACAAAGAAGGGAACCTGCACAGGATCAGGGTCTGTTCTCCCGGATCCCACGCCATTAACCCGGCTTTTGATGTAACACCGGCAAGGTTTATTACAGGAATTATTACAGAAAAGGGGGTTATTGAACCTACAGAAATATCCATCAGAAACACAATTAATCATTAAACCAATTATGAAAACAAAATTCATCCGTGGAGCCTTGTTAGTTGCAGGTATGCTCCTTTTATTATCCGTGTCCTTTGCAGAAAAGAAAGACACATTGCTCAATTCCGGAGCGATAACCGGTTTAAAATTCAGGAGTATCGGCCCGGCGCTGACTTCCGGCCGAATTGCTGATTTTGCAGTAAATCCCAAAAACTATAATGAGTGGTATGTGGCCGTTGCTTCAGGACATCTCTGGAAAACGGTCAATAACGGCACTACATTCGAACCGGTATTTGACAATTACGGGGCTTATTCCATGGGGTGCGTCACCATCGACCCGAATAATTCAAATGTTGTCTGGGCCGGTACCGGGGAGAGGAACTCTCAACGGGCTCTCGGTTATGGCGACGGTGTTTACAAGAGCCTGGATGGCGGGAAGAGTTGGAAGAACATGGGATTGAAGGACTCAAGGCAGATCGGTACAGTATTGATCGATCCACGAAACTCCGATGTGGTTTATGTCGGCGCTGTAGGATCTGTTTGGGGACCTGGCGGTGACCGCGGGGTGTTTAAAACGACAGATGGCGGTAAAACCTGGAAAAAGGCGCTGAACATCAGTGAAAACACAGGTGTAAAGAACCTGCTGATGGATCCGAGGAATCCGGATGTGATCTATGCTTCTGCAGAACAACGTCGCAGGCATGTTTTTACCAAGATCGGCGGAGGCCCTGAAACTGCCATCTATAAAACGGTGAACGGAGGTGAGACCTGGGATAAATTAGCTTCCGGCTTACCCGGTGGAGATATGGGTGGCATGGGCATGGCTATTTCTCCGGCAAACCCGGATGTGATCTATGCCATTATTGAAGCTGCCGGCGATGCGGCAGGATTTTACCGCAGTAAAGACCGCGGAGCAAGCTGGCAGAAGATGAGTGGTCATGTTGCCCAGGGACAATATTTTAACCGCATTTTCTGTGATCCGAAAAATGTGGATAAGGTTTATTCGATGGAGACGGTTTCAAAATATACGGAAGACGGCGGAAAGACCTGGACCCCAATCGGAAACAATAAACGCCATGTCGACGATCATGCGATGTGGCTGCAACCGGATAATCCCGATCATTTCCTGATCGGGGGTGACGGTGGGGCATATGAAACCTTTGATGGTGGAAAGGAATTTATTTTTAAGTCGAATCTGCCGGTAACCCAGTTTTACCGTGTCCAGGTTGACAACTCACTTCCATTCTACTACGTTTATGGTGGAACGCAGGACAACAACAGCCTTGGTGGTCCTTCACGGAATAACTCCAACCCCGGGGTTACCAGCCCGGAATGGTTTGTAACAAACGGCGGCGACGGTTTCTGGTCACAGATCGACCCAACCGATCCAAATATCGTTTATGCAGAATCCCAATATGGCGGAATGGTAAGGTATGACCGTAAAAGCCAGGAAGGGACCGACATCAGGCCTGAACCCCAAAAAGGGCAAAACAGCTTTCAATGGAACTGGAACACACCGCTGATTCTGAGCTCACATTCACCCACCCGGATCTATTGTACGGCAAATATCGTCTTCCGAAGTGATGACCGCGGAAATACCTGGCAGCAGATCAGTCCTGACCTGACCGCACAGATCGACCGCAATAAATGGCCGGTAATGGGTAAATACTGGAGCATCGATGCCGTTCAGAAGGATGTTTCCACGTCGCTTTACGGGACAATTATTTCTTTTGCCGAATCACCGGTAAAGGAAAATCTTCTTTATGCAGGCACTGACGATGGTCTTATCCAGGTAACTGAAGATGGGGGTAAGAACTGGACCAAAACCGAAAAATTTCCGGGTGTACCTGAAAATACATATGTCAGCAATATCCTTCCTTCGAAATTTGATGAAAATATCGTATTTGCATCTTTCGATAATATCCTCAGGGATGATTTCAAACCCTACCTGCTGAAAAGCGCCGATAAAGGGAAGTCGTGGGAATCCATTGCCGGTAATCTTCCGGCCAACGGCACGGTACATTCACTTCAACAGGATTTTATCAATTCTGACCTTTTGTTTGCCGGAACTGAATTTGGCTGTTTCTTTACGATCGATGGCGGTAAAAACTGGATCCAGATGAAAGCCGGGCTGCCTGTCATCCCGGTCCGTGATATGACCCTTCAGAAAAGAGAGAATGACCTTGTTCTTGCCACTTTCGGCAGAGGTTTTTATATTCTTGATGATTATACCCCAATCCGTTTACTGACCCAGGATATTTTACATAAAGATGCCCATATTTTCCCGGTAAAAGATGCCCTCATGTATATTCCTTCCGACGGGAACGTTGAAATGGGTTCAACCGTTTTTGTAGCAAAGAATCCCGATTTCGGAGCCACCTTTACCTATTATCTGAAAGAGGTTCCTCAATCGCTGAAGGAGAAACGTCAGGAAAAAGAGAAAGAGTTGTTCAAAAAAGGGGAACTGATCCCGCAACCTTCGGAAACTGATCTGAGAGCAGAGAAAACAGAACTTCTTCCTTATCTCACCTTTAGTATCACCAATGAAACGGGTAATGTTGTGCGGACCATTCACAAAAGTCCTTCAAAAGGGATCAACAGGATTAATTGGGATCTCCGGTATGCAGGGACGGGCAGAATGGAAGCCGGCGAAAAATTCGATCCCCTGAAGGAAAATGGAAGCGGAGTTCTGGCGCTTCCCGGAAAATACAAGGTTTCACTTGCAATAACATTTAGCGGGGAAACCAAACAACTTGCCGGTCCTGTTGATTTCAATGCCGTGCTGCTCAATAATACCACTCTTCCCGCTCCTGACCGTAATGCGATGACGGAGTTTTACAGGAAAATCGCTGAACTTGCCCGTGTAATGCAGGGCACGGAAGAGTATGCCAATGAATTGTCAGGCCGGGTAAATGATATACTTACTTCTTTACAGAATACCCCGGGCACATCCATAGATCTGATTGCAAAAGCAAGGGATCTCCAGTTGCAGCTTGATGAGATCCTGAATGTAAAATTCAACCGGAGGACAAATAAACCCAGTGAAGAGGAGAATCCCCCTGCTCCGGTTTCTTTAAATCACCGGTTGGACAGGATCACCTATTCAACTTATTCCTCCTCATCCCAACCCACCCAAACCCAGTTAACTGCCTATCAGACCCTGATGGATGAGTTTCCTCCGGTGTATGATAAGGTCAAAAAAATCGGCGAAGTTGACATAAAGGATCTGGAAAAAGCAATGGATCAGTTGAAGGCTCCTCCAATTCCGGGTTGGTTGCCGGAATGGAAAAAATAAGTTTGAGTGTATTTGGAAATAGTACAAATTTATCAATAATAATCCCTTGTTTTATTACAAAATACATTAATTTTATCCCCGGAATCATTACAAATTATTATTGTGTTTTATCGTAAAGCTTTAGATTATTTGGCTTTTTGGAAAGAAAAGCCAGATCGCAAACCATTGATCCTGAGAGGTGCTCGTCAGGTTGGGAAAACCAGCCTCGTAGAATTGTTCTCCAAAACGTTCCGGCAATATATCCTGCTGAACCTTGAAAAGCCGGAAGACCGGAAAATTTTCGAGAATGATCTTCCCTTCCATGAACAGGTTGAAGCAATGTTTTTTTTGAAGGATAAGCAACGTCTTGTTTCGCCCACTTTACTATTTATTGATGAGATTCAATATTCAGCCCAGGCTGTTAAGAATCTAAGGTACTTTTATGAAGAGATGCCTGAATTATTTGTAATAGCAGCAGGTTCATTGTTGGAAACTCTTTTGGAAAAAAAAATATCTTTCCCGGTTGGAAGAGTTGAGTATCTAGCTATTCGCCCTTGCAATTTTCCAGAATTCTTACTGGCAACCGGGGAGAAAAAAAGTCTTGAGATGATGGGAAAAAATCCTGTTCCGGAATATGTCCACCAAAAGCTTTCATCGTTATTTAACAGGTTCACATTAATTGGAGGAATGCCCGGCATTATCAGCAGTTATCTTGCGAACCCCGATTTAATCACGCTGCATTCCGTTTATGAAAGCATTCTGGTATCTTACTTCGACGATATTGAGAAGTATGCCCGAAACTCAACAATGGAACATATCCTCAGGCATGTTATTCGATCTGTATTCTCTCAATGTGGAAGCAGGGTAACTTTTGAGAGATTCGGTAATTCAAATTACCGGTCACGAGAAATCGGCGAGGCATTTCGCCTCCTTGAAAAGGCAATGTTATTGCAACTTGTGTACCCTGTTGAAAATATTGTTTTACCGTATATTCCAAACCTTAAAAAATCGCCACGACTGCATTTACTTGACACAGGTCTTGTTAATTATATGGCGAAAATACAAAAAGAAATCCTTCAAGCAGGAGATATTGCCGACGTTTATCGAGGGAAAGTGGTGGAACATATAATCGGACAAGAATTAATGGCCAAAGAAACTTCCGTATTAGCCAAATTAGCTTTCTGGACAAGGGAAAGTAAAAACTCGCAGGCAGAAGTCGATTATCTTTACCTGTTTAAAGACCTGGTTATTCCTGTTGAAGTAAAATCAGGTTCAGCCGGGAAACTTCGTTCACTCCATTTATTTATAGATCAGTCACCACATCGTTTTGCCGTAAGATTCTGGTCTGGAAAAATGCAGGTAGAAAATGTAAAAACGCTAAATCAAAAGGAGTACACGCTAATCAGTCTTCCCCATTACATGGCTTGCAAACTTGATGATATTTTATCAATGGTTATCTAAGAAATTCACCCCAAATTAATTTCAAAGATAGAACTGCCTGATCTTTTCTACGATATACCTGATCTGACGAGATCTCAGATGATAATAAAACGGGAGCCGGACGATGCAATCTGAAAATTTTTGTGTATTTGAAAGTTCGCGGCCATCGTGCTTGTCTTTATAATAGACGCTGGAATGTAGCGGCATGTAATGAAAAACCGCCAGTATCCCATTCTTTTTAAGAAAGGAGATGAGTCCATCCCGTTCCTTAAGTGAAGCAGTGACAATATAATACATATTCCCGTTTACAGTCGCAAAGGGAGGAATGACAGGAAGTTTCAGGTATCCTTTTTCTTCAAGTGGTTTCAATTGCCGGGAATAGGAATGCCAGTGACCAGTCCTCCTTTTCTGGATCTTTTCCAATTGTTCAATCTGGGTATAAAGAAATGCAGCATTTGCATCGGACAGTAAAAAGGAGGAACCAATATCGACCCAACTGTATTTATCGATTTCACCCCGGTAAAATGCTGCACGGTTCGTTCCTTTCTCCCATATAATTTCAGCGCGTTTCATAAAACGCTCATCATTGATACTTAACATCCCTCCTTCGCCACAAAAAATATTCTTGGTCTCGTGAAAAGAAAAAGTTCCAAAATGACCGATCGACCCCAAAGGTTTTCCTTTATAATAAGAATCCAGGGAATGGGCGGCATCTTCAATGACCAAAAGGTTATGTTTCCGGGCAATCTCCATAACCTTGTCCATATCGCAGGCTATTCCAGAGTAATGTACCACAGCAATGGCCTTAGTACGGGAATTGACCAATGATTCGATTTGTGCCGGATCGATGTTTGGAATACCCTCCAGGGTATCCGCAAAAACCACTTTTGCATTGCGCAGCAGAAAAGCATTGGCAGTCGACATGAAGGTGAAGGAAGGCAGGATCACTTCATCCCCGGGTTGAATTTCCGTAAGGATCGCCGCCATCTCAAGTGCATCGGTACAAGAGGAGGTTAAGAGGGATCGCCGGAAACCATACTTTGTTTCAAAGAATTGCTGGCATATTTTCGTATATTTCCCGTTTCCCGAAAGGGTTCCTGCCCTTGCTGCGCTAAAAGTGGCAAACATCCCGGCGAGGGTATAGTGGGGCTCATTGAAGAGGATGTGCATGATTGTATAATTCACTATTTTTGCACGAAATTAATCGATTTATTCATACGATCAGGCAGTGGCACAAAGAAGTTATTTCCAGGACATCATGAGTGTATTCGGCAGCAATTTAGCTGTGACTGCCGGAAGCTTACTGATTGGAATAATTCTTTCGCGGATCCTGGGACCGGCGGGGTATGGTCTTTATTCCTCAATTATTGTTGTACCGTTACTTGTAATCGGATTTACCCAGTTAGGGATCCGCCGGGCCACCATGTATCATCTCGCGGCCAAGAAATTGCCGGAAGATAACATTGTTTCTGCCGTTTTTATTTTACTTCTGATCACCAGCTTGCTCACCATCGTGATCACCGGACTGATCTTCCTTTTTTCTGAATCAAGGAATGCAGATCCGGTAATCCTGACACTTATCATGATCGCGGTTCCCTTTGTACTTTGCAATGTATTTGCCGGTGGAATATTCCTTGGAAAACACGAGATCCTGCGTGCCAACATCCTGAATGCGGGACCTACCATCCTGAACCTGATATTTGTTATTTTCTTTGTCTGGGTTCTCAGGTTATCTGTCAGGGGTGCATTTATAGCGCTTTTTCTCGGAAATATCAGCATGTTTTTTTTTGTGTTTGTCTTCATCAGAAAATCTTACCACATCACCTGGAAGTATCATGAAGGTATCATGAAGAGCATGGTACGCTTGGGAATTGTATTTGCCTTATCGATTTTCATCATGCAACTGAATTACAGGGTAGATATCATCCTGTTGAAAAAATATTCCACCCTTGAACAGGTAGGACTTTACTCGCTGGCCGTGCAAATTGCCGAACAACTGTGGCATGTTCCTTACGCCATTGAAACGATCGTGCTCACGCGTAGTGCAGCGGCAACCGATGAACAGGCATCGAACCGTACGGTCGCTTCGATCATGCGGGTTTCTTTCCTTATCAGCATTCTTTTTGGTGTGGTGATTTATCTTTTGGCACCTTCCCTGATCCCACTGATCTTTGGAAGTAAATTTACCAATAGTGTTCCGATGATCCGGGGAATACTTCCGGGTGTCCTATTAATGGTGGTGTTCCGCATCCTCAACAGCCGGCTGGCAGGAATGGGAAAACCGCAGGTAGCCATCTATAGTTTTATCCTTCCCTTGTTCATCAACCTCCTTCTCAACGTCCTCTGGATACCCAGCTATGGAGGAATGTGTGCAGTATGGGCGACCAATATCAGTTATGGGTTTGGTTGTGCCGTCTTTCTTTTCGCCTATGCCTGGAAAGTGAAGATGCCGGTAATTGAGATTTTCCGTTTCAGGAAAAGCGATTTTTATTTTTTCAGAAATATTAGAAACCGGTTTAAGGGAAAAGCAATATTCTGAAATCAATTGGTATGAACCCCAGGGCAGAGCTCTGGACACGAATTCCGGGGCAAGCCCCGGGGAATTAACCCAAATACCCACCCCTTAATCCCCTCCCTAAATTAGGGTAACTATATACGAGTTGGGACAAGGTGGCAATTTTTTATTTAGATTGAATATAAATTGATAGATTTTTTACGGGAACTATTGACATTAGGGGAAATCGGTATTATCTTTGTCGCCGTCATCCCGCATGAAAATAAGTAATGCGCTCCCCCAAGGATACGTCCGAGGGGTTTTTTTATGACCAAGGCAATATATTTTATAGACGGGTTTAATTTATACCATTCGATTGTAAGTATTCAAAATAATACTGGTGAATACTTGAAATGGTTAGATATTAACTCCCTTTGCAAAGCATACCTTCCGGCATTGGGTCAAAAAGTAGAGCTTGTTGGGATAAATTATTTTAGTGCAATCCAAGACTATCTTTCCCTTAACAATCCAGATAAAACTCAAAGACATAAAATATACATTCGTTGCCTTAAAGATACTGGAATAAATATAATTTTAGGAAGATTTAAAGAAAAGGATGTTTACTGTACCTCATGCAAACAATATATCAAAAAGCACGAAGAAAAGGAAACTGACGTATCAATAGCTGTAAAAATACTTGAAGCGTTTAAATTAAATGGTGTGATTTAGCGGTTATAATAACAGGTGACACCGACCTAACTCCTGTAATACATGTTTCAAGAAAAATATTCCCAGAAAAAGAAATATTATTCATTTTTCCCTATGATAGAGAAAACAGGGAAATAGCTAAATTATTACCTAAGTCCTTTTCCATTAAGAAAAAAACATATAAAAAATATCAATTACCAGACCCATTCATTTTGCATGATGGGACACAAATATCTAAGCCATATTTTTGGAAAAAACCAGTTATATAATTAGGGTAACCATATATGGGTTAGGGCAAGTTATGTTTTATAAATTGTCGGGGGAGGCTCCTGTTTTTTTTCTTTCCATATCCCGTACCCGTCGGAATAGCCGTATTGTTCCCTGATCATCCTGGACCAGAACAGCTTATAGATCACCCATATTACCTTGTCGGTGAATTTAAGATACAGCCATTGTAATACATTTTTCCAGGGTGAAGCATACGTCCAGCATGAAGGGTCATCGCAATGAAGGTTCCCCTCGCAGACTATGCGCCCGTAGTTATGATTGGTTCCATAGACCCAGTAGGCAGTAACAAAGTTCCGGGTGTTCCATAATGTTCTGAACATTTTACGGCGCATATTCATCTTGCTGTAAAGATGTGGCCAGATCCTGTGCATTGTCCCGGTGATCTCTCCGGCTTCCATATTCGGCGTATTTACCGTTCCAACCGTAAAATGATAATGCTGCCAGTCATCCGGGTAATTTGTCAGGATGATTCTTTCCTGCTCTTTCAGCCTGTCGTAAAGGACGGTACCCGGCAGGGGCGTAAGAATGGTACATTGGTAGGCATCGAAACTGCTTCTGAGTACGTATCGCCCGCGTTCATACAGATCTTCTTTCCTGTCGCTTTCCAACCCGAAAATCAGGCTCGCTGTTATGCCGATACCATACCGGTGAACATTTTTCAGCATTGTTTCATACGAACTAATTCCCCGTTTCAGGTTCAGCTTTTTGCTGACACCTTCGAGGGCGGTTGTTTTTTCGGCTTCAATACCTATCAGGATCATCACACAACCACTTTTCCTTGCCCAGGATAGCACCTCATTATCATCCCCGAAATTCAGTGCAGCCTGTGATATCCAGTGTTTCCTGATCCCCCGCTCAACCATCCCCCTGAATAACCTTATCGCCCGCTCACCTGCTCCTTTCCTGTTATTTACCAGATTATCGTCGATAAAGAACAACAATGGACGGGATGTCATTTCAAGTTCATCGAGCACATCTTCCACGTCCCGTTCACGGTACGTTTTACCACACATCCTGGTAACGGAACAAAAGTCGCAGCCCCAAGGGCATCCGCGGGATGTTTGCACCAGGTCATAGATATACGGGTATTTGAAGATGTCACGCCGGACATGCGGAACTTTTTGAATATCGGCAATCCCGCCCTCGTAAAGCTTTTTTATCTCTCCCCTTTCAAAATCGGCGATCACTTCAGCCCAGGCTCCCTCGGCTTCACCTGTAACCACTGAATCCACGAAATTCATCGCTTCTTCCGGGCACATGGATGCATGAATGCCGCCCATCACCGTATGTATGCCCTTTTCACGGTAAACGGCGGCAATTTCATAGGCCCGGGCCGCAGAGGCAGTGAACCCTGTGAATGCGACAAGGTCGGCAGGACGGAATACGAATTCCTCAAAACCTTCGTCCAGAAGCTCGACTTCCCAGTCCGGTGGCGTCAATGCGGCAACAATTCCAAGTCCCAGCGGCATCATACAGGTGGTCCTGTCATGCAGATAGCCTAACTTCGCCTGATTTGCAGGATTGATAAGTAAAAGTTTGAAGGAACCGTTTTGCATGGTTTCAAAAGTATGATTTTTTGCCATAAATATTGTACTTTTGCTTAATTTCCGGTTTATATCTGAATTAAACAATTGATTATGCCTACTGATGATCTGAGTAAGATTCCTCCGTTTTTTATCCTGGGCCGGCCCCGATCGGGTACAACACTTCTTACAACGCTCTTTAATGCCCACCCCAACATAAGGATCGCACCGGAGTTTCCGGTTATGATGTTTCTGTATCAGAAATTCAAAAACGTAAAGGTATGGGATGAAGCCATAATCCGGTCCTTTGTCGATCATGCTTTCTACCATTCCAGGAATTCCAAGATCAATGAGCGAAGGGTTAATAATCTCAGGATTGATAAAGAATTTATTATCGGTGAATTACTCAGGTATAAGGAGGTCGGGTCAATCCAGCTTTTCCTGAAAAGTATAAATTACTATGCATTTTCACTGTACGATAAGGGAGAAACAAGATGGATAGGCGATAAGAACCCGGTATATTCCATCTTTACTCACCGAATCCGGAGAATCTTCCCAGATGCCAAATTTGTTTGTATAATCAGGGATTACAGGGATAATTTTATCTCTATGAAAAAACTTGCTGACCGGGAGGTAGCTGTGGAAGCTCCATCCGTTCCCCTCCAGGTTGCAAGGTGGAAATATTTTACCAAGCTGTTCCTCAACTGCAAGCGTCGTTTCCCCGACAGGTTTTATATTCTGCGTTATGAAGACCTGGTGACTGACCAGGAAAAAACATTCAGGTCGCTCTGTGATTTCCTGAATATCGTTTATGATCCCTCCGTATTTGAATACCATAAAAAGAAGGAGGAAACCAAACAAACTTACGGTAGCAGCCCGGTATGGGAAAGGTTCCATGAGAATCTCCTGAAACCGATCAATACGGGATCAATGAACACCTGGCAGGATAAGCTCACTGTCAAAGAAGTGAAACTTGCAGACCAGATCGCAGGGAAATATGCTGATAAATTAGGTTATGAAAGGCGATACAAGGGATTTTATCCTTGGATGCTGATCAAATCAATCCCATTGCTGGCATACAACTATGTACTGCTGACCGGCATGATCTTCGGCACCTACCTGCCTTTCAAGATGAGCCAGTGGTGGTACCTGAAATCACTGATCCTGCTGAAAACATACTTGAAACTCACAGGGAAGAAATCCATAATAAAGATACAATAAGAGCCGGGGGAAATACTTAGAGGGAATCCAGCATATCCGCTTTCAACGTCTGATCAAGTAATTCCCCGTTGACATACCGTTGCATCAACTTATAACGCTGCAGTTTACCACTTGAGGTTTTTGGGATTTCATTCGATTTTATCAGCACCAGTTCATCTATGGTCATACCAAGGTTGCTGCGCAGGAGTCCCCTGAGTAAGCGGAAAGTTTCCAATGCTTTTGATTCCTGAAAGCCGGCTACAAAAGCAATCACTTTGTCCTGACCTGTTTCCCTGGCGGTAGTCCCGCCAAAACAAACTTTACCATAGTTAATATCGTCGATGGTACAGGCCATGGTTTCGAGATCATTGGCAAAATAGTTCCGGCCATTCTTAAAAATAATATCCTTATAGCGTCCGCTGATATATAATCTGCCTTCGAAGAAGAAACCGATATCTCCTGTACGAAGCCATTCCCCGCAAAAGGCAGAGGCAGTTGCAGCAGTGTTATTGTAATAACCTTTGGTAATGCCAGTGCCTTTCAGTTGGATATGACCGGCGAATCCTTCCTCTAATATCTGATCCTTGTCATCCACGATCCGGATTTCAACATCATTCAACGCCACTCCGACTTCCGATAACAATCTTGCTGACGGATCCGATAATCCAACCGGTTGAGCCCTGTTCCCGCAGTCCAGCAGGAAGGCGTCAAATGCCCTGACCACCGAGGGTTTCATCAGGGGGGAAAAGGAGATGGCCAGCGTGGCCTCTGCCATACCATACACCGGCATCATGGCTTCCGGCCGGAAACCAAAGGGTTGAAGGGTATCAACAAAGTCCTGCATGATCTTCACCGAGATGGGCTCGGCGCCGTTCAGCATCGCCTTCATGCCGGAAAAATCCCAGTCAAAGACCGGTTTTTTACGATTAAAGTAACGTAAAACCAAAGCCAGCGCAAAATTTGTACAACCCGTAACGGAAATTTTTTGCTGACTCATCAGGTTCAACCACAACCCGGGATTCATGATAAAATCAATGCTTTCTATCTGAAATTGAAAGGAGATGGAATACAAGGGCGTAAGGTGATACCCGATCAATCCCATATCGTGAAACAGGGGCATCCAGTTGCCGATATTATCAGGATAGTGCAAGTCGAGTCCGATCCGGATCGCATCCATGTTCACCATCAGATTATTATGGGTAAGCATGATTCCTTTCGGATCGCTGGTACTGCCCGATGAAAACTGGATAAATGCCAGGTCATGAGGATTCAGGATGGGTTGGGGATAGGTTCCGTTACAATCCAGTTCCCCAATATGCCTGACTTTATCCGCAGGTATTTCGCCGGAGTCCTTCATCTCTGCACTCATAAAAACATAAGGGCACTGCAATTTTTCATATACATTCATCAGTTTCACGACCGACGGGTTGTATCCTGAAAAGGTCACAGGAGATTGAAGAATGGTGGGAATTATCCCCAGCAGAAAACAGCCCCAGAGAAGTTCAATGGTTTCCTGGTTGAAATGGGTGGCAATGATCATTTTATCACCCTGTTTCAGCCCCAGGTTAAAGAGACCGGCGGCAATCATCTTGGCCCTGACACGCAAATCCTCATAGGTTTGGATCGTGAGGCTGCCATTCTTATCGCAATACCCGATAAATAAATCCGGATGGCTGAGAATTGCCCTGTTCAGCAAATCGGGCAAGGTCAGGTCAGGCTGGTAATATATGCTGGTTTCAGGCATAAAAAGTTAACTGTTTTGCCACTCCCCTGCCCCTCCCCGTGCCCCTCCCCTTTAAGGGGAGGGGTTGGGGTGGGGCTTCGGTTTGCAAAGTAACGAATAAGTTATTTATGTGCCATATATCGGGAAAATTCTTATTTTTGCCGCATAATTTTTTTCTACATGAAAATTGAAGATTTCATTGCCAAACTGGAAGAAGAATATGAAGATATTGCTCCGGGAACCCTGAAACCTCAAAGTGTATTCAGGGAAGTTTTTGAATGGAGTTCCATAAATGCGCTCATCCTGATTGCCCTGGTTAAGACTGAATATGATGTTGTCATCAATGCAGAAGATATCGCCGCCTCAAAAACAATAGAAGATCTGTACAAAATCATCCAGGCGAGGGTACAGTAGCCGGCAAATCAAATCAATTAATATCCTTGAAGAGAATCATCGGGATCATTGCTCCCTTAATCGACAGCCGGCAGTTTCATTCGGATTTCAATCTGAGATTAAGATTGAACAACCGGGAATTGACCTTGGCAGCCATCTATGAATTTGCCAAAAAGGGCTATAACGCTGAGCAGGTTTCACGTGGTATTGATCACGAAGAGGACATCCCGGCAGCAGGGTATTATCTGGAAGGTTTGTTACATCAATATGGGTATGACACCATTTTGACTAACAAGTATGACGCAGAAACTCTCAAAACGATTGCTGACCAGGATCCTTTTGCGGTTTTAGTATCAACCACGATGGTGGTCACAACAGATTCGCTACGGGAGCTGTTTTCCATGATCCGGAGTGCGATGCCGGATACTGTAATAATTGCCGGCGGTATTTTCGTATGGAAAAACTACCTGTTGTATCAAAAGTATCGTAAGTCAGATCCTCCATCGCCACTTCCGCCCTGGATGCTTTTCCATCCCGGTCAGGCTGATATCAATGCAGATGTTTTTGTAGCGGCACAGCACGGAAGATCATCCCTGCTGAAAGTTCTGGAGGAACTGGAAAAAGGGGAACGTGCATCATTCGAACACATCCCAAACCTGTCATTACCCTCAAAAACGGGCTTCTCATTTACAAAAAGAGAAGAAGAGCAGGTGGATTATAATGCAGATTATACGAGGTGGGATCTTATCAGTAAAATCGCTGTTAAAATTCCATTACGCACATCTATTGGCTGTCATTTCCGTTGCCGTTTCTGCGACTTTTACCAGCTCTATCCGCAAACATTCGTCCGTTCCGTAAAAAGCCTTAAGGAGGAATTGAAACTGATTAAAGAAAGGTTAGGACAAGCGCCGGCAATCATTCACGTTTCAGATGACAATGTGTTTATCACGAAAAAACGGCTGGAGGAAGTTTGCAACTCGATCGCTGACTCAGGGCTGAGGAATTGGATCTCATTCATGAGGGCAGGAGAATATTCTGAGTCCGAACTGGAATTGATGAAACGCTCAGGCCTGATGATGGGCATGATTGGTGTTGAATCAGGTGACCAGGGACAACTGGACCGGATGAAAAAGCACCAGAAGGTCGAAAGTATGAAAAGAGGGGTCGAACAACTGGATGCTTACGGCATCAGTACGGTTATGACTTTCGTTGTTGGATTTCCCGGTGAAAGCACACAAACCTTAGAGAATACGGCCAATTTCCTGAACAATCTTTCACTCACAACGTTATCATCCAGTTATGATTTATTTCCGCTTCTTGTCCAGCCACTGAGTGAACTGGCTGAACCATCGAGCCGCACCAGATGGAATATAGAGGGATTCATGCAAAAATGGTCACACAGTACCATGAACTCAGAGGATGCATCCAAAGCCTGTTATTCCCTTTTCAGGGAAGTCACCAATGTACCTTATCATTATGCTGAGGAGAGTCTCTTTTTCAACAGGGCAAAATTCAATCTGACAACCCGGAAATCGCTTTATCAATTGCGACACCAACTCACTATTAAATTGATGGAAAATGCAGAATGGGATCAAATTGAACCCATTCTGAAGGATCTTGCGCAACAAATGAATTTATCCGTTGATAAACTAGATGAGTCTGTCAGGGATCAGATTTTGTACACCTGAGACAGTCCCGTTCGGATGATGTGCGGTCGCAAGAAATTCCTAAAGGTAATCCTGTTTATCCGGTAGTAGGATCCGGTCATCAAAATCCCCTGTCAGATAGCGTTGCATCAGTTTATAGCGTTGCAATTTGCCACTGGAAGTCTTCGGTATTTCATTCGATTTTATCAAAACCAGAACATCAATGGAAATTCCAAGGTTGCTACGCAGCAACATCCTGAGTTCCCGGAATGTTTCCGGCGCTTTTTCTTCCGGCAGCCCGGCTACAAAGGCAATTACGCATTCGTCACCGGTTTCCCTGCCGGTAGTTCCGCCAAGACAGATCTTCCCATATTTAATTTCGTCGATGGTACAGGCCAGTTCCTCCAGGTCGTTGGCAAAGTAATGAATGCCGTTTTTAAAGATGATATCTTTATAACGTCCGCTGATGTACAGGTTGCCTTCAAAGAAAAACCCTATATCGCCTGTCCGGAGCCATTCCCCGCAAAAAGTTGAGGCGGTGGCACCGGGATTATTGTAATAACCTTTGGTAACGCTTGGGCCTTTAATCTGGATATGACCGGAAAATCCCTCTTTAACCATCCGGTCATGATCATCCGTAATCCTGATCTCAATATCATTCAATGCCACTCCAACCTCTGAGAGTAACCTTGCCGAAGGATCGGAAGCATCAACCGGTTGGGCTTTGTGCTCACGGTCAAGCAGGGAGGCATTGAATGCTGTAGCCACTGACCGGTTCCGGAGGGATGCAAATGAGATGGCGAGGGTGGATTCCGCCATGCCATAAACCGGCATCATGACTTCAGGTCTTAAGGATGAGGGTACGAGTGCATCGACAAATTCCTGCATGATTTTAACTGAAATGGGTTCAGCTCCGTTCAGCAATGCTTTCATGCTTGTGAAATCCCACTCAAAGATCTGCTTGCCTCTCTTTAAATATTTTAAAACCAATGCGAGTCCGAAGTTTGTGGTACCTGAGATGGTAACCTTCTGCCGGCTCATCAGGTTCAGCCATAATCCGGGATTCATGATGAAATCCAGGGTTTCGAGATGGCATTGGGATATGCTGCAATAGATGGGGGTAAGATGATAACCGATCAGTCCCATATCATGAAAAAGAGGCATCCAGTTTCCGAATTTATCATGGTCTCCCAGGTCGAGTCCGACAGTGATCGCATCCAGGTTCACCATCAGGTTGCCATGTGTAAGCATGATCCCTTTCGGATCCCCGGTACTGCCCGATGAAAACTGGACAAACGCAAGATCATCCGGGGTCAGATTGGGTTCAGGAAATGTTCCGGTAATAACCAGTTCGTCTCTATGTTTTATTTTCCCTTCCAATTGCACACAGGTATCCTTCACCTCAGCACTCACAAAAACATAAGGACTGTTCA
Source organism: Bacteroidota bacterium (assembly GCA_026391355.1). Classification (GTDB taxonomy): domain Bacteria; phylum Bacteroidota; class Bacteroidia; order Bacteroidales; family FEN-979; genus CAIYUC01. The sequence goes on along the minus strand of JAPLDH010000022.1, from coordinate 61,025 downwards.
ATAGTTCAAATACTTTAAGCAGTTTCACCAACGGGGGATTGTCGCCGGAAAAGGTGGCCGGGGCCTGAAGAATGGTGGGAACGAGTCCCAACAGAAAAGAGCCCCAGAGAATCTCAATCGTTTCCCTGCAATACCGGGTAGCAATAATTATTTTATCCCCTTGTTTCAAACCCAGGTTAAAGAAACCGGCAGCAATCAGTTTTGCTTCGTCAAGCAGTTCCTTATAGGTCTGAACCGTGAGGTTGCTGTTTTTATCGGAATACCCGATAAACAGTTCAGGATTTATCAGAATTGTCCGGTTGAGGAGATCCGGTAATGTGAGTTCAGGCTGGTAATATGCAGATTTTTGGGGCATGAGGGCTTTTTTTTGATTCGGGTTACAACTGTTTTCGTGTAGCTCAGTTGGCGTTTCTAAATTATTATTTTTATTCCACCTTTAAAACCTCTTTAAACTTCATTTCAAACTTTTGTCTTGTTTGGTAATTGTAAAAAGGTAATCCGAAGATTTTAAATTTGTCGTTCTCGTAAAGTAATTCAACTCTTTTAACTTTGGCTTTGATGTCAATTTCAATAAGAAAATCCTCTTTCCATTGGTCTTTGGCTATGTAACCGTCACCTTTGGGTTCAATGAAAAGCTGATATGATAATTTCCTATCCGTTTTTTTCTCTTTCATAAACAAAACAAAATCGGGTTCAAATGCAGCGCCATCCTTGAAATTGTAGATTTTAAAAAGTTTCTCATTGCGGAGTAAATAGATATCCGTGTATTTTTGTTTGAGTAATATCATTACCTGCTCAATGTACTTTATAAAATATTTTTCTTCACTTGTTCCATAATTTTCATCGTAAATGTACCAGTCGGCTGCTGCAACATTCATTTTAAACTCCTGCCTATTATTGCCTGTCATTGACTTACCGTATTGCTTTTTGCTGTCTTCTTCCGGTTCGGAAACCATCATTACAACATCTTTTTGCAAATAGTTTTTTAAAGGTCTGCCCTCAAACTCCCTGCTTCCTTCGTATTTATGAACCTTTGCCCCGATGTCATTCTTAATTGCTTGTAAAATATTTTCGGCAATTGTTAATTTTTCTTTTGGGAGTAAAGCTTCTAACCGATCTTTGCTACCGATCAGAGTAACAGGTGTTTTGCCAATCCAAATATCATTTGTTAAAAATTCTCTTTTAGATTTTAATTGAGGCAAAATATTATTGAGATTATCAAAATTGAAAAATGGAATATTTTCAGTTGCTTTCAAACAAATATTTAAACCCAAATCAATCAATATAATTTCTTTGTTTATTGAGCCGACAAATTTTTTCTGTAACTCTCTGTCTGCTTTTACTGCTTCTTCATCAAAAACTACCAATTCATCAGTTCCGCTTGTACCAATGAAATGCTTATATTGTAAGTTTGTTTCGTGAATTTGTTTTAATGAAGTAACTTTTTTATTATCCTTTTTTACCAACTCATTTGTAAAGAGCAATCCTTCATCCCAAAGTGTTGTCTGTTTAAATTCATTCTTTACTTTAACCTCCAAAGGCGCTTCATCCTGATTTGGATCATAAACTCCTTGTTCTACCAGTTCTTTTGTAATGGCTTCAATGTATTTATTGTCATTTAAGCTATGATAATATAATTCTTCCAAACAACGTAAATCATTTCTTAAATCCTTATCAAATTTACGTTGATACATTTCTTCATCGGCTTTTATCTGAAATGGAAAATATCTTGCGCCTCTGCCGATTAACTGAGCTTCTGAAATAGTGCTGGCTGCCGGTTTTCCATTGGTGTTTACACCGTTGCTTTCATCTAAACGGACAATGTCAAACAAGTTTAGAACGTCCCAACCTTCAGTTAGCATTTTAACAGTAAAGATAGCTCTTATCTCATTTTTGTCGCCTTCCAATTGGTTCAACTCAATTTGCTTTGCTTCGCTGTCATTTTCATTGTTTACAATTATGCAACGCTCGTTTCGAAAAGCATCTTTTATTTCAGTTGTAAGTTGTTCAATTGAAATGTTACTTTGTTTGAAAAATTCAAACGCTTTATTTAGCGTAACTCCTCCATTGCTTTGTAATACTTGTAAATCTTGTGCTTTCAGGTTTTTTAATAATTGTTTGAATTTTTCAAAACATTTTTCGCTTTCTTCAATACTTGCACTTTTAAATAGAATTACCGGTTTAAATGGCAAATAGGGAGACTGAAATTTATTATCATTTGCAACTTTCAGCCGATATTGGCTTAATAGTAATGCTTGTAAAATTCGTTCTTCGGTGTTAATACCCGATTTAATTAGTTTTATTTCTTTGCTGTATTTATCATTACGAAATTCTTTTAGCGAATACCTCATTAAAATTTTATCAGCATATTTTTTTGCAATTTCAGAATGATTCAGGTCAACCGTAGCAGTATATTCCAGTAATATATTTTCAGGATGATTGTTGATAATCGTGTTTATTGTCCATTCCCAACTATTTTCTTCTTCTTCTTCGGTTTTGTTTTTTTTCTTTTTCGTCAGGGTGTTTAAATGGTGTGCTTCGTCTGAAAGTATTACTAATTTCGATTGTTGCAAACTTTCAAAAGTCAATCCATTTTCTCTCGGTTCTTTGAGTTGAACGTGCAAACCCTGAATTGTACTAAACAAAATATTGATGTCTGAATCAGGTACCGTTTCAAAATTATCAACCTGATTAACCTGTATTTCTTTGAAGTCAATAATTATTTTATCGGCAAATAAATATTTACTGTTCCCTTTTTCGGTAAAATTTGCAATGGTTTTTTTTATAATGTTTGTACTATTGACAATGAAAATAAAATTTCGGTAACCATTTGTGTAAAGTTCCAGGATATTTGCAGCCATCAGTACAGTTTTACCGCTTCCGGTTGCCAGATTCAGCAATAAATGGATGGGTTTGTCTTTAGGAAGAGCAGGAAATTTATTTAAATAAAAATCAAATTTAGCAAGGGCTTCCTGCTGGTACAAGCGATCAAGAAACATCGGATTGAGATTGCCTTTGATGTAATCTTTTTCCTCGTAATTTATAAAACCGTCTTTCCAATAACCATGAATTTTATCAGATAATAAATCCATTACTTCTTATTCTTTTTAGTTTCTGATAAGAGCTTCTTTTCTTCTGATACTAATTTCCTTTGGAGTTTCTTCACGTCTTCCGATGGAGGCAAGGTTTCGGGATTAACTCCTCTTTCCAACAGTATTTTTCTAACCGATATATTGTTTTCTATATGTTCAGTTGTGATTTGGTTTTCTCCTTTCAAATCTTTTTCAATAGTATTGTGGCTTGTTAACTCAGTTGCAAAATCTTTCGCTTTTATGGTTAGTATAGGAAGAAAATCAGCAAGTGGTCTATTGGCTGGCACTTTCAGTTTGCGCTTCATGTCATTTGTATTAAAACCGCCAAATAATGCAGAGTCGCCTTTACTGCGAATAATGGCAAAACCATTATCGTCAACACCCCTTTCATAAATAATTCCGGATAGTTTTTTCTCGCTTTTACTCAATTTTTCTCTTGCAGAAACTCTGGCAATGTCAAGTAAACGTTGTTCAATAATTTCCTGCTTACGGGTTTGCACTGCAAAATAAGTTTGAGCAAAGGCTATTTCACTTTTACCGGGATCACCATTCTGAGCAACCAGATAACAGGCATATCTTGTAAGAGCAATATCCTCTATTTCGCGTTGAGCCCCTTTGCCAAGGTCTATCATTTTCCTGATGTCAGGAAAATGATGAAAAACCTCTACACCACTACTTTCACATGCTGCTTTGGCTTTTTCAATTACTTTAACAAAATTTTCCCATTTGCTGTATCCCAATAATTGCTGAAGCTCCCGTGCGCTCCAGCATTCAATATCGCTGTATAGATAGCAGATGCGTTCAAACTGCTCAAACAGTTCCTGAATTTGTTCTTTCTTCATTTAACTGATGTTGTAAAATTTCTTATTCAATTCAATTTCATCCCTGCTCATTTTATAGTCGGCATCTGCCAATTCAGAAAGGTTTACATACAAATGGTTTTTATCAAGACACTCGCATAGCAATTGCTTTTGTTCTTCCAATGTCAGCTTTTCAAATTCTCCATTGTTCCATTTTTCGTGGTCAATCTCAATTCTGAAAAATGCTTCCTTTTTCATTTGCTCATAGAGTTCTTTTAATACCTTGCTGTCTTTTGCTTTTTCAATATCATCAATGTATCTTTGGTTATCGCACTTCAATTCTGCGTATATAAAACTGCCTCCGCCTTGCCAAATTTGAGATTGAGAAATTCCACCTTGTTCTCCGTTAATGACCTTTATTATTCGATGAACTGTAATTGATTTTACATAATCCATTTGTTCAAGTGCTATAAACTTTCTCTTCATTTTCAGGGCTACTGCTGCTGTTGTTCCACTACCGGCAAAAAAATCAAGTACCCAATCTCCTTCTTGAGTAGAAAGCTCAATGATTCTTTCTAATAATCTTTCAGGCTTAGGCGTTGAAAAGATATCGGATAACTGTAGCGCTTTAACTTCCTCTTTTGCATCCTGATTATGACCAACTTCTGCATGTGTCCAAATAGTAATAGGCTTCATACCGTCTTGAACTTCGGTTAAAAATTTTTTAATACGGGGGACATTATTACCATCTTCGCCAAAATAAATTCGTTTATCTACAACGAGTTCTAAATATCTTTTATGTGAAAATTGCCAACTTCTTCCTTTGGGAGGTAAAAATATTTTTCCGGTAGGTCCTGTTATTTCATAAATATATGCTTCACTCGGAGTTTTTACTTGTAAAGGCTGGGATGCCCAAACGCCTCTCTCATCGTTATCCGGATTAGAATAATTCTCATTTGCACTTTCACTTCTTGGTAATAGATTTAACTGCCATGAATTTTTGTTTTTTGCATAAACCAAAATATGGTCATGATTGTCGCTAAAGTATTTCGCATCGTTAGAGCGGGTATGTTTTTTTTGCCAAATAATGGATGTTACAAAATTTTCCCGTCCAAATATTTCATCACTAATCACTTTTAAATAATGTGCTTCCTTATCATCAATATTTATCCATATTGATCCTTCTTTTGCTAAAAGAGTTTTACAAGCATCTAAACGATTTTTCATAAAAACCATCCAAGTGGAGTGATTAAACTTATCATTGTAATGAAAAGTTTGAATTCCATTGTTATAAGGTGGGTCTATGTAAATGAGCTTAACCTGGCCTGCAATACTTTTGATTTTTTTCAAACAATGTAAAGCCAAAAGATTATTACCTTTCAGAATAATATTTTGCTGAGAGAAATCAATATCAGTTTTTTCATTTAATGTATGTTCACCTTTGTTATCGTAAAATTTAAAATTGGTTAGCGCTTTGGGTGCAAATAGTATCGTTATTTCATCAGGTGCAAGGGTTTCATTGTAAAATATTTCATCCCGTTTCTGTTCTTCCTTGTCTTGTCCGCCCTCCAGCACACAATCTTTGTGCGGCCATACCAGAACAACCTCTTTATTTTCATGGTAATATTCCCCTCGTTCATCCTGCAACCCAATCTGGTTTTTAAACTCTGTATAACTGTCTTTTAAAAAGCTTTTGTTATTCAGAAACTGTAAAAACTCATGTTGTTTAAACACTAATGTTTTCCCTGCTTCAACAAAGAATTGTTTTTTCAATCTTTCGTTTTTAAGAATAATTTCAAGCAAAGCAGTATTATAACTGTATGCAGCATCCGAGACCTTGCTTTTATTAAACTTGTTGTTTACAAAAAAACCGGGAGCTTCTTTACGAAGCATTTCTGTCATTTCGTTGTATAAATTCTGCATCATTTATTTTTCTGTTTTTTAATGTATTTAACTTCTTCTTCTGCTGCTTTCAGGATTTCGTTTGCATATTGCTCGTCAGCAATTTGATAAGCAAGCTGTTTACTCATATACTTTACAATAAGGTCTTTTTCATTAAGTCCGAAAGTTTTAGCTATAATCGGTATCATTTGTCTTGATACCGGTCTTTCGCCTCTTTCCGATTTACTCAACGTGCTTTGGTCAATGTCCAATATAGCAGCAAGCTTTCGCAAAGGCATATTTTCCTTTTCTCTGAGCTGTCTTATGTATTCTCCAATATTTTCTGATTGCATCTTGATAATTATTTCTTGACAAACTTGTCAAAGATAATATTTGTTTCTCAAAATTGATTAAACTAGTTTTAAAAAATTATCAACAGTATTCAAAAGGTCTGCAAAATTGGCTCTTTGGCTTTTGCAGAATGGTTGGCTTTGTGTAAGTTGGTTTTGGGATAAGCATGTGATGGGCGGCTATATCTCCTCCATCAATTTCATCCCTTCAGCGGCAAGTTGGGCGAGGGACAAATCCTCAAAGAAAAGAAAGGGCGGCCATTCGAATCCAAACATGTTTTGGGTATCATCTACCAGCAATATAGCCCTGATAGAATCTATTCCATATGTTGCCAGGGTGTCGGCAGGATCGACCGGCAAACCTTTATTCAGATGGAGTGAGGTCCATGCGATCAGAAAATCTTCGAGACTTTGTGGTGCCATTCATACAGTAATTACAATCTACGGAAGCGCATTTGTCCTTCGCACTGCAAAATTAGAAAAATGAAACCTTGAATGAAAAAAAAAGTACTTTTGTATTGAATTGAACAAAGCACCTCTTCCCCTGCAGGGGCTGAGGTGAAAAGAATAACAGGGATAACATAAAGTTTTTAAATGGCCATTTTTGAGATAGCTGATGTGCGAATTGCCGGGATATCGGCATGTGTCCCAAAGAACATTTTATCAAACCAGGATTACAACTGGATATCTCAAAAGGAGCGTGATCTGCTGATCCGGATGATTGGCGTTGAAAGTCGTCATGTGGCTGATAAAGGACAAACCTGCTCTGATCTTTGCTTTCAGGCCGCAGAACAATTATTAGACAAAACCGGATGGGATCGCAGTGAAATCAACCTGCTTATTTTCGTGTCACAGTCGCGTGATTATTTAATTCCTTCCACCTCTGCCATTCTTCAGGACCGGTTGAAACTTCCCAAAACCTGCATTACCCTTGATATAAATCTTGGTTGTTCGGGATATGTTTACGGACTTTCGGTGATCGGAAGTCTGATGAAAACCACAGGTATTCAAAAAAGCCTGATGCTTGTTGGTGATATTTCAACAGTCACTTCTGCTTACCGTGATAAAAGCACTTACCCTTTATTTGGTGATGCCGCTACTGCAACAGCCCTGGAACTAAAACCCGGGTATCCTCCGATGCAGTTCAACCTCCAGACTGATGGAAGTGGTTATGAGGCAATTATTATTTACGATGGCGGTGGTCGCAACCTTACCAGCAAAAAATCCTTTAATGTTAAAAAGTATGGGGATGGTATCTACCGTAACCGGTTGCAAACTGCCTTGAACGGAATTGAAGTATTCAATTTTTCCTTGCGGGAGGTGGTTCCCAACATTAAAACAACCCTGAATCATTTCCATCGCAGCCTCGACGAGTTTGACTTTCTGTTGTTTCACCAGGCCAACCGCCTGATCAATGAAACCCTCCGGAAAATGTTGAAAGTTAACCCTGAAAGAGTTCCCTATTCACTGAAAGACTTTGGCAACACAAGTTGCGCCTCCATCCCCCTCACGATGTTAAGTCAGATTCGTGATGTACTCCGGGATAAGCCCCAAAAACTATTGCTTTCGGCTTTTGGAGTGGGACTTTCGTGGGGAACTGCCCTCATTGAAACAGATTGCATTGTTATTCCTGAAATTACTGAACAGGAAATCATTCCATTAAAGTCTGACAAAGAATGAGTCCTTTTGAACTTAACGGTAAAACAATTCTTGTTACCGGCTCATCCTCCGGCCTTGGAAAGCAAACGGCCATTACCGCCTCTCAATATGGCGCCAGGGTGGTCATCACAGGGCGGAATGAGCAGCGGCTTCAGGGAACATTTAACGCTCTTCAGGGAGAAGGGCATTTGCAAATTGTTGCCGACCTTACCATTCAGGCTGATATTGACAGGTTGGTTGCCGGGTTGCCTTTATTAAACGGTGTGGTTTACAGCACCGGTATTTCCGACCTTTCTCCTGCTCGCTTCATTTCAAGGAAGGTTATTGCTGAAACCTTTGGAATAAGCTTCGATGCTTCAGTTCTTTTAACGGCTGGAATTTTGGGGAAGAAAAAACTGGTCAAAGGCAACAGTTCCATCGTATTCATCTCTTCCCTGTCGACCCGGTATGCTTTTATAGGAGGGGCGATGTATATCGCCGCCAAAGCTGCACTTGAGGCCTATGCACGGGTGCTGGCCCTTGAGCTGGCCCCCAGGGGAACGAGGGTTAACTGCGTAGCGCCCGCCTTTGTGCGCACTCCCATGCTTGATGAAACTGCTGTTCAGTCTTCCCAGGCGGTTGTTGAGAAAATTGAACAACTACAATTGCTGGGTTTTGGCGACCCTGTAGATGTGGCCAATACCATTATTTTTTTCCTTTCCGATGCCTCAAAATGGGTGAGCGGTACAAGCCTGGTCCTGGGAGGGGGATTGAATGTGCAACTGACAAATAAAGACGCTCCTGTTCCTTCTTCAAAATAAGATCAGATCGAATTCTTAAAATAAAATTAACATGCCTGATTATTCCATTGTCGTTCCGGTTTATAACAGTTGTGAATCGCTTGAAGAACTTTTTCACCGGATTGAACATACCATGAATGGTCTGGAGAAATCGTTTGAGGTGATTTTTGTGGATGATGACAGCACCGATGCCAGTTGGAGCAAACTGAAATCCATTCAAAAAGCAAATCCGGATAATGTAACAGCCATCCGGCTTGCCCGGAATTTTGGTCAGCACAATGCCACAATATGTGGTATCGCCCAGGCTTCCGGAACATATATTATCACCCTTGACGATGATCTTCAGAATCCTCCTGAAGAGATAGCAAAACTGGTCAGTGCCATGGAAAACAGTGATGCTGACCTGGTTTATGGCATCTATGGCAGGAAGCAGCACTCCATGGTGCGTAATCTCAGCAGTGCGGCACTTAAAGTCTCTTCACGGCACCTTTTACAAACCAAAGGCAAGGGCTCCTCTTTCCGGCTGATGAAATCATCGATCGGGAAATGCCTCCTCAACCACCAGCTTAACTTCATTTTCATTGACGAACTCTTCAACTGGTACACCAACCATATCGAATTTGTTATTGTAGAACACCATAAACGCCCTTACCAGAAATCCACCTATTCTTCCCATTTACTATTTTCGATGTTCTCCAACCTGGTAATCTATTACACTGCTATACCGTTAAAAATGATGGTTTACAGCGGGTTTATATCTGCTTTCCTGAGTTTCATTATCGGGATGGTGTTTATTTACCACAAACTTGTACACAATGTTCCTCTCGGATTTACTGCCCTGATCGTTGCAATATTATTTTCTACCAGCATCATTCTGCTTTCATTGGGAATTATTGGTGAATACCTGAGTCGAATTTACTCGGTACAGAACCGAAAGCCACCCTATTCCATTAAAACCCTTCTGAACCATGAAATTCTTTAAATACGGAATTACCCTCGAACGACTCCGGGAGGAGGATATTGAATTGGTCAGGCAATGGCGAAACTCAGATCTGGTCAGGATGAGCATGAATTACCGGGAAATTATCTCACCGGAGAAGCAACGTGAATGGTTCAATTCGATCAATAATGTAAATTTTCATTATGTGATCTTTCAGTACCAGGGTGAAAAAATCGGGCTGCTCAATGATAAAAATATTGACTGGGAAACCCTCTCCTCCGAAACGGGAATATTTGTCGGCCGGCCTGAATTCTATCACTCCTTCGTACCTTATCTTGTATCTGTTGCCGGAATTGAAACCATGTTTTATTTCATGGGCTGGAAAAAACAATATGCTCATGTGCTGAGAACAAATGCCAATGCCATCAAATACAACCTTGAACTCGGGTACAAACTTTGTGAAGGACAGGAAGGTATTGATCACCAGCGTTACGAGCTGACCCGTGAAAGCTTTGACCAGACTGCCGGAAAAATCCGGAAGATGATCAGATCGGTTGCCGGAAGTGATGCCAGATGTAAATTTTTAATCGAACCTGCGGATTATAAAACCGGTATAGGACAAAAGTTTGAAGACCTGTTTATCAGAAATCTTATTCCTCATAAACGCGAAGAGACCTCAGAAGGTATATGGTATCTGGAGCTGTATGAGAATGAAACTCAGCAGGTATAATAATCCCGGCAAGATATGCTTTTTAATTCCGTTGGATATCTTTTATTCCTCCCTGTAACGGTAGCTTTGTACTATCTGTTACCGGGCCGTTGGCGTTGCGTGTTTCTCCTGGCAGCCAGTTACTTTTTTTATCTCATCTGGCGGGTTGAATTTGTACTGGTGCTGATCAGTGCAACCCTTGTTTCCTATTTTGTTGCCCTGAAAATGGGACAAATCCCCAAAAAAAAACAACGGCTTAAGTACCTGGTTTTTTCCCTGGTCATCAACCTGGGAATGCTTGTTTTCTTTAAGTACCTCGGTTTTTTTACTGATATTGTTAATCAGATTGCAGGAATTACCGGAGGAAGTTCCGTTATCCCTTACTATAGCATCCTGTTACCAATTGGTATCTCTTTCTATACTTTCCAGACCATCGGGTACACTCTTGATGTGTACCGTGGAGTACTCAAACCGGAAAAAAATATCGGAATCTATGCATTGTTTGTTTCGTTTTTCCCGCTGGTCCTGGGGGGCCCGATTGAGAGGGGTCGACGGTTAATCCCTCAATTTCATATCAACCATGACTTTGACCCTGCGTTAATCACCGGTGGACTTCGTCTCATCCTTTGGGGTATGTTTAAGAAAATTGTCATTGCAGATCGTTTGTCAATCTATGTACAACCGGTCTTTAATGAGCCCGGTTATTTCAATGGAATTGCAATTGTGCTTGTAGTTATGCTGAAGATGATGCAGGTATATGCTGATTTTTCCGGATATACCGATATCGCCATAGGTTCCGCCAGGCTAATGGGGATCAAACTTAACCCGAATTTCAACCGGCCCTTCAGCGCCCAGTCGATTTCTGCATTCTGGAGCCGGTGGCACATCTCTCTTACCTCGTGGTTGCGTGACTATGTGTATTTTTCACTGCCTTTCAAATATCACGGCAAAATCGTAAAATGGCGGATGAACCTCAACCTGGTCATCACCTTTGTACTTGTCGGTTTCTGGCATGGTCCTTACTGGAATTTTCTCATTTTTGGATTACTGCATGGTTTCTATATGATAATGGCGAATATTTCCAGGCCATTTATGTCAGATTTTAACCGTATCAGCGGATTAACCAAAGCCCCCCGGTTGTTACAGGGGCTGAATATCACAGCTACTTTCCTGTTGGTATGTTTCAGCGCATTTTTCTTCGGACAACATCAGCTTCGCGACTCTTTTATGATGATCGGAAACCTGACCGATTTCAGCCATCCCGGCAAAGTGATCATTCCGTTATTGAAAAATAACGACTTCTTATTAGGCATACTCCTGATTATCTTTATGCTTTGGTTTGAATACCTGATCGCAAAGAAGTCCTTTGCACTGAAATTCCTGAACAAACCACTCTACCTAAGGTTTACAGCTTACCTGATCATGGTGTTTTTCTTACTCGTTTTTGGAGTTTTTTCAAGTCAGAATTTTTTCTATCTTCAATTTTAACATGACCCGGAATAAACAATTTTTTACGAAATTCTGTACTTTTATCATCCTGGTTTTAGTGGTGAATATGGCGCTGAATGCCGTTTACAATCACTGGATGTACTATTTCCGGTTGAGCCGTAATCAGGACGCCCAATTTGAAGCCTATTCAGATACACTGAAATACCTGATGCTTGGCAATTCACATGACAGGGTCAATCCGGAAATCCTTGGTAACGGTTTCAGTTATATGACGCCAAAGGAATCTTACATACAGACCTATTACAAATTAAAGTATATCCTCAAAAAGACAAATAAAAAGCCTGAAAACATCTTCCTTTCCATCGATCCCGTAAATTTTAGTCCAAGAACCGAAAAAGATGTGTCATTTGATGGATATTGGCGAAAATACCTGAATTATTATGAGATGGCAATTGAAAATCACGACCCTGGTTACTTTATGAATTGGTTTACCGGCAATTTTTGCTCCTATGTGGGAAATTATAAATATGCTTATATGTCGCTGCTTTTCATTAATGTCGACCTTCTTAAGATTAAAAACGGATACATTCCAGCCAGAAATTACAAGAATTTTGCGAAAGAACCAGATCGGGAAGCATTGGGCTTCGAAATAGCGACAGCATACCTTTCCAGTTATTCTAAAAAATCAGTTCTTGGGGAATCGAAATATTACTGTAAGATACTTGCCCTTTGCAAACAATATAAAATTCACCTCATGTTGTTACGGATGCCCATGACTGATGAATATTTAAAATATGCCCGTAAGATGGTAGACCTCGATAAACTTGATCGCGAAATTATTGATATTACGCGTAAACACTGTGACGATTACCAGGTTTTTGATTTCAGAAACGAATTCCACGGGAAACCTGAGTATTTTTTCAATGCCGATCATGTGAACCCTGACGGAGTGAAGATCATTAGTTTGAAGATCAAACAATTTACCATTGACCATTGACTATTTACCATTGCGTTTACCATTTACCATTTACGATTGAAAAAAAGTTGCTGACAATTGTATGACCTTTTCTGTTTTGGGAGATTAATACTTAAAAAAACGAAACTAATGGATAAGGAAGTACTAATTGAAAGGATCTTTGATTTCATCAAAAGAACAACCATCATGGTAGAACACTTACCAAATACCAAAGTAAGTGTTGTTATTTCAAACCAGATATTGCGGTCAGCAACTTCAATAGGAGCAAATTACAGGACAGCTTATCTAGCAAAATCGCGACCTGATTTCATCAATAAGTTAAAAATCGTGGAAGAAGAGACCGATGAAACGCTTTATTGGTTGGAACTAATAGGAAGGTGTCAACTTCTTGAAGAAATGAAATTAGCAGAGTTAAAAAAAGAATGCAGAGAACTCCTGCTAATCTTCATTGCGAGCATTAAAACTTCAAAAATGAATAAAAATATAAAAACCTGAAAATAATTCCCGATAATGGCGAATTCAATGGTCAATAGTCATTGGTAAATACAATTGTAAATAGCCAATGGTAAATGGTCAATTATCTTTTCTTGTTCTTCCTTGTCAGTTCCATGGCCTTTTCATAATAATAGTTGGCTTTTTCCATATTTCTGATCCCTCTGTACATGGAATTAAGTTGCATAAAAACATCGTAGGCAGGATTTTTCTCTGATGCTTTAATCCAATATTGTATGGCAGATAAGGTATCACCCTTGGTAATATAGTAATTCCCGAGGGCCCGGTATGGAAGGTCGGAGGAAGGGTCATTTTGAATCGCCTGCTGCAGATATTTCAAGGCTTCCGCAAAGTTACCTAAATCATTGTTAATATTGGCTAAGGCAATCAATGCTTTCAGCTCTTTTGGATTTTCCTTCAGAATCCTTTGGTAACAGTATGTTGCACTGTCGTACTTATGAAGTTTCCTGTAAACCAGGCCAAGGTTAACCCAGGCAGGTTGCAGGGTTGGCTCCATTGCAATGGCTTTTCTCAGGTAAATGGCCGAAGAATCGGGTTTTTCTGCAAAATTGACATAAACCGATGCCAGGTCGTTCAAAGCCTGGTAATTCCTGGGATAAATATTCAGTCCCTTCTGGAAATAGTATGTGATTACCGGAGTGAAGCGTTGAATCATTTCAAGCTGACTTTCCGGTTTCGCCTTATAAACCCTGTTCATCATCTGCCCGGCAAACTGGATATTTACCTTGGCTGACTTTTTACCGTGCATCAGGTCACTTGCCGTAAGATCATAAAGGTTTCTCCATGCCCGGTTACGTTTGATCACATAATAGGCGCTCGGAATGACCAGAAGAAAGATGATGCTCAGAATCTTAATCCGGTCCGTCAGTTCGATAGTCAGGCTCTTTGGTTCTGTACGAAAAATGCGAAAGATGAGGTACACGAGCGCTATGCAGAAACCGATTGAACCGACAAACAGGAACCTTTCGGCAACGATCCCGACAACAGGTGTAAGGATATTCGAGTACATGAAGATCGCCACCAAATAGAAAAATATCGAAAATGAAAGAAGGCTTTTCTTCCTGATATTCATTGTTGCATAAATAAAGAGTACAGCGTAAATTAAGAATGAAAGTGCCGCCCGGAAATTCCAGAGTGTGGTAATGGGAATGGTGTTATATCCATAATAGTATATTAACGGATAGGGGTTTACCAGCATCTTCAGGTAAAAAAGCAGGGAAACAAACCCTGTACCCAGCTTTAGCCAAATGCCCTTTTCAAAATACAGGGGGTTTTCAATATAGTAATTGACCCTTTGGGTATGGGGCAGGAATAAACGCGGAACAAAATAAGCCAGGATCACTCCTGCCAAGATGAACAGGAAAACAGGGATCAGCTTTTTCGGGGGAGTATCGGTAAAGAAATAGAGTACCAGCGGTATTAAACCGAGGAAAGGTGAAATGGAGGATTTGCAAAGATATCCTACACAAAATATCAGTACCGAATAGATAACAAACTTCGTTTTCTTCTCCTCAACGTACTTCAGCATATAATAAAGTGCACCAAGACCGCATATAAATGCAAGCATTTCATCGCGGTTCTTAAGACTAGCTACCACCTCCGAATGGATCGGATGGATCATGAACAACACAGTGATCAGGAAAGGGAACAGAATGTTATAATTCTTTAAAAGCCGTTTCAGGATAAAAAACAAAAGTGTTGAAAGGAGGAAATAGATCAGTACATTGATCCCATGACTTACTCCCGGTTTTTCTCCCCATAACTGGTATTCAATTGCGAATGTCAGTTTCACGATAGGTCTGTAATCAGCATTCTGGCTCCCAATATTCCCTGTCTGCGAAACATAGAAGGTCGAAAATATTTTCGGAATGGCTTTAAACCCCTGGTTTACGAGTCCATTATCAGGTCCGGTAACAAACTCATCATCAACTGCAAACTTGTTCCATGTTGTATTTGCATAAAGAACAAATGCAAGGAGGAAGAAGAACAGGACAAAATACCTGTTGGCTTTTTTTGCATTATAGGGTTTGACGGAAGGCTTGAAACCATGAGGTTTAGTAGGTTTCAGTTTGTCTTTTGCAGTGCTGACAGACTTTTTCGCAACTACTTTTGGTTTTGGAAGGTTAGCAGTAATCATTCAGGGACGAATTTTAGGCAAAATTAAACATTTTTTCATGAAGGTTTTAGGGACAGGCTGCGATCCAATTCGTCAGAAAAACAAAATCTTCCACCGAAAGCTGTTCTGCGCGATTGGCCAGAAGAGATTCCAATCGCCGGGAATCCTGGGAAGCGGGAAGGCTGGTTTCTGCCGGAACCATCATCTTCAGCGCATTTCTCAGAACTTTTCTTCGCTGGTTAAAGGCGGTTTTCACTACTTTGAAAAACAGCTCTTCGTTGCACCCGATCTGACCGGTTTCATTTCTCCTTAGACAGATCACCGCTGATTTAACCTTTGGAGGCGGATAAAACACAGACTCATTGACCGTAAACAGGTATTCAATATCA
Source organism: Bacteroidota bacterium (assembly GCA_026391355.1). Classification (GTDB taxonomy): domain Bacteria; phylum Bacteroidota; class Bacteroidia; order Bacteroidales; family FEN-979; genus CAIYUC01. The sequence goes on along the minus strand of JAPLDH010000022.1, from coordinate 45,372 downwards.
TACCAGGCTTTCAGGAGGACGCTCAGGATTCCATATTTTTTGGAACCCGGCGGGGAGGCAATCCGTTCCGCCACCTCTTTCTGAAACATCCCCAATAAAAAAGGAACCTGGTTCCGGCAGGAAAGGACCCTGAAAAGAATCTGGGTGGAAATATTATATGGAAAATTTCCGCATATGATGAATGGTGCCGGGATCTGAGACAGATCATACCTGAGAAAATCAACCTCGATCAACTTTGCCTGAATTTCGGGATAGTGAACCTTCAGGTATTTTATTGATTCATAATCTACTTCAAAAAAAAGAGGGTTCAGGCTATCATCTGCCAGCAGGTATTTTGAAAGAACTCCCATTCCGGCACCAACTTCGACGACATTTGAATATCCTGCAGGAAGATAACCGATGATTTTCCGGGCAATATTCTCATCGTTGAGAAAATGCTGACCAAGAAACTTTTTGGGTCTTACCATTGAACCGGGATTATTGAATCTTATCTCCACGCAAGGTGCGGAACCGCTTTCGTGCATCAATGACGAAAATACTTCCCGGGTATTTGACCAGTAAATCCTGGTAACAGGCCATGGCCTTCTGCGTATCTTTCAACTGGTTCTCATTCAGCATTCCCCTGCTGTATAATGCGTCATCGGTAAGAATATCTTCAGGAAAGTTCCTGACCAGGGTTCCGAAGAGGGTATCTGCATCCTGAAATTTCCCTTGTTTGATCTTAATGTTTGCTTCTTTGAAAAGAACCTGGTCGAGGATTGGGTGTTCCTTAAAGATTGCAGTTATCGAATCGAGCGTTTGCAAGGCCAGATCTTCCTTGTTCCGGTAATCCAGCAGACCGGCCCTTGCATATAAACCAAGCGCTATGGTACTACTGTCGGGATCAAAATTCTCACTGATCAGCAAGGAAAGATCCATTGCGTCGTTTGCGATCAGTTTTGCGGTAGCTGCTTTCAGAACATCGAGTTGAGCCTGCGCCCACTTGAATTCGCCAATGTAGTAAGAAAGCCGGGCATTTCTGAATTTTGCTTCCTGCCCGATGGCATCATTCTTATAATCCTGGTAAACCTGCTGGTAGAGTAATGTGGCTTCCCATACATCATTTGTGAATAAAAGGATATCTGCAAGATCCAGTTTGCACTCTGCCCTTGACTGGGGTTGAATATCAGGAATATCAACCACTTTATTAAGCTGGTCGATCGCTTCATCTGTTTTCTGCAGGTAAAAAGCCTCAAGATGTGCAAGATTCCTCAGCATCGGGAGGGTTTTTGTATTGATCCCCCTGTCCCGGATCTCCATTATGAATTCATCTTCCAGCGAAAGAAGGTCTTTCTGAACAGGAACCGGATCATTGACCGTTTTCAGGTACCGTGTATTCAGCAATTCATAACCGCTTTCATCATAGAAAGTGAATTCCTTCCCTTTTCCTATGAGGTATTTATAGGCATCAATTGCAGCATCATACCTTTTGTTTGAGACACACAACTGGGCCAGTTGAAACACCCGGTTGCCATTCTCCTTCAACCGCCGGTCGAGTGATTTGGCCTGTATCAATGCCAGCTCAAAATCCTTCTGTTGCACCGAATACCACCATAACAACTCAGCATACCAGGATTTATCAGGCTCTTTCTGTGCTTTTGATAAAATGGTTTTCCTGAAGATTTCGTTCTTAAGATCATCCGGATCATTCGCAAGGCTGCTCTGCAGGTGATCTTCTACAAAACCCAGATAACCCTGGTTAAATTCGATGAGGTTCAGGTACTCGTCCATCATCTCTTTATTATTGCCCATCCTTTCATAGATTGGGGCGAGTTCCATGCTGAACGGATAGGTATTCTTTAAAAGCTGCCTTCCCCTGAGGTAGGTTTTGATCGCATATTCATTCTCCATCCGGCTCAAAAAAGCATTTGCCAGTTCCTGGATCTGTTGCTGGTTCGCTGTCAGATCTTTCAGGGCTCCATCATATAATTTTACGGCCTTTTCCTGGTTACCCTGCCTGAAATATATATAGCCAAGATCAACCGTGTATCTCGGTGCATCGCCGTTTTCCTTTTTCGCTGATTTTACCAGCTTTTCTGCTTTGTCGAATGTCCGGGTCTCGACCAGACAATAGAAATAATAGTAATAATAGGCTCCGTGCTGTTTCTCGTATAACCTTTCATAGATATCCACCGCCTTATCAAAGTCCCTGTTCTGAAAAAATTGCATCGCCATCTGTTCATCTGTGGTCTGCTGTATGGGATTGACCTGGAATGGCAGAAGCGGCGGCTTGTTCCCGGGACGGTCCTGGGCAAAGCAGTGAACAACTAACAGTGAACAACTAACAACTAATAATATTGACCATTTACTATTTACCATTTACTATTTACTATTTACCATTTACTATTTACCATTGAAGAAGTGACACAGTGACAGAGAAAAATATTTCTATTGTATTTCTATTATATTTTTATATCAAATTTTATCTAATTATCTTTTCCCTTAATAACCTTAATGACTCATGATCCTCATCCTTCTGTCAGAAACCGGATGGCTGAGTATGCCATAAACCCCATCCCTGTCAGGATACTGTTTTCATCAATATCAAATGTGGAAGTATGAAGGTTCGAAATCTTACCTTCCTGTTCGTTCCGGGTTCCGAGCCTGTAAAATGAGGATGGAACTTCCTTTGCGAAATAGGCAAAATCTTCTGCAGTCATCCTTTTCTCCAGGTTTAAAACGTTATTTTCTCCGAGATAGTCTATGGCCCATGACCTGATTTTTGCAGTCAGTTGATCGTCGTTTACAAGTGCAGGATACCCATGGGAGATCCTTGTTTCGCAGCTTCCTCCCATTCCTTCAGCAATTGAAGAGGAGAGTTTTGCAATCTTCTCATGGATTTTTACCTGCCAGGATTCATCAAAGGTACGGATCGTTCCTGCTACCAGGACTTCATCGGGAATAATATTGGTCCTGCCTTCACCGATGATCTTTCCAAAGGAAACAACAGTAGGCACAATGGGATTGGCATTTCTGCTGACTATCTGCTGAATGGCAATAATAATATGGGATGCGATGAGGATCGGATCAATCACCTGGTCGGGGGTGGCGGCATGACCTCCCTTGCCCCTGACCGTCAGGAATACCTCATCTGTTGATGCCATGTATAAGCCGGATCTGACACCAATCTTACCTGCATCAAACTCATTGGTTACATGCTGGCCGATCACCGTTTGAGTTTTTGGGTTTTTCAGAACTCCTTCACCGATCATCTTAATAGCGCCTCCGGGATAGGTCTCTTCGGATGGTTGGAAGATCAGCTTAATGCTGCCATTGAACTGATCTTTCAATGTATTCAGGATCATCCCGGCCCCGAGCAGGCAGGTCATGTGGACATCATGTCCGCAGGCATGCATCTTCCCGGAAATTTTCGATTTGTAGTCTACTTCGTTTTCTTCCACTACCGGTAAGGCATCCATGTCAGCACGAAGAGCAATATTTTTTGACAACGGATTTTTCCCTTCAATAATGGCTACAATTCCTGTCCCTCCAATATTTTTTGAATATGTGATTCCGGCTTCATCCAGCTTCTCACAGATAAACTCAGCAGTCTGATATTCTTCTGTTGATAATTCCGGGTTCATATGGAAGTGGTGACGGATACTGACCATTTCCGGGAAAAGCTTATTTGCCAGGTTCTGAATTTCAGTTTTGGTGTTTTGCATCGAATCGGGTTTCTTAATAACCTGTCAAAATTAGGAAATGTTTATGAATGAATTACCCTGTGATTTAGCACGGGGGCTGAGCCCGCAATTGGAAAGCCTTTTTCAAGGGGGGTGACTAAAAAGAAAAGATTTTCTTTAAAACCGCAGAAACGCGGAGACGCAAAGAATTCAATTTCAATATATTATTCTCTGCGCCTTTGCGCCTTTGCGGTAAAAAATACTTTTTAGTCAGCCCTTTGGAATGCCTTTCTCAACCCCGGACAAAAGACCGGGGTAATACAATTTTTGAATTTCTTTTTAATTAAATCCTTCATTTATCATTTAGAGATATCAACGTTTTGATTATTTGTATATTTACAAACAGAAGAAATTGCAAACTTATGGATTACACCTAATGAAACTTTCGCTCAGGAGTGCTTATCCTTTAATAATATCTTTTCTGGTACTTGTGACCGGCAGGGCGGGTCATGCCCAGAACCTGATCTGGCAAACCTGCCTGGGAGGAAGTTACGTTGAATACGGATATTCCGGACTTCAGGCTTCCGACGGTGGATACATCATGCTTGGACCTGTTCATTCGACCGATGGGAATGTTACGGGCGGGCATGGCGGATTTGATTTCTGGCTCATAAAAATGGGTTCAGGTGGTAATTTATTATGGCAAAAATGCTTTGGCGGGCCCGGGGATGATTTGGGAATCGATATGTGTGAAACCAGTGACGGAGAATACATCCTTGCAGGACAAGCCGGGTCAAATGGAGGAACAGTAGCAGGCAATCATGGAAATTATGATGCCTGGGTTGTAAAGCTTTCAGGAACTCTTACCAACCCTGTTTTCAACCCTCCGGCAGGAACCTCAGGAAATCCGATAACATTCACCATCAGCGCAGGTCCGGGATCGATCATCCATTATTCGACGGATGGCAGTAACCCAACCTGTGCCAGCAGTCCTTCCGGAGCAAGTCCGTTAAGCCTTACCACCCCTGCTGCGCAGGGTACATACGTTTACAAGGCAATCGCTTGTGAAACAAACTGGAACCCTTCCGGGATTTCATCAGCCACTTATGAAGTAACGGGGAGTATGCTGCAAGCCCCGGTTTTCGTTCCGCCGAATGACTCCTCCTATTCCCCAATCTATTTTGTGATCATTGCAGACCCCGGATCAACGATCCACTATACGACGGATGGCAGTACTCCGGATTGCAATAACGGCACGTCGGGGACAAGCCCTGTAAGCCTCATCACTCCCTGTATGCCGGGAACATACACCTATAAAGCGATCGCATGTCAAAGCGGTTTTGTCTCTTCATCCGTCAGCACCGGGAGCTATACGGTTCTCCAGCAAAGCCTTCCTGCCCCTTATTTAATGCCATCATCCGGAACCTCTACCGGGCCTATTACTTTCACTATCACATCGGCATTTGGCTCAATCATTCATTATACCACCGACGGTAGTATACCTGACTGCAGTACGAGTCCTTCAGGACCAAGCCCGATCATCCTTACCACCCCGGATTCGACCGGTACATATATATGCCATGCTATTGCATGCGATCCGGCTTGGCCAACCTCCTCTGTTTCAACAGGCACCTATATTGTCATCCCAACAGGTATTGAAAACCCATCAGATTACGATGCAAAGATCCTGGTATTTCCGAATCCTGCCAACGACTATATTCGTATGGTCCTTACCGGAATATCGGAAGTTAACATTATCCTTTGCAATTCGATGGGAGAAACGATGCCCGGCTTTCCAAAAAGCCAGGATATTTCCATTATCAACCTCTCTTCTTTTCCAAAGGGAATTTATTTTCTGAAAATATCCGGCAGAAGCAAAATAACCGGACAATACCTCGTGAAAACAACAAGCCTGGTCATTCAGTAGAACCACGGAACCACCGAACCACTGAATCACAGGGGAATATTCCCGTGTTTCTTCGGGGGGTTGGTCTTGCTCTTGTTCTGCGTGAGTTCCAGCGCCTGGATCAGCTTCATGCGGGTTTGTTTCGGGTAGATGATCTCATCAATATACCCCAATTCGGCGGCCTTGTAAGGATTTGCAAACATTTTGCGGTAATCTTCCACCGCTTCGGCACGCTTATCTTCTGTCAGTTTTCCTTTGTGGATGATGTTCACGGCTCCTTCAGGTCCCATTACAGCAATTTCAGCCGTTGGGTATGCGTAATTGATATCCCCGCCGATGTGCTTGCTCGACATAACACAATAAGCTCCACCATAAGCTTTTCGGGTGATGACCGTGATCTTGGGAACGGTAGCTTCACAAAATGCATACAACAGTTTTGCCCCGTGCTTGATGATTCCACCGTATTCCTGGGTGGTACCGGGGAGGAATCCGGGTACATCCTCAAAGGTGATCAACGGGATGTTGAAGCAATCACAAAAACGTACAAACCGCGCTCCTTTCACTGCAGAGTTGATATCCAGCACGCCTGCAAGATATGCCGGCTGGTTTGCAACGATCCCGACAGGACGGCCACCCAGGCGGCCGAAACCGGTGAGGATGTTCTGTGCATAATGAGGCATCACCTCGAAAAAATTATGGTTATCGACAACCATTGTGATAAGCTCTTTCATGTCGTAGGGCTTGTTCGGATCAGCCGGGACAAGGGTTTGCAGCTTTTCGTCCTGTCGCATCACATCATCCGTACAGGGTTGTGCCGGGGGGTCTTCCATGTTATTCAATGGCAGGAAACTCATCAGCTCGCGGATCATCATCAATACCTGTTCATCATTTTCCCCTGCGAAATGAGCAACACCGCTTCGTGTATTATGGGTGACTGCTCCCCCGAGGTCATTCATGGAAACCTCTTCATGGGTGACAGTTTTAATAACCTCCGGTCCGGTAACGAACATGTAACTCGTATCCTTGACCATCAGTATGAAATCGGTCATGGCAGGTGAATATACAGCTCCTCCTGCACAAGGGCCAAAAATGGCAGAGATCTGTGGGATAACACCGGATGCCATGACATTCCTGTAAAAAATGTCAGCATAGCCGGCAAGGCTTTCAACTCCTTCCTGGATACGCGCACCGCCGGAATCGTTCAACCCGATCACCGGAGCGCCTGCCTTCATTGCCATATCCATCACTTTCACTACCTTATCGGCATTGGCCCTGCTCATTGTTCCGCCAAATACTGTGAAATCCTGGGCAAATACAAACACCAGCCTGCCGTCAATCTTTCCATAACCCGTGATCATCCCATCACCCGGGATCTTCTTATAACCCATCCCAAAGTCCGTGCAACGGTGAGTTACAAGTTTATCGAACTCCACAAAAGTGTTCGGGTCCAATAGTAACAGTATCCGTTCCCTTGCAGTTTTCCGGCCTGCCTTATGGATTTTCTCGATCTTCTCAGTCCCGCCTCCTGATTCCGCTGACCTGTTTTTCTCTTCGAACAATTTGAAACTCTCGTCTAATGTCAACATGATGATACTTATTAGTGACTTGTGACTTGTGACTTGTGACTTGTGACTTGTGACTTGTGACTTGTGACTTGTGACTTGTGACGGGTTAATAGTTACTAGTCACTAATAACTAACCACGAGTCACTATCTGTCTATTATTCTAATTTAATCAGTACCTGGTGTGCTTCGACAATATCTCCTTCCTTAACAAGAATATCTTTTATTATTTTATCGCCGGTGGCTTTGAACTCGCTTTGCATTTTCATTGCTTCCACCACGATCAATGCCTGGCCTGCAGTTACATGCTCGCCCACTTTAACCGGGATCTTCACCACTTTACCGGGCATCGGGGAAAAGATGTTGTGGTTGTCATCCTGGTCAAGTCCCTTGTTCCTGCTTTGCTGGTATTTGGACTCTGCATCGATGATCTCAATGTTGAATGACCTGGCAAATGTATTGACGTAGTATTTTTTTTTATTCTCTGTCTCTATCAGTTCCAGATTAAACGATTTTCCATTATGAAGGATTGAATACACTCCTTTTTCAACCATCACAATATCAATCTCGTATTTATTATCATCGACAGAAATCACTGCATTGGTACCGGCTTTATTCAGCAATTCGATCTTTGCTGTTCTGTCCTCTATTCGGATCTCGTATGCCATGGGTTCTTTTTTATAACCTTAAAACACTGCGTTTGCGGCCAAAATCTTTCCAGGTGGAGGCCAACTCCTCGGTAAATTGCTGGGGCTGGATCCTTTCCAACTTTTCAAGATAATCAATGAAACAGGCAATCAGCGCCATATCTTCACACTCTGTACCACAATGCTTGGGTGTAAACAGGTTGGCCCGGTTCTTTTCAATGAAGTTGGTGTTATATTTCCCTTCAAGGAAATCTTCCATGTCCATGATCCTTTCCAGAAATTTTATATTGGTCTTCACCCCGGTGATCTTATATTCATATAATGCCCGTCGCATCCTGTCAATCGACTCTTTCCTGGTTTTGCCCCAGGAGATCAGTTTTGAGATCAACGGATCATAATACATCGGTATCTCATATCCCTCATAAACATATCCATCATAACGAACGCCCAGTCCCAGCGGAACAGTGATCTGACTAATGATCCCCGGTTGGGGCATGAAGTTGTTGTCAGGATCCTCTGCATAGATCCTGCACTGGATTGCATGCCCGTTCTGACATAGGTCTTCCTGCTTCAGGGTCAACGGGAATCCGTTGGCAATGTGGATCTGTTCTTTGACAAGATCGACCCCAACCACTCTTTCCGTGATCGGATGTTCAACCTGTAAACGGGTATTCATCTCAAGGAAGAAATATTCAAGATTGTCGTTGACAATGAATTCGATAGTACCTGCCCCCTCATAATTGACTGCTTTTGCTGCAGCGACGGCAAATTTCCCCATCTCTTCGCGCAATGAAGGGGTCATGAGTGGTGAGGGGGTCTCTTCGATCACCTTCTGGTGCCGGCGTTGTATGGAACACTCGCGTTCAAAAAGATGGATCACATTGCCATGCCTGTCGGCCAGGATCTGGAACTCAATGTGATGCGGCGACTCGATGTATTTTTCAATGTAAACGGAATCGTCGCCAAATGCATTTAACGCTTCTGATTTGGCTGTCCGGAACGAAGAGATCAGTTCCCTGGCATTTCTCACAAGGCGCATACCTTTGCCACCTCCTCCTGCCGAAGCTTTGATCATCACGGGAAGTCCAATCTCTCTGACAACCTCAATCGCTTTTTTCTCTTCCGTGATTTTCTCCATCGTCCCCGGAACGACCGGTACTCCGGCATTGTTCATTGTCAACCGGGCAGTGATTTTATCTCCCATTGCAGATATTGCTTCGGCAGATGGCCCGATAAAAATGATACCCTCCTCTTTACACCTCTGCGAAAATTTTGGGTTCTCCGACAGAAATCCATATCCTGGATGAATGGCATCAGCTCCCGATTTCTTAGCTGCCCCGATGATGTTGTCGATGTTAAGATAGCTCTCCCGTGATGGCGCCGGACCGATACAATAGGCTTCGTCAGCATATCTTACATGTAAGGCTTTCCGGTCAGCTTCAGAATAAACACCTACAGTAGCTAATCCCAGTTCCCTGCATGACCTTATGATCCTTACAGCAATTTCACCACGGTTGGCAATGAGTACTTTTTTGATCATATATTTTCACCCTTATCTGTGAATTATTTCACAATAAATTGATCCTTCGGAATTTAAGGGGACAAATTTACAACCTTTTTAATAGGTGCGACAAATGGTTGATTGGTTTACTTATAAAAGGAGTGACAGATTAACACAGGAACACAGGACTAGAGATTATAAACCCAAGGGTTATCAATCTTTGTCACTCTGTCACTTTGTTACTTTGTTACTTGATTAAGAAATCTTCCCGTTCGTATTAATTTTATTCCGATATTTGTTGACATAAAAACCAGTTGCGGATGAGAGTGAAAGTTATCTTCCTTTTTTCATTGATGTTGTTCCTGTCTTTATTTTCCTGTCAGCATAATGAAAAGAAAAGTGCATCACTCAGGATAAATGATTCCACTTCACTGGTAAAAAAACCGGTAAAACCTCCCGACCCTTTATTTGCAGAACTTGATAACCTGCGAAAGGATGACGCCTTCACTGACGCTTCGATAGGGTATGTGATCATGGATTGTACACAAAGCAAACCGGTGGTGATTGCCCAGTATAATCAAAAACAAGCTTTTATCCCTGCCTCCACCCAAAAACTTCTGACCACCGGTGCAGCTCTTGAACTGATGGGAACAGAGGTGGCGCGCCAGGTGATCATAACCAACCTGAACAGTATCAACTGGCTTGCCAACCGGTTACTTCGCAAGGTTGGTGATTACATTTACGGAAAGCGTGAGAATGATTATGGTTGCAAAGCCGTTATGGAATTCTGGAAACAAAAAGGGATTGATGTCACCGGGATGATGATGTATGATGGCTGCGGACTGTCAAAAGAAAATTCACTTACCCCGAAACAACTTATCGATGTACTTTATTATATGAAGTTCTCACCACATTTCCCCGTGTTTTACAGTTCCTTGCCATTATCGGGAATTTCCGGGACGCTTCATCGTTATATGCGGGGAACCCCAGCTGAGGGTATGATCCGTGCAAAGACCGGTACCGTAAATGGTGTTAAAAGTTTTGCAGGATATGTCAATACCTTATCCGGAAAAAAGTTGATTTTTGCAATAATTGTCAATAATTTTACATGCAGGACAAAGGTTGTAAAAAAGAAACTGGAAAACGTCATGATCCGGATGGCAGAGTATAATTAAATCCCCTCTCACCTGTTAATCTCATGATCCAGTCCGTTTCGGGACAGACCTTTTATCGCAGAAGTTCAGGATAATGGCTTTTTTCAAAGAAAATAGAAAAATATTTCTGGAGGCAACCTTTGCCTTATTGTTCATTGGCCTGGCTATCTTTTTCATCCGGCATGAACGGGCAGAGATCCATGATGTAAGGAATTCGCTGGCCAATGCTCATCCCTTATGGATCGTTGCTGGTATCCTTATGACGGGGTTCTATATTTTCATGCAGGGACTTCTCTATTTCAACAGTTTTCGTTCTGTTCAAAAGAAAGTCAACCTGGGAACAACTATCAAGGTATTTCTCAAAAGAAATTTCATCGGTGTTTTTCTGCCGGCCGGGGGCATTGCCTCACTTGCTATGTTCACGAATGATTTTAAGCATTATAAAATCTCCAAAACCGGTATTCATTTTGCCTCATCAATATATGCCTTTACATCGATCCTCACGGTTGTACTTATTTCTATTCCTGTACTCACCTGGGCTATTATTCGCCATAACATTTCTTCCAACCAGATCGTGGCCTTCATCGTTGTTTGCCTGATCGTAGGCGGTTTGATCTATATTTTTGTTTCCATCCTCCGGAAAGGATTTTTTTTCCGGTTGATCATCCGTTTTTTCCCGCGTTTGGAAGGTTTTTTCATTGAACTGGAATCCATTACAATCAATAAGGTCGCATATGCGGAAACCGTGGTAACCTCCTTGTTGATTGAATTAACGGGTATCTTACACCTGATAATCGCAGCCAAAGCGTTGGGATTTGATATTACGCTGGAAGGCGCCATTCTCGGATATGTTACTTCGGTACTGGTACTGGTATTATCTCCCTTTCTCAAAGGACTGGGAGCCATTGAACTTTCGATGGCATTTGTGCTGACACGTTTTGGGTTTTCCACGGTAGATGCCATCTCCATTACCCTGCTATACCGTTTCTTCGAATTCTGGCTGCCTTTAGCCATTGGAGGCATGAGCTTCGTTTTCGTAAGGAACAGTCTCGTACTCCGTGTCATCCCGGCAGTTATGACATTTTTATTGGGGATCATCAATATCATATCCGTTTTGACACCGGATATTCAATCCAGGGTCAATGTTTTACTTGAATTCGTGCCCCATTTTGCCATCCATTTCTCCAATTATTTTGTTTTTACAACAGGGCTTTTCCTGCTTGTGATCTCGGCATTTTTACTGAAGGGTTTGAAAACAACCTGGTATATTGCACTTCTGTTGGCTTTATTCTCAATGATTGGACACCTTGTAAAGGCCATTGATTATGAAGAAGCACTCCTGGCAGGTTTCGTTTCGTTTTCATTGATCATGACCCGAAAAGAATATTTCGTAAAACCGCATCCTCGATGGGGCCAGATCGGTATTGTTACGGCGCTGGCTTCAATGATCGCTGTGATGACTTACGGAACCATAGGGTTTTATTACCTTGATAAAAAATTCTTTAACATCGATTTCAGCATCTTACAATCGATCACCTATTCTATTGAAAATTTCTTCCTGTTCCGGAGCGAAGATCTGCATTCGACCCGGAAATTTGCGAATGATTTTCTTTCCTCTATTAATATTGCGGGATTCCTCTCCTTATCCTTCCTCTTATACACGCTGGTACGTTCCTATGTACACAAGCCCGGGGTATTGGACGAAGAAAGGCAAAGAGCCATGGATCTTATAAAAAAACATGGGAGATCCACCCTCGATTATTTTAAAACATATGATGATAAACTTTATTTTTTCACAACCGGAAAAGAAGGGTTTATCTCCTATAAAATTGCCGGAAACTATGCTACAGTGCTGGAAAATCCGGTTTGCAGCGATGAAGAAAGCCTGAAATTCATTGTCCGGAAATTCGATGATTTCTGCCAGGACAACGGGTTAAAAAGTTTCTATTTCCGGGTTCCGGAAGAATATATTCCCACATATTACATGTTGGATAAGAAATCCCTGTTGATCGGACAAGAAGCCATTATTGACCTGCGCAACTTCACCCTCGAAGGAGGTACTAAAAAATCGATCCGGAATGCCTGTAACAAGATGCTGGAAACCGGATATTTTTCCAGGTTATACCTGCCGCCTGTCAAAGAAGGAGTTCTTCAGAAAATAAAAGCCGTTTCAACAGAATGGCTTGAGGATAATGAATTTCATGAAATGGTTTTTTCACAAGGCATGTTCAGAATAGAGGAACTCCAGCAACATACTGTCATGACCATCGAGAATAAAGAAGAAAAGGTGGTGGCATTTCTGAACATTATTCCTGATTTTGCTCCCGGGGAAGTTACCTTTGACCTTATCCGTAAGACGAAGGATGCACCCAATGGCACTATCGACTTTTTGATGATCGAAACCATCAATTACCTGCGGTCGCGGGGCTATCAATTCCTGAATCTTGGTTTTGCCCCTATGTCGGGAATTGAAAAAGGACGGGATTTCCCTGAGAAATCAATTAAGTTCGCCTATGAAAAGATCCGGACATTTTCAGCATATCACGGCCTTCGCGATTTCAAGGACAAATTCGGACCCGACTGGAAAAACCGGTACATTATTTACGACCACCATTATGACCTGTTCAATATTCCTTCCATCCTCGCCAAAGTGGTGAAACCTTGATGCATATAAGATTAACCACTTCAAGAAAGGTTGAGTTTTTTAAAGGAATGATTGCAGGTCGTAAAGTTTCTTATAAACTTTGCTTTTTCCCAGCAGATCATTATGTGTTCCTCTTTCAACAAGAACACCGTCTTGCAGAACCAGGATCTCATCTGCAAACTGGATGGTTGATAAGCGGTGGGCAATTACAATGGAAGTACGGTTCTTCATAAGATTCTCAAGTGCCTGCTGAACCAGCCGTTCCGACTCCGTATCCAGGGCGGAAGTGGCTTCGTCAAGCAAAAGGATCGGGGGGTTCCTCAATACAGCGCGTGCAATGCTCAAACGCTGGCGCTGGCCACCCGAAATCTTTGTTCCACGGTCGCCTATGTTCGTGGAATAGCCCAATGGCATCTTTTCAATAAACTCATGTGCATTAGCAACCTTCGCGGCTGCTATCACATCCTCTTCACTTATATTCTCCAACCCGAAAGCAATGTTATTGAATACAGTATCATTGAACAGAATGGTCTCCTGCGAAACGATGCCCATCAATGCCCTGAGGTCACCGATCACCAGGTCGCGGATGGGGATTTCGTCGATGAGGATTTCGCCCTTCCGGCAATCGTAAAATCGTGGCAGGAGGTCCACCAGTGTCGATTTCCCTCCCCCCGAAGGCCCAACGATTGCAATGGTTTTCCCTTTTTCAATCACAAGGTTGATCTCATGAAGAACAATCTCCTTTTCATACCAGAAACTGACATTCCTGAAAGTGATCGCCTCCAGAAATTCCTTTTTCGTAACGGCATCCGGTTTTTGCACGATCACTTCCGGTTCATCAAGTATATGCCGGATCCTTTCCACTGAGGCAGTCCCTTTTTGTATATTATAAAATGCCTGTGTAATGGATTTCGCAGGAGGTATCAATTGTGAAAAAATACCCAGATACACAATAAAGGCAGCTGCATTCAACGTACTTCCCGGTGTAAAGACCAGTTTTCCACCATACCACAGCACAATGGTCACCACGCAGGCGCTCAGGAATTCACTCAAAGGAGAGGCAAGGTCCCTTTTCCTGTAAAGCTTGACCATCAGTTTTGTATAATCGGTATTGGTATCCCGGAACCGCTTATTGGCAAACCCGATGGCGTTAAATGCCTTGATGATCCTTAATCCGGAAATTGTCTCTTCGATCATGGAAAGGATCACCCCCATCTTTTTCTGTCCTTTCACGGAACTGCGCTTCAGGCTTTTCCCGATACGGCCGATGATAAAACCGCTTATCGGCAACAGGATCAATACAAAGACAGTCAGTGACGGACTAAAGATGAATAAAGCCGTAAGGTATGCGATCATCTGGATCGGGTCTCTGAAAGCCATTTCCAGGGAACTCATGATCGACCATTCAACTTCCTGAACATCGTTTGTCATCCTGGCCATGATATCCCCTTTCCGCCGTTCATTGAAATAGGCAAGAGGCAGAATCAATACCTGACGATACAGATCATTCCGGAGATCTTTTACTACGCCATTCCTGACCACAGCCAGGAAATACATGGCCATGTAACGGAAAAAATTCTTTAAAAAATAGAGGACGATGATTGCGACACCAATGAATATCAGGGTTTTCTCATTTCCGTATTTCTCAATCAACTTCCCTGAATAGAAATAAAAATTTTCCGTGATCGATCCCACATTAAGATTCAGCGCAGGTGCCGTTTTTCGCACTGCAACCTGGTGAAAAAGCATCTGCAGAACAGGGTAGAACAATCCGAAAGATACCAGAGAAAAGAGTACGGCAAGAATATTAAAGACGACATTCAGGATGGCATAACCCCAATAATTACGGGCATACTGGAGAATTTTAAGAAAATTTTTCACAAGACAAAGATAGGACTTTTCATAAAAACAAAACAGATTTCCAAAGTTTACTTCATCCCGATTTTTTCTCTTTTATCAGAGAGCCGGACAACTTCAATAATTCTTTTCTTCCGGGTCTCCTTCCTCTTTGCCGAATCGATCCAGCGAAGGCACAGGTTCTGGTACGCATTGGAAAAACCGCAGAAGATCTCCTTAGCCGCAGGATGAAGGTTCAGTTCTTCCAGTAAATCATCCGGGAGGATTATCCTTTCAGGGGTGACAGGTTTCTTCAAAATCCGGCCGGGGTTTTTCTCAACCTCAGTATATTTTTCCAGCCCGGCAGGCATCATCTTCCCTTCAGCAATGAGTTTTTTCACACGTGCGATATTATCCTCCGACCATTTACCTAAGGAATTCCGGGGTGTGAATTTCTGTGAATAGGTTTGGTCGTCGATCCTTCTGATAGTGCTGTCAATCCATCCAAAGCACAATGCTTCCTCTACTGCATCCGCATATGGGATCCGCAATATCCCGGTATGCTTTTTATAATAGAGCAGCCACACACCCTGTGAAGATTTATGGTTTATTTCAAGCCATGAACGCCATTCCTGGCGGGTTGTGAGATATATTGTTTCCATGAGCGTCAAACTCGTAAACCGGGACAAATTTACCATTTACCATTGACCAATTATCATTTCATTTACCATTTACTATTGACCATTATGCTTTTTGCATATTAGCCTTTCAGAGGGTGTCTCAAAAGTATAGAATAAGTTCTTTTGAGACAACCTCCTTCTTTGTCACTCTGTCACTATTTTTAAATACCTTTGTACCATGGAATCAACCAGACTGAATAAAATATCACGTCTGATCCAGAAGGATCTGGGCGTGATCTTCCAGCAGGAAAGCCGGAATCTTTTCGGGGGTGCAATGATCACCGTAACAAAGGTGGACGTGGTGAAGGATCTGTCGATCGCAAAGGTTCATCTTAGTCTATTTGCAACTGCCGATAAAGATGCTCTGCTTGAAAAAATCCGGTCACATACAAAAGAGATCCGGCATTTATTCGCCAGGCAGGTTCATAATCAACTTCGCGTTATTCCGGAACTTCACTTTTATCTCGATGATTCGCTGGATTATATTGAAAATATTGAAAATCTGTTGCATCACTGAATACCCAAACTATGCAGTACGACCCAATAAAAAAGATCCTTGGAAAAACCTTTAATAAAAACCCGTTTCTGCGGATCGTTTTCTACAAATTACTGGATATGCTATTGCTTCGGACCTGGCATGTAAAAAAAGAGATCAGGTCATGGGCAAGGGGTCGAAATGGAAAAACCAGAATACTGGATGCAGGTTCAGGCTTCGGCCAGTATTCTTTTTTTCTTTCCGGGATAAACAAAAGCTGGAACATTGATGCAGTTGATGTCAAAGAAGAGCAGATCGCAGATTGTAAATCTTTTTTTTCACAGGTAAATCGAAATAACGTTTCCTTTGAAATTACCGATCTCACCAAATTCTCCAAGCCTGATAATTACGACCTGATCCTTTCGGTTGATGTCATGGAACACATCCTTGAAGATGAACTGGTGTTCAGGAATTTTTACAATTCTCTAACCAACGGGGGAATGGCGCTGATCTCCACTCCTTCCGACCAGGGTGGGTCCGATGTCCATGACCATGACCAAGAATCGTCGTTCATCGACGAACATGTCAGGGATGGATATAATATCGACGGGATCCGGGAAAAACTGAAAAGAGCAGGATTCATCCGGACCAGCGCTGCTTATACTTACGGGAAACCCGGTCAGTTGGGTTGGAGATTGTCAATGAAATACCCAATCCTGATGCTGAATACATCGAAGCTCTTTTTTATCCTGCTTCCATTCTACTATCTTCTGACCTGGTGGATTGTATTGATCTGTAACTGGCTCGACACCAGGATAAAACACGCTTCAGGAACGGGGCTGATCGTGAAGGCATGGAAATAAAACTGTTAACAACATCTGTCAGATAACCCTTGAATCTCCCATTCTACATAGCAAAGCGATACCTCGTATCCCGGAAATCGCATCATATCATCAACATCATATCTGCGATTTCAGTGATTGGGGTGACCATCGGAACCATGGCCCTTATCATTGTCCTTTCTGTTTTTAACGGGTTTGAAAACCTGGTGGCATCCCTTTACAGTTCCTTTAACCCTGATCTGCAAATAACGGTGAAAACCGGAAAGACTTTTAATTCAACTTCCATTCCGGAAGACCAGATCAAAAAAATACCCGGAGTTAGGTACCTGGCTGAAGTAATCGAAGAAAATGCCCTGATGAGATATAAGGACAAACAGTATATTGTCACCATGAAAGGAGTGAGTGAGGATTTCATGCGGATGAGCGGTGTCGACACCATGATCACGGCAGGAAAATTTCAACTGCATGAGGGCAATAAGAATTCCTGCATTCTTGGGTATGGGGTCGCCATGAATCTCGATGCAAATCTTTCAGATTTCCTGAATCCTTTGACCATTTACGTCCCCAGGAGAACTGTTCAATACAACGCCTTGGGCGACAATGCCTTTAACAGTGATGTGATCTTTCCTTCCGGGATTTTTGCCATCCAGGATGATTTCGACTCAAAGTATGTTATTTTGCCGATCAGTTTTGTCAGAGATCTGCTCGAATACAAGCAAGAACTCACTGCCATGGAAATCAACATATCAAAAGAGGCAAATCCGGATATTGTCCAGTCCGGGATACAGCATTTGATCGGTAATCAGTTTTATGTTAAAAACAGGTACCAACAGCAGGAATTTTTATTCAAGATCATGAAATCTGAAAAATGGGTGATCTTCCTCATTCTTTCCTTTATTCTCCTCATCGCCACCTTTAACGTGATCGGCTCCCTGTCAATGCTCATCCTCGATAAACGGAAAGACATTGCTGTTCTCCAGTCTCTCGGCGCATCACAATCGGTGATAAAAAAGATTTTTCTTACCGAAGGGATCCTGATCTCGACCATCGGTGCAATTTCAGGATTGATACTGGGAGCCCTTATTTGCTGGTTACAGCAACGGTATGGACTTGTTCAGCTTGGATCTGCCGATAGCACATTTGTAGTAAAATCATACCCGGTTCATATGCAGATCAGAGATTTCCTTTTCGTGTTGATCACAGTTACCGGCATTGGTCTCCTAGCAACCTGGTACCCGGTGTATAACATCCGGAAGATCAATATATCCGCCATCTATCAGCGATCATGACAATACGATTTACGATTTAAAATCAACTTTACTTACTTTGTGTGGTATAGCGAACCTGATTTCCCTTGCCTGATGTAAAAAGATTTATATTTCCTGAAACACTTGACTTTCTGGAAAAATATTCATATATTACATGCCCAATAAAAAATTCGTTTTTTTTTAATATACAGGAATTTACCCCTAGGATATTCTGCACTCATCTCCTTATTATATCCCATTATGCTTCATGTATGGGTCGGGGATTTCAGTTGAATAGAATTTATCATGGTTATATAATAAAGTGTTATGTGAGGCATTGTCCGGTCAAATAATTGTTCCATTAACAAGAGAAAGGATTGGTTATGAAAAGAAAATTGGAAACTTTAATCATTTTGTTATTCAGCATTGTCTTCTGCAGTTCGGCAATCGGCGGAAAACATACGCAGGCAAACGGATCGAAAACGCCGGGGTTGCCCTTACCCCCACCCCCACCAATTACGATAGAAAAAGAAGTCCCGAACTGGCATGCTGTCCCGGCAAATGACTTCGAAATGCATTTTAAGCTTCATAAGGATCCTCCTGGCGTCAAGATCACAGGTGCAAATGTGACGGACGGAGGAGCATTTGTCAACAATTTTACAACCATGGATGGGGATGGCTATGGATTCACAGTACATCTTGCCGGCGGGAATGTTAATCCTCATAAAAAGAACAAATTCGTTGTTGATGTTTTTCTTACTGAGAAGAATATAATGAGTGAAGGAGAAGGTGTCTGGACATGGAATGGCGTACCAATTGGCGGTGGCGGTGGTGGTGGTGGCCACCTGGTTGATGGTATGAATATCCAGGATCCTTTGGATGCAGGAAGCGGGCAATTCAGGCATGCAATCTATATTTACAATCGTGATACTGTTGCCCATTATTTGGTATATGTAAAAGCATTTGAATCGATGACCTCCTATGATTTTACTGCAGGCCAACCTGATTGGGGGACTAAACCTGTTTTACCGGGGTCTTTCCCGTTGCTGATACCTGCCCATAGTTATTATTATTATGATTATACCACCACAGGCAGTTTTACCGGAGGATTTATATACCTGGATTATCAGTTTGCCTCTGATACAACTACAGTTTCCTTAAAGCATCCTGTTCCCGCAGCCTGTAGCATTCAGTTGCCAATCATAAATTCTCCCGACATAACCTGCACGCCCCTCGGAGGGTCTCACTTCATGGTTACCGGAATCACACATGCTATTGTGAGTGATCCGTATTCCATCGTGCAATGGGCGTGGGTGTCGTTTTACGATTCCGGCAATAATTTCCTGGGTGAGGTACAGATCAATGATGATGGCAGCTTTGGAGTGGTCATTCCGGGTCCGCCGGCAAAAATGCTTGCCGAAGACGATAATGCTAATGTTAACCAGGCTCCCTTAACTCCCTCTCCGTCCGCCATCCCGACTCTTTCGCAGTGGGGATTTATCATCTTCGGAGGTATACTCCTGGCTATCGGAACTGTATACATTATTCGGCGAAGAAGTGCTAAAGTTTCGGTTTGAACAGAACTTCTTGGTGCCCCTGACTGCTTACAAGTTACCTTTCCGTTACGGATCTCGAATTGATTCAGGAGAAGATTGTTTATTTGTCTTTTTTTTATTTTTATTCTTCTCACTGATGTTGATGTTTCCATAAATGCGACGAATAACGTGATTGTAACTTTTTCCCAAATTAAAATCCAGGTAAATCAGGCTCTACTTAATGCCTGCTCGATACAACAGAAGAAATGAACCTGCTAAACAAAATTCCCATCAATATATTCCTGGAATTTTTCTTTATATTGATCGCTGACAGGGATGTATACTTTACCATCGAAAACAATTCTGTTCCTCTCTATGACTGAAATCTTTTTAAGATTAACGATATACGAACGGTGAACTCTCATAAACCGGTCGGATGGAAGTTGTTCTTCGATGGCTTTCATGCTTAACTGAGTAGTTACGGGGTTACCATTAATCAAATGGATTTTGATATACTCATGCTGGCTTTCAATATATTTGATGTCATCCGGTTCGATGCGGATAAGTTTATATTTTGATTTTACAAACAAATGATCTGCAGATGACTTGATGCTTTCCTTTTGGTTATTAGCGGTTAAATCAATAAGGTTCTTCACCTTGCTGGCCGCTTTCAGAAAACCGGCATAGGTAATCGGCTTTAATAAATAATCCACCGCGTCCACCTGAAACCCTTCTACCGCGTATTCACTGTAAGCCGTCGTAAAAACAACATAGGGTTTGTCTGTCAGCGATTTAACAAATTCCATCCCGTTCAGATCGGGCATGTTAATATCAATAAACATCAGATGGACCTTGTTATTCTCAAGTATGCTTATTGCCTCGAATGCACTCCTGCACTCTGCTACCAATTCCAGGAAAGGTGTTTTCTGTATATACCCAGATATCTTTTTTACTGCCAGAGGTTCATCATCTATGGCAATACATTGTATCTTCATATTGGAATTTTCAGGTCGACTTCAAATTCATTTTCTTTATCGAGAATATTTAACTGAAAATCATCCCCGTATAATAACTTTAAACTCTCCTTAATATTATCAAGACCAATTCCTGAATATTCGCCCTGACCATTTCCGGCAGCTTTATGCTTGCTGTTTTTGATAACGCAATTAAGGGAATTCCCAATAATTTGAAGTTCAAAACAGATATACGACTTCATAGGGTAATTCACCCCATGTTTGAAGGCATTTTCAAGCAACGAGATAAAAAGCATGGGAGGGATTTTAGTATCAGGAACTTGTTCAGGAATCACAACTGTAACTTCTACCTCATCCGAATGCCTAAGTTTCATAAGCGAAATAAAACTGTTGATGAATTCGATCTCCTTTTTCAATTCGATCGTATTTTGAGCAGAATCGTAAAGAAGGTACCTCATGAGTGTTGATAGCCGCGCGACAGCATCCTGTGCTTTTTCTGTATCTATTTCAATAAGTGAATGTATGTTGTTCAGGGTATTCATGAAAAAATGGGGACTTACCTGGTGCCTTAATAAAGCCAGGTTTGTTTTGAGTTGTTCTTTCTCGATGTCTTTTCTCAACTTCTCCTCGCTTAACCATTTATACTCCAGTTCGAAAGCCGCACCCGTTCCGATAATGAGAATCCCGGTGATGAGGTTATTAAAAAAAGTTGGTAAAAGTGAATGAGGCGCCAATAAACCTGGTTGTACATCTTCAGGTGGCATCCCATAACCTTGAATACGAGGTGGTGCTATTCCCGGATGAATAAGCATATCAATTATTGTTACCATTAAGATAATACCTATCACGATTATTACATATTGAGACCGCTTTTTACGAAACAGGAATTTCGGCACCAGGATATATATATTGACCAGGAAAACAATGAAGTAGAAAAACAGGTGCGTCCAGTCCCCGACTACCCTTTCCCAGTCAAGCGAGTTTATATCCTGCATGTTACGTAAATAGGGTGCGGAAAAGACCAACGCCCAGATCAATCCGTAAAGGATGAGAATTCTCTTCTTCGTTTTTATCATGGTGAAACTTCTTAAAATTGAATTTTATAAATAAAGTTCGGGAAAAACCCAAGTTGATAGGTTGTACTTATTTCCCTTCGCCTGTCATCATAATTCTGTGAGAAAACGTTTTTATTATTTGTTACATTCTGTAAATCTAAAGAAATAGATTGAGACAACCTTTTTTTACGGCTGTTCAGTGTAAATCCAACCTTGAAATCCATCCTGAAATAATCGGGATAGGTGCTTGAATAGGCATCTTCATCGCTTTTTAACTGCTCATGACCCGTTCTTTGCGATGCTTGTAAATCAATTGGTGTATAATACCGTCCTCCTGCATAGGTAATTTTTAAATCGGTTGTGATGGCGTTTCTCTTTTCCCGTCCGAGCTTCCACTCTTTTCCTGTTAGGAGGTTGGCCACATATCTCCCGTTAAATGCCGTATTTCTTTCCACCCCGTCACTTGCAGTATATTTTGACTGGTACAGTGAAGCTGTTAATAAGCCGTAATATCCGTTGCTAAAGAATTTCTCAATGGTTAATTCAACCCCATAGTTTCTTCCGGTGCCTTTATTTGTCAGGCTGTCTTCCAGATCGGTTTTAAAACTGGCCCCGGTATTCAGCATGGAGTAACTGCTTGAATAAGTATTTACGGGCACGTTGTAAAGATATTGATAATAGACCTCCGCTTTTAACCGCCAATCATTGAATGGCTGCAAATCATATCCCAACACGAAATGGTGACTTTTAGTAAAGTCCAGGTTCTTGTTATTGTAAACTACCGACCCGTCAGGGTTTAAGGTTTGTAAAAAATAGACATTTAAAGGTTGCATTTGCGAATGAAGGCCATATCCAAAGCTGAAACTGTTTTTATGATTCAATTCATACTTTAACCCGAAACGAGGTTCAACCGAGACTGAATGGTTCAGGAAGAACTCCTGTGCATGGATGCCTGCATTCAGCGTGAGCTTGTCGCTTATGCTGTATTTCAGATGTGCATACGACTGGGCAAGGGTAGTGTAACTGTTGTAATCCCAGATTTGTTTCCACGCTTCACGGAGGTCCCTTCTGTCCCTGTCGTAAAGATATAACTTCATATATTCGGCTTGGACGCCTGTTTTAAAAAACAGCCTGGAATTAATTTTCAGATTATAACTCGTAATAAATTCATACCCTGTTTTGCTCACTTTATTTTCCTCTTTGCTGTAGGAATTTCCGGTTGAATCATAGGCGTAATTCAACTGATTGGTTTTTGAATAGTTAATCCCGATCGTAGTGCTTAGAAAAGACTTGCTGTTGATCTGAAGGAAGTGTTTTAATCCTCCGATTCCGATCCGGCTGCTAAAATCCACTTTATTCCCATTGCCATATAAATTACCGGATGTGAGCTTACCTCCTTCGATAGCAATGGTACTCGTGGCCAGGATGCCAAACAGGGTAAACCTGCCAAGTTTTGTCTCCCCGCTGTTTATTTTGAATGAAAGATCCTGGTAAGTGGGCGTTGCAGTAGTGCCAATGTTTATTCCCATGGCCTGGGCAATGCCTGCCAATGAATACCGGTAGCCGATCAGATAGGATGAGCCATTGGCTTTACTAATTGGACCTTCAGTCATCGCTTCCAGCCCGGTTATTAATCCAAGCTGAACAGATGTCTCTCGTTTTTGTGTATTCCCATTTCTGAAACCGATATCGAAAACCCCGGAAATCGCATTGCCATACTCTGCCGGCCAGGCCGAGGTGAAAAAATCGGAACTCTTCAACATGTTGGTGTTCAAGGCACTCACCGCGCCGCCTGTTGTCCCTATGGATGCAAAATGGTTTGGATTTGTTGCATCCATGCCGTCGATGCGCCACAGCACCCCCACGGGCGAATTTCCGCGGATAACGATGTCATTCCTGCTGTCGTCGGTGGCGCTGACGCCGGCAAAATTAGCGGCAAGCCGCGCCGGGTCGCTTCGCCCACCGGCATACCGGTTCACCTCTTCCATCGAAAACGTGCGGGCGCTGTTAGTGGTTAAACTGTTGATGGTTTTGTCTTTGCTGTTGGCAGTTATCACAACTTCATTCAGTGATTTTATATCCTCCTCCATCGCGATATCCAGGATAGTTTCCTTCCCGGAAGTGACAACCACGTTGGGCACCACTACCTCTTTATACCCAATGTATGAAATCTTTACCTCATACCTGCCCGGCACCACATCCGGAAGAACATAATTTCCTTTCCCATCGGTTACCGTTCCTACATTCCCAGTATTAGTATTAATCTGAATGGTAGCTCCCGGAAGGGTCGTTTGTGAAAGCTTATCTATAACTACACCTCTTATTTTCTGCCTGTTGTTCTGGGCAAATGACAAATGCGATATAAAAAGCAAAAAAAGCAAAAAATATTTTTTCATTTTCAATAATCCTGATTAATATGAAAGCAAAAGTAACGCGCAGGAAATCTTTCAAAAAATGTAATCACCATATAGAATGGATATGTCACCCAATAATGGTTTTTTGTCACTGAATGGTTTTGGGAAACTGTTTCCTCGTCGAAGAAAGAGGATTATAAGGTTGATGAAAACATAACCACCACACCCTTCATGTTAAGGATGTTTGATCAGCGTGGATGAAGGAATATTGGTTAATGTGTCGGCTGAAAAATACTTACCTTTGCAAAAAGTCTGGCAATGAAAACAACCAAACTTCCAAAAGATAAAACCACGAAAAAGAACACAAACTGGGCTTTACCTGACCAGACTGTTTCAATCGATGACCTGAAGGCTGAAATTAAAAAAGCTGAGCAAGGGCCGTTTATTAATCCGGATGATTTTGAGCAACGGTTTGAAGAATGGAAACTCAGGAAAGGCCTGTAATCATTTCGACCATTGCTGAAACCGACATACAAAACATTTATTTGTATGGAGTCGAAACATTTGGCAAAAACGCTGCGGAAACGTTCAAGGCCGAATTGCTTTTTATGATCCGGGCGCTTAGAAATCTTTATGAAATTCATCCGGAATGTAGGTATCTTATTACGAAAAGCCGAATGTACCGCAATATCATTTTTGGTTCATATTTAGTCATATACCGAATTACTCCTACGCGAATTGAAGTTTTGAAAGCCATAAGTTCCCGAATGCGCATTTCAAGGCTAAGGGCTGTCCGGAAAATAAAAATTTAAGTTACATTATACTTTGTCTTCACCATGGAAGCTGACCACCCTGAGCCAGTTTAAACAAATCGGCATATATTTTCAATAATAGTTAAGTTGATGTTTCTGTACTATTTTTTTTACACCCGCACGATGTTAAAAGAATGCCAACGATCATAAGGATAGCTGTAAAACCGGGAAACGAAATTGATTTTTTCATAGCTAAATTTTTAATTATTGTGAAAGCAAAAGTACCGCGCAGGAACTCTTTCAAAAAATGTAATCACTATATAGCATGGATATGTCACTCAATAATGGTTTTTTATCTCCGAAAGATTGTAAATCATAATTCGTCCAATCGGAATTCAATTAAATTCTTACCTTTGTTACTTAAATTGTTATAATTGTATCTTCTTCATAAAATTAGCTTTCATATGACAAACGCTACAAGTAAAAAAGTTTTCCTTAGCATACTCCTTTGCACCGTTATTGGCCTGTCCTCTGTTTATGCCGGGGAGATCAGGATAAATACCGGTAAAACGGAAATCAATTACACCCTGAACACATATGAAAAACTATCATTTACAACAACCATTTCAGCGGTTCAATTCCGGGATGTTCAGACCAAACAAGGACTCTTTACAGAGTTATTTATCCAGGGATATGGAAATTCCAACACGGTTGGAGACCCCAAACTTCCTGTGTTTCACCGCCTGGTCGAAATACCATTAAATTCGACCATTGAAATCACCTTTAGCAATGTTTCATATTCGGAATATGACCTCGCAACCGAGGGAATATCAAATAAGATCATCCCTGCCCAGGCCCCGGTTAGCAAAAATATCATTGACCCGGATAAAATCCCGTTTATTTATAATGCAGAAACTTACCAAAAAAATGAGTTCCTTGGGCAACCCCTTGCGACCGTTAAATATGTTGGAATCATGCGTTCTGTCAACCTGGCCAGACTCGATGTCTCTCCCATCCTCTATAATCCGGTTACAAAGAAAATCAGGGTATTCAGCAGTTTTGATGTAATTATCCATTTTAAGAACGGAAATCTCAACGCCACACTCGACCTTAAAACAAAACACTGGTCACCCTATTTTGAGAACTCTTATCAGATGCTGGCCAACTATAAATCATTGCCAGATTCCCTTATCACATCAGGCCCCGTTACATACGTGATCGTATCCGATCCACTGTTCCATAATGCTTTGCAGCCCTTTATCCAGTGGAAAACAAAAAAAGGCTATAAAGTCATCCAGGCCTATACAAACAATCCGGCTGTTGGCAACACAAACAACTCGATCAGAAATTACCTGATGGGACTTTACAACACTCCTCCTCAGGGATATCAGCCCCCGACATTTGTGCTTTTCGTCGGCGATGTTGCTCAAATACCCGCCTGGACAGGCAGCGGGCATCCTTCGGATCTGAATTATTGCGAATATACAAATGATAATCTCCCGGAAGTCTATTGTGGCAGGTTTTCCGCCCAAAACATAACACAACTCCAGCCCTATATTGATAAAACCCTTGAATATGAACAATATGCCATGCCCAATGACGCCTTCCTCGGAGAAGTTACCGGGGTGGCCGGCGCCGACGCTGACCACCAGTTGACTTATGGCAACGGGCAGATCAATTACGGAACTACTTATTATTTCAACACTTCACATAACATTTTATCGCATACCTACTTACAGCCAATGCCAAGCGGGCAGAACTATTCACAGGACATCCGGAATGATGTCTCGAACGGGGAAGCCTATTCAAATTATACGGCACACGGAAGTGAAGATGGCTGGGCCGATCCTCAGTTTTCCATCTCCCAGATACCTGCGTTACAGAACGATCATAAATACTGCCTGATGGTTGGAAACTGTTGTAAAACAGCCAACTTCAGTGTAAATTGTTTTGCCGAGGAAACTGTAAGGGCTGCCCATAAATGTGCAGTCGGGTATATCGGATGTTCCGATTACTCTTATTGGGATGAGGATTACTGGTGGGGTGTCGGATTCAAAGCAGTTGCAACCAATCCTTCTTTCGATCCCCAGCACCTCGGAGCTTATGATGTGATCTTCCACGATCAGGGCGAACCTACGAGTGAATGGGCAACCACAATGGCGCAGATGATGCAGGGAGGCGATATGGCCGTTGAAGAATCAGGTTCATCCATGAATGTCTATTACTGGGAAACATACACCCTGATGGGAGATCCTTCACTCAGCATCTACCTTTCAATACCTTCACAGTTGACCGCCACTTACCAGACCCCCATGATCGATGGAACGACAAGTCTCATGGTTACCACCGAGCCCAATGCCTATATTGGCCTGTCAGTTCATGATACCGTTCTTTTGGATGCCAAATGTGCTGATGCAAGCGGTGTAGTCAACCTTTCATTTTCCGCTGTGACTCCTCCTGATACCCTCGACATCATTGCTACCAAACAATTCCGCAAACCCTATATCGGAACCATTCCTGTAATTCCTTCCACTACCCCGTTTGTAATCCTGAGTTCTTACACAGTGGATGATTCCATTGGCGGAAATAACGACCATAACGCTGATTTTGATGAAAATATCAAGCTGAATGTGACTGTCCATAACATCGGCTCGTTCAATGCCGGCAGTGTAACCGGAACCCTTTCAACAAGCGATACGAATGTGATCATTACATCCAACACCTTCAATTTCGGTCCTATCCTTGCCGGAGGCTCTGTAACAGGCAATGACGCTTATTCATTGACCATCAAAAACAATGTTCAGGACCAGCACTCTGTCAGTTGCTCCCTCATCCTCACCGATGGTTCGAATACCTGGAACTCGACCCTCGTGATCATACTGAATGCACCCCACATCAATATCACCGGCCTGTTGGTTCAGGATCCGGCACCGGGCGGAAACGGCAATGGCGTGCTGGACCCGGGTGAAAGTGCAACCCTGAAGATCACGGTGATCAATAATGGTCATGCCCCTGTGAATAACGGAATCGGGCATCTCCTGCCAATTTCTCCATCAGGGGGGTTCATCATTATCCAGAACCCTGATCAATACCTGGGAACGCTTCCGCTAAACGGAACGATCTATCAAAATTATAATGTAATAATAAATGGAATTACCCCTTTGGGCACCGTTGTTAACCTTGCAAACACCGTGACTGCCGGAGGCGCCAACCAGTATTCAGGCCAAAAACAATTTGATCTGGTGATAGGCCAGATACCACAATATAATATGTCGAACGGTTCCGTTACAACATGCAACGCTCAATTCTTTGATTCCGGAGGACCACAGAATGACTATAGTCTTAATGAAGATTTTACCATGACATTCAGTCCCGGAACTGCCGGAGCAAAGGTTAAGGCCGCGTTTACCGCTTTTGATATCGAATCCGAGACCACCTGCAGTTATGATTACCTGTCTGTCTATGACGGACCGAACACTACTTCTGTCCTGATCGGGAAATACTGTGGTACAGATTCACCGGGCACGGTTACAGCAACAACTACTTCGGGAGATCTTACCTTTAAATTTCATTCCGACTATAGTTTGACTTTATCAGGATGGTCGGCAGATATCCAATGCTCGGGAGGCCCTCTTACACTTATCGCCAGCGCTTTCCCCACAAGTGTTTGCCTCGGAAACAGTTCACAGTTGTCAGTCATTCCCACAGGCGGATCAGGAAATTATACCTATCTGTGGTCTCCTGCCACCTACCTCGACGATCCTGCCTCAGCCACTCCGGTCTCAACACCTGTTGGCAATATCACATACACTGTTACTGTCAACGATGGTTTCACGAATATTACTTCCTCCCCGGTAATTCTAACCGTATTACCTGTTCCACAAGCGCCTGTGATCAGTGAGATCGGAAGTATCCTGACTTCAAGCGCCAACTCCAATAATCAATGGTTTCTCAATGGAGCCCTGATTCCGGGAGCCACAACCCAGAATTATACCCCAAACGCTACGGGTGACTATTATGCAAAGGTTTACGATGCCATCAATGGCTGTTTGTCTGATCCTTCAAATATAATCACCATCCTGATGACCGGTATCAGCGAAAAAACCGGCGAAAATTATGTTCAGATCAACCCCAACCCATTTACCGGCAAGGTGACGATAAATTATACTGTTAATACAGTGGGTAAGATAACCATAACCCTGTTCGATTCTTTTGGCAAGGAGGTTAAAGTGCTTGCTGACGGGGTTGTTTCTTCAACCGGAAAATATTCCATCCTGATGAATGGTGATCATCTGACCTCCGGGGTCTATTATTGTAAAGTGCAGACTGCCGGTTATATTGTTGTTAAAAAATTGATCTTATCAAAATAATATGTATATGAAAAAAACCTTATTTTCATTGTTCCTTATTACTTGCTTTTTCTCCGGGTTCAGCGCCCATTGGATGGATATCAGGTCGATGTCCCCTTCTCCCGGGAAAATTGAGCTGGTATCAACTGATATTCAACATTCCGTGATCCGTTTCACGATGGATGGTTTTAACCTGAGGGAAGTGCAAACCCCTCAAGGCACAGCATATACAGTGAGTCTTGACAAAACGACACCCATCCTCACAGCGGGTGCCCCTGATCTTCCAAAATTCGCTGTATCGTTGGTTATTCCTGATCTGGCGAGAATGGGTGTTAAGGTTGTATCTACACTTTATAAAGATTATGAAAATATTGTGGTCGCCCCTTCAAAAGGAGTGATCATGCGAGATGTGGATCCATCCAAAGTGCCTTATCAGTATGGAAAAGTCTATACTGCCAATAAGTTTTTTCCGGGAGATCTGACAGATACCAGGGATCCTTTCATCATCCGCGATCTCAGGGGTCAGACCCTGTTGGTTTATCCTTTTCAGTATAATCCGGTTACAAAAATTTTGCGTGTTTATTATGACATGACCGTTGAATTCTACAAAACAGGAGATAACGGGTTCAATCCCCTGATCAGGAAAACCAAGGATATCCGGATCAATAACTCATTCCTGTCCATTTATTCAAAGGGGTTCCTGAATTTCAAGGCCGTTACCTATACCCCGGTCAATGATTACGGGAAGCTGCTGGTTATCTCATACGGTCAGTTCATGGATGCCGTCCGTCCATATGTGAACTGGAAGAATTCCATCGGTTATCCCGCAAAACTGGTAAATGTCGCTGATATCGGTACAACCGCTGCTGCAATTAAGAGTTATATCTCAGGTTATTATAACACTTACGGATTGACCTTCGTGCTGCTTGTTGGGGATGGCCCGCAAATTCCCACCAATACAGGTGGCGGACTCGGTGGTCCTTCCGACAATGCCTATGGCTATATCGTAGGAAATGATCATTATGCAGATCTTTTTATAGGAAGATTCTCAGCTGAGAATGTTGGCCAGGTGCAGACACAGGTCCAGCGTTCGATCGATTATGAAAAAAGCCCTCAGTTCCTTACCGATAACTGGTTTACAACGGTTCTGGGAATTGGTTCCGACCAGGGCCCGGGTGACGATAACGAATACGATTACCAGCATATCCGGGGTCAGCAAAGCCAGCTATTACAATATACCTATACCTTGAACCCGGAATTATTCGACGGATCGCAGGGAGGCAATGATGCAGGCGGCAGCCCCGGACCTGCCGATGTTTCCGCAGTCGTGAATGACGGTACAGGGTTGGTCCTCTATTGCGGGCATGGAAGCCAGACCTCCTGGGGAACTACGGGATTCAGCAACAGCAATGTAAATCAGCTTACAAACCAGGGTAAACTCCCCTTCATCTGGTCGGTAGCCTGTGTGAACGGTGATTTCGTCAGCGGAACCTGCTTTGCAGAAGCTTGGCTGAGGGCCAATCAGGGTGGTCAACCAACAGGCGCCATCGCATTCCTTGGATCCACCATCAACCAGAGCTGGAACTCCCCGATGGAAGGCCAGGATGCAATGACCGATATCCTTGCCGAATCGTTTCCCGACAACATCAAAAGAACATTCGGAGGAATCTCCATCAACGGTTGTATGGAAATGATCGATGCTTATGGCGCTGACGGATCCAATATGGCCGATACCTGGACCATTTTCGGTGATCCGGCCTTGCAGGTAAGAACGGCAAACCCGGGAACAATGGTTGTTTCCAACGATCCTGTCCTGGTAATAGGTGGGACTACGCTCACCGTGACCTGCAATGTGAACGGCGCCCGTGCAACTGCCACTCTTAATGACTCGATACTTGCCACCTCCCTGGTGGCAAATAACACTGCAGTACTGACATTTCCCGCGCTGCCTCCGAACGATTCGGTTCACCTCGTCGTAACCGCTTATAACTACCTGCCATATATCACCGATATCCCGATTGTTACCCCGTCAGGTCCTTACATCATGTATTATGACAAGCATATCAATGATACCACAGGGAATAATAATGATCTGCTGGATTACGGAGAAGATATCCTCCTGACAGTTTTTGTAAAAAATGTGGGGGTTTTACCTACAACCAACCTTGCTGTGAAAGTGAGATCAACCGACCCCTATATCTCCATCATCGATTCATCTGAAAATTATGGAGTTGTTGCACCCGACCAGGTTAAAAAAGTAACCGATGCTTTCATGTTCCACACATCAAACCAGATCCCCGACGGCCATGCCATAGAGTTTACCCTTGCATCAACCGATGGAACACAGAACTGGTCATCACAATTCAGTGTTGATGCCCATTCGCCGGTTCTTTCTATGGGAAATTGGATCGTGATCGATTCTACAGGCAATAATAACGGACGATTGGATCCGGGAGAAACCGATTTCATCAGGATATATGTCAATAATTCAGGTTCATCCGAAGCTTATAATGTCATCGGACACCTGGTTTCAGTCAATCCTTTTGTCACCGTGACCCAGGATCAGGCAACCTACGGCAATATGACCGGAGGAAACGGTTGCTATAAACTCTTTACCATACACATTGACGACCTTGCACCCCAGGGTCAGACAGCTCCATTCCTGCTGGAGCTTACTGCAGATAAAGACATTACAGGCAGCGGCAGTTTTGACCTGGTGGTTGGCAAGATCCCGGTACTCATTGTTGATTACGATGGAAATACCAATTCGGGACCAGCTATGAAATCTGCGGTTGAAGAACTGGATCTCGTGGCAGATTATACGACCACCAATGTTCCTGATACCCTTGATCAATATTCTGCTATCTTTGTTTGCCTCGGTGTTTTCCCTGAAAATCATATTCTTTCCGGTACCGATGGCCAGAAACTCGCAACCTACCTGAACAATGGAGGAATGTTATACATGGAAGGCGGGGATACCTGGGTTGCCGACCCACAGACTGTGGTACACCCGATGTTCCATATCTTTCCGTCCTCTGATGGCATGGGCGATCTGGGTACTATTCTCGGATACACAGGGACTTTCACCCAAGGCATGACCTTTTCTTACACAGGCGATAACAGTTTCATTGATCAGATCGGTTCCCAGTCGACTTCATTTGCCGTATTTAAAAATCAATCTCCCAATTACGATAACGTGATTGCCAACGATGCCGGCCTTTCCCGCACCATTGGCTCATCGTTTGAATTCGGCGGACTTGCAGAAGGCACCTATCCTTCGACCAAGGTTCGCCTGATGCAGGAATACCTGAACTTCTTTGGCATTCAGCCACCTCCGCTGATGGCTAACTTTATCGGATTCCCCACGGATGTTGAACCCACAGGAACCGTTAATTTCACGGATTATTCTACCGGTGGCATTACCACCTGGAACTGGAGTTTCCCAGGCGGAACACCTGCTGTTTCCACTGATCCTGATCCGGTCATTACCTACTTTACCTCCGGAACATACGATGTCCGGCTCATTGTTGATAACGGTGTGTCACAGGATACGATGCTGAAACAAAATTATGTCCATGTTGCTTATCCGACCGATGCAGGGCAGAATCATGGAAAACTGGAATGTAAGGTACAGCCCAATCCCGGCAGCGGCATCTTCAGATTGAACATATCTTCGCTTAAAGACAATGTGGTCTCCATGAAAGTTATGAATACGATCGGCAGTACTGTTTATCTCGCAACCGAAATTCCGGTTAAAGGGAACATTCAATATTCCCTCGACCTTTCAGGTCAACCTGCCGGAATCTATTTCCTGAATATCAAAGGGAAAGAATCAACCATTACCATAAAGCTCATCATTTCAAAGTAGAGCCCACCCCAACCCTCCCCAAAACAGGGGAGGGGAAAATTATACTATTTCCCTGTTTTCATTACCCCAACCTTTTCGGCCTGGATGATCTCTTTTGTTTCGGAGTTATATACAAAGCAGATCACAGAGCAGTTTTTTGGCACCCAGGATGGGTCTAATGGTTCTATATATGTTTTTGTGTAAGTCCGTGAGGTGTCTGTGGCAGATGTAATTTCTTCTCCTGAGTTGCCGTTGATACTTGTTCTCAGAACATCCATGAAAACATAGTTATTGATAATGGGGACGGCTCCTGCGTTTGGATTATTATTTTTCTGAGCCGAGATCAGGCTGTCTTCAGTTATGCATACATTCAGAAAATAACTGCCGGTCAAAACTTTTTTAAATTTAGTAGATACGGAGGTGGTCAGGATGTCTCCATCTGTATCGTAGGTATTGGAGATGGTAATAATAGCTTCGAGCGGCCGGGTAAACATCGAATCCACGGAGGAGGCCCAAAGGTCTGAAGTAAGAAGACGTGATCCGCTGAATTCATGACGATTCACCATACCCAAAGGGTTTGCAAAGAACCCGAATGTAGAGTACCACTCATCACCGGCAGAGGTGGTATAATCAGCAGCAAAGGGCGGATCGGTCGGTTCTGCAGTTTGTCCGGCATGTACTGCCATAACGATCAGTTTTCCACTGTAAGTGTTTTCAAGCGTAAATGCAATCCCCGATGCTGTGGGGCAATTCGTACATGTATGCCCGGTATAATCCTCCAGCAAAACCTTCCTGACATTTACCGAGGTAGTATCAATTCTTTTCAGTGCAGCATAAGGCGCTTTTATCTTATCACAGGAAAAAAGAAGGAAACCTGTAACAGGTATCAATAACAAAAGGGATCTATTGAATTTCATATCTCTGGTTATAAGTCATAAGTCATAAGTAATAAGTAATAAGTCGTAAGTCGTAAGTCATTTTACATTTTGCATTTTAATTACGTCTTCTAAAAACTGGATGTTATGGTCAATGTCAACCCGCTCGCTGCCGGCACATATCTGCATACTCCACCCACACATAACAACCCTTCTCTTTGCCTCCCCCAGGTCAGGGCAATCCTCGTTGTATTTATTGTATAACCTGCATTCAGGAGAAAATAATGGATCCGTTGTTTACTAACATCGTTACCATAATTCCATTGATCCTGGATGGAAAAGAACCATTCCGGAGAAATGGTGAACTCAAGCAATCCTGCCAGCCAGTTGCCTTTGTCCTGTACCGTCCATAAACCCTGCAATTCACCTCGTAAAGAGTATTTCCGGGTGAGGTTACAGGTGAGATCAGCAACCCCGATGTTGGCATGAACATTTGCATATTCATTGTTATGACCTTCAATCACATTCTTATTGTAAAACTGATTCAGGTAAGTAAAGATCCCCTTCCATCTCTTTCCAAGTTTCTTCGTAACTTCAATGTTTAATTCCTGGTAATAGAGTGTTTTCCCCATTCCAAAGAAAGCTGCCTTATGACCTAAGGTTCCGGGTTGGTCTATATCAGTGGTATCATTTACTACAGAAACTGAATTCTGGTTAACCTGTGCATAGTTTGCGGCAACCGTCCATCCTGTTCTGCCCCCAAGTTTGGTGTTCTTTGGAACTGAATAGATGAGGGTTCCCTGGAATCCGAATTCACCGTTTGTTTGGGTACCATAAGGATACATTGAAGCAAGGGCATAGGTATGTTCATGGGTGATGGCCGGGAGATAGTTAATGCTAAGCTGATTCGTGGTGACACTCCGGTTTGATTTAAAGCTCATGTTATCGATTGTTTTTACCGATACCGAAGCGCCAAGACCCTTCTGCGAAAAAGTGAGATTGCTGTACAATCCATTGCCGTCCTTGTAAATATAATTGTTCATTGCCGACGGGTCGTTGATCTTATGAGCATATTCCGTGTAAAACGTTACCTTCCCGATATTCAGGTTGAACCTCCCGCCGTATGTAGCTGTGTTTTCAGGCAGCTTTAATTCATATATCTTTTGACCATAAACAATGGTTTGTGTCTTCCCACGGATATAATCGCTCACAAAACTACCGCCAATGGTAAGCTTTGTTTTTGAATTGGCTATTTTGGGAAAAATATCATTGATAAAGAAATCGGCATCCAAACCTTTTACCATTCCACGGCTGAGGTCATTGTAAGTTGACCAGAAGTTCCGCTGGATACCCCACACTCCTTTTAACGTGATCCCCTTCACAGGCATAAACTTTATCTTTAATCCTCTCAGGGAATTGTCAAACCCCAGGGTCCACTCCTCATAACTGCGCAACATCATCCCGTTCCCGAATTGCTCGTAAAAATTCCCGGCTGTTACATCCAGTTTATCATTCTGGTAATTGACAAACCAGTATGGAACACCTGCTCCCTGGTTCTGTGCATCATAACCAATCAAAGGAGGCAAATATGCTTCGAATCGCAATCCGGCTGAAAAATGGCCGTATGAATAGATCACATTGGTAAAACCATTCATCCTCAGTACCTTCCCATCCAATGTCGAATCCGTTACTCCTAATTTTGAATCTGGCATATAATATTGGGCATCGACCTGGAAATTGCCATGGATCTCACTGTTCTTAAGGAAATCCTGGCTAAATGCCATACCAGGGATGAATATGAAAGCAAAAATACATCCCAACAGAAAACAGTAGAATTTTTTCAAAGCAGAACTATTTGGGGATTAATATTAATAAACAGGACGAATTACACTTTATTTAATCTCTCCTTCGGACAATAATTTTTTAACCAGGGTGATGAGATCAAGTTCAGCGCCCTCTGCGAATGAAGTATGTTGCCAAACGATCTCTCCCTTACCGTTGATCAGAAAAGTATGAGGAATCGGACCTACATTCATGGCTCTTTTAAAATCCCCGTTTGGGTCCAGTAAAACCGTATACTCCCAGTTTTTACCATTCACCAGCGGCTCTACCTGCGTTGAAGAACGCGAATCATCTGTTGAAACAGCATACAGTTTAACACCTGTTTCCGTTTGCCAGTCTTCATAAACCTCAGCAATGGCAGTCAACTCCTTGATGCAGGGTTTGCACCAGGTTGCCCAGAAACTGATGATTATGGGCTTGCCATCGTTGGTGATCTTCGATGTATTGAAAGGGTTTCCCTTAACATCTTTGATTTCGATTGAAGGCAGCGCTTTGTACTTTTTGTCATTCGCTGATTGCGGGAATCCTGCATTGCAGATGAAAATAATGGAGACTATTAATAACAGGTTCTTCATATTTATTGTTTTGATTTCGCAAATGTAAGAAAATTTAAGGTTCATAAATTTCAAGAAACTTACATTTGGGTGTGGGCAGGATCGTCAATTTCTCCATCACTGCCGGAAGTAATATAGCTTCGCCGGCCCTTAGGTTTTCTACACCGGATTCATAGCTTAGCAATGCTGAACCTTCCGTAATCACATAGATCACAAAAGAGTCAAGATAAGTGTAATCCTTCCTGATCTCCTGGTTGAATGTAAGGAAATTGGTAATAAAGTAAGGACAATCGACAAGATTGGTGGTCATATTCTCTTTGCGGGAATAAGTATTCCTGTAAGTATCATAAATGTTGAAATCAATCGCTTCCAAGGCAAGTTCCGTATGTAATTCCCGTGATTTCCCTGCTGCATCCACCCTGCCCCAGTCATATATGCGATAGGTGGTATCAGAGGTTTGCTGGATCTCTGCAAGCAGGATCCCGGGTCCAAGAGCATGAACCCGGCCGGAGGGTATATAAAACACGTCGCCCTCTTTAACTTTCTCGAAATTCAGGATCTCGGGTAATTTTTTGTCCTTAAGGTATTTTATATATGTATCCGCGTCAACTTTCCGTGAGAAACCGGTGATCAGTTCAGCCTCTTTATCTGCTTCGAGGATATACCACATTTCCGTTTTCCCTCCCCCGATTTTTCTTTTTGCCGCCAGTGCATCGTCGGGATGAACCTGGATCGAAAGAAAATCATTGGCATCGATGAATTTTACCAGAATCGGAAATTCCTCCCGGTATTTGTTAAAGGTCTTTTCCCCCAGCAGGTCGTCCATATAAACCTCAACAAGTTCATTCAGGTTATTCCCCTTTAAAAAACCATTTATAACTTTTGATTCAAAACCATCAACCCCGGAAATGACCCATGCCTCACCGCAGTTTGCCATGGAACCGAAGTCTAACCCGAGTTTTGTCCTGATCTTTGCTCCACCCCAGATCCTTTCTTTGAAAATGGGCTTGAATTTTAACGGATAGAGGGAGTTCATGGAAATAAATTCTAATTTTGGATAAAATTTATTTACAAAGGTAAGGAATTAACATAATGTAGGAATGCAGGAATGCTGAATGCAGGAATGCAGAATTAAAGCAAGTAGATGATCATAATTGGAATTACCGGAACACTTGGAGCAGGCAAAGGAACGGTTGTGGATTATCTCGTTGATAAAAAAGGCTATTTACATTATTCCGTTCGCGAATTCTTGTTAAAGGAGATCCGGAAACGAGGCTTACCGGAGAACCGCGACAGCATGTTCCAACTTGCCAATGAACTCCGGGCACAATATTCACCATCCTATGTAACCGACCAGTTGTATAACGAAGCATTTTCTTCCGGAAAAAATTGTGTCATTGAAAGCATCCGTACTCCGGGAGAAACCGACTCCCTGCGTTCAAAAGGACAATTCTTTCTCTTCGCCATCGATGCCGATCCACAGTTACGGTACCAGCGGATCCTTGCTCGCCGATCGGAAACAGATAATATCACTTTTGAAACATTTCTTAAGAATGAGAACCGTGAAATGGTGACCGATGATCCGAACAAGCCCAACCTGAAAAAATGTATTCAGATGGCAGATGTCATCCTGTATAATAATGCTGCAAAAGAAGATCTGTTCCGGAAAGTGGAAGATACCATGAAGTGGATTAATCCACATTAAAGAATAAAGCAATGGTACAAACAGAATCCTTGAATATGAATTCGCTTATTGCGCCTTGTGGGATGAACTGTGGTATTTGCATGGCATATTTACGGAAAAAAAATATATGCCCCGGGTGCAGAGGCTCTGATAAAGATAAATCGGTTTCCCGGTCAAAATGTAAAATAAAAAATTGTGATAAATCAACTACTGAATTTTGTTTTGATTGTGAGGAATTTCCATGCAAAAAGTTAAATCACCTGGATAAAAGGTACCGGACAAAATACAGAATGAGCATGATTGAAAATCTCATAACTATTAACAATTCTGGTATAAGGAAGTTTTTGGAAAATGAAAATCGTAAATGGACTTGCCTCAGTTGCGGCGGAACAATCTGCGCTCATAAAGGGATTTGTTACAACTGCGGGAAAATTTATTATTCTGTAAATCCAAATCACCGGCCATGAACATACACGACTGCATAAAGTTTTCAAATGATAATCCTATCTGTTACCTGGCTACTGCTGATGGTGATCAGCCACGTGTAAGGGCATTGGGATTCTGGTTTGCAGATGAAACAGGATTTTATTTTCAAACAAGTTCCATAAAGGAATTTCCTCATCAGCTTATAAAAAATCCAAAAACTGAGATCTGTTTTTACAAACATGAAGGGATGACAGGAACAATGCTGCGAATTTCCGGAAAAGCTGAATTTCTCAATGACATTAAACTTAAAGAAAAAGCCCTCATGGACAGGCCATTTCTTAAATCCTTCGGAGTAACAGTTGACAGTCCCACGTTGATCCTTTTCAGAATACCTCACGGGCAGGCAAATTTCTGGACAATGGCCAATAACTTAAAACCCAAAGAGATTATTGAGTTTTAATTCCGGAAAGGAAGGAGTTCACGGCAGGGTTTTCATCTCCGGATGATCAACCTTTTCACCATGATAAGATTATCGGTTTTGATCTTCACAAAATAAGATCCTTCCTGCATCGCAGTGACATCGAACCGGTATTCATTCTCCCCTTTACATATCCGTGAAGTGATCAATCTTCCGGTAAGGTCGATGAGCTTCACTTCTAACGTTTGAGTCCTGTATTCATTCGGGATTACATAAAACGATCCCTTTGCCGGATTGGGATAGAGTTGAATTCCCTTGCCTGTGTTACCCGGGTTTATCCCGACTGTCGATGCAGCCTGTGTTACGGTTACATTTGTAGGAGGAACCCCTGAAACTGTCACGGTAATCGTGGCAATCCGTTGTGAATAGGTCTGATTTTCCTGGTAGTTTGCAACGATGGTGCCGTTCCCGGTGCCGGAAGGGGTAGCCGTACACCAGGTAACATCGCTGCTAACGGTCCAGGATGAATTTGAGGTAACAATAAAGTTCGTATCACCGGCCAGTGCATTTACATACTGGTTCGTGGGCATTACAATAAGTGTGGGCGCTACTCCCGATTGTGTCACGGTAACAATTACGGGCGTGAGTCCGCTAACGGTAACCGTAATATGCGCTATTCTCAGGTTTATCGTCAGGTTATCCGTATAGTTTGCATTGATCGTTCCATTGCCTGTTCCGGAAGGCGTGACCGTGCACCATGCTGAGTCACACACTACATTCCAGTTGGTATTTGATGTCACGGTAAAGGTAGTGCTGCCAGCTGGTGAAGGAACATCCTGATTGGGGGGGATGACATTCAACGTTGGCGCTGCTCCTGTTTGTGTTACAGTAACCGATATCGGCGATCCCGAAGCAGGGGTAACCGTTATGGTTGCAATCCTGGTATTCACGGTTAGGTTTTCCGAATAGCTGGCTACCAGTGTCGAGTTTCCTGTTCCTGACGGGGGAACGATACACCAGGTAGAGTTGCTGACCGCTGTCCAGGTTGAGGGAGCTGTGACATTAAATGTGGTTATCCCTGTCGGGGAAGCAGGAACATTCTGGTTGGGCGGAGTAACCGAGAAAGAATCGTAAAGATCCGACTGCCATAATCCTCTTCCATAAGTTGCTGCCTTCAATCGGTTATTGGCAGGAACCGCTGCATCATAATAGATCTCGAGTTCCCTTACGTCTGTTATCGGAAGGCCTGTATTGAAAGGAGTCCAGTCACTCATGGTGCCATCCTTGTAAAATATTCCTGTTTCATTTCCCACATAAAGGGGTTCATTGTTGTTTTTATCATAAACTATGCAATTTGTATAGATAGAGGGTAACGTTCCGGAGATATCCGTCCAGGAAGCTCCTTTATTGATGGACTTATAGACTTTATACCCTGCCGTAGCATAAACAATATTGGGATCCGTAGGATGTGCTTCCAGATCTGTGGGTGTCCCACCCCCCGGAAGTGTACAAGTTATCCATGTAGGCGCGGTTGAATTTGCATTTTCCGATCGTTTCAGCGAGCCTGATCTCACAACATAAAGGATATCCACATTGGCAGGTGATTGTTCCAACACAGTACATGAAGAAGTTTCACCGCTGGAAATGGCGGTCCAGGTAACCGATCCTGCATTGGAAGCTTTAACATTTGTACTCCGCCAGACATTCTTCGCCCCGACAAACATTGTATTGGGGTTTGTTTCATGAAGGATGTACGGGGTGACCCAGCCTCCTGATTCACTGATATTATTTGTTATATAGTTCCAGTTGTTCGTTCCTGTGCTTCTGCGATAGATATCTCCATAATATATTTCTCCATACCTGTAATTCGTATCCGAATAATCGATGATACATTCCATACCGTCGCCGCCGATAACAGTCGTGAAAGCGGAATTGCTGTTACTCGAAGTGCCATTATCCTGGTATCCGTTGATGCAAAGGCTATTCTTCGTAGCGCTCTGCCCGATCTTATATACCTGGGCAACGGCAAGGCCTGAGGACAGGTCGGTCCACGTAGTACCTCCGTTGGCGGTATTGTAAAAACCTCCGTCACATCCGGTATAAAGTTTACCATTCAGCGGTGACCAGTCAAGCGAATGGATATCTGCATGCACCGATGGGGCACATGTTTCTCCCCAGGAGCTGCCGACCCAATGCGAAGCGATGGTCCAGTTTACTCCGCTATTGGTGGATTTCCAAATATTGATCCCACCGGTATAGAGGATATTGGCATTGTTCGGATCGACAGCAATGCATAGGTCGTACCAGGCCTGACTCGAGTTTCCGCTGCCATCACAGGAATAGTCAATCAGGTTCGGTGTGGTGGATTGCGTGGTAAAACTAACTCCACTGTTGGTGGATCGCAATAAACCCACAAATACACCATTGGTCATGAGCAGATAAACATAGGTGGGTTGATTGATACTTACTCCGATCGTCAAACGTGTACCGGTGATCACACCTGCTGTGATCTGTGTCCACGAATCACCAGTATTGGTAGAGCGGTAGAATTTACCGTTTTCGGTGGCATATACTGTTGTCGGATCACCTGGTTTGAATTTTATATCTTTATAATTGTTCGCGTTTGAGGATTTCAACAACCAGGTAGCGCCCCCATCGATGGATTTATGGATCCCCCCGCTTGTGGCGGCGAGGATCGTATTGGGATCTGTCGGGTGCATCACCATCATGCCGACCGTTTTACTGCCCATTCCTGAATTGGAGACGAGAAAAGTGACTCCTCCGTCAGTACTTTTGTAAACTCCCATTCCGGGAGCATCTCCACCATCGCGGTCGCCTGTGCCAATAAAGATTGTATTTGGTGTGGATGGATGTATCAGGATTGCCGAGACCCCGAGGGTTGGAAGGTTGGAAGTGAGATTTGCCCATGTGATACCGGCATCCATGGTTTTCCAGAATCCTCCTGATGCAGATCCCACATAAAAGGTATTGGCATCTGTTGGATGAAAAGCTGCAGCGTTGATCCTTCCCATCCCATTCGGTTGACCGGTTGCATTTGCAGGTATATTTATTGGACCAACCTGCGTCCAGGCGCCATTCAGCGATCGCTGGGAATGTGTTTGCCGGTAACGATTAAATTCTTTTGCGACAGATCCCGGCGCTGGGAGCTTCCCATCAGGCTGAACACGGCTCTTGTTTATATATTCCCATCGTTTGAAAACCTTCCATCCATTTCCTTTATAATCGGTACGGCCTTGCCAGTATTTCTCAAATGCGCTTTGCGTTGCATGGAAACCGGCGCTGGGATCCTGCATCATCTGAATCCAGTAAGGAAAATGAGCCGTATCATTTGCCTGAACCACAGTGTTATTCTGTGCTCTGGCCGCAAATGCCACCAGAATGCAAAAAATTACGGTACTGATCAGGTGGAAAATCTTTTTCATGGGATTAATATTCACGATTTATACATACAAAGATAGTGATCTTTTCCCGTGTTGAATATCTTTCCATTTACTATTTTTACAGCTCAATTGTTAATATCAGATGGAAGAAGAAAATTACCACCGCCCTTCATGGGATGAGTATTTCATGGAGATCGCGCATACGGTTTCCAAAAGAGCCACCTGTGACCGGGGCCGCAGCGGTTGTGTGATCGCACGCGATAAGCAGATCCTCGTGACCGGTTATGTCGGATCACCCCGCGGATTGCCCCATTGTGACGAAATCGGTCACCTGATGAAGCAAGTTCTTCATGAAGACGGACGTGTCTCCCAGCATTGCATGCGTACAGTTCATGCCGAACAAAACGCCATCTGTCAGGCAGCCCGTTTGGGTATCCCCCTGGAAGGCGCCACCATTTACTGCCGTATGACACCCTGCCGCACTTGTGCCATGCTGATCATCAATTGTGGCATTAAACGCGTGATCTGCGAAAGAAAATACCACGACGGGCAGGAATCGGAAGAGATGTTCCGCCTGGCCGGCATCAGCATTGAATTTGTAATCAATGAGATCCAGGAATACGACAGGCAATAAGGTTGTTATCTGTACCTGACCCTTATGTCAGACAAATTAATTATCAAGCTACCCATTTCCATTACTCTTTAGTGGTTCCATATTCAGATCTGTTAAAAATTATTTATTAATTGAATATCCTATTCACCAATTTAATGTAAATTTGGTGAATATATTCACAGAAATATGATAAAACGATCATTGACCAAAATAATTCAGGACAGAATGTTCGATGGAAAAGCGATCATAATACTGGGGGCAAGGCAAACCGGAAAGACGACGCTGGTCAGGGAATTTCTGAATGAACCAGGAGGAAGGTCACTCTATCTGAATTGTGACGAACCTGCAGTACGAAATGTATTAGACGGAGTATCCACTGCTAAATGGCGACAACTAATCGGTCACAGTAAAATAGTGATCATTGATGAAGCACAGCAAATCAAGGATATTGGTATCAAGTTAAAATTAGTAACCGACCAGATAGAAGATGTTCAGCTTGTCGTTACAGGTTCTTCTTCACTTGAACTGGCTTCAGG
This sequence comes from Bacteroidota bacterium, assembly GCA_026391355.1. Lineage (GTDB taxonomy): Bacteria > Bacteroidota > Bacteroidia > Bacteroidales > FEN-979 > CAIYUC01. The sequence continues at coordinate 2,001 of JAPLDH010000022.1, read as the reverse complement.
CATCAATGAACCCTTGACTGGCCGGAAATGGGAATATTTTCTTTATCCCGTTTGTTGGGAAGAATTATCAGGGAAGTATTCATTTATTGAACGGCGTCAACAGGTTGAATTGCGATTGATCTTTGGAATGTATCCTGAGGTGATTATGAAACCAGGCAGGGAGCAGGAAATTTTAAAAAACCTTGCAAGCAGCTATCTTTATAAAGATCTTCTTGCTTTCAAAGGGATCAGGAAACCTGAATTGTTGGAACGGTTACTTCGATCATTGGCGCTACAGATTGGGAACGAAGTTTCGTATAATGAACTGGCAGGATTGCTTCAGGTTGACAAGAACACCATAATGACTTATACCGGATTGCTCGAGCAGGCCTTCATTATTTTCAGGCTTCAACCCCTGAACCGGAATATGCGCAATGAAATTTCGACAATCCGAAAGATCTATTTCTATGATAATGGTATCCGGAATGCCCTGATTAATAATTTTAATCCATTGAACAGCAGGGAGGATGTTGGTGCTTTGTGGGAAAACTTCATGATCAGTGAACGGATTAAATTTATCCATTACCATAAGCAATATATGAACCATTACTTCTGGAGGACCCATGACAGGAAGGAAATCGACCTTGTGGAGGAATCAGGTGGTAAATTTGATTTATTTGAATTTAAATGGGGACGTTCCAGAAAGTCTTCTGTTTTCACCCACTTCAGGAATCATTACCCGGTAAGGGATGAAAAAATAATTACACCTGAGAATATGGAAGAAATACTTATCTAACCTAACCACCATATAAAAGTAGTCCTGTTTTGCAAAAATGCGTTGATTCAGCAGTTGGTGAAAAAAAATCACAAAAAACTGAAAAAATATTTGGAAGTTCAATTAAATAGTTATACATTTGTCTAATTATTTAAACATACCATTATCAAACAAACAGACATGAACGATATTTTCAAAGCGCTGAACGACCCCACACGAAGGGAAATTTTAACAATGCTTCGAAAGGGAGAAATGACAGCAGGCGATATTGCTGCCAAATTTGACATGACCGCACCAAGTATATCTCATCACCTTGATAAATTAAAAAGGGCGGGATTGGTAACTACCGTTAAACAAGGACAGTATGTCCTTTATTCAATTAACACCACAATTGTTGACGACTTGATTCAATTTGTATTAACCCTTAAAAAATAGAGCCATGAACAAGTACCTTAAAGAATCGGTATTATGGATTTTAATCGGATTGCCTTATGTTTATCTTGCCATGATCTGGAGCAAACTGCCCGACCAGGTTCCGACGCATTTTAACCTGGCAGGGGATGTTGACGATTGGTCAGGCAAAACCACGTTACTATTCCTTCCCGGGGCACTGGGAATAGGCATTTACCTTTTAATGCTCTTAATTCCCGTGCTTGACCCGAAAAAGAAAATCCAGCAGATGGGTGATAAATATTACACATTCCGTTTTATGCTTACTTTCTTCTTTTCACTCTTTGCTACTTACCTGTTATATATAAGCCGCACAGGCAGCTTAAAAAGCCCCAATATGCTGATTGCCCTGATTGGAGTATTATTCGCCATTCTTGGAAATTATTTCCAGACGGTACGACCCAACTATTTCCTGGGAATCCGCACACCATGGACCCTGGAGAACGAACAGGTCTGGAAAAAAACACATCGTTTGGGTGGACGTCTTTGGATGGCAGGTGGAATGCTCATAGCGGTTCTTTCTTTCTTTATCAGCAGCAACCTTGCACTTGCAATTATTTTGGGGATAATATTATCCGTAATGGTGTTTGTCCCCGTTGTTTTTTCCTACACTGAATTTCAGAAGGAGAAAAACATGGTGAAGCAATAAATATTGCAGGTGATTGCAGATTTCAGGATGGCCAAATTATCCTTACCAAATCAAAATAATTTTAATAATTTTGCCGTCATGGCTCCGTAGTTCAATGGATAGAATATCAGATTCCGGTTCTGAGGGTTGAGGGTTCGAGTCCCTCCGG
>JAPLDH010000015.1 GCA_026391355.1 Bacteroidota bacterium | reverse complement strand
TGTTCGATCGAACTTCTTTGCCGCAATGCCGGCATATCAGGGTTCGCATAGACGTCCTTTTTTACGTCCGCGAAATTCCCATATTTTGGTGGTATCAATTTATCTCAGGAAGTGGTATCGGTTTGGTTCGGGACGGAAAATGTCTAGTGGAAATAGGATAAGCCATTCAAAAAATAATGCCAAGAAGCAAATAATTCCTTAATCAGAAACAGTATATCAAATGTTTGCTAGAATTACTTTAAATCGACCGAGTTGGAAACTGGGTATAGATCCGTTGTGGAAACTGAATATTACTGACCAAGAATATGAAGAACTCAAAACATTTCTTAACACAAACATTATAGAAAACACTTCTACCCTTTATTGGAATCAAGAAGCAGCACTTTTCTTTTCTGAATGGTGGAAAAGAGAATATAATGGAGGTGCTCACAACAAGAGAGATGTAGTATTGTCGCTACAATTACCTGATTATGAGGAAGAATTATATTCGGCTGCTAAAGAAGGAGCAAAGAGACTAAGGATAGTCTATATCAGAATAAAAAATACCCGAAGACTAGACACACTTTTCATGCAGGGTGGACTTCCGCTCAATGCATTAATAACTGCAGAGGGGGTTAACAATAGATACAGAAATTATCTTAACACCATTATAAGATATATCTGCTCTCACCATTTAAATTGGGAAAGTGTCGATTTTATCGAAAAGTTCAACCCATACATTGCCCAAAGTTATCATAATACAGTAATGTATAGTCTTACTTTGCAAATCGCACGTGCCATCTATTATGAAGATAATACGCTTTTTCCATTCAATATGGAAGATGAAGGGTTCGAATTGTTAGTAAAAGAACTTAGGGAAACAAAAAAAGAATCCCCAAAAGTGATTCGTGAAGTGCCTTTTCATACAAAATGGTTCATTGAAAAAGCTGATAATCAGTTGAGCTTAATTTATGAAATTGAATATGAAACCATTATTTCGAGAAATTGGGTGCAAACCAACCTTGGTAATCCTGAAGATCCATATAGAACAATTGATATTATAATACATGATCGATTAACCCAAAGATTTGTCCGTAAAAACAATGGTGATTATATAACAAAAATTAATGACCTCCAAATTATTGGACAGATTGACAACTATATCGGATCAACCATCACCATCCTTTTATCGACAAATACGAATAAAATATTTAACATTAATATTCCAGGATCAGACATTCCGGATCTGAATGAACCAACATTGGTCACACACGTTAAAACGGATAAAAATGTATCAAGATGGTTGATTGTAAACAACCCTGTTCCAGCAAACTTGAATGCCATAATTTGTTCACCAAACTGGTCATCAAGTTCACAATTTGAAATTATAACTTTCAAAAATGAAACCCTCAGATGGTTTACCTTTAATCAGGCGATTAATATCACATCGGGCCAAGAGGAATTGTCATTTGACACAAATTACCTAATTGAATATAATATAGATTTTGGGATTCCTAGACTTGAGTGGCTTCAAAAATCTAATTACCTAACAGTAACTAAAAATCCTGAAATAAAGGCCTATGATTTTGACGATAAAAGGGTTTCTGCTAATCAAGTTAGTATAAATTACAGACTCAAAGGAGATATCGACTGGGTTAAATATAATATTAATCAGGTCTTACCGATAGGATTAATTGAATTTAATGTGAGAATTAACAACCAAATTCCTGTTCGAAAAAAGATTTATAATACAGGTCCAATGAATTATAATATTCTTAATTCTGATACTAACACAGGTATTGTCGAATGGAGCTGGAATCAGGGAGAGGTTATCCCGATCAACATGAATGATGGTCTCACTATTGAAAGTGCAAATCATCCCAACAGGTGGAAGATTAGCGTGAATCAAGACGTATTGCAATATTCCAATCTTATCCAGTTTGAATTTCGATCAAGACAGGATACAAGTACCAGGTTGATTCTTAGCGTTGCAACACCCTTTTGGGGAGTTGTTCTTAAAGACCCTAGAGGGAATGTTGTTTCATCAGATATATGTGTGAGTAAGAATGCCTTACTCGGGTATCGATGTTCTGTGATGGGTGTTGATCAAATACCAATAAAGATTCAATATTTTAAATTGTCCGTCGATGAACAACCTTGTGCTGAAGAAGTAACTCGTTTTTACAAAGGGATTGATAATAGTCTTCAGATGCTTGCATCACCTCTTGAAACTATATTCAAGTTACATAGGCATTCCATATTTGAGTTCTTTGACAAAGGTTATTGTCGGATAACTTTTGGAAATTTTTTATCAATTAAAGTTGATATTTTCAATGCAAATACAGAAAAAGAAAATGGACATATTTATACTATAGATTCAGAGGGCAATAAAATCGATGATTTTCAATATGATGTTTTTGCAGTACCTGTAGATTGCAGTCCGCAACAGGTAAAGGTTTTCAACCTACAAAAAAATAATGATGGAGGTTATTCGATAATCACTGAACCAGATGCATTGAAGCAATTTATAGTTTTCTCCAAAATATCTTCAATGGATTATATTCATCTACGTCCACGTTATCATAATTTGGATAATGCCTTAAATGCAGGTGATTTTCCTGAAGGAACCATCAAGGAGTTACATAATGAACAAATCGTTAGGACTAAAGAAGTATTGTTGGACAATGATTTCAACCATGATTCCTGGGTATTAGTAGGGAAATACTTCGAGATCGTTTCGGAATTTAATCTTCCATTTCAAACTTTCAATTGTTTTTCGGCAATATCCAGAGAAAAAAAGCTCATGACAAGGATGGCAATTCTGATGCTTAGCTGTTCAACAAGTAATCAGTTCAAACTCTATAATGACCTGAGTAAGTTTGAAAGTGAATTTGCAAATGCATGGCACTGGATTGGCATAGATTATTGGCTCGCTGCGATAGACTCATATCTTGTCTCTTTTAATGTCGAATCTGAAACGACTCAAGGACTTATAATAGCAGAAATGATAAACAAGGTTACTGAGTTGCTTTCATTAAAAGCGATAGATCTTGTTGAAAAAGGCAAATTAAAAGTTTTCTTTAAAAAGATATTTGCCATGCAGCGGTTTCCAGGATATAATGGACAGCCATCTCCGGGAGAGATTCAGGATGAAAGAATAAAATTTAACAATGGGAATGGTCTGTTTATACCTAACTATGTTTCAAATAGATATCCTGTAATTCCATTACAATTTCAAAAATACTTCATTGTAGATCGTAACATTTTGGATTTATGGGGTGGATTAATGTTGTCTCCACTATTTTCAGCTCTTGCATTCACAGGCAAGAAAGAGATTTTCAACGAGCAAAACAGCAAATACATAAATAAGCAAAGAGTACTTTATTACATTGATCTTGATTCAGAATGGTACTTTGATGTCTACCAAAAAATGATAAAACGAATCATTTAATTTATACTGTAATATGAACTACAAAGAGTTTTATTCCGATGCTAAACGCAGGTCATTGGAAACAATTTTATCCATGTGGGCTGCAGGTAATGCTGAATACCAAGGATATTTTAAGCACTTGTTGGAAAATGAAGAAAATTTATTTGCAGAACCTGTCTTCCAGGCAACATTCGAATGGGAGAGCTCAGATAGAATTTTCCAAGAATTAAACGACATTTTCTCTCCTGAATTCATTCATGGGTTAGACCACATAGAGAACCAAGAACTGCGCTTCCCGGCAGATCGAAAACCCTATTTGCATCAACTTCACAGTTGGTATTCTTTATTGAATGAAAATAAATCTATTGTTGTTACAAGTGGAACTGGCTCAGGAAAAACCGAGTGTTTTATGATGCCTGTGCTCCAGGATTTGATGATAAATAAACGTAATAATGCAGTACAAGCTATTTTTCTATATCCGCTGAACGCTTTAATCGCCAGCCAAAAGAAAAGGATGAATGCTTGGTGCACTGCACTTGGAGGAATGCGTTTTGCGGTTTACAATGGAAAGACACCTGAAAATGTAAATCGTGATGCTGCTTTAAGATATTTCCCGGAAATCAAGTCCAGAAAGGCAATTAGAGAACAACCTCCCCAAATTATGTTTACCAATCCTACGATGTTGGAGTATATGATGGTTAGAGATAGAGACCAGACAATTATACAACAATCTCAAGGTGCATTAAGGTGGATTCTACTCGATGAAGCTCATACATATTCAGGATCCGCAGCAGCAGAGATTGCCTTGTTGATCCGTAGGGTCTTGGATGCTTTCGGTGTTACAGCTGATCAGGTTCGCTTCGCTGCAACTTCGGCCACAATAGGAAATCCTGATGATTTTGAGACTACGACAGGTCTAAAGCAATTCATGTCAAGGTTGACTGGCCAACAGGAGGATAATATTGAAATCATAAGTGGAAGAAGAGTAGTCCCCATGATTAATCTGCAAAATCTTCCGCAGGAAATATCAGGTATTCCTGTGACCCAACAACAAATTGAGGAACTGAGGGCATACATGAATGGAATTACAGCATTGAAAGCCACCGACATAGCAAATATCGCCAACCTTGATTCTAGCTTGAATTTTATCGATGAGCTTGGTAATCCAAGTCTCATCCCTGGATTAATGGATAATAATGATACAACAGTTCTTCTCCCAACCAGAGGTCATTTCTTTGCCAGGAGTATAGGAGGTGTATCTGTTTGTATAAATCCAGATTGTGACATTCATGTCGGACTTAAACCTGATCGAGTTCTGGGCGCTTTATCGACGTATATGTCTACCGAATGTGCTTGTGGGGCTCCAATGTTTGAATTGGTGAGATGTTCAAGATGTGGAGAATTCTTGGCAATCGGGGAATTAAACAATAGCGATGACAGATATCGCGCATGTAGTACACGTGCAAATGAATCAGCATTTGATTTTGAAAATGAGCTTCCGGATGAAGATACTGATAGAGTGGATGCAAATAACCAAATTAATAGTTGGACTCAAGTAGTATTAGCGAAGCATTCTGATCGTCTTGATCAACAAGATTCATCCTCAATCACTGTAAGACATGATGGTGATAATTATATGATTGAAATTGGAGGAGGTGAACATTTTGGGTGTATTCCTAATGCCCCTATTTGTCCATGCTGTAAGGCTGATTCCAAATACTTTCGTCACTTCCGCTTTAGTTCAGATTTCTTTAACCGTATGCTCTCATACACCCTTTTAGAACAGGCTCCAATTGTACGGAATAAGACTGGATTGACCTGGGAGGGTAGAAAATATATTGCTTTTACTGATAGCCGGCAGGGAACAGCTAAAAGTGCACTTGCCCAGAATATAGATATAGAAAGAATTTGGGTCCAAAGTAGAGTATTTCATTATCTAAGTAAAAAAAGAACAGATAATTATCGCCCCCTAAATCTGGTTGAAATACAACAACTGGAAATTTATCGTCAGCATCCTGGGGTTTTTGCAGAACAGATAATGATACTGGAAGGAAGGCAAAATGCCACCCAAAATTTAGATGCACTACCAATACAAAGAGTTACATGGACCGAACTCGTTGATTTCTTTTGCAATGATTATATTATCACTAAAGAAATTTGCTTACTTGCAGATGGAATATTAGGTATTAATTCGACTAACGGATTTACTGCAGAACATCGTAACTATATTAATTGGTTGTTAATCGACCAATTTGCCAGGAGGCCTAAGAAAGCGAATTCACCAGAAAATCTCGGTCTGGTTAAATGTGTATACCCAAATTTAGGGAACCTGGCAGCACCTGAGGAGTTCTTAAACTTGAATACTACGCTAACTGATCGATCGTGGCATGAATATCTGAAAATTATAATTGATTATTATTTGCGGGATAATTTGTATGTAGAAATACCAAGGGAAATTAAAAAATTCCGGACATCAAATTACTTCTATGATAAACGAATTCAACCTTGGAACTTTGAAACTCCTGAAAACCACCGTTGGAGGGTATATAGGTGGCCCCAAGTTAATCGAATCAGACCCAGCAGATTAGTGTTATTGCTTTGCGCTGCTGCTGGTTGGGATAATTGGGATATTGTGACCCCAACGGAAGAAGATACACTTAATTCCATCCTTCAAATAGCATGGAGACAACTAATACAATCAAAAATACTTCAAGGAGATGCAAACCATGGATATGCGATGAAACTCAGCGAATCTATGGCATTTGAAACAATCAGTGAAGCTCTGCTTTGTCCTCTGACAAATGTTCCGCTTGATACTTCATTTATGGGAATAAATCCTCGTATTACAGGAGATTTATCACAGATGACTATGGGAAGATTTAGCTTACAGAATTGTACAATAATTCAATATCCCTGTTTCCCTTACTCCAATCGTTTGGACAATCTTAACGATGGGAACGAAATTTCAAAAAACACTATCCTAGCATGGCTTGAGGCAAATCTTGAACACCTCAAGGGCATGGGTTTATGGTCAAATATGCATGAAAGAATTTACCTGAAACCAGATATTTATCTTGCGGCAGAACACTCTGCCCAGCAAGCTAGCCAGGTTTTAGAGATATTGGAACGTAAATTTGAGGAGGGTAGAATCAATATCCTATCTTGCTCAACCACTATGGAAATGGGTGTTGATATTGGTGGTATTTCTGAGGTAGTCATGAATAATGTTCCTCCAAGCCCTGCTAATTATCTTCAACGTGCTGGCCGCGCCGGACGAAGAAATGAGCCAAAGGCATTAGCAATAACCTTTTGTGGAGCTAATCCTATTGGCCGAAACGTAATGGATAATCCTTTATGGGCAATGAACCACAGGATTGTATTACCGACGGTTAGGTTTGAGAGCCCAAATATTATTCAGAGACATGTGAACGCATATCTAATTTCAAAATTTGTAATTAATTTTCCAGGTATTGGAGGCCTCCCCATTACGGGCAAGGTTGGTGACTTCTTTGGCGTTTCAGACGAAATAGTTCCTGACTTTATCGATCCTTCTATATTCGCTGACTTTAGATCATATCTTATTGAGATCAGGAATAATCCTGATGCTTCTGTTGATGCTGGTATAACTCAAATCGTACAGCAAACAGTGCTTGAGAGAAGAGGCTATTATGCCTTGGTGTCCAATTGCCTTGAGGCAATCAATTATACAAATGAATCTTTCATTGAAAACCTGAACGAGCTAAACCAGAATGTCATAGACTTGCTCGGAGTAGGATTTACTGAAAATTCACCTGCCATTAAATCCCTAACCTACAGAAAAAGAAGTTTAATTAGAAAACATCTGCTGGGATACCTGGCTGAAACACTATTCCTCCCTAATGCAAATATGCCTACGGGAGTCGTTGAATTTGATATTACGAATAAAAATAATATTCAAGAAAGATTGGGACACATTGAAAATAATCAAGAACCTGACATACCTCAGGAAGACAACTCAGCATTTTCAGTGATATCTGAAAACCCTTCCTTTCACATTTCCCGTGCATTATCAGATTATGCACCAGGTCGTCAGGTAATTATTAATCAACATTGTTACACATCTGGGGGAATAAAGTTGCGATCAAGGTGGAATGAGCAGTCAATGTTGCGAATCTCAAGGTGCTCTCAGTGTCATACAACACTTTCATTATTCAATCAACAAAGTTGTCATTGCGGTGCTTTACTGAGACCTGTGCACTCAGGCACAAATCAGAATTACACTGTTGCAATCGAGCCTGCTGGTTTCTGTGTCGATTTCAACCAGGAACCTACGCGTGTTATTGATAATGATGAGTTTTCAATAGTTGATACAGAATTAATAAACACCACCGATTGGATTGGTAACGGAAATACTTTCAATATAGAAACCCGCGTCAGTTTTGAAAACTCTGAGATTGTTTATTATAACAATGGTTCAGGTTTTGGATATGCAGTATGTATACACTGCGGCAGAGCCCAAAAAGAAACCGATATTGGCAATCCAAATGACGGAATGATGAATCCCCATAGAAGACTGAGGGGGGGAAGAAACGAAGATCCTCAAGTAATCGATTACTGCACTGGGAATGACATTAACCACTATGGGATAAAACGCAACGTGTTGCTTATTGGGAGATTGCAAACAGATTTTGTTGAAATCAGGATTTCCGATCTGGATGGATTTGTTAATACAATTGATGTGGCACGAAGCCTTGGGGTGGTTTTTGCACAGGAACTGGCCCATCTTCTTGGAATCAATGAATCTGAAATAGCCTATGGGGTCAAACGATATCATGGATATATCTCTATTTATCTTTTCGATACAGCCAAAGGAGGAGCCGGCTATTCAAATCAATTTATCCTATACACTCAGCAAATTCTTGATGCATCCAGAAGGCGCCTGGAGGCATGTAACTGTCAAAAGGCATGTACTAGATGCCTTATAGATCGATCATCGCAATGGCATCTCGAAGAACTTGATAGGTTTGCAGGCTTGAATTGGCTCAACCTCGAATTCAATTCGAGGACAATAATCCCCGAAACTTTAATTAATGACTCTCCTGAAGCAAAAAGAGTGACAAGAGACATCACTTCAGAGTTGAGCAATTGGATTGAACGGCGAACTGCTGAAGAAATAATGTTTTTTATCGATGAAGATGTTAGTGCATGGCAGATAGAACAATGGAAATTATTAAATGTATTAAAGGAGCAAAAGTTTGTTTATGGGAAGCAAGTTTCTTTTGTACTCTTAGGAATTCCAATTGTCGACAGGACCACTTACATGGAAATCAACCGGCTGAAATCATGGGCGCAAGTATTCTATCTCAATGACCAAAATATTTTGATAAGACCACTGGCCACTATAAAACTTGCTAGTGACCACGGTTATGAAATCAGGAATTTCTATTCCCTTGAGAGGAATAATTCATTTGATAAATATTGGGGGAATGGACAAGCTGTATATACTGATAATAGAAATATCAAGTTCGACCTAATTAGATTCGATCCTCAACTTCCACAAAACTCCAACACAATCTTGTTTTATCTTAATGAAAGAAGGTCTGGCTCAAAGCACATAGCTCAGCTGTTTGCTAACCATATTCGTCAGATGGATCGGGAGTTTTGGCAACAAATTGAAAATGACTTTAGGGGCAAGCAGGTTACTGTTTCATATTCTGACAGGTATGTACTATCAAAATTTAATTCAATTTTGCTATTGCATTTTATTTCAGCTGTCACGAAGATACTTAACATGGAAATTGAGCAAATTGAACTTAATCTCGAGCCTATCAGAAACCAAAATAAGCCGATTCTCAAAATTTGGGATAATTGGAATAGTAACCGGGAAAGATCGGATTTTTTACGCGAAGCAATCAAAAATGCAATTGATATAGATGAAAACAGTATCCTTATGAATGACAACGACCATGCAACTCACTATCGCCAACTTGTCGTTGAAAGTGCTGACAGAGTATTAATCATTCAACCTGATGGAGGTTTTGGCCAGGGATGGAAATATGACAGATACACTGGAAGTGGAAATTATGATGAAATTAATTCCGACAATGAAATGATTGTTTTCAATGATACCGGTCAAAATGGGATTCAATATGTTGTAGTTTTGGAAGAATAATAGTTGGTCGGCCTTGCACAGTTTTTTGACCCAATAATAAAACATACTAAAGGAAAGGTTGTTCTGTAAACAGTACTCCTCTTGGGTGAATTTGCTTTGGTGCCAGCTCAGGATGCTCCTGCATCTGCCTATTTGGGTATTTAAAAAGGGGAATTTAACTTGTTCCCCAATTTTTTGGGATTACTGTTTTTTATTTTTTCAACCGTTCAACGGCTGCTGTTATCATGTACTTCTGGCATTTTGACAAATCTGTAATCATTAGATTGTCAGGGCATTTTTCTTTATCTTGATTTTACCTTCTTATTTCTGTGCATCGACAAGGACTATTTCCCTGATCTTTTTTCTGTAACCACATGCATTTCTTTTCTGATTGGTTTTGCAAAGATTCACCACTTTGTTTCCCGGCCAATTCCTATGCTAAGCTAAAAGCCCTTTCCAGGGTGCAGTTCCACTCATTCAAGGATTTTCCCAGCATATCCTCATTGCTTTCCGGTATTCCAGTTCCTCCTTGAGTGCCCCTCCAGGGTCTTATTTACACTTGCATATAAATTAACCTCAAAAACTCAAAGCCATGAAAAAATTTGTAAAAAATTACATCGGAAAAGCAAAAAAAGTCGAAGGTCTTGAAATCATAAAGATCAACCTGAAAATCGCAGACCTTGTAAAATTCGCTCACAAATACAACGACGAAGATTACATCTCCCTGGAAGTCGCAAAATTGCAGAACCCCGACAATTTCGGCCATGATTACACGGTTTATGTCAACTGCCTGGAAGAAGAACAGGTCACTGAACCTGCCCCGGCTACGAAAAAGCAAACCAAAAAATCCAAAGCTGCAAAGCAGGAAACTTCCGAAGTGCCCTTCTAAAAGGGTACTTCTCCCTTCAGAGAGCTGGTCTTCGGATCGGCTCTTTTTTTATATGCTTACGACTGCACTCCGCTTTTTTCATTGATACCGGGACAAAGACGAAAGCTTGGCAAAAAAGAAATCCATCCCCGGGGAAACTTTTAAAAAAAGTTACTCAAAAGCCTGCGCACGTTTTATTAATTTCTGACAAAGTTAAACTCGCCAAAATATCTCGCCGCTAAGTGCTGCCTCCTGATGGAACCGCAGCCCGTCGGGTTCATTCAGATTTCCTTGCAGTAAATCGTGACCTGAACACTTGCAACGGAATTTTGCGCTTCGTTTGGTGTACCCGCCAAAAATTATTCAAACAGCGGGCCAGATGCCATAACAAGTCGCCAGGGCAAGCGCAAAACCTATGAACAATAATCAGATTTATGCAGCCATCACCGAAAAGATCATTGCCAACCTTGAGACAGCCGGGAGCTGGAAAAAGCTCTGGCAGATCCCTTCACCGGTAAGCCTTAATGGACATTATTACCGAGGCATCAACCGGCTTATACTTTCATCGGATCCGTTCAAGAGCCGGGTATATGGTACATTCCAGCAGATCCGAGCCAACGGCGGAAAAGTCCGCAAAGGCGAAAAGGCCACCGTCGTTGTTTTTTGGAAAATGTCCGTCAACAAGGATGAAGTGACCCAGGAAACTAAAAGGATGTTCCTTCTGAGGTATTTCCATGTATTCAATACCGATCAGGCCGACTTTGACGAGCAGGGTCTTGCAAAGATTGACCAGCTTCAGAGCCTTGTCGAAGAAAAGCATAATGAAAGCCATGTTGAAGCTGAAGAGATCATCACGGGCTATCAAAACAAGCCGGAGATCCATTTCTCGGACAAAGATGACCGTGCCTATTACTCCCCGGTGGCAGATATGATCTCGGTTCCGCAAATGAAATACTTTGCCAACGCTTCCGAATTCTTTCGCACGCTATACCATGAAGCAACTCATTCGACAGGCCATCCAAAGCGACTGAACCGCTTCGACGGGGTTTCTAACCGCTTCGGGGATGAACCCTATTCCAAGGAAGAATTGGTTGCTGAGCTTTGTTCATCCTACCTGGCAGAGATTGCCCATTTGGATCTTAATATCCGGAATTCTGCTGCATATATCGCTGGCTGGGCATCAAAGCTGCGGGATAATCAGAAATGGATCCTCTGGGCTGCTTCAAGGGCAGAGAAAGCCGCTGATTATATCCTGGGAATCGTTTCCGAGGAACCCATTCCGGCTGATTCATCAGAGATCGAAATCCTTGAGCCTGCAATGACTGAATAATCAATCTTTTTTATAACCGGCGTGCCAGATGCCAATATAAGTCTCAAGGGCATGAGCATTTTATAATGTCACATACAAATTACTCAGGTGATCCGCGGCAGATCACAGCCCGTTTCCCATCAACCTGTCACACCTGTGGCAAGCCGATCAAAAAAGGTGAAACCATTATTTACTGGCCAAACGGTAAAAAGGCCGGCCATTATGACTGCGATATCCAGGATTACCGCCAGTCAATAGCATCCTTCGATGACGAAGACCGCTATAACAATGTTTATCACTGATTCACCGGGAGAGCCTCTTTGATGAAGGTTCTCCCTTTTTTAATGCTTTTTTTCTTTGAGAGTCCGGGACAAAGAAAAACCGCCAGGGAAAAAAGAAATCCATTGTGCCGGGGAACTTTTTGTAAAAATGTACCAAAAACCCCACCCACAGTTACTCAAAATTTGTCGCAAAGTTAAACTCATAAAAATGTCGTATCACTAAACGCTGCCTCCTGAAGGAACCGCAGCCCTTCGGGTTCATTCAGATTCCGTTCCGGAATCGTGACCTGAACGTTTGTTCCAGAATTTTCATTCCGTTTGTTGTCAGGGCATAAATTTTTTTTAACCCTGGCGAGCCAGATGCCAAAATAAGTCCGCAGGGCAGCGGCGATCTGAAATGACAAAATTAACGAACACCGCACTGAAACCGGGTAACGGAAAACCCAATGCCGAAGAAATGGCAATCGTGAAGACCATCCTCAATCCGGCAGAAAACAAAACCGAAGAGAAAAAGCCGGTTTTGCAGATTGAAGCCGAAAAGCCGGTCATTTCCGCTCCCGAGCCAAAGAAGGAAATGACCATGATGGAGAAGATCCTAAAGATCGAAAACCTCCAGCTCGTCATTGAAAAGAGGGCCAAGCTGGTACAGACCCGCTCCGAACTGGATCGCTTCAAGATCTCATCCAATGACTTCAACTGCACGATGCGGCTGAATGATTCGGACGGGAATGTCTTCACAACCAGTTTCACTCCTGGGATCAAGAAGGTAATTGATTTCCTAAAAACATCCTTCGATGCAAGCATCAATGATGTCGAAAACAAGATCACATTCTGACCTTTGAACGCTGAATTTACCAGCGACCCGATATCAATCGGGTCGCTTTTTTTATTGTCGTAATACAAATCAATTCCTATGTATGATTTTAATTATGACTTTATAATCAAAGTAATCAAAGAATTCATAATTTGAAAAAATTAATTCAAATTATCAACTTAAAAACACCAACTACGTTTCCTATTATTGTAAAGTAATATATCTACATGAAACCTGAGAATCAATATCACTTGAATGAAGAGGCAAAATGGCTGGAATAAATACAAAAATCCATAAAAAGACACGATTAATGAAAACTTTCCTGAGTATGAATATTTATATAGAAAGTTTGGATAATACAGATACCTTACTGATTGATCTGGTAAGCGGCACAAAATTTTTAAGTACAAAACCTTGTAAATACTACCCCTTAAACTTAACCTTAATTTTTAGGTTAACTTTGTAATATTAATTTTTATCTTTTTCTAAAAATAGTTTAAGCTGCTGATTATCTGTAATATTAAGATGAATAATAAAACATGGCAGCTAATTTGCAAGTGCTAATACTTCTTTCATGGATTACTATTCGTATTCAGGAACGGAATATTGTTGTGTTACTTTGATTTCAAGTACCTTTTATCAAAACCATTCCAACAGCAATGGTATTGTTTTTTTTCATCATTGCTTAAAGACAATATATTCAATAGTTTATGAGGGAAGTTATGTTATAAACAACCAAAATACATTACATATTTTGTATTATTGAACAAAATACTGAAATATTTAAAACTTAAAATTATGAAAATCTTCTCTAGAAATTTATTTACTATGCTCATTCTGAGCATATTTCTACTTACTTCCTGCAATAATAACAAGAAGTCAAATGTAGGTACAGTTAAAATCGGTTGTTTCTATTTATCTGTTGACTACGCACCCTATCTAATAGCTAAATACAAGCATTGGTTTGAAGATTCCTTGGGAGTAAAAGGTATAAATGTCGAATATACACAGTTTCAAACCTTACCTACAATAAATGAAGCATTTGCTACTGGGAAAATTGATGTTGTTTTTGAAGCAGAACCACCTGCCATTATAGGTAAAGCATCTGGAATTGATATTACGATTCGGGATATTTCATGTAGTTTAGTGCAAGAAGTGCTTGTACACCAAAATTCTACAATAAAAACTATTGCAGATCTTAAAGGGAAAAAAATTGCATTATTATCTGGAACAAGCTCACACTATGGCGTTTTAAAAATGTTGAAAGAAAATGGTATAAAGCAAAACGAAGTTCAAATTTTGGATATGATGTTTTCTGATGCAAAGGCTGCATTTGAAAGTGGGCAAGTTGATGCCTGGGCCGCAGCCCCACCATTAGTTGAACAGGAAGAAATTGCGGGTACTGGTAGAACTTTACCTCGCGGGGATGCTTTCATCAATAGTATTATGGCTGTACGTGGTGGTTTTATTAAAAATCACTCTGATGTGTTCGTAACTATTGATAATGTTTTTAACAAAGCTAAAGATTGGCTGCTATTAAATCAGGATTCTGCAATTATTATTGTTTCAATACAACTCAATGTTCCTGTTGATGTTATCAAATTAGCATGGCCACGGCACAATTGGAAGGTTAAACTTAATCAAAAAATTATAGATGATATTCAAAATAAAGCTGATTTTTTAAAGGAAATAGGTAAAATTCAACATTCTGTTAAGGTTAAGGATGACCTCATTCCGTTTTACAGTAAATAATCCATTTTACCTATTATTACCTTCAAATTGTGTTTAAGAAACTAAAATACAGATTATTTACCTTTGGATTAGGAGC
Organism: Bacteroidota bacterium; assembly: GCA_026391355.1. Lineage (GTDB taxonomy): Bacteria > Bacteroidota > Bacteroidia > Bacteroidales > FEN-979 > CAIYUC01. The sequence goes on along the minus strand of JAPLDH010000015.1, from coordinate 81,276 downwards.
GATATTACCTATTGTTTTTGTGATCCTTTGGCATTTTGGTGTCAAAACAGAGATCTTGCCACCAGCTCTTATAGCAAGCCCTGAGAAGGTTTTGAGTAAATTTGTACTTTTAATAACAAATGACACATTATTGCATAATGTGCATGTCAGTTTATTCCGTTTATTCGCCGGATTTTTTTTAGGAAGTTTCATGGGAATTATACTTGGAATACTTGTAGGTATTTCAAAACCCACTTCCAAAATTGTTGAACCTCTCTTTCTTTTTTTAATTCCTGTACCTCCTCTTGCATGGATTCCGCTATTAATTATTACATTTGGTATTGATCAAGGGACAAAGATTGCATTATTGACAATCGGAAGCTTTTGTGCACTTTTTCTTACTACCTCCTTTTCAGTAAAATCAACTGACAAAAATCTTCTTGAGTTAAGTACCCTTTATTCAAAGGGTTTTTTTGTTAAATTGTTCAAAATCATTCTTCCTTTCTCTATTTCAAGTATTATTGGAAGTTTACGAATTGCAATGGCTTTGTCATGGACATTGTTAATGGCAAGCGAATTGATTGCTTCTTCAGCAGGAATTGGTTGGTTCATTTGGGATTCAAGAAATTTTTCACGAGCAGATGATATGATTGTGGGTATGTTGACAGTTGGAATTTTGGGATGGTTTTCTGATAACGCTATTGTATTATTAGGTAATTATTTTAATCGATGGAAAATTGGGAAAAAAGAAAATGGGGTGTTTAAAGCTTTATTGTTAAAAATTTGGAATAAACTACCTCTTAAAAATAATTGGCGCAAACTCGTTGTTTTTAATAAACAAGTGACTAAATTGAGCGATTTTGTTGTTGACAAAATCAATACGCTCCTATCAAGAAAGAAAATCAAATTTGACTCAACAATGAATCAAGTTTTCATTCCAATAATCGATGTAAATATTATTGAGAAAAAGTTCCAACTAAACGTTGGTGAATTAAAAGTATTAAGTGAACTAAGTTTTAAAATTAATTCAGGTGACTTCATTTCAATTATTGGACCGTCAGGATGTGGTAAAAGTACGCTTTTAAAACTGATATCAGGATTAGACACAGATTACAACGGGATAATAATTAATGACAATTCGAAAGTTATAGGCACGTCTCTCAAAAGATGTATTGTATTTCAGGAGCAAAGATTATTACCTTGGTTAACCATTAGTGATAATATAGCGTTTGCATTGCCTAGGACGATGAAAAGAATTGAAAAGAGAAAAAGAACTTTTGAAGTAATTGAACTTGTTGGGTTGACCGGATTTAAAAATGTATGGCCTAGTCAATTATCTGGCGGTATGCTACAAAGAGTTGCATTGGCCCGAGCGATGGTAAACATGCCTGAAGTTCTGTTGCTTGATGAGCCTTTTGGTGCATTAGATTCAATTACGAGGGATAAAATGCAGAAAGAACTTAAGAAGATTCTCTTTAATGAAAAAACCAAAGAAAAAAATACCGTGATTATGGTTACACACGATATTGATGAGGCAATTATGATGAGTGATAAAGTGATTGTATTAGGGAATAAACCTACTTCGATTAAAAAAACAATTACAGTTAATAAAACGGATTCACATAATAAAACTTCTTCATCATTTATCGCAATTAGAAATGAATTAATAAATGAACTCTATGAGTAAAAACATAGTCCAACTAATTTTAAATGAATTCGTAATTGATTTCCAACCTGTTTATAATTTTGGTCGTCAATTGCCCTATCATTCCACTACAGGTATTGAATATTTTTCTATCAATAATCCTAAGTTTAATATTGAATTAAAATCGCAACTTAGCACTGTTGTACATTTAATTATTCAACTCATCAAGAAAACAACAAATAAATTCCATCCAGCTTTTATCGAATTATCACTTTTTGACCCAAAAGACAGAACTGGAAATATTTTTTCTTCTGTCTTGATGAGCGACAAGGAAGTTACCGTTAATCGTTATTTGAATCAGATGCAAAAAAATCGAACGGATAATCCCGATCGTGGTCCAATTATCCCTCATGAAAAACTTCACAATTCTGCATTTTATTTTTATCAAGAAAAGAATACCACAGAGGATAAGACTCTCTTGAAATTTACTGAACTTTCTGACATTCCAGAATTCATCTATATAGGTAGATTTGACGCACCCAACGAGAAAGTTAAGACTGATAGAGAAATGCTTAAGAAGTACATTTCCCAATTCTTTTATAACTTGACAAAACTCTGCTTTACAACATTAAATGAGGAAAATGGGAAATATATTTTTAATTCTTCTATTCTGATACCTATTTTTAGACCGGCTGCACTTTTTAAAGGTGAACAGGAAAATATTTATAACGGTGGGGGTATATTTATTTTTGGAAATGTATCTTCCAATTTCAATAAGAATGAATTTGTTCTAGAAATACAGACGATTATCACAAAATCAATTTTCAAAGCAAGTCACGCTCAAATTGCATTTGATGAAGCAGATAGCTATAATAGCTATTTTACAGCAACAATAATTCATCAACTCAAACGAAAACTTTCAAATTATGTCATAAATATTCTTAGCAAGTTGATTGAGAAAAATCATCTATCAGCGGAAATAGAAGAAGACATAAATGGAACAAAAGAAAAAGTTGAAAATATAATAAATAAATTAGATATCTTTCTAAATAATTTTCAATCTAAGCATAAGGACAACGTCTGTAATACTTATACATACAAAGACTTTGAAAAAACAATAAAGGAAATCTCGGCTGATACAAATATTGCTATTGACATTTTCAATAATGATTCTGAATGTTATGTTGAGTTGATGATAAGAAAAGACGACTTTGACTTGATAGTTGACGAGATTTTTCAAAACGCTTTAAGTTATTATAAGGTTAATGATGTGCCTGATAATAAAAGGAATATGATAGTTCATTGGAATATAGCCGAGGAAAATAAAATTCTGCAACTTTCTTTTTGTAGTGAGAATACGAAAATGCTATCTACGGTTTTGGAAAATTTTGGGAATAAAATTATTAGCGGAACTTACTCGACTGGTTTAGGTGGTTTCTTGATGAATTATGCTTTAGAGCAGTGTGGTGCTTGTAGATTTCCGAATGGGATCTTTATTAATCCTAAAAATACTGAAAATGGGTTTTTAGTTGAAATTAATTTCATAATTAAATAAATCATAATGGAAGATTTATCCCACAAGCTACGTTCTTGTTTAATTATTAGTGATGACCCAGAAGAGTTAAAAAACACTTTCATTAGATCACCAGACGACTATAATTTAGCTGGTATTCAACAGTATTTTCAAAGTCCTGGTGACATCTCCTTCATCAAAAATGATTTTTTAATCTCTCCAAAGTTAGGGGAGGAATATTGTCTTTTCATCGAGGATGAATATGATAACATTGCACGCTTTATCGAAGAATCAAATAAAGCCGAAATCATTAAAAACTTGGTTGTGTGTAAAGATGGTAATTCCGCAGAAAAATTCATCCAACTTGCTAATATAAGCCCAATACTCATTGGTCTTGATTTTAGACTTACTGATGAACCTGATTGGCACCCCTTAACTCACAGGATTTTCAATTCTATTAAAAAGAAATGGGGTGAAATTCCTTTGTTTGGAATTAGTAACTGGGCTAATCAACCAGATGAAAAAACTGTTCAATTAGTAAAACTTGTACGAAGTAGAAAAAATAGTGTCTTGGATAAAAGCCAAGTATGGAGTGCTTTACCTAATATTCTTCGAGACAAATTTGAAATTGGTCGGCTTACAAGAGAAAATTATGAAATTAAAAAAGATCTGAAAAATATCACAGATGCTCTGCATAAAAATGCTTTTGGTGAAAAATTATCAGACAGGTCAATAAACAAGGAGTTCACTGAGCTTAGTAAAAAAATTATTGGTGATTCTTTTAAGATGAAAGAGCTGAAAATGCACATTGAATTGACAGCGCAGGATGATAGCAACATTATTATTTTAGGAGAGACCGGTACTGGCAAACAAAATGTGGCTGAGGCAATTCATAAACTGAGTCATCGTAAAGGGCAATTCATTGATTTGAACTGTGCTGCTTTTCCTGAAACACTAATTGACACTGAATTGTTTGGTTACGAAAAAGGCGCTTTTACCGGAGCTGATACTGGGAAGCTAGAGCATAAAAAGGGTAAATTAGAATTAGCGGAAAACGGAACATTGTTTTTGGATGAGATACATCATTTGAATATTTCTTCTCAAGGAAAGTTGCTTAAAGTTCTTGAACAAAAGAAATTTTATCGAGTTGGAGGACTAATTGAATATGATTTAAAAAATGTAAGGATTATTGCAGCATCAAAACCAAATATTGAAGAGCTAATTGAGAAAAATTTGTTTCTTGAAGATCTGTACAGTCGGTTATTTTCATTTATTCCTGTCATTCCACCATTAAGAGACAGACGTGAGGATATCCCAGAACTTGTTCGATTTTTCTTATTAGAGAAGGAGCCTCTTCTAATTCCAACCGATGATGCAATCGAGCTTTTAACCAAACAACCTTGGAGAAGAAACATTAGAGAACTTAGAACATTTATCCATAATCTACACCGTTTATGCTCAATAAAAAGAGATTTAATTCTTGATAAAAATAAAGTAGAATATGGCTTGGCGCTTCATAACAAGCAAGCTGTTAAAGAATCACTCGTCAGTAAGGTATTTTCAAATGAAATAATGAACTTAGATCTTGCTGTGAAAAAAATTGCTGAGCCAAAAGCAAAAGAGTTTTTGATTGAATTTTTAACATCAATTGAGAAATGTGAAGGAACAAACGAAGTGGGTCTTGATGAAATCAGTAAAATGTTCCTTAATCCAAAAACGAAAATACCGGGAATAGCATACACAACTTTGAGTAGTAATTATAATAAGTATTGCAAACATTTTAATTCCTTAATGTCATTGCCTGAACTTTCAGGTAAACTTACAGTTGCTATAAGATATAGTAAACTTAAAGATTTACTTCACTCTTGACCTTAAACTTTCGCTTACATTTTACCTGAAATAGTGAAAGAAGATTTTCCTGGTTCAAAATAGAAAATTTTGTACGCTTTAAAACCCGCACCGATCAATGGTTAGCGGGTTTTTTGATTTTCGATATTCCCATGATTGAAATTCTTGGTAAGGATTATGTAACCCTTTACGCTGATGTTAATACGCAAAAAAATGAAAAAAGTTATCACATTCTTAATTATTGCAACAGGCATCATAGGTTTAATTCTTTTAACAAAGGAATCAGAACCCGTGAATCCTGCGAAACACGAATCGCTTTTCATTGCCAATGAAATCGATCCGAGTGGAACTACACAAGGGAAAGGTTGGCCGATGCCGGACAAGTCTTTTTATCTCAGTGAAATTGAACTGATCGAAAAGAATGGAGGTGGCGATCTTTTTGTTTTCAACCTTTCTAATTCTATTCCAGTACCTTTATCACTTCACATCGAACCCATTCTTTCTGAACCGGATATTTATCAGGGTGGCGAGGAAGATGTGAAACGTGTACGTCAAGCCAACATTAAAGCCAGGCAGATTAACGATTTAAACAAATCTACTTTTCTCGAAAAGCTCGATGGCTTTATTCTTAACTTCAAACCTACTAAACCGGAAGATTACACTTACGTCAATGCTAATATTATGGCAGTTATTAAAACTCTTAATCTCCCTGCTATTTTAGGTTCTGAGTGTTACCTTTTGATATATTCAGACCTCCTTAATGAAACCCCGTATTCAAAACCAGCTCCTATGGATAGTTCACTGGTAAAACAACTGAACTCTTCCAATGTTAAAATCGCAATTTGTTCTTATGTTAAAAATAGAGCTACAGAGAATATCAAGGGGATACCAATTTCTTCATACCAGGATTTTATTTCAGTATTAACCATTAAAAAATAAATAGTTATGAAAGCACACCGTTTCACAAGCAATAGCCTCCGTTCATTTGCGAACTGGCTGGCTATGTTGGCAAGTAAGCAGTATAAGCTGGCTGCCGAAGCCGATAAAAATGCAAAATACTTCAAGCAAAAAACTGAAATCATGAGAGACTTTCTCCTGAACAGTCCGTGGATTCTTTATACTATCATGTACTTTTCAGTGCTGCTTATTGACGCTTTTTTCATGCGTCCAATCATAGGTGTTGTGGTAGCTCATGGTTTTTTACTTACTGGCCGGTTATACCTTATCTTGTTTGTAATCATCTATGTAGTACTCGTAAGTGCTATGACTATAGGGGCGGCCTACGGTTTTGCAAAACTTTTTGATTCCAGACTTCGTGATTTGCAGGTAGAACTTAATACATTCTCACAACCTGGAATAACTCGAACAGTAATTTTTCAGCAGGTTCAATCTGATGAAAAGAGGGATAGGTTTGTTGGAATTTTCTTTACGATATTATTGGCGATTTTGCTTATTTCATTATCTCTCTACCGAGACTATCTTACAAATGATTTCAGAATCTTATTTGTCACGCCGGCAGATTGGCTCAATCTGATCCTGCCAATTACACTTGCCGCTGCTCTTGTGTTTTTCGGTATATATAAAGACACTATCGTCCGTAAGATTTGGTTTGAAAACCGTCAGAAATACTATGAAAAGCATGCAGAAATCAATCACATGGCATACGAAGAATATTCAAGACAAGCTATGGAACAGGAGATTGAAGCAGTAAAAAACAATGAAACAACCGACAAATCAGCAGATCTTGAATGGATAATTATGATGCACAAATCGCCTTCAGTTAATCCGAACTTTTATAACAGAGTTAAGGCAGTACTTGTTATTATTTCAAATAAGGGGACAAGAGTTGAGGGTGTACAGGTTACTGCATTGACTGATGATGAGTGTTCTATATACAGCATTTCAGAAAAAGATGGTTCAGCAAAACTGACTTGGCAGAGTGATTGCGATTTCATCAAAACAATCAATATCGGAAAGGTTCAGGTTCCAGGTACCCGTTGGTTTGATGGAGATATCATCAGGATTGATCTCTCTGAGTTTATGTTATCTAATCTCAATGATAACCATCAGCCAAAATTAAAAGCTGTGCCTGATTCGGTGGTAGAACCGGTTACAAAGCTTTAATTACTTTATCTATTATAAGCACTATGAGAAATAACCTAAATACCAATATGACCCTCCCGATAAAATCGGGAGGGCTCTTTATTTATTAAAAAACTAAATACTATGAAAACACAATACTTTAAATCACTTTTTATTACTGTCCTTTTCATTTTTATGATGAATATCAATTCATTTAGCCAGTTTGACAGTACTTCTTGGAGCAATACCAAAATTATTGAGATGACAAGTTCTCCCTTCTATTTTGGTGATCAGTTACCCGGCCAGCTCCGGCAGATAGCTGTGTCTATAAATGCTATGCAATGGATAATAGGCGGTTGGAACTTAGGATTACCGGTTCCACCTATATCTGAGGATTATTTTAAACTATTCAAGGATGCATTTAATGTATACCAGGTTTCAGCAGGATATTCATCAGATTCTCTGCTAATAAAACTTGATGAATATTGTAATATCTGGTCGACGTTTTTCACCGCGGGGGATAAATCTTTACAGGGGCTCAAAACTTTCCTTAACAGCCAAAAAATGAAGGCAGTTCGTGCCAGAGATCGCAATCAACTTGCTTCTATCAACAATACTCTCACACTGATTAATGGTTCGATCAAGTATGCTCAGACCTTGAATACCCTGCTTCAAACTGGAGGTTCATTACGAGAATGTCTCACAATCCTTGTAAGAGCAACACAACCCTTAATTGTTTATGATGGATGTATCATAGCTGTTGAAGCATTACTAAAATATCAGAATGAAATTCCTGGTGAATTATCAGCAGCATTAAGTGATATTGACGCTCTCATTCGAAATGAAAAGAATAGCTTCCTCGTGAATCTTTCCAATCAGAAAATTGAAATGGTTAACACAATCCTTAATCTTGGTAATTTCATTTATGCAAATAATGAGAAATTTTTTCTGAATGGCCTATCAAAATACTTGGGTTCAAAAAATGTCACTTTCTTGCATGATATGATTGGTGCCAGGGATGTTTATAAATCACTATTACAACCATTACTGAGATTAGACTCACTGGCTAAGAATATCAACCCGGCAATACATTCTGCTATGGCTGACCAGTCTTTTAATCATCTAATTTTCGGGTCAATCAGGCAAAACGCGGACCTACCAACCTACAAAAACTGTATTCGCTTTCTTATGCTAGTCGAAGCTGTAAACTGCTATAGAATTGGTTCTTTGTTGACTGCTGCTTGTCGTATCCAGGATTTCTCTGGAAATGCCAGAGACGCAATGAATATCGGAAATGCTTGCTTATCCGTATTTAAGTTTTTGCAAACTCATGATGAACAGGCAAAAATCCAGTCATATCTTAGCAGATAAAACAACTGTAATGAACTTAAAGATAAACATAACCCACAAAACTGCTCATTTATTCAGGTAAGGAATCTTACCCTTTAGCAAATAAGAGATTCTTTCAGGATGATTGTTTTAATAAACTCTGATAAATTAAATCTCAAATCCACTACCTTCAAACTACGCTCCTTGCTTTTGTACAAGGAGCTTTTTTTGATTTTAGGAGAAATGAACATCTAAAAATGTTTAATTCCCTTTTTTCCCATAAGCATTGCGAAGAATCGCTCGCTGTATGTTTCATTATTAGCATACAAAAAGACCTTTCTATGATAAAATGCTTAAAAAACATATTTGGGTACCCATTTGGATACCCGAAAAAGAGAAACCCACGATTAACGTGGGTTTCAAGTGGTAAAAAGTACCCGGAGCCGGAATCGAACCGGCACGAGATTGCTCTCATTGGTTTTTGAGACCAACGCGTCTACCTATTCCGCCATCCGGGCGAAGAGAGTGTGAGTTTGGGTGTGGGTGTGAGCATGGTGTATGTGGCTTGGGAGTGTGTGTGAATTGTCATCCCCTCCCCCGTGTGGGGGAGGGGCAGGGTGGGGGCTGGCCGGCAAAAGTACCTAAATTTTCACAATTCACAACTGTTGATACTTTAATTTGCAGCAAGCATTTTTATCCATTAACTTAGCAGCCAAATTTATCTTTATGGCATCTCAAGTCACACTCTTTTCGGGGAGCGCTTCCACCGTTCTTGCAGGGAAAATAGCCGCTGCCTATGGTATTGAGCTGGGGAAAGTTTCTGTTCAGAAATTCGCCGATGGCGAAATTCAGCCTTGTTTCGAGGAGAATATCCGGGGCAGGGATGTTTTTATTGTCCAGTCGACCTATGGCCCGGCCGAAAATATACTGGAACTCCTGATGATGGTCGATGCAGCCCGCCGCGCTTCGGCAAAAACCATTGTTGCCATCATCCCTTATTTCGGCTATGCCCGCCAGGACCGCAAGGACAAACCCCGTGTTTCCATCGCTGCAAAACTTATGGCCAACCTGCTTTCTGCTGCAGGAGTGAACCGGTTGATCACCATCGACCTCCATGCTGACCAGATCCAGGGATTTTTTGATTTCCCGGTGGATCACCTGTTCGCTTCTTCCGTTTTTATCCCCTATCTTAAATCGCTGCATCTCCGTAAGCTTACCTTTGCTTCTCCGGATACAGGAGGAACCCGCAGGGCCGGCTCCTATGCAAAATTCTTCGAAACCGATTTCGTGATCTGTTATAAGCACCGTACAAAGCCGAATGTCGTAGCGACGATGGCCCTGGTGGGTGATGTCAAAGGAAAAGATGTGGTACTGCTCGATGATATCATCGATACCGGTGGAACGCTTTGCAAGGCAGCCCAACTTATCAAAGAAAATGGTGCCAACAGTGTAAGGGCCATGGTTACACATCCGCTGTTTTCGGTAGATGTAGAAAAAAAGGTGGATGCTTATCAAAATGTGGAAGAATCCGCACTGGATGAGGTTGTCACTACAGACACTATTCCACTTAACAGGGAAAGCTCGAAGATTCATGTTGTTACTACCGCCGACCTCCTCGCACAGGTGATCGACCGCCTTAAGAAAAAAGAATCGATCAACTCCCTATTTAAGTTTTAACAGAATTTTCTTACCTTTGCACCCCTTTTAGCCCCTACCCCTGCACCCCTCCCCAAAATAGGGGAGGGGACGGGGGTGGGGGTTCGCAGGTCACTAATATCAAATTTAACAACCTAATAATTTACGATTCATGAAAACAGTATCATTGAGCGGTACGCCAAGGGCGTACGTAGGGAAAAAAGATGCTAAAAAACACAGGGCTGAAGGAAAAATTCCGTGTGTGTTATATGGCGGTAAAGAACAGATCCATTTTACGGCCGACGATAAGCAGTTCCGGAAAATCATCTTTACACCGGAGGTCAGTCTTGTGAACCTTCACATTGGAGATGATGTTCACGAAACGATTATCCAGGATGTTCAGTATCACCCGGTTACCGACAAGATCCTCCATGTTGATTTTCTGCAGATACTGCCTGACAAGCCGGTTATCATCGGTGTACCTGTAGAGGTTGAAGGCACTGCCCCCGGCGTGCTGAAAGGTGGAAGATTTATCACCAAGATGCGTAAGCTGAAGATCAAAGCCCTTGCAAAGGATCTTCCTGACAGCATCCTCCTCAATATCTCTGAACTGGACATCGGTGATTCAATCAAGGTCAGCAACGTTACCAGGGAAAACATCACCTTTCTCGATAGCCCGAATAACGTGATCGTTGGTGTTAGAACTGCCAGGACCGTTGTGGAAGAAGTTCCGGGTCAGCCGGCGGTTGAAGGAGCTGCTATTGAAGGAGAAAAGAAAGAAGGCGAACCCGAAAAGAAATAATGAAATTCCTTATTGTCGGTCTTGGTAACATTGGAGACGAGTATGCCAATACCCGACACAATATCGGTTTCATTGTAGCAGACGCTTTCGTACTGAACCTGAAAGGGAAATTTGAAACGGGCCGTTATGGGGCGATCGCACAGGTTTCTTTCAAGGGCAGAACCTTTATCGTCCTTAAGCCTTCCACCTATATGAACCTGAGCGGAAAGGCGATGAGGTACTGGATGAACAAAGAGAACATCCTTCCTGAAAATTGTATGGTGATCACCGATGACCTCTCCCTTCCGCTTGGAATGATCCGTATCCGTGCAAAAGGCAGCGATGGCGGGCATAACGGGTTGATCAGCATCATCGAGAACATAGAAACGACTGAATTCCCCCGGCTTCGTATGGGTATCGGCAATGATTTTGCCAAAGGTTACCAGGTGGATTATGTACTGAACCAATGGACGAAGGAGGAGGAAAAGGTTCTTATTCCGCGCATCGAAGCTGCAGTGGAAGCGATAAAGAGCTTTAGCACCATCGGACTGGTCAGGACGATGAATGTATTCAACACCCGTGACGCGTGACGGGTGACGCGTAACGAATTCATATCCATCCTTTGACCCAGTAGTATGCAATCGCAAAGTACTCCCGCAGGAGAAGTTCCTCATAGCGGAGCTGAGTCCAGAATTCATATCTAATGGTGAGGTTTTCGCCAATATTCGGCACCCATTTCCTGCCTCCGAGTAATTTTCCTTCAAAAGTGATATCCGATTCAATGGCCTCTTCAAAGGCAGGAATACCGTCGACCTTTGTAAAGCCGGCCTTTTTGAAGGTCAAAACAGCGCGGACCAGGTGTTCGGGGGATGTAACTATTAACAGTGACGCGTGACGCGTAACGCGTGACGATGCAATATTCAGCGCCTGCGCTCTCGTATTCGTACCGGAATCCTCTAAAAAAATCCTTTCCGGTTTTATTCCTCTTAAGACAAGTTCTTTTTTCATTCCATTGACAGAACTGAGGCTATCGGCTGTATCGCCTGGAAGGGCGATGATGATCTTTGCCTGCTGAAAATAGCTGGCCGCCTTAGCAGCATACCAGCAGCGGATCAGCCCGGTTTCACTGGGCATTCCGCCTCCTCCGAGAACTATAATATACTCAGGTTGTTGGTGAATTGCAGCTTTAGAGTTGCTCAACCGGTACCATAAATGAAATGGGGCTGTAGTAAGGGCAAGGATGATAAAAAAAAGAGCTATGGCACCGAAAGAGAATAAAGTGATGCGAAAACTTTTACGGAGGAGGGAAAGAGGTTTCATTTTATTCACCACAGATTACACAGATAACACAGATTATTTGTGTAATCCGTGTATTCTGTGGTTAATTATTTTTAAGTTTTTCGCGGACTATGCCATCAATCTTATCTATAAATATTCGCTCCTGAAGCATGGTATCACGGTCGCGGATGGTCACCATGTCGTCCTGCAATGTCTGGTGATCGATGGTGATGCACCAGGGAGTACCTATCGCATCCATACGGCGGTATCTGCGCCCGATGGTGTCCTTCTCTTCGTAGAAACACCGGAATTCGTCCATCAGGTTGTCCATGATCATTCGTGCTTTCCCGGGCAGTCCGTCCTTTTTAATGAGTGGCAGGATGGCAACCTTGATCGGAGCCAGCCGTGCGGGTATCCCGAGTACAACCCTTTCACTGCCGTCGTCCAGTTTTTCTTCACGGTAAGCATGGCTTAATATAGCAAGGAAGGTCCGGTCAAGTCCGATAGAGGTTTCGATCACATAAGGCACATATCCTTCATTGTTTTCCTGGTCGAAATACTGGAGCTTTTTCCCTGAAAATTTTTGATGAGCACCAAGGTCAAAATCCGTTCGTGAGTGGATGCCTTCGATCTCCTTGAAACCGATCGGGAATTCAAACTCTATATCCGCTGCTGCATTGGCATAATGGGCTAATTTGTCATGATCGTGGAAACGGTATTTTGAAGCCGGTATGCCGAGTGAAAGATGCCATTTCATGCGTTCCTCCTTCCAGTAATTGTACCATTCCATTTCCTCTCCAGGCTTTACAAAATACTGCATCTCCATCTGTTCAAATTCGCGCATGCGGAAGAGGAACTGCCTGGCTACGATCTCATTACGGAATGCTTTGCCGGTTTGTGCAATGCCAAATGGGATCTTCATCCTGGCAGATTTCATCACATTCAGGAAATTCACAAAAATACCCTGTGCTGTTTCGGGCCGAAGATAAACCATGCTGGTATCCTCATTTACCGAACCCATCTGTGTGGAAAACATCAGGTTGAACTGCCGGACATCGGTCCAGTTCTTTGTACCCGAAACCGGACAAACAATACCCAATTCTTCAATCAGCAGTTTGACATCAGCCAGATCATTCTTCCCAAGTGAGTCATAAAACCTTTTCTTGACTGTGTCGATCTTGTTCAGGTTTTCCAGCACACGGGGATTAGTTTCGCGGTACATCTTCTCGTCGAAAGTCTCTCCGAAGCGTTGTTTCGCCTTATCTATCTCTTTGGCGACTTTATCTTCGATCTTCTGGAGATAATCTTCAATAAGCACATCCGCGCGATAACGTTTCTTGGAATCCTTGTTGTCAATCATGGGGTCGCTGAAGGCATCCACATGCCCGGAGGCTTTCCATACCGTCGGGTGCATGAAGATGGCGGCATCGATCCCCACGATGTTTTCGTGATGCTGAACCATCGACTTCCACCAATATTCGCGGATGTTGTTTTTCAGTTCCACCCCAAAAGGGCCGTAATCGTAAACTGCGCTTAGTCCGTCGTAAATTTCACTCGAGGGAAATACAAACCCATACTCCTTCGCATGGGATATGATCTTTTTGAAAAGGTCTTCGTTTGTTGCCATGGCACAAATGTAGGAAAAAGATTTTTCTTCCTCTTACGTCTTAAATCCACAATTAATCGGCATTTAGACTTTTCAGAATTTTCCTTGCAAGAGGTTTCTTGATCGCTAAATGACGAGGGATTGCTTCAATAATTCCTGTTTTTGGATTAATCCACAAAGAATGAGAAGATCCTTCTCTTTTCAAATAACAACCAGCGTAACGAAGTTTCTTCTCCAAAACTTTCCTTTTCATTACATCTCAATAGTTTCCTGAATTATATCTTCCGGTAGACCTCTTTTGATATCCTCAAGCCGATCTTCTAGAATTAGAGTAACTGCTTCTTTCAGGTTTTCCTTTGCTTCTTCGATGGTTTCTCCCTGACCATTTGCTCCCGATATTTCAGGACAAATCGCCCAATAACCTCCTTCTGGCGCGTTTTCAATAATTGCTGTTAATTCCCCTTTCATGTCTCTCCATTTAATTCCTTGAAGTATTTGAGGTACAAAGATAGCTTCAATCATCAATAAAAATGACAAATTTACATGGTCTATATGAAATAGCTTTGATCAGGCATTAACGGTTAATAATGTTTATCTTTAGTGATTGAATAAAGGCAGAAATGAACCAACCTGACCTGTAGGGGTCCAAATGATCAAAATATGAGGATTAATCCACATAAGTTATATATATATCCTATTCGTCTACTGATGGTTGTTATACTGATGCTCATCATTACGAATATATCCGGACAATCTTTTTCATTCCGGAAAATCAACTCCGGAACCAAGGCGGATATACGAACCATCCTTCATGACGATCAAAAGAATGTTTATTTCCTTACGGATAAAATATATAAGCTTGAAAATGATATATGGAAGAAACTTGATTTTCCTGTAGAAGGGAAAATCTACACCATTTATCCGGTATCAGCAAAGGATGTCTGGTTCACGGTAAACCAGGTTACAAACACCTGTATGCTCTATCATTATCATGATGGCATTACCGAGAATGTACGTTCTCCATTTGCCAACCAAATCTTTTCCATCTATTTTATTTCAGAAAACAGGGCATTGTTTGCCGGTATTGCCGACATGGCTGTTTATGAAAACGGATCGTTCAGGATGCTTCCGCCGTCGCCTGCTCGTTTTTATAACATCAATATATTTGGTAAGGATTTATCTGCTTTCTGGATCCTGACCAAAAAAGGAGAATTATTTCTTTATAAACGGGGCATTTATAAAAAAGTATTGGGTGATATAGCTATTACCGATTTTTGTTTTGCTGATATGCACAATGGATATTTGCTTTCAGGTGAAAAGTTATTTCGTGTAGATGGATCTGGGATAATCCTGCTATTGAAAAGCACGGATTTACAGCAGGTAAGGAAAATTTATTTGATGGAGAACGGAACCGTCCTGATGGTTGGTGACAAGGGGTTGATATTAAGTTATGCAAATGGGCATTTGTCCCGCCACAGTGTTCAGTGTACGGAGAATCTGACAGATTTGGTTGCCACCGGACCTGAAAATATCTGGATTTGTGGTGAGAATGGCCGTCTCCTGTATAGTGGAGAGAAACAGTTTCCGAAGTATCTTGAAGACAATCAGGGTTTTTCATCGCACAAACTGATTTCTTACTGGATCAATACGGATGATGAGTATGGGGTAGCCATGGCCGATTTCAATGGGGATGACAAAACTGATATCTATGCGGTGCGGATCTATGAACAGAATCGTCTCTACATCAACAACCTTGTATCAGCAATCCTGCTTCCCGGAATTGATGGTTTTGCCGAAGAAGCTGTGAAGCGAAATGCAAATGGTGTCATTAACCCTGAGACCAATACCGCGCAGAATGAGCTTAAACTGGGCATAGGCGTAGCCGATATAGACAACGACAATGATCAGGATATTTATCTGTGTTACCTCAACAGTGTCAATAAGCTGTTGCTTAACCGGGGCAATGGGTATTTCAGGAATGTTTCAGGACAGAAAAACCGGGCATGTGAGAACATGAATCGCTCTAACGCGGCAGCTTTTGCCGATGTGGATAACGATGGGGACCTGGATTTGTTCGTTACAAACGAAGAGGGTTCAAACCGGCTTTTTGAAAACGATGGTACAGGCCATTTTTCAGATATTACAGCAACTTCAGGACTTGGTTCGATAGGTGGAGGTATGTGTGCATCGTTTGCCGATGTGAACAACGATGGTTACCCTGATTTGTGTGTATCCTTCTGGTATCCATCCAATAAACTGTATATCAATGAATCGAAAAACGGCAGGATCCATTTTCGGGATGTGACCAACCTCACTGACCTTGCTAAGGCGACCCCATCCAAAAGCAATGCAGTGGCTTTCGCCGATGTTAATAACGACGGATTCACTGATCTTTTCATAGCGAACCGGAATACCGGTAACAAACTCTACCTGAATAACGGCAAAGGTATTTTCACCGACAAAACCCGGGATTATTTCCAGCCCGAAAACTACATGAGCAATGGAGCCGTTTTTGCCGATTTTGACCTTGATGGTTACCAGGATTTGTATATTACCAATGTAGGTGAAAATGTTCTTTATAAAAATATGGATGGCAGATATTTTAAAGATGTTACCGCGATTTTTGGCGCCGAAATGAGTGGCTATTGTACAGGTTGCGCCGCTGGAGATGTTGACAATGACGGTGACCCTGATCTTTATGTAGCAAACTATATTAACGGGAACAGCAACCTGTTTTTGAATATTACTGAAAAGAAAACTTTTGTGAAGATTAAGCTTCACGGAGTCCGGTCGAACAAAGATGCGATTGGGGCAAAAATATGGCTGTATAAGGTTCCTGGCGACAAACATCACAGGGTTCTCGCTGGCTACCGCGAATTGAATGGTGGAAGCAGTTATGGCTCTGTTTCAGCAAAAGAGATGATTTTTGGCGTTGAGCCTCGTGCTGAATATTATATATTGATAAAGTTTCCATCTTCACCTGACACACTTCGGGAAGATCATATAGTTGCCGGAAAAATACTGGAAATTAGCGAATTGAAAGGATTTCCTGCATTTTATACTGAAAGAAGGAACAGTTTTGTACGTTTCTTCAAGGATCAGGAAAACCAACCTGAGATTGTTAAATATGCACTGATCCTTTTGTTGCTGGTCATATATAACCTGAAACTGCGTAGAAGCATTCGAAGTATTGCCATCTTTCGCTGGTTGGCGAGCGGTTTTGTTTTTGTTGTTTTTGTTTTTGTTAACCGGTCTTTCCTTTTTCAATGGCTCTCAGTCTCGTTTTTTTTAGCCCCCCTTGTCGTTTTGGGCCTTCTGGCGATAGTACACCTTTTTATTGACAGGATATTGCTCAGAAGGCTGGCGCTAAAAGAGAAACTGGATTTACGTGAAAAACTGTCACGCGATCTGCACGATGACCTTGCCTCTACCCTTGGCAGCATTTCCATCTATGCTGAAACGCTCAAAGGAATGAATAAACCTTCACCGCCTGATTTCAATAAGCTTCCTGTTAAAATAGCCGGGCTTACCCAATCAGCCCTGCAGTCCATCTCCGATATCATATGGATGACTTCCCCTCGAAATGATTCATTGCAGAGTTTGATCTCTAAAACAAGCAATTACATGCTTGAAATTCTTACCGATAACAAGATCAATTTTCGTCCGGCTATTAATATTCCTGATGATCCCATAATTCTGCAGGAGAAGATTCGTAACGATGCATTTTTAATCCTGAAAGAAGGTTTACACAATATTATCCGGCATGCAGGAGCCGGGAATGTTGAGTTCAGTGCAGAAATCAAGGAAAATATATGTACGATATACCTGAAAGATGATGGAGTGGGGATGGTTGATTCAAAGCAGACAAAGAAAGGATCACATGGCAACGGACTGGTAAATATGCGCAGAAGGGCCCAGGAATCAGAAATTGATTTTACCATCCATTCCGGTGAAGGTGCAGGAACAGAAATAATAATGCATTTTAAAATATGACCCATTAAGGCTATACAATTACCTGGTTAAAGTGTTTATTTTGCATAAAAATTAGAGATGTCGATATCCATAGGAATCGTTGAAGATCATTCCGAATTCAGGCAGAGTCTGGTGTACCTTATTTCTTCCTTTTCCGATTATACGGTATCATGGGCGTATCCCTCCGTGGAAGAAGCCCTGGAAAACTATACTGAAACGGATGTTATATTGTTGGATATCAACCTTCCGGGTTTAAGCGGCATTGAAGCCATCCCGCTATTTAAACAGGAGTGTCCCGACCTAAAAATTGTAATGCTCACCATACTCGAAGATGATTACAATATACTCGAGGCTATAAAAAACGGCGCTGACGGATATATCCTGAAAAAATCAACCCCGGTTAAAATACTGGATGCAATACAGCAGGTTTATGATGGAGGGGCTGCATTGACGCCCATGGTGGCCAGGCAGGTGATGGCGTTTTTAAAACCTGAAGCAACAAAAACGGAATCACAGGCCCATCTTACTCCCCGTGAAAAAGAAATACTTGTGCTGATCACCCAGGGAATGACCAATGAGGTGATGGCTGTCAAATTGTTCATCAGTGTCCAGACCGTACACAATCACATCAAAAACATCTACGACAAACTACAGGTGCACTCACGGGCGCAGGTTGTCGTAAAGGCTTTTAAGGAAAAGCTGATCTGAGAACCAAATGGTAAAATGGTAAAATGGAGCGCTATTTTACCATTTTGCGATTTTGCATTTGATATTAAAATAACCCGTTCGGGCTATTGCGTAAAGATTTCCATTTGTTCATTTTTGCAATATTAATGCGGTATCAACCAGCATTTTATTTAAATGCAGAAGTATGAAAAACAAATCTTTGTTAATGACAATTGCAATTTTATTAATTGCAACGTATTCAGAAGCCCAGGTAACTGGTGTTTTTACCGATTCGCGAGATGGTAAAACCTACAAAACAGTAATTATTGGCACCCAAACATGGATGGCACAAAACCTTGCTTACAATACAGGCAGCGATTGTTGGGCTCCGGAAAACAATGCAAATCATGTGAGTACACACGGGTATCTTTACACCTGGGAAAAGGCAATAAAAATATGTCCATCAGGTTGGCATTTGCCTTGTGATGCGGAGTGGACGACACTGGCAAACTATTTGGGAGGTTGGCAGTTTGCCGGCCGCAAACTAAAAGAAGCCGGCACAACGCATTGGGGTCCCCAAAATTTAGAAGCAACCAATGAAAGCGGCTTTACAGCCATTGGGAGTGGCAAGCGTGACTTCAAAGGTATGTTTTACGACGCTATGTCCTATGGTAATTGGTGGAGTGCTACACAGGGCGGTTTCGGTGCACATTACTGGATACTATACTACCAGTCTTCCACTTTTAACACCGGCGACCTTTCTAAATTAATGGGTATATCTGTGCGTTGTATTATGGTAAAATGACCCGTTCGGGCTATTGCAGTTACCTTTTGATCATGGTACTTTTGATGAATATTTTGACAATCAAAAAACTTATTAATGATATACTTAAGGCTTGGTTATGAAACACAAAATGATCTCTGTTACATTAATTGTAAGCATTTTTTTAGTCATGTTTACAGTAAACGCAAAATCGCAGTTTGTTGCCGGCGGCAACCTGGCACTGGGAATTCCTGTCGGTGACTTCAGAACAATAAACACTTTTGGCACAGGACTCGATTTGTATGCCGGATATTCATTTTACAAAGAGAAAATGCAGGCAGGAATAGATGCTGGCTATCTGTATTTTTCAGGCCAGGATATTATACGTGAAGCGGTTAAATACAAATTGAGTAATCACGTTGTTCCTGTTTCGCTGTTTTATTCCTATGGAATGCCTTTGGGCCGTTTTAAACCTTATATACGGTTAGATTTAGGATTATATTTCAGCACCTTTCATTCCAAAGACGCTGCCTATAAAACAATGGCTAAATTTGGTCTTGCCCCGGCATTGGGTTCGGAATATACAATTAATGACCAGGTGAGTGTTTTCCTGGCTGCCAAAATGAATATTGCAGGCCAGTGGAGTTATTTTGGAATTAATATCGGAGCCGCCTATAAACTCAATTTATTCAAGTAAAAACCTGATATTTAATCGATAATGAATACTCGTTCAGGTTTTTTTTTGGGTTCATTTTCTTACTCATCCAAATTCCTCTATTAGCCCAGGATAATTTTTGTATAAAAAAAAACCATCCGGCTTATCCTTCTAATCCCCATTCCCAAATTATCATTCCTGATTCTCTGTCAATACACACCGGCGGTCTGACAGAAAGGGATGAATATGTGGACCCAAAAAATCTGTTTCCACAAAAAAAATCCGGACATAAATCCAACCGACTCATCATTACAGGAAGCATTGTGGCCGTTGTTTATCTGGGAACTTTATATTTCCTCAACGAAAGTTGGTATAAGCAATATCCAAAATCCCGGTTTCATTTCTACAATGATAACAATGACTGGCTTCAGATGGATAAAGCAGGTCATTTATGGACATCCTACCAGGAAGGTCTGGCAGGAGTGAAACTTTTACGATGGAGCGGGGTTAAGGAAAATCATGCAGAGAATTATGGCAGTTTCCTTGGGTTATTACTCCTGACCCCATATGAAATACTCGATGGATTGTCGGCTCATTGGGGTTTTTCGCCAGGTGATATGGTAGCTAATCTTACCGGATCATTGATTGTTTTTTCACAGGAGAAACTCTGGCATGAACAGAGAATCTCCATCAAATTCTCATCCCATAAAGAGATCTATCCGAATGACACATTTGGGGTTGCCAACCTTTTATATGGCACAAAGTTTACTGACAGAATGTTAAAAGATTATAACGGGCAAACCTATTGGGTTTCAATAAACCTGAAGTCATTTATCAAAGAGCCAAAATTTATTCCCTCATGGTTAAATATTGCCTTTGGATATGGAATAAACTTTTTTAATTTTTATGACAACAATAACATTTACAGGGAATATTATTTTTCATTGGATGTGGATTTTACAAAGATCCGGACGAAATCCAAAGTTTTAAAAACCATATTTAGTATTGTAAATTGTTTGAAGGTTCCTTGTTCAGCAATAGAATACAATAGAAAGGAAAGGTGGAAATTTCATTCTTTTTACTTTTAAAAAATGACCCGTTCGGGCTATTGTGGCATCGTTTCTTTCCCTTTAATTTTACATAAATAAATTGTGGACATTCTTTACTGACAGCACTATTAAATTCAAAGGAATATGAAAAAAACAACCGTAACTTTAACACTGATTATTTTGGTGACTTTATCTTTATTTTGGGATGGCTGCAGTAAGCCAACGGAAATGGCTTACACAGTTCATTATTATAATTGGTCTCCGTACTCAGCACATTTTTACCAGATACCGGATCATTGTGCTGAATCAAACAAGGTGGTATCTAATGGAACCCTTTGCGTGATCTATTCGACAAATATTAAGAGTGCCGAGAATATTGGCGAGGATCCTTATAAGCAAACATTTGCCGTTGGTATGAGTGGGAATACCATTTTAACATTGGATTATGAATTTAGTGGGGCAGCTAATGGTGTATTTGATAAGGTAATCGTCCTTAGTATATATTACGATGGGAAAAAAATGTGGTACACAGACTAACCAACCACCCAGGATGCCTTTGCTCAAAACTGCTGTCACACTCACGGGTATAGGTTGATGCAAAAGCTTTCAAGATTTACTGGTCTGTTCGTTAAAAAGAAATCGTTAGATGGTAAAATGGAGTTCAGTTTTACCATTTTGCGATTTTGCATTGGCCTTCTTAGGAATATCAGAGAATACTGAGCTTCCCTGAAATCACCAGGGTTTTATGCCGGAATGCCCTGTAAAGATAAGTTCCGGGAGAGAGGTTAAGATCCTTTACATTAATTGTTATCGAATTACCTGTGACCTGTCTGGAACAGATAAGCTTTCCAGGGAGGTCACAAATCTCAATAAGAGCATCATCCCAAAGTTGACTTTCAAACCTGAAGGTTACGTGATCAAAGACCGGATTGGGAAAAACAGTAATCCCGGGTACATCTGAAGTAGCGGGTATCCCTGTAATGACAAAGCAACCCTCAAAATCAGGATTATGGTATTTAAGTGTGTCGTGCTCAAAAAAACAGATTAGTTCGGGATCGAGGTCTCCACAAAAACCACAGGTGCCTCCTGCGAGTGCACCCTTCGTACAACCAACTCCTTCAATCCAGGTTTCACCGAGATTGAAATATGGGTTGTGCAAATAATATTCCCTCCTGGGTTCATTGTCAAGCAGGGTGGTCCATGTAACAGAATCGACAACATATTTATTTTCATCGCATGTATCCCGTAAAAATATTGAATCTCCTGCCAGGACACCAAAATTATAAATCAGTTTTTCATCTGTACCATATGGATATTGCTGGTACACTCTTTTCAGGGAGTCCTCCCGGATATAGGAATCGATCGACCAGAAAGCAAGGGTTGTGTCTTGAGACTTCCAAACTATTTTATAGGTATAGCCATCGATGAGTGTGTCACCTTCAAATTTGTTGAACTCTGAAAACCTGTATTCTTTTAACTTACAATAATCATGATAGTTACTCCAGACTTTGCCGGTGGCAACCAGCGGGTGGTAAGTCTGTGCGGTAGCGGAGCAGAAAACGCACAACATTCCCAGAAATATTAAAGACTTTTTCATAGGGCATTATTTTGATTTAATGACCATATCATATCTGAAATAAAACTCTGCCAAATATAAAATAAAATGAGCGGAATTGCAAATGCTGGTATATTCCAAGCGGAAATACAATTTCCGCTCAGCATAGGTATAAGGCATCCGTTTAAAGCAGAAATACCATTTCTATTCAACAGGAGGTTACCCAAACAAAGATGTATGAACCAGGAAAAGACTAAGAATATTTCATCATGAGATCGTTAACCTAAAATGTAATGTGAGGAACCTTTAGGTTTTTATCGGTCAGGAAATCATAGGTTTTTCCGGGGGTTTTTACCAGAACTACCTGGTCTTTGATCTCTATATGGGAAATAATGTGCCTTGATTTCAGAATATTGACAAGGGTGATTGCCTTTTCGATCCCATCACCGCGGCCAAAATTCACTACCTCATCGGGCAAAGCCAGCCTGTTTTCTTCATAGATCGATTCGTTTGGCCACTCCTTCAGTTCGCAGTAAACAGTTTCCAGTTCCCGGTCATGAAAATAAGAGATTGAAACAGGATTTCGCTCAAAGGCTGCCTTAAGGAATGGCTCCCAATCACATGAATCCATAAAACGGCCGGCATAAAAAGCAAGATCGACCGTTTCAGATGCCAGATTACTATTGCCTTCTATTGCCTGTTGCCTAATGCCTGATGCCTCGTGCCTCGTGCCTCGTGCCTCATGACTGGTGACTGGTGACTGCCGTCTAAACCCAGACAAATAATTGACAATCTCTTCGCGGGATTGAGATGGTGAGATGGTGAGCTGGTGAATTGGTGAGTAATTTTTATTAGAAGAGGGAAGTTTGGGTTCGGTATGGACAAACTTCTTAAAGTCGTGGATGAAGGATTTGTTTTCAGAAAGTTTTGGAAATTTTAAGTGAAGTACGTCAAGAAAAGGATGGTAAGGTTGTTGGCTGAAAATTTTGTCGTCAGGATTCAAAATAAACCGGGCGTCAATGGGTTGAAGGTAAAAATCTTCCTCCTCCATTTCACATAGTAATTTCCTTCCGGTTTTCTCTCCCAAACGGTTTTTACTTCCATGTTCATAGCTGAAGGCTTTTTCCAGGGAGATGTATTTTGTAAATCCCCGGCATGGATAGCTGATCTGGAATAATTTCTGATACTTACTATAATCCCTGAGAAAGTTGATGAATATTTCAAAATCTACTGAAGTTTCCAGGAAGTGTGTTAATTTTTCCCTGAACAGATGATATGCCTGCTGGTCGATGGTCGCTTCCGGATAGATAGCATGGATGTATCCGGATTGATGTGCAACAATCGTAACGTGCTCATGTTCGAGCGCACGACATGCCAGGGAAGACAACTCAGTCCCATTGAACCACATTGATTTTGTAACAATCCGGCGGTTGTTGGTCAAAACACCTTCATCCACAAGCACAAAATTCTGGGAATGTAACGGAGTTCCCATAAGGAATATATTTTCAAGAGGGATCCCGGCAACGATAAAGAGAGCTGCTGCATAAAGGCAGGCCAATGAAACACATTCTCCTGCCCCGGTCTCATAACCGGGTTTAAAACGGAAAGCATTCATGGCCTCCACAGTTTCGGTCTTCCAGTAAGGAATGATATCCGTGTCAAATTTATCCAGTCCAAAATGTTTCCGGATATCAATATCAAAATAATATTTATCACCCTCATAACCGAAAAGTGCGTTGGAGCGGGAAAGAAGATCAATATCGACAAAATCCCTGAATCGTTCAATTTCAGTTTGTTTATCCGTAAGCCCCCAGGTCTCAAGATCGAGGTTGAAGTTGTAATGATCCATGATGTATTGCTTCAACCGGTGGATCTTCTTCAGGGGTCCCATTTTGTTGATCCCGGTAAACCATGGATCATCGCGCCATTTCCAGATCTCAGGCGACATAATATTGGAGAGAACCAATGCATATAGCAATTCCGGGAAGATAAAGATCTCCATATCGGAGAGGGTAAAAGCCGAAGAGTATTTTTCGAGTTGTTGTGAGGTCATCCGGGTAACTTAGGCAGAGAACTCATCCCCCATGGGACTAACCAAAAAGTCTTTGCGGTTTAAAGAAAATCTTTACTTTTTAGTCACCCCCTATAAGGTTTGAATTTATTGGATCACAATTTTCTGGATCTCCTGAACATCATTTCCGGTGATCCTGATGAAATAAACGCCGGGTTTCAACTGGGAGACATCCACCTGGTGAATGGCTTTCAATTCGACTTTCTGTTGTGCAAGAACAATCGATCCAAGGGAATTGTATATCCGGATATCTGCAACAAGTGTTTTTCCTGTCTGGATGTTGAGGGTCTCATTAGCAGGGTTTGGATAGATCGACAAGGTTTTTTTGCCTTTGATCTCAGCAATTCCAACGGAGTTATCCACGGATACTGTCAGTTCGTTTGAGAAGGAACCTCCTCCACAGGAGTTTACCCCTTTCACCTTGATGTGGGCAGTGCCGATAAAGGCATTGTCCCAGGTTGCAGTACCTATGCTTGTGGTCCCGGCAATAGTACCGGCGCTTATCGGGGTCAGTTCCCAGGTATAGGTTGTTGCATAGGTCCCTCCGGTTGTTGAATAATCGGTATTCGGAGTTGATCCGCTGTGAACAGTGGTTGGGCCGTTGGGAGAAGCAGGAGCATCCGGAACCTGTGGGTCAACAGAAACGGTGACTGTTCCGTTCATGTTCACATTGCAGTAAGAATTACCCGGATATGAGGCTACAACGGTATAATTACCGGCATTTATCTGGTTTCCGAAGGAAATGGGGCTTCCTGTTCCGGAAACCACGTTTGAAGTTGAAGTTCCATTAAGATAGAGTGTATAGTCAACACCTGTTTGTGATCCGCTGACTCCGACCGGAGAACCATTACCTCCCTGACCGCAGTATGCGCCACCACCGGTAACATTAAAGATTCCTGGTCCCGTGCTGACAACGATATCGAGGAAAGCGGACCAACTACCCTGGCAGGTTCCATTGATTGCAGCTACATGAAGCTGTGCAGTGCCCACAAAATTGCCGGCCCAATCCACAGTTACGGTAGTCCCTGCGGGAGTCAATGTACCAGCAGTACTTGGTACGATTTCCCAGGTATAAGATGTGGCCGGAGTAGCGCCACTGGTATTATAGACGGTGTTGGGGGGATCCTGGCAAATCTGAGCGGGACCGGTTGGTGTACCCGGAACAGTAGGTACCTGGTAGAGGGTAATAATTAGCGAAGCCGACCAGGGTCCTGTACCGCAGGAGTTGGTTGCCTGTACTTTTAAGTTCGCTGTACCGATATAGGAACTGCTCCAGGCAACAGTACAACTGGTTCCGTTGTTCGTAAGCGTTCCTGCTGATGGCGGTTGAAGATCCCAGTTATAGCTGGTGGCTCCGGTAGATCCTGAAGTAGTATAAACAACGCTACCGGGATTGGAACACATGCTTGCGTTACCTGTAGGTGTCCCAGGGGCAACCGGGGTTGAGGTGGCGGTAATATAGCCGGTCTTGGTTGCCTTATTTCCTTTCCAGGTTGTCGTACTCCATGCCATAAGAGCAACATCATTGGTTCCGGCAGTGCTGTAAGTTACAGATACATTCTGAGTGGTTGCGGATGCAGGTGTACCTCCCGGGAAACTCCACTGATAGGTATTGGCTGCCGGAGCTATACTCGTAAAATTGGTAGTTAAAGGAGCACAACCTGTGGTAGGTGTACCTGTGAAATCAACTGCCATCGGGGGCTGAAGCGAATTTAATGAGACTTTTACTCCCTGCAGAATTTCTTTTGTGGTGTTATCCTGCACGAAGGAGATCAGCTCGCAATTGCCGTTGACCCATGATGCATCCTTGGTAAAGGTCAGGGTAACGATTTGCATATCGCCGGTACCGAAAGAGATGTTTGTCCCGTTCTGATCAGGAACCATTAATCTTTCCACATAATTCAGGATCGACAAACCTTCCCATGAATATGGAATGGCAGATTCAGTCAGAACACAATGCAATCTCATGTCAGATGCGGTTATTGTCGAAACCTTATGTACGGAGAGGGTGATATTATAAACATTCGAGGAAGGGGATGTTCCAGAAATATCAATTGTCAAAGGCGATTGAATCGCATGACGCTGATTGTACAAGGGAAGGTACTGGGGATACATGCTTACGGTGTGACTTCCTCCCACATAACTCAATACTCCATCAAAAAAAGCCGTGGGCAGACCTGTAATATTATAATATGCATTCCGGGCAGTTGAGTATGAATTGGTGAAAGGTTCAGTGCCGAGTCCATTGCTGTGATATTCGATAACTGCAACGGCACAACCATTGGCAATAAGATCATCGGCACCCATGGCTGACCCGGGACAATAAGTACAAAGAGTACTGGTGCCGGTTTCCATGATCACCATGTTTCTTGGAACCTGTCCAAAAACAATGACAGTTGCATATAATGCAATGACAAAGAAGATAAATCTTTTCATATTTTTTGGGTTTGTTTACTAAATTGTTGAAATTAAAACCGTTCAAATTTAAGTAAATTTATTAAGAGGGGAAAATATCTGCAGATATTTACAAGGATAAACATAGTATATTTGTTGTTTGGAATTAGAATAAATAATGTAATCACTAAATATTGAACCCATGTATTATTCAGGACAAGAGATAATTGAAATTGCCGTCAGGATTGAACAAAATGGTTATGATTATTATATAACTGCTGCGAAGAACATCAAAGCGCCGAACGATATAAAAAATCTATTCCTTGACCTTGCGGAAATGGAGGTGCATCATTCCGATGTTTTTCAAAAACTTTCTGCACAATTTGAAGCAGAAAATTTTGAATTTGATCAGGATGAAGCTGCCGGGTACATTAATTTTCTGGCTGACTCTCATATCTTTGGGAAGAAAGACGCCGGCGGAAAAATAGCAAAGGACGTTTCATCACCGAAGGAAGCCCTGGAACTTGCCTTAAAATTTGAAAAGGACAGTGTGGCGTTTTACGAAGAGTTGTATAAAAAAGCAAAGAATGACGCCCGAAAGATGATCATGCAGATCATTGATGAGGAAAAATCACATGTAGCGCTGATCAGCCG
Organism: Bacteroidota bacterium; assembly: GCA_026391355.1. Classification (GTDB taxonomy): domain Bacteria; phylum Bacteroidota; class Bacteroidia; order Bacteroidales; family FEN-979; genus CAIYUC01. Next base: position 53,801 of record JAPLDH010000015.1, on the reverse strand, counting down.
GTTTCTGTAAATCAGATTAAATTTATCAGGAAGAATGGCAATACTCCAGTGAGAACTGTCAGTATTGCAAGGAAAAGCAGGCTCATCCTGTAAGCCACACCTGCCTTCAGATCGAATTCCTGCCCCTCCTCTAAATACATGGAGATCACCGGCTTAAAATAGTACACCGCGCTGACCGCCGATCCAACGATTGCTATGATCATCAACCAGAGATAGCCTTTATCCATCACGGTAAAGAAAAGATAATATTTAGCGAAGAAACCTGCCAATGGCGGAATACCTGTGAGCGAAAGCATAGCAACCGAAAGTGAAAAAGCTTCAACCGGGTTTCGTTTTGCAAGGCCCCTGAATGAAGTAAACAGGTCATTGCCTTTTGCCTCCCTCACCAGGATAAGAACACCAAAAGCAAGGATCGTAGCAACTGAATATGCAAACGCATAGAATAAAAGGGTATTGGCCGAACTATGACTGAAAGCAATTACCGCAAGCATCATATATCCTGAATGGGAAATACTGGAATAGGCAAGCATCCGCTTCAGGTTGGTCTGGTATAAACCTGTGAAGTTCCCGACAAGAATGGTCAGAACAGCCAGGATTGCCAGGGTCGGCTCCCAGAGTTCTTTCACAGCAGAAAAACTGGTGCTGAACAGTCTGAATAAGGCTATGATACTGGCTGTTTTCACAACTGTAACCATGAATGCTGAAACGAGGGTCGGTGTCCCTTCATAAACATCCGGAGCCCAGAAATGAAACGGTACTATGGCAATTTTAAATGCCAGACCGATGATCATTAAAAACAATCCTGCCTTAAATATCGGTGGAAGATGTGAAGCATGATTTATAACATAGGAATTGATCCCATCCAGGTTAAACGTTCCGGATGCTCCATAAATTAAAGCAATCCCGAAAAGAAGAAAACCCGAAAGAAAAGAACCCAACAGAAAATATTTCAGCGTTGCTTCATTGGAAGTAATCGACTCTTTGTGACTTCCGGCAAGGATATAGAGAGCTATGGAAAGGGTTTCTATGCCCAGGAAAAGCATGATCAGGTTTCCGTATGAGGTCATCAAAACACATCCCACAAGAGCAAAGATCACAATGGCATAAATGTCGTCGAGCGAGCGTTGTACCAGGTGGTAATATTTTCCTGCAAACATAAATATCAGGAAGGTCGAAAAGATCATGACAGAATTAAACGTCACTGCATAATTATCAACGATCAGCATATCATTGAAATAATGCCGGTTGGTATCCCACCCGGTGATGGTCAGGATAAGGACAATGGGGATACCTGCCAGGATGGTCGGCAATAACCAGGAGTTTTTCTTAAGTATTCCTAAGAAAAGGATCGCCACACCTAAAACTGTAAGGGCAATTATTGTATTCATGTTATTAGCGTGTAAACATAAGAATATCTTTAATTGCAGGTTCTGCCAGTTGCAGGAAGAAACCCGGGAACAGACCGATCCAGAGGATCATTATGATCACCGGGACAAGGGTAATTGTTTCAGCCATTGTAAGATCGGTAAATGCCGCAGTCAGTTCGTTCTTTTCTCCCAGCATGGCCCGTTGGAACATCCTCAGCATGTATATCGCAGTGAAGATGATCGTCAGACCGGCAATCCCTGCAATGATGTAATTGTATTCGAACAATCCGAAAAGTAGCAGGAATTCGCCGATAAATCCATTTGTTGAAGGAAGTGCGACGACTCCCAGCAGAATGATCATAAAGGAGACAGCCAGCCAGGGAGCACCGTTCGCAATTCCTCCCAACTCAGAGATCTTCCGGGTTTTCATCCGTCTTTCGATGATGTCAAGGATTATAAATAACCCGACGATGTTGATCCCATGAGAAATCATCTGGATGACCGCTCCTTCCATCGCTTTTATTGTAAGCGTGAAGATCCCTGCAGTGATCAGCCCTACATGTGCGATTGACGACCAGGCGACCAGACGTTTCATGTCATTCTGGCGAAGAGCAATAACAGAAGCATAGATAATCCCGGCTACGGCCATGATCATTGCAACCATTCCCCAGTCCTTCAATACCCCATAGCAGATGGGTAACAAAAACCGGATCAGCCCGTAGATTCCCATTTTCAGCATGATCCCCGACAACAGCATGGTTCCACCTGCTGGTGATTCAGTATAGGTATCCGGTTGCCAGGTATGAAAGGGAAACACCGGGATCTTGATCGCAAATGCCAGGAAAAATGCCCAGAATATCCAGACCTGTTCTTTATACGAAAGAATTGCACCATAAAGAAAACGAATATCAAACGAATGCGGCATGGGAGTCCTGTAATACAGGTAAACCAATGCCCCAAGCATGGCCAGGCTACCCACGAAGGTATAAATGAAGAATTTAAAGGTGATCCGGATTCTGTCATTTCCACCCCAAACAGCACAGATGAACCAGGCTGGAATCAGCGCCAGTTCCCAGAAAACATAAAACACAATCCCGTTCATTGCGCAGAAAACCCCGATAAAGGCTGTCTCCATCAATAATATCAATGCATAGAATGCATATGGGTTCCTGTATTCATGACGAAAAGAGGACAGGATGATCAATGGGATAAGAAAAGTGGTAAGCAACACAAGAAGTAGGGATATTCCGTCCATCCCGAAGCGGAGGGTCACTCCAAGGCTGTTTGCCCAGTTAATTTCCATCTGCAGTTGACAATGGCATGTTGTGACAAAAAGATAGAGGCCATAGAGGGCTAAGCCAAATTCAACAAGCGAAATTCCCAATGCCAATCTCCTGATCTTCCCGGAATCCCTTCCAAAAAGAAGCACTAAAGAGCCGAGCAATGGAAATAAAATCAGTATTCCTGTCAACATGTCATAATATCAGTAGGTTATACACTAAAATAGCAATGATGGCGCCGATCATTACAAACAGGTAAAATCCGACATGTCCTGTTTGCAGGTAGCGTACGGTATTCCCGGTCCAGACCGTTACCCGACCTGTTCCGGTAACAACCCGGTCGATGATCCCTGTGTCAACAATTTCGTCCAATATCCTTGAGAACCAGAGAACCGGTTTTACGATAACTGCATCGTAGGCTTCATCCACGTAAAACTTGTTCACGCAGAGCCGGGTAAAAAAGGACTTTTCAATCACTTTAGCATCCGGGACCAACTTATTTTTCATCCATCTGGAATATGCGATTAACACCATTGCCCCGATGTAAACGACGATCACGGCGATTAAAAGCCACTCGGTAAGGGGCTGGACTGAATAATTAGGAGGCCTGATAAATTGCTCAGCCCCTGCAAATACCGGTGCAAGGTATTGCTCAAGCATGGTTGATCCGCCAAATAATCCGGGTAAATTGATGATCCCTCCCAGGGCAGATAAAACGGCAAGCGTGATGAGTGGAATTATCATCACTTTCGGCGATTCATGAATAGAACTTTCCCGATCGGCCTGACCTCTGTATTTTCCGTAAAATGTGAGGAATAACAGTCTGAACATATAGAAGGCTGTCAGTAAAGCTCCGATTGTCGCAATGGTCCAGAGGGTGATACTGTTCCTGAACACACTGAGCAGGATCTCATCTTTTGAAAAAAATCCGGAGAAGGGAGGAATTCCGCTGATTGCCACTGTTCCGATCAGGAAAGTCCACCAGGTTTTGGTAAGCTTAGACTTCAATCCTCCCATTTTCCGGATATCCTGCTCTCCGTTGAGTGCATGAATCAGGCTTCCTGCAGCAAGGAACAGCAATGCTTTGAAGAAAGCATGGGTGGTCAGGTGGAACATGGCCCCGGTGAATGCACCCATACTCAGGCCGAGAAACATATATCCCAGTTGGCTGATGGTGGAATAAGCAAGGATCTTCTTAATGTCATTCTGGTATATGGCAATCGTGGCAGCGAAAAGCGCCGTAAAAAGACTGACAGCAGTAATCACGTTCATAGTAGCCGGTGCAAGCAGGTAAAGGATATGAGAGCGGGCAATCATATATACACCTGCAGTTACCATTGTTGCTGCATGAATCAGCGCTGAAACAGGTGTTGGGCCGGCCATTGCATCAGGAAGCCAGGTATATAGCGGGATCTGAGCACTTTTCCCGATGGCGCCAACAAAAAGCAAAAGTGTAATTGCAACCATGGTTCCGTTGCCCGGCGTCATCCCTTTTGCCAACGAAAATATCTCGTTGAAATTAAGACTTTTAAATGTTGTAAAAAGTAAAAACATCCCCAGCAGGAAACCCAGATCGCCGATGCGGTTCATGATGAATGCTTTAATGGCCGCTGCATTGAACTCATGATTTCTGAACCAGAAACCGATGAGCAGGTAAGAACAAAGGCCAACTCCTTCCCATCCGATGAACATTACCGGGTAATTTGCTCCCATCACCAGTAACAACATGAAAAATACAAACAGGTTCATGTTGGCGAAAAACCGGTTGAAACCTTCGTCATGACCCATATAGCCAACTGAATAAACATGGATAATGAATCCGACGCCGGTCACAATTAAAAGCATAAGTATGGAAAGCGGATCGATAAGGAAGGAAAATGGAATTGTCAGATTGCCAATTGAGAACCAGGTAAATAGATGGTGAACTGGTGAGCTGGTGAGCTGGTGAACTGGTGAACTGGTGATTTGGTGAGTAGAATTGATGAATAGGATAATGCTGAAGATAAAAGAAATACCAATGGTTCCAGTACCAATAAAGGAGGCGATGGCTTTGGGAATCCTTTTAAAGCCAAGTCCCAGTATGAGAAAACCAAGGAGGGGAAATAAGGGGATCAGCCAGATAAGAATGTTCATTATTTAAGTATTCTGTTAAAAATAATTGAATTTATTTTACCATTTTAGTTTATTAAGGACATCAATATCAATAGAATGTGTCGTCCTGAATATCACCACAATGATGGCAAGTCCGACAGCGACTTCTGCCGCTGCAACCACCATGATAAAGAACACAAAGATCTGACCTGCAGGATCGTTTGTATACGCCGAGAACGCAGCAAGTAAAAGATTTATCGAATTTACCATCAATTCAATCGACATCAGGATCACCAGTGCATTGCGTTTTATCAGCACACCGGTCACACCAATGCAAAAAAGCGCTGAGCAGAAGATCAGGTAGTCGTGGATTGGGATATAGTTTAAGTTTTGGACCATTATTTAGAAGAATATTGAATATTGAACAACGAATCTTGAAGTCTGAAGTTATTTGTTATTTCTATGTTTCTCTGCGGTTTGAATGCTTTTTACAAAAATGGAAATCAATTCATTACATTCTATTAAACAAGATTGTAATAATTCCATCTTTTTTGTCAAAGGTTTTTCTTTGATAATAAGTAAACTGACATATGTTTCACGTAATTCCTTTAATGAAACTTTCATTTTATGTATAAAATCATTGGTTGATTCTGCACTTTTCGCTTCACCATAATTAAGTGCAGGAGATAAGCCTGAACGGGTAATTTGACCTGCGAGATATTTTCCGGGAAGATTATCCGGTAAACTTTCCACCAGGGAAATGATTAACACAGAGAACTTCACCAGCCTTTCTTCAAGATCATATTTTCTATTATTATTCATACTTCCCATTTCGTTGATCAATATTCTCTATTCTTTTTTTCGTTCAAAATTCAAACTTCGTTGATCAATATTCGATATTCAATCCCTTTAAATCTGCTCCTTCTTCCCAAGTAAAACGGCTCCCACCATTGCTGTCAGGAACAGCACCGACGATATTTCAAACGGTAATAAATAATCTTCATACAGTACTTTACCCAGGTTCTTGATAAGGCCTATCTGGGTCAGGTCAGGATCATGGGTCATAGAGATATCATAGGTTCTTAGAATTGCGATCAATACGATCATAAGCATCCCTCCCGAAACGATGGCTCCTATCTTCGCAGACATCTTTTTGGGAGATTTTTGTTCCGTGTTGAGGTTTAGCAGCATGACTGTAAAAAGAAACAAAACCATGATGGCGCCTGCATATACAATAATATGCACTACGGCAAGGAACTGGGCATTTAAAAGGATATAATGCCCACCGATCGCGAAAAATGCAAGCGTCAGATAGAGTACGCTGTGTATCTGCCGTCGCGAGATAAGCATCATAATGGCGCTGTACAGGGCCAGAATCGAAAGAAAATAAAAAAGATAGCGGGTGATCATCTGTTATTATTTGTTGTGTCTCTTGGATTTATCTTTTTTAAATTCCAGAACTTCTTTTGTCTGCCTTTTTGAGATATCGATCCTTTTCCCGGGATCAACAGGTTCAAGCAAAATATCTTTTCCATATTTAAAACGCTCCCGTTCATATTCTGAAGGTACAAGCTCTTTTGTCAGGAATATTGCCTCCTTGGGACAGGCTTCTTCGCATAATCCGCAGAAAATACAACGAATCATATCGATCTCATAGATTGCGGCATATTTTTCTTCCCTGTAAAGATTCTCTTCTCCCGGTTTGCGCTCAGCAGCCACCATAATAATGGCTTCGGCAGGACAGGCAATAGCACACAGTCCGCAGGCAGTGCACCGTTCACGCCCTTCATCATCCCGTTTTAATACATGCTTCCCGCGGTAAATATCAGAGAATTTACGTGTTTCTTCGGGAAAACGAATGGTCACTTTCTTTTTGAACAGATGTTTGATTGTGACCGATAACCCGATAATGACTGCAGGAAGATAGATCTTTTCCCACAAATTCATTTTCCGGTTGGAAACAACTTTCGATCTGTTACTTAATGATTCCATTATTTTATCTCACCAGTATTACAATTCCTGTTATCAGGATATTCAATATTGCCAACGGTATCAATGCTTTCCAGCCCAAACGCATAAGCTGGTCGAAACGGAACCGGGGCAGTGTCCATCTTATCCACATGAATAAAAACCCAAAAAAGGTAATCTTTGTAAAAAGGATGAAAAATCCGACAACTGCCAATGTATTGTTTGACAACCCCAGTTTGTCAACGAAAGGGAAATGATATCCGCCAAAAAAGAGAGTGGCCATTATTGCTCCTGACACGAACATGTTCACATATTCTGCAAACAGGTAAAAGCCGAGCTTCATACTGCTATACTCGGTATGATATCCGCCCACCAGTTCTGTTTCACATTCAGGCAAATCAAAGGGGGAGCGGTTAGTTTCAGCAAAAGCACAAACCAGGAAGATGAGGAATGCGAGGGGTTGATAAAAAATGTTCCAGTGAAAACCCTGTTGCTGTTCTACAATATCCTTCAGGCTCAAAGAACCGGTCATCATTGCCAGTGAGATAATTGAAAGTCCCATGGCCAGTTCATAGCTGATCATCTGGGAAGAAGCGCGCACAGCGCCCAGCAAAGCATATTTATTATTGGATGCCCATCCTCCGATCATGATCCCGTAAACACCCATCGATACAATAGCGAAGATGTATAAGATCCCGATATTGATGTCGGCTACCTGCAAGGGGTATATTTTGCCGCCGATAATAACTGGTATGCTCCAGGGTATTACCGCACTGGTCAGCAAAGCGATCAGCATGGTGAGCGACGGGCCAAGGATATAGAGGAACTTATCCGCTGTATTGGGCATAAATTCCTCCTTGAAAAAGAGTTTGATACCATCGGCAAGGGGTTGCAACAGTCCAAATGGCCCGGCCCTATCCGGCCCTATCCTGTCCTGCAAAAAAGCTGCGACTTTCCGTTCGATGAGGGTGGAATACATGGCGACCAGCAGGCTCAGGATCAGGATTACTGAACAGAGAAAGACTTTATATATTATGAAAATGGTCATGCCAGAATAATTCAAAAATCAAAATGAAAAATGCAAAAATCAAATTTTATTTTTGATTTGGTTTTAACAGTTTTTCGTATTTATTAGCCGAAATTACTGACTGCCGTTTTATCTTACGCGGGCCTTCAATGAACCAGTCCTTTATCTCTTTCCTTTCAAACCTGCATTCGTTGCAGATAAACTCTTCAACTTCCCCCCATTGATCTTTTCGTCCTGTGATACGGTATATCTCATTACCGAACATCCAGGCAGTTACCTTACCGCAACATTTGTTACATTCCCGATGTGCGTCAATTGGTTTAAGGAACCAGACCCGGCTTTTGAAGCGGAATGTGCGGTCGGTGAGCGCTCCGACAGGACAAGCATCGATTACATTTCCGGAGAAATCATTGTCAACGACATTCTGAATATAAGTACTGATCTCCATTGAGTCGCTGCGGTAAAACATTCCATGAACCCGCTGATCTGTCAGTTGGTCTGCAACGAAAACACAACGGTAACAATGAATACAGCGGTTCATATGGAGCTTGATGTATGAACCGATATCGATCGCGGGGTATTCCCTTCGCCCTTCCTCATATCTCGTAGCCATCACTCCATGCAAAAAACTGAGATCCTGCAGGTCACATTCACCGGCCTGGTCACAGACCGGACAATCGAGCGGGTGGTTGATAAGCAGAAACTCAACGATGGCTTTCCTGGCATCGAGCACCTCTTTTGAAGTTATGTTCTGAACGACCATTCCATCCTGAACAGGGGTTGAACACGATGCAACCAGTTTGGGCATCGGACGAGGATCTCTGGATGAAGATTCCGCAACCTTAACCAGGCAAGTACGGCATTTACCCCCTGTTTTTTTGAGTTTCGAATAATAGCACATTGCCGGAGGCACGATCTTCCCTCCGATTTTCCGGGCAGCTTCAAGGATCATGGTGCCGTCCTCGACTTCGATGCTGATATTGTCGATTGTTACTTTTACCATTTAACGATATTTTATACTGGCTGCCGGTTGCTCGATCAGCTTCCCATGATCCATTCTATTGCAAATCTCCGGATGTTCAATGTGATATTCGAATTCATGACGAAAATGGCGGATAGCGCTTGCAACAGGCCATGCTGCCGCATCTCCCAGCGGACATATTGTATTCCCTTCTATCTTGTTTGCAACACTGACCAGCAAGTCTATATCTGAGACTTTTCCTTTCCCATGCTCAATCCTGTACAGAACCTTCTCCATCCATCCTGTCCCTTCGCGGCATGGGGAACATTGTCCGCAGGATTCATGCCGGTAAAATCTCGTAAAATTCCATGTGTTCCTCACCATGCACTGATCTTCATTATATACGATGAATCCTCCTGATCCGAGCATTGTGCCACTGTCGAATCCACCCTCCTGCATCGATTCAAAGGTTATGAGACGTTTCTGTCCCTGGGGTGTTGAAAGAATAAGATCGGCTGGCAATACAGGTACAGAAGATCCTCCTGCAACCACTGCTTTCAAGCGTTTTCCATCCCGGATGCCACCACAATATTCCTGTGAATAGATGAAATCTTCCACCGGTAATCCAAGTTCAATTTCATAAACACCTGGGTTATTTATATTTCCGCAGGCCGAGATCAGCTTTGTCCCGGTACTTTTTCCTTTCCCGATACTAGCATATTCTTCCCCTCCCATTATGATTATTGGACCGACAGTGGCAATGGTTTCCACGTTATTTACGACGGTGGGGCAATCATATAATCCCTTGTAGGCAGGGAATGGAGGCTTAATACGTGGATTTCCGCGTTTTCCTTTCAACGACTCCAGCAATGCCGTCTCTTCTCCACAGATATAGGCCCCTGCCCCGGGGTGAACAAAGATATCGAGTGAATAACCTGTTCCCAGGATGTTTTCACCCAGAAATTTATTCTCATATGCTTCACGGATGGCTTTATTCAGTAAGCCGATGATGTATTTGAATTCTCCACGAACATATATATAGCAGGTATTGGCCCCCAATGCAAAGCTTGAAATGATGAGTCCCTCGATGAGCAGATGTGGCATATTCTCCATCAGGAAACGATCCTTGAATGTTCCCGGCTCACTTTCATCCGCATTGCAAACCAGGTAATGGGGTTTGTCAGGTTTACGGTCAAGAAAACTCCATTTCAACCCGGTAGGGAAACCGGCGCCACCCCTTCCCCGTAACCCTGATTTTGTGACCTCCTTGATTATATCGATTGGGGTCATCTCACAAAGGGCTTTCTCAACGGACATATAGCCACCTTCTCCCCTGTAAACAGGGAAACTCCGGATACCCGGAACGGTTACCAACCCGGTCAGAATTTTTCGACCCATCGCGAACCTTCAGGTTTATTCCCGTTTGCCATTTTCTTCAGTGTGTCGAGGATCAGGTCAATTTTTTCGTTTGATAAAAACTCATAATATTCGGTGTTCACCTGCATAACTGGCGCATTGCCGCAAGCGCCCAAACATTCGGTAGTCTTCAGGGTGAACAGTCCGTCAGAAGTTGTTTCCCCTGTTTTTATGTTCAGCTTTTTCTCCAGATAATCAAGGATGTGCTCACCCCCGCTTATGGCACATGGACCCGTTCTGCAAACCTCGATCAGATAAGTTCCTGTTTTTTCCAGGTTGAACATAGTATAAAAAGTGGCAACTTCGTAAACTTCTATCGGTTGAATTTCTAATAAAGAAGCTACATAATCCATGATCTCCACATTCAGGTAACCCCCTGACTCTTCCTGGGCGATATGCAGGATGGGGAGTAGCGCAGATTTCTGTTTCCCATCAGGATAGCGTTTGATAATTAACCGCACCTTCTCCAATATTTTCGATGAAAAAGCTACATTAACACCCTCTTTCTTATATAAATGATGATTTATCATCTAAAACCAATTCGTAATTTTTAATCTTTAATTTTTAATTACTTATGCGTCCAGTTCCCCGGCAATCACATTCAAACTGCTTAATGTCAGAATTGCATCTGACAATACTCCGCCTTTGATCAATTCGGGGTAAGCCTGGTAATAGATAAAGCAAGGCCTCCGGAAATGAAGCCGGTAAGGGCTGCGCCCACCGTCGCTAACCAGATAGAAACCCAGTTCACCATTGCCTCCCTCCACCGAATGATATACTTCACCTGCAGGAACCTCGATTTCCCCCATCACAATCTTGAAATGCCAGATCAGGGCTTCCATTTTACTGTAAACATCCTCCTTTGGCGGCAGGTAGAATTCGGGAATATCAAGATGATACTTTCCTGCAGGCAGGTTATCAAGGGCATTCCTGATCAGGTTGAGACTCTGGTGAATCTCCTCTATCCTGACAGAGAACCGGTCATACGTATCACCATGAGTTCCGACAGGAACCAGAAAATTGAAATCATCATATGAACTGTATGGGCTTGCCACGCGCACATCATAATCAACACCGGTTGCCCTGAGGTTAGGACCGGTAAAGCCATAATTGAGGGACCTTTCGGCAGAAATGGCTCCTACATTGACGGTCCTGTCAAGGAAAATCCGGTTCCTGAGGAAAAGTTTCTCAAACTCTTTCATGAGCTTTGGCATCCGGTCAAGGAAATCCCTGATCTTTTTGAAAACCGATGAATTAAAATCCCTTTCAAATCCACCTATCCTGCCAAGATTGGTAGTAAGTCTTGCTCCGCAAATTTCTTCATAGATTTCATAAACCTTTTCTCTTTCCTGCATTACCCAAAGAAATGGTGTAAATGCCCCGCTATCCACCCCAATAACACTTGTACAAACAAGATGATCGGTGATCCTTGCAAGCTCCATGATGATAATACGCATATAATCAATGCGTTTTGTGGTCTTCACCTCCAGGAGTTTTTCAACCGTCATTTGCCACCCGATATTATTGATGGGTGATGAACAATAATTCATCCGGTCGGTGAGGGGTGTGATCTGGTAATAAGGACGCCGTTCAGCGATTTTCTCAAAAGCCCGGTGAATATAGCCAATAGTCTGTTCTGCCTCAATCACCTTTTCCCCGTCCAACGTGAGAACATTCTGAAAAATACCATGCGTGGCAGGGTGAGTAGGGCCAAGGTTAAGCGTCGTATAACGCTTATCAAAGTCGACAGGTTGAATTGTGATATTTTGATTTTCCGCCATTTTATCTCCCAAAAAACCGGTCATCTTTATCTTTCCTTGTAGCATCTTCCAATGGATATTCCTTTCGCATGGGGAAATAATCCATATTTTCCATATTCAGGATCCGTTTCAGGTTAGGATGCCCTTCGAACAGAATGCCATAAAAATCATATGCTTCACGTTCCATCCAGTTGGCCGTTTGGAACAGATCCGTTATGCTTTTTACCGATGGGTTTTCCAACGGAAGAAAAGTCTTGATCCGGATCCGCCGGTTTTGAAAAAAATTATGCATATGATAGACCACGCCCAATGGCAATGGGTTTTCAGGGTAATGGATTCCACAGAGGGTCGTCAGGAAATTAAAGTTCAGTGTTTCATCATCCATCAGGAAACGGATAACCTCATGGATAACCTCATGGCTGACAGTGACGGTCAACATGTCTGAAGAATCATCAACAAAAAGGATATCATTTCTAAAACGTTTAGTTAACTTCCCGATGATCAGGCTATTTTCCATATCTCTTTAACTCTGTTCCTCTGTGACTATTAAACAATTCCGTATTGAGCCAGAAGTTTCTTATACTCGGGGGAGTACCTCCTCCGGATTGATTCATTTCCAACCAGTTCCTGGATTTTCATAAAGCCCTGGATGACCTGTTCAGGTCGTGGCGGACAGCCTGGAACATAAACATCCACAGGGACAATCCTGTCGATTCCCTGCAAAACACTGTAAGTATCAAAGATCCCTCCGCTTGAGGCGCAGGCACCCATAGCAAGTACCCATCGGGGTTCTGCCATCTGGATATATACCTGCAGAACAATCGTGGCCATTTTTTTGGCAATGGTTCCCATGACCATTAGCAGATCTGCCTGCCGGGGACTGAAACTTAACCGTTCAGCTCCAAACCGGGCAAGGTCGTAAGTAGCCCCCATCAAGGCCATAAACTCTACTCCACAACAGGATGTTGCAAAAGGCAACGGCCAGATGGAATTTTGCCTGGCTAATCCGACGACCTTATCTATACTGGTTGCAAAAAAACCAGGCGCAGAATAACCATCAGGAGGTTCAACTATTGTATATTCTGTGTTAACCATTTGAATTCATTTCTTAGCCCCACCCCGTCCCCCTCCCCACTAAGGGAGGGGCGATAAGTCCTCCCCTTTTTGGGGGAGGATTTAGGAGGGGGCAGGTTTAATCCCATTTAAATGCCCCTTTCTGTATGATGTAATAAAATCCAAACATTAAAAAACCCAGGAATAGGAGCATTTCAAAAAATCCGTTCCACCCTGTGGATTTAAAGTTGATCGCCCAGGGATAAAAGAAGATTATTTCCACATCAAACAATACAAATAAAATGGCAATAAGGAAATATTGAACCGAAAAGGGGAATCTTGCATTGCCTTTCACCTCGATCCCGCATTCGAAATTTTCTTCTTTTCTGATCGTGTGAATTTTCTTTCGTTTACCCCCGATAATATGGGTCAGGGTCATTGTAATTAAGACAAAACCAAAAGCAACAGCAAATTGAACAAGTATGGGTATGTAATCAGCCGGAACGAATGTCTTATCCATAATTTAGAATAATTCTTGACAAAGTTAATTTTTTTCTTATCCTACACCGGCTCAAAATTTAAATAAATTTGCTTCCTTGATTGGATTGACGTGGTAATGATACACTAAAATTCTTTGATACTATGAATGCAATGCCCCTGGTGATCGGCTCACTCGCGATCTTTGTCCTGGCTTATCGTTTTTACTTCAGTTTTATCACTGCAAAGGTTCTTGCGCTGGATGATTCACGGCTTACACCTTCAGGCCGGCTTTATGATGGCCAGAACTATTACCCGATGAACAAATGGGTGCTGTTCGGGCATCATTTCGCGGCTATTGCAGGGGCAGGTCCCCTTGTCGGGCCCGTCCTGGCATGCCAGTTCGGGTATTTCCCCGGTTTCTTGTGGATGGTACTGGGTGCAGTACTTGCAGGAGCAGTGCATGATGTAGTCATTCTTACTGCTTCAGTCAGGCATGACGGCAAGTCATTGGCTGAAATTGCATTGCTTGAGATTAAAAAACTGACCAGCGGGATAACTGCATCCATAGCCACTTTCATCATTATCATCATTGCCATCGCAGGATTGGGAATGGTTGTGGTCAATGCCCTGGCAGAAAGCTCATGGGCCACCTTCACCATTGCTTCTACTATCCCCATCGCCATTGCGATGGGCCTATGGATGTTTCGTTTCAGAAAAGGAAAAACAGTAGAAGCGACAGTTTTTGGAGTTATCTTTCTCACACTGGCCGTTATCATTGGAAAATATATACCGGGATCTCCACTGGCTTCCTGGTTTCATTTCGATCGCAAAACATTGGTCATTCTCTTGGCAGTCTATGGTTTCCTGGCGTCTGCATTGCCGGTCTGGTTACTTCTATCCCCACGTGATTATCTCAGCACATTTATGAAACTTGGTGTCGTAGCCATGCTGGCTGCAGGAATTATTATTGTTGCACCCGATCTGAAGATGCCTGCATTTACTACATTTATCCATGGCGGAGGTCCGGTTATTCCGGGAACCCTGTTCCCTTACCTTTTCATCACCATTGCCTGCGGGGCCATTTCCGGTTTTCATGCTTTAATCGGTTCCGGAACGACTCCAAAGATGATCCTGAAAGAGTCGCATATCAAACCAATTGCCGTGGGAGCAATGCTTTCCGAAGGGTTTGTAAGCATCCTTGCATTAATCGCCGCTGCCAGTCTTTTTCCGCTCGATTATTTCCAGATCAATGTTTCACCTGAGAAATTCACCCAGATCTTACCGCAACTGCACGCAATGGGGTTCATTCATTCAGACCTGGCAAAGCTCTCCAAAGAGGTTGGCGAGAATGTGGTTGGCAGGACCGGCGGGGCAGTCTCACTGGCAGTCGGGATGGCACAGATATTTTCGTCCATTCCCGGGCTCAATTCTCTGATGTCCTATTGGTATCACTTTGCCATTATGTTCGAGGCATTGTTCATTCTTACAACGATCGATGCCGGAACACGTGTGGCACGTTTTATCCTGCAGGAATTCCTTGGCAATTATTCCAAACGGTTTAAAAGAACGGACTGGTTGCCTGGAAATCTTCTTGCCAGCGGAGTTGTAGTTTTCATTTGGGGCTATTTTATCTATACCGGGAGTGTGACCAGCATCTGGCCAATGTTCGGTGCAGCCAACCAGCTTCTTGCCGGAATTGCGCTGACCATCGGAACTTCATACATCATCAACCAGGGAAAATTGAGATATGCCTGGGTAACCATTATTCCTATGATTTTTGTCTTCGCGGTTACCTTTACTGCATGTATTAAAAATATTTCCGGAATATATATCCCGCAGATGTATATTCCGAATATGTTTATTCATGGAATTATCAATCTCATCTTAACGGTTGTGATCCTGCTATGTGCCCTGGCTATTCTGAAAGATGCCGTACCGCAATGGATTCGTGCAAAAAGAAAATCATTGGAACGGGGATGAAACGGTAACACTCTATTTAATTCACCCTGTTAATTTGTGAATTCTGCGTTGAATTAATTTGGCGATACTTCCATCTCCCGAAAACCAACAAACCGGTTCATACCGGTTGGGTTCCTCTCTCTTTCTTCTTCAATGCAAATTTCAATTACTTCTTTGATATTATTCAACGCCTCATCAATCGACTTGCCATAAGAATGGCATCCTTTAAAGACAGGACAGCTTACAATATAAATATCATCTTCATCTTGTTCAACCAATATTGGAAGATGGATTTTTTGACTATTATTCTTTTTCATCACAATGATAAATTTGCTTACCTATTTATTATAATAGACTGATTTGTCTTTTCATCAAAATGGCAGATTACTGCATCCTTTATCATCTCTTTCAGTTGCTTCTCTGTCTCTGCTTGCGTGTATATATCATTACCTAATGCACGAGCAGTATAACCACCTTCCGGTGTTTCTTCAACAAGAAAAATTATTTCGTTCATTGGTCTTCTTATAAATTAATCCATAGAAAGTTACATTTTTTTTGGGTATTCTTAGCCAGGTCCAACTGAAAAGACATCTCTTACCTGTTTGCCATATTTATTCTTTTCTTAGAAAATCCGGATTATTAGAATAAACATTTTTTGTTATTTTCTGAATTTCATCTTTGAGTCCACGCCGAAAAGTCAATTTATTCCAGAAGAAATGAATGATAATTCTCCGGATGAATAACGTGGAAATCGCTTCCGGGGTAAGATCTCATAAAGGTATCGGGGGGTTTCGTTTTTGTACCGGGAGTCCATTTGAATTCATATGCCGATAATCTCCCGCCGTATTCTTCAATCAGGTCGATTTCCTGTTGCTGATAAGTTCTCCAGAAATAAAGATTTTTTCGAAGATCTTGTCGCTGATTAATTTTCAGGCGCTCTATCATACAAAAGTTTTCCCAAAGGAAACCGGTATCATTCCTGTTTTGTAAAAGATTAAAATTCTGAAGCAGGCTGTTCCGTACCCCAAGATCATAAAAATAATACTTATGGCTCCTGGTAAGTTCATTTCTCAGATTCCGGCTAAAGGAAGTCAACCTGTAAATAATAAAGGAGCGCTCCAGTACCTGGATATATTTCTGAATCATTGCGACGGAAACTTTTAAAAGGGTTGATAACTCACGGTACGAAACTTCATTTCCCAATTGCAAGGCCAATGCTTTCAGGATTTGTGTCAAAAGTTCAGGATTTTTAAGATTTTCAAACATGAGTACATCCCTATAAAGATAATCTGAAGCAAGTTCATCAAGCAATATCATTTTCTTTTCATTATCCCTGTCAACAATTCCCGGATACATCCCAAACCGCAGATATGATTCCAGTTTTTCATCCAGTTCAGCAAGTGTATTTTTTTGTTTCAATTCGGTTAATGCTAACGGTAAGAGTAAAAATTTAACATTTCTCCCAGTTAGCGGTTCAGACAGTTCGCTGATAAGGTTAAAACTGCTGGATCCCGTTGCAATGAGTTGTATTTCCGGCCAGGTATCTGTTAAAAGTTTTAACAGGGATCCGATTCCCTTTATTTTCTGGGCTTCATCCAATACGACCAGTTTGGCTTGCCCGAAATGGTCTCGAATTGACTCCAGGTTCCCGCTTTCCAGAATTGTTTTTATATTATGACGTTCACAGTTAAAATAAACGGATCCGGGCGTCTCCTCAATAATCTCCTTGACCAGTGTCGTCTTTCCTACCTGTCTTGCTCCATAAACAATAATCACCTTCCCCTGGAATAACCAGGAAACAATTTTTTCCTTTTGAAAACGAACATAATTTTGCTGATTCATAAATTTGTCATGTTTATTCGACAAATTTAATAATATTTGTCATATCAGGTTGACATATTTTAATTTTTTCACCTCAACCCCCCCGTCCCCTTCTCCTTAAGGAGAAGGGGTGCAGGGGATGAGGTGCATGGTAAATTCCCCGGGGCTTGCCCCGGAATTTGGGGTCCAGGGCTTTGCCTTGGGGTTCATACCAATTGATTATTTCGGTAATTACCATGAAATTAAAATAAATTTCTGTTAGCAACCATTGATGAGCGACACCGCTTTTTGCGGTAAGAGTTAAGCAGATCAAAACGGATTAGCATCAAACCTTCCAGGTTTTTGTTAATAAACACATTTATTCTTGGATAAAATAGTCTAAATTTATCAAATTCAAACCTGGAAGGTTTTTCTGTATATTTGTTCTCCCTGGTTTAATCTTTAATTTTATGGAACAAACAAATTACCGTTTCTTAGGTAAATCGGATTTACACTTAACACCGGTTGGTTTGGGATGCTGGCAATTCAGCAAGCAAAACAATCTAGCCGGAAAATTCTGGCCAACCCTTGATGATGATCTTATCCGGTCGATCGTTAATATCTCTCTTGAAGGAGGGATCAACTGGTTTGATACGGCTGAGGTTTACGGTAACGGAGTTTCCGAAAAGGCGCTTTCGAAATCACTCACGACTCTAGGCAAAAAGCCAGGCGATGTGCTGATCGCTACCAAGTGGTGGCCGATGTTCCGTTTTGCATCCAACATCCCAAAAACCATCGGGGAGCGGATTGAAGCTCTTTCTCCCTTTCCCATCGATCTTTACCAGGTTCACCAGCCGTATGGACTTTCCAATGAAAAGGCAGAGATGAAAGCGATGGCAGAGCTTGTGAAATCCGGGAAGATCCGGTATATCGGGGTAAGCAACTTTTCCGCAGCGAAAATGAAGAATGCCTGGGAAACGCTTGATAAACTTGGGATTCCCCTGGTATCAAACCAGGTTCGATACAGTCTGCTCGACAGGCGTATTGAATCTAACGGGATCCTGCAAACAGCAAAGGAATTGGGGATATCAATCATTGCCTATTCCCCGTTGGCTCAAGGTTTAGTGACCGGTAAGTTTCACGAACATCCCGAAATGATAAAAACGATCGGTTACAGAAAACATTCTTCCTTTTTTAAACCATCTGCCCTTGAAAAGAGCAGACCTCTGATCATGCTCATCAAAGAGCTTGCAAAAAAGTATCAGGTGACTACTTCGCAGGTCGCCCTGAACTGGATGATCCATTTTCACGGGGAAACCGTTTTTGTCATTCCGGGAGCAACCAAGGAATCGCATGCACTCGAAAATCCAGGGGCAATGAATTTCCGGATGACGGATGAGGATATGGAGCGGCTTGACAGGGAAAGCAGGGTGTTTCAAGTATAGACAGGCACAAACTTCCTTCACCGGATGAAATTCACAAAATTTATTAAAAACCAGGCATTTAAGGACTTTGCCATCATTATCCTGTTATTGGGTGTCATTACCCTGGTTTTTCGTTATACCAATACAGATATTGCCCTCCAACGATATTTCTATTCTCCGGAAAAAGGATGGCTTCTTCAATACAAACCATTCTGGGATTTTATTTACCGGTTCGGTATCTTCCCCGGATACTTCCTGGCATTTGCAGGATTGATCATGATCACACTCTCTTATTGGAATGTAAAGTATATTCATTACCGGAAAGCATCGATGGTACTTGTCTTCACAATAGTGGTTGGCCCCGGGGTCCTGGTGAATCTGCTCCTTAAAGACCATACGGGTCGTCCGCGGCCTCGTGAGATCACCGAATTTGGCGGTACGGAAAAGTATGTTTGCGTTTGTGAGAAAGGCGATACCAATGAGGGAAAGAGTTTCCCATGCGGACACTGTTCTATGGGCTTTTACCTTGCAATCCCTTATCTTTTTCTGCGGAACCGGAAAAGGCTTCTTGCCTGCTCCTTCCTGGTCCTGGGTATCGGTTACGGAGTGATCATCGGCATTGCGAGGATGATGGCCGGCGGCCATTTTGCAAGTGATGTATTGTGGGCAGGAGGGTTGGTTTGGCTCATTGCATTGACAGGGCATTACTTGTTCAGGGTTGATAAACCCATAGAAATGAAGATCCTTTCTTCTGAAGATCAAAAAAAGAAAGCACGACGGATAACTTTGGCAATGGGTATCCTTTTACCCATTATAACCATCGGGTTGCTGCTTGCAACACCTTACATCTCCTCCAAGCAATTCCACGTAACCAATTCCGAATTAGCCAAAATCAGGCCCAGGGTAATTCTGTTTGATTTGAAGAATGCCAGTGTGAGAATTTTACCGGATACTGCTTTCCACCTGGAATACAAAGTAAATGCATTCGGTTTCCCGAACAGCAAGATCCGTGGACATTGGACGATAGGCGATACCTGCCGATACACTTTCGAATCCATGGGGTGGTTTACGGAACTGAAAAATGAGGTAAAGCTTGCCCTACCAGTAAGAGATTCCTGTTCCTTTCTGATCCGGATCAATAAAGGGAAGATCATTAATGATCTGCCCGAGAAATATGTATGTAAGGAGATTAATCTGCCGGGTAATCAAAAAATGATTCTTATAAAATGACCTAATGACTTGATGACTTAATGACTAAATTCTTGTAGAACCTTAAGACAATAAGTCATCAGGTCATTAAGTCATTAAGGAAGAAGGTCATTCCTTCTCCCATTTCGCCATGACTGCAGAAGCGAGGCAATTCCCGATTACATTGGTGGCGGTGCGTCCCATATCCATGAGTGCATCGATACCCAGAAGTACGAAGACCGGCATGGTTGGAAGGCCAAATGAGGAGACCGTCCCGAGCAGGATCACGATGGTAGCCCGGGAAACACCGGCGACACCTTTGCTGGTCAGCATCAGGGTAAGCATTAAGACAAGCTGTGTCCCGAACGGCATATTAATTCCTGCCGCCTGGGCAACAAAGATCGAAGCCATGCTCAGGTAGAGCGTAGTTCCGTCGAGGTTGAAGCTGTAACCCAGCGGAATAACAAAAGAAACGATCCGACGGGGAACACCGAATTTTTCCATGTTCTCCATTGCCAGGGGCAATGCTGCTTCAGAACTTGTAGTTGCAAATGCAATGGAAGCCGGTTCAAGGACTGCGTTGAAAAATCGTTTTATGGGTATCTTCAGGATAAGGCAGATGGGGATCAGGATAAATACAATGAAGACAATCAGGGAAACATAGAGTGTTATAAGAAGCATGATCAGTTTAACCATAATACCGAGTCCAAGATGTCCTACCGTAAAGGCAATAGCTCCAAAAACAGCAAAGGGGGCGAAGTACATAATGATGTTCGTGAACTTGAACATCACCTCCGAAAGCGCTTCCGCAAAACGGACCATTGGATTCCGGTATTTCTCGGCTGCCATCGCACATCCGATCCCGAACAGGATTGAAAACACAACGACCTGTAAAACATTGCCTTCTGCAATTGATTTTGCAAAATTTTCCGGAAATATATGAAGGATCAGATCACGGGCTGATTGTGGCGGTAAAACTTTCAAATCACCTGAATCTGTTGCCGGTGGTAACTGGATCCCAACGCCGGCATGGCTGATGTTTATCGCTGCCAGCCCGATAAAAAGGGCCATGGTGGTAACCACTTCAAAATAAAGGATTGATTTCCACCCGATCCTTCCTACCTGTTTCAGATTAGAATGACCGGCAATCCCTACTACCAAGGTTCCGAATAATAACGGAGCGATGATGGTTTTGATTAGCCGGAGAAAAACCTGGCTGATGATATCCATTTTGACGGCAATCCCGGGAAGATCGCACCCGAATTCAATTCCAGCCAGCATACTGATCAGAATAAATCCGGTCAGGGATCTCTTTTGGGCAGCAAACCAAAAAAGGATCCCAATTACCAGCCAACGTGAAACAATCATGATCCATTTCTGAATTTCCATAATCCCATAATAATCAAGGAGGGTAATGGATGCTGAAAGGGATAAGAGGATAAAAAAAAGAATGAAGACCAGGATTGGGGACTTTTTCATTGGTAAGGAACTGATCGACAAATGTAAAAGAAATATCATCTTCTATTCCGGGTAAAATTTTTGATTTTCACCGGATATTTTTTATTTGAATATATGAAGTTCCTGCCTATCTTTACTCTTAATTATTCATGATGGATCAGATAACCTTAAACCCGTGTATTATGACAATCAAATTTATCAACCTGGATGCTGCACAAAAGGATGCATACAACAATCTTAAAAAGAAAAACAAGGGACCGGCTGACCCGGCGACACTTGCTGATTTGAAAAAGAAACTTACGGCTGCCAAGGATAAATTACCACCCATTTATCGCCAAAACGTTTGTGAACCCTTTGTTAAGATCATAAACGGATTCACGGTCAACGATTTCAAAAAGTTACATAATCCGAATAACGATCAGGGATTCATATTGTTTGATATCGCCCAGGCAATCCTTCAGGATGCTTCAGAATATGAAGCGGATGCAACCCATGCCTTTGAAGAGGTTGTCAGTGACCTGTATGACGGGTTTTTAAGCGCCGAAGACCGGCACAACATTAAATTTCCGGATCACGATCTTTTGCCTCCGCTGGTAAAATGGGGATACCCGGATGATGGACCTTATACCGATACTCCCGATGCTACAATATCCTTTAATGTTAACTGTGCCATCGTGAATCTCCCGCCTTCGCATGCCCACGGGGTATTGGTTGGCTGGGGATGCCTGGCTCATGAAACCGCCGGTCATGATATTGTTCATGCTGATGACGGGCTTCTCACGGAGATGGCGCAAGTTGTCAAGGCGGCAATAAATAAGGACACCAAGATCAAGAATGCAAAGATCCGAGGGATCCTTGCAAATTACTGGAGCGACCGGATCGATGAAACAATTTCTGATACCATGGGGGTACTGAATATGGGACCTGCTGCGAGTGCTGTTGTCATTCCCTATTTCCGTGCCTTGCTGGGGTCTTTTGGATTGGAACAGAAACTCCGTTCAGATGGTCCAAAAGACGATGAACATCCGGCCGATATTCTCCGGATCATGCTGGGATCATCCGTGATCCGCCTCCTTTCATTCTCCGGGAAGAATGACTGGGCTGATGCTATTCTTAAGGAAGGATTGAAGGATATAACCAAAATCGTTCTCAATGGTTCGGATTATATAGATAAAACCTCCGCACAACGTTCCGCAGATATCATCGCCAAAGCATTGATGCAAACACCGTTTACTACACTTAATGGCCATTCCCTGCAGGAACTCCAGGACTGGCAGGACTCTGATGAAAAGATTGTTGACGGACTCCGCAAAGCGCTGACTTCCACCTTACAACCGGACCCTTCTCTTTTATCAGGTGCCTACGCTGCACATGTTGTTGCCGCAGCAATTTATGAAGCATTGTTGGTACAACAGGAAATCCAACCCCTGTTCACCGGCATGATTGCCATCTTGACAAAGATGCATGATAATAATCCCAGTTGGGGACCTTTGTTTGTCGTGCACCCGGGAGACCTCAAAAGAAATTACCTGATCAGCAGACCAAAATAGTTTTTATGTTATCCATTAAATCAAACATTATGAAGAAGAATTTTTTATCATGGCCAGTTATCCTGGGATTATTATTGCTGTCGCTGATCCTGTTTTCAGGATGCGCAAACCGGGAAATCGTTTCCAACTGCCTGCAGGGACATACTTATGGTTTCTGGGGTGGATTATTGCATGGTTTTATGGCCCCCATTGATCTCATCGGGATGTTGATCTATGAGAAGACAACCGTATTCGCCCAGAATAATAACGGGGCATGGTATGCCTTCGGATTCCTGATTGGCAGCGGTGGCTGGGGACTTTTGGGAGGACATGGAGTAAGAAGGAACAGGAGATCAAATTAAGAGGTAAGGGACTGGGTTTACCCGTCTGAAATACCTTACCTTTGCTCCATTAATAACTCCATTTTAATAAAATCCATAACCCATTCCCATGAGAAAGATCATTTTTATTTCCCTTATTCTATCCATAGCATTAACCTTTTTAAATGCCCAAACCAAACCTGTGGCCGGTAACAAGCCACGTTTGGAAGTTTATTATTTTCATCCGACCGAACGTTGTCCGATCGACCAGGCCGTGGAAGAGAATACAAAAAAAGTAATACAGACTTACTTTGCGAAAGAGATAAAAGAGGGAACCATCCGATACATGGTAGTAAATACAGAAAATAAAGGGTTTGCTAAACTGGTAGCAAGGTTCGAAATCAATGCCCAGGCTCTTTACATTGTGAAGAACGATCAGGGGAAGGAGGTCAAAAATGACCTTACGGAATTCGCTTTCTCATACGGTCTGAGCAACCCTGAAAGATTCAAGGCAAGGTTGAAGGAAGAGATCCTCAAAGCGCTGAAGCAGTGAACGGTGAACAGTGAACAACTTACAACTAACAATTTCACTGTTCACTCTTAGTTAGTTATCAACCGTTTAATATGAAACGACTTTGCAATGAACGAGACACGGAAATACACCTCACTTCCATCGAATTGTCACCTCGAAGCAAAGGTGACTGCCTTACAGCAGGAGACCATACAAGGACAAACTGACCAGGTGAAGGTCATCACACTGCAAGCGAAACAAAATAACGGGCAAACGATCTCCCACATTTTCAATGGTAAAACAATCGGGCTTAGCCAGCATTAAGGATTAATCCGCATTTATGATATATACCGGACTCCCTATGATACCCTTTGTTATTCGTTAGCTGGAAAGACCTCAAACGGAATGGGCTTTCAGGGAATTACTTGGCAGGACATATATAATTTTGATGTTGGGGATGAATTTCACTATACCCT
This sequence comes from Bacteroidota bacterium, assembly GCA_026391355.1. Classification (GTDB taxonomy): domain Bacteria; phylum Bacteroidota; class Bacteroidia; order Bacteroidales; family FEN-979; genus CAIYUC01. The sequence continues at coordinate 29,733 of JAPLDH010000015.1, read as the reverse complement.
CACTGCATCGGGTGGTGGTCAGAAAATCATTAAAACCGTCCTTGCGAAGACTTCTTATGGGAATGATACCGTTGTTTACACTGTTGAACATTGCTACCAGGGAGATGGACCGACCGGATGGTACTCAGGCCGGGATACAATCATTGAGAGGTACAATTTTCAATCTCTGGGCATGGAATACTGGGCAGGACACCTGCCCCTGGAAGTAGATCATATTGTTCATGATGGAAATCAGTATAGTCTTCTGACCGATCGTTTTATTGGAAGGGACCAGGTCGGATATATCTGGGGAACAGTATGCTTTTTACAGGACAGTTGTTGTACCGGTTGTCCTGGGTGGGAATATCCAAGCGGCTATCAATACTATGCCACAGGTCTTGGAAATTTCTCCAGCCATTATTACGAAATCAGTGAATATGGAACCCAATACTTTTACAACTATCTTGTTTATTATAAAAAAGGAACCGAAACCTGGGGAACACCGGTAGCAACAGATTGCGATGCGGTAATTGGAATAAATGAGAAACGCTCCTTTCGGAAGGTCGGGCCAAAGATAGCATCTTTGGTGATGTTTTAGTGAGACAAAGATATTACAAATTATGTCAAAACAGTTTTCAGGAGGAAAAAGAAAGAATGCAATTCTCCGGTAATCGTTACAACCACCAAAATTCCGTAAGATAATAAGATAAATATTGTTGCGTTTTCTTTGCATATCCGGCCTTTTGATTTACATATAACATTTTCAAAATTAGAATGTTATGAATACAGATGAAAATAAGTTAGTTGATAAACTGACTACCTTAATAAAGGAAAAAAATCAATCATTTCAATCGGATAAGACATTTGCGGAGTTTGAAGAGTATCATGAAGAGATGAGAAATCTTGGGATTTCGAAAAAGCAAGATTATAATATCTCTCCGATTGACACTATCGGCAGGAGGTTTTACTATGACATGCAACATGTCAATAACAATCCTTCTTGGTAGGAATCATTTCCTTTACTATTTTCCTTAAGATAACATATAGAGATTGCTATAGAACACCTTAAAAAACAAGAGGAAATTCTGTATTACCGAGCCTGAAAAAAAATTAAAAAATAGTATTACCTTTTCATTTTTCTCCGATTAATTCACTGTTTTCTGAACTTTTCTATTTTTTCTTCCGGGAAAAGCTCTGTAAGCCGGGCTCCAACGACCTGATAGAAAAGATTGGCGACTTTTTCCGCAAAATCATCCCATTCAAATATTGTCAGGGAAAATGTGTAGACTGCAACTTTTAAAATTTCATTCCTTTCAAGAAGATAATTAATAACAGGTACGGTGTAAGCAAGCATTTCGTTGGGTGCAAAAAATTTTCTTCCGGGAAATTGCTTATGAATATTGAAACTTGGGTCCATCAGTTCTTCAAATTCATCAATCCGTCCGGCAAGGAACAACCGGTTCATGTAGTTACAAACTGCAATTACATGATTTGGAAATTTCCGGTACACTTCTTCAGAAAGACGGTTCATTAAATCCAATTCCCCAAGCGTTTCATAACTCATCCCAAGCAGATTATAAAATGAATAGTTTTCAGGGAACTTCCGGATGGCTTGCTGTAATGGTTTAATGGCCTCCCGGGGATTCTTTTCATATACTTCAGTGAGGTTTTCAAAACATTGTATTTCGTCTCCTGATTCGAAATAATCAATTTCATCAGGAGATTCATCAGAAATATTCCAGGTCTCTATCTCATTCAGAATTTTTTTAACCTCTTTCTTATCTTTTTTATTCAATCCTTCCATCCACAAAGTAAAAGTTACCAGGAATAAATTACGTTCAGATAGAATTTTCCTGCCAAGGAAGACATCTTCCATATCCGTTGAATTTATGTCTTCGAGCGGTTTGTCGATCACTGAGAGTTCTGAAATAGTATAATCTTCTTCATCTCCCTCATATTCAAATTTATCCTCCTCCTGATCGAAAATCCCCGTATTCATATCCTCATCATCATTAGGAATTTCACCTTCAAGACCAATAATATGAAAGTTACCCGGTCCGACACTTCTTTCAAGTTGAGCGATAATATTTTTCGGATGATGTTCTCTGCCGAGATAAATCGCGGGCTTGCCATTCCATCCAAATTCAATCTCCATCAAATCAACGTGTTCATCATCCTCTTCCAGGATGTTTTTCACAAGATTGAAATCTTTATGAGGATTAAAGCCCAGTTCCTCTGCATATTCAATTGCTCCGTAGATGATATTATGTACAAGTACATATTCAACATCAATCAATGGGTCTTCTCCATTCATTTTTTCACTTTGTGTCTTTATTATTTCATCCACATCGAGCGATGAAACATTGAAATTCCAGAAGGCGTCTTTTACACCCAGGCAGTGAAGATCGACCTGGAAAACAGCAAAAGTGAGGTTACCATTGACATGCTTTCGTGTAACAATAATGAAAGCCATTCCTGAATCTTGCCAAAATTCATTAATGTAACATGCGCCTAAGGGGAGTGTTCGGGCACGTGTGCGGAGATATTTTTCGGGAGATAAAAGCGGAATGGACTTATGCTTTGACATAGGCATATCTGTTTACTGGATGGATTAAAAGGCTGTAAAAATACGAACATACAATCAGTGAAGAGTGAGGAGTGAAAAATAAGTTTTCACGTTTCCGTTTTCTTTTTTCTTTATTCATGATAGTCGTAATCATTCATTAGTTTGAATGATATTTTATATTATTGTTCATTCTATTGATTAATTTCTTATATTTGTAACATATTAATCTGCTATGTTATCAAAAGAATTACTCCGGCAAATCCTGACAGAACAACGTAACTCAATCCTGAAAAAGCAAACCGGGATTGAAAGGGAAACGTTGTCTGTTATTGGCGAAAAACTCAGATTGCCTCATATTCATGTGGTCACAGGTATACGACGATGTGGAAAATCTACTTTGTTGCGGCAGGTGATTAAAAAATATCATCATGATCAGGATTTTTATTATATAAACTTTGAAGATGAACGGTTTCTGAATTTCGAAGCAACCGGCTTCAATGATATTTACGAAACACTTGTTAGCCTTTTCGGCCCCCAAAAAACTTTCTTTATTGATGAAATACAGCATGTTGAAGATTTTGATGCATTCGTCCGCAGGTTCTACGACAATGGGTTTAAGTTTTTTATTACAGGATCCAATGCCGGGTTGTTAAAAGAGGAAATCAGCACAAGGCTGACAGGCCGGCATATCGATACGGGGCTGAGGCCATTTTCATTCACAGAATATCTGAGGTTTAAAAACATGGCAGTTGAAAAAATCAATGTTCTGCAAACCGAAGATCGTGCGAACATTATTAGCCTGTTTGAAGATTATCTGACCATTGGCGGAATGCCGGAATTCTTATTGTATAAAGACCCCGACATCCTTAGACAAATCTATGATGATATTCTGTATAAAGATATCATAGTCCGCAAGAAAGTTGAAAATGTACATGTTGCCAAAGAGTTGTATCTGTGGCTGATGACAAATTTTTCACGAAAATTCAGCTATAATGCTCTTTCGAAAAAGCTTTCGGCAGGTAGTATCAATACCATTCGGAAATATACGGATTACCTCGAAGAATCCTATCTGGTGCGTTTGGTTAATAAATTTGATTATAGCCTGAATAAACAATTGGTTAATGATAAAAAAGTTTATCTTGTTGATAATGGCTTTATTCCGGTTATATCGACACAACCGGGTGTTGATAAAGGGTGGCTTCTTGAAAATCTGGTATCATCTAACTTCAAACCTGATCAGGAAATTTTTTATTTTTCAGGAAAACGGGAGTGTGATTTCATTACAATGGCAAATAAAACCATCGGAGAGGCAACCCAGGTTTGTTGGGAGCTGAATTCCGATAATTATAAACGCGAAACAGAAGGCCTCCTTGAAGCGATCAATTTTTGTAATCTGTCCGAAGGCCTGATTTTGACATACAACCAAGAGGATACGCTCAGCATTCAGAATAAAAAAATCAACATCATACCGGTGTGGAAATGGCTGATGAAGAGTTAACTGTGAATAATTGTTTGCTTTTTACTATTCGTTGGTTTTTAGCGAACAGTGAATAAAGAATAATGTACAGTCAGCAGTGAACAACTAACAAAGAACAGTTAAAACTATTCGTTCCTTTAAGCGAACAACCTTGAAGATCAATATAGATACAAAGATATTAAACAGGTTTTATCTTTCATGTCAGAATTCTGAATATAGAATTCATTCGTATTTCGATTATTTGTAATTTCATTCCCGAATTTTTCATTCTTGTCATTCGCATATTTTTTTCTCAGAAATGAAACATCGTTATTTAATCTTTATCCTTTTTAGTATTTCATACACTGGGTTTTCCCAAACAACAACCAACGTAGGTACTGATTTCTGGATTGCCTTCCCTCCAAACCAAGGAACAGCTACACTTCAAATTTTCATCTCTTCCAACTTTTCAACCAGCGGGTCGGTCTATTCAGCCTTTCCGGGAGTAACCCAAAATTTTACAGTCGTCCCTGGCATTGTAACTCAGCTTACGGTTCCTTCTGGAGTAGCACTTTCGGGCGGAATTGAGAGCAAAGGGATCAGGGTAACTTCCAATGATCCAGTTTCCGTGTATGGACTTAACCATCGCACCGCCTCAACTGATGCCTTTCTGGCGTTGCCGGTAAATGCGTTGGGGTTGGATTACAGAATACTTACCTTTAAAGTGACCCTCAGCGGTAGCGGATCGGCTTTTTCGGTAGTTGCCACACAAGACGGGACATCACTGACTCTCTTTAACCACCAGACGAATGCGATAACCTATGTGAACCTTGATCAGGGACAGACCTATATAGTTGAGGCTTCAAACAATGCTGATGATTTAACGGGTTCAAGGGTACAATCGAATTTTCCGGTCGGAGTTTTCGGATCAGTAAAATGTGTCGACATCCCGAGTATAACGTGTACTGCATGCGACCATATTGTAGAAATGATGTGGCCTTATTATTCCTGGGGCAAGAATTTCGTGACTGTACCACTGGCAGGAAGGGATAACAGCGGGGATATATTCAGGGTTCTTGCCGATGAAGATGGCACAGATATTTCTGTAAACGGAACAATGGTATCAACCATCAATACAGGAGATTACTATGAAACAAACCTTGCAGGAAATAATTCCATCACTACCTCTAAAGCTGCCCTTTTGGCACAATATGCAAAGGGTCAAAATTGCACGGGAAATACCACCGGAGATCCGTTCATTATGCTGATCCCACCATGTGAACAATTCCTGACAAATTATACTGTGGTGAATGTTGCCGGCGGCTTTCTCACGCATTGGGTAAACGTAGTTGCTCCCGACTATGCATTGGGTACGATATACCAGGATGGTGTGTTGATTCCAAATGCGGCTTTTACCCAAATAAGTACAACAAATTTTTATGGTGCGAAAAGATCTGTAATAGCAGGCTCGCATACATTTACCAGTACCTTTCCATTCGGGGTGTTTGTTTATGGATGGGGAAATGCCGATTCTTATGGTTATCCCGGCGGATGTTCACTATCCCCGGTTGGAACAGTCAACAATGTCACACTTACACCTGATACGGCTTACGGCCAACTGAACGTGACAAGTGTTTGCCTGACCGCAAATGTAACAGATAACTATACAAACCCGGTTGTTGGTGTTTTGGTAAATTTCTATGTGAGTGGTATAAATCCCTTGACCGGAAATGGATATACTGATGCTCTGGGGAATGCACAATATTGCTATACACAAACAGGAGTTATTCCAGGTGAAGATCATATTTATGCTGAAGTTTTTGGTTTTAAATCAGATACCTCGGTGGTGTTCTGGAGTTATACACCGCCTTGTACCAATCCGGCAACAGGAGGAACGGTTGGCAATGATCAGAGCGGGTGTGGAAGTTATACACCGATCACCCTCAACAATATTCAATCCCCAACCGGATTTGCAGGTACACTCGAATACAAATGGCAGCTCTCCACTACAAGCAGCACGACGGGCTTCACTGATTTAGCAGGAAGTAATTCCGCATCCTATAATCCCGGACCGGTTATACAAACAACCTGGTTTAAACGTCTGGCCAGGGTGAATTGCATGAGCGACTGGAGCGGGGCTGTTGAATCCAATGTAATTGAGATTATCGTTATACCCATAGTATCTGTGAGCGTGAGCATCTCTTCTACTGCTGAAATTGTCTGTTCTGGAACCTCAGTAACATTCTCGGCAACTCCTGTCGGTGGTGGTCCCTCTCCGGCTTATCAATGGAAAGTGAATGGAATCAATGTGGGCATCAGCAGTCCAACATATACGTATACACCGGCAAACAGTGATATTGTGACCTGCATACTCACCTCCTCAGAACCCTGTACATCCGGCAATCCTGCAACCGGCAATCCAATCACACTGACTGTCAATCCGAACCTTCCGGTCAGTATTACCATCGGCGCATCTGCAAACCCAGTTTGCGCCGGGACCCAGGTCAACTTTACGGCAAATCCAACCAACCCTGGTTCTTCACCTGTTTACCAATGGAAAACAAACGGGATAAGTGTCGGAACGAATAGTCTGACATATTCCTTCATTCCTGTTTCCGGTGACCATATAACTTGTACTCTTACCTCCAATGCAACCTGTCCGACAGGTAACCCTGCAACGAGCAATACCATCAATATGACCGTAAACCCGCTCATGCCGGTCTCTGTTTCAATCAATGCTTCTGTTAACCCTGTTTGTTCAGGAATTCCGGTAACCTTCACGGCAACACCCACCAATACAGGATCGACGCCCGTTTTTCAATGGAAAGTCAACGGTATCAACTCAGGAACGAACAGCACAACTTACCAGTATCTTCCGGTGAACAGTGATACCGTTAATTGTACATTGACATCCAGCTTTATATGTGCAACCGGAAACCCTGCAGTCAGCAATACAATTACAATGACTGTTAACCCATTGCCTGTTGTTTCTCTGACCCGGTGCAACGATTCGGTCACCAGTGTCAACGCCCAACCCTTCAGGCTGAAAGGAGGAATTTCATTGGGTGGAACTTACTCCGGTCCGGGGGTTGCTAATGGCATCTTCTATCCCGCAATTGCAGGGGTTGGAACAAAAACGATCACCTATTCCTATATAAATGCAGCGCTTTGTTCTGCGTTTGCCAGCAGGTCATTAGTCATTAGTAATTCGTCATTATTGGTGTGTGGTAATCCGCTGACTGATATCCGGGACAATAAGGTCTACCCAACTGTGCAGATCGGAAGCCAATGTTGGATGGCCGCCAACCTGAACTACGGAACAATGATTCCCGGAAACATAAGCCAACGTGACAATTGCATCAATGAAAAATACTGTCTGAACGATATAACCGGGAACTGCCAACTGGGAACTGTATACTACCAGTGGGATGAGATCATGCAATACGACGACTCCCCTGCCAAGCAAGGCCTTTGTCCGCCGGCATGGCATGTACCGACGGAAACAGAATGGACTACTCTCTTCAATAATTACATCAACAACGGCTTTGCAGGTAGTCCATTGAAATCAACGGGTTATTCGGGATTCAATGCAATGGTGAATGGCACACGTCATATGAATGTCATTTGGGATTTTGCAGGTATGGCGATCTTCTATTGGTCATCGGATGTTCACAGTCCTACCAAAGCCTGGGCACACGGGATGAACTCATGGGATCCGAGTGTTTCGCTATATCCGTCATTAAGATCAAATGGATTTAGTGTCCGGTGTCTAAAAGACTAAGTCTAAAATCGTAAATCATTACTTTTACGGAATTATTTTTTAAGATTCATTCTTATGTACGATTATATCAAAGGAAAGCTGGCTGAAAAGAATCCTGCTTATGCAGTGATCGAAGCCGGTGGTGTCGGTTATCTGCTGAACATCTCCCTGCATACTTATTCCCAGATGAAAGATGAAGAACATTGTCTCTTATACACTCATCTGGCGGTGAAAGAGGATGCAATGGTACTATTCGGTTTTATGGACCAGGCAGAGCGCGAATTGTTCCGGCAACTGATCTCAGTAAATGGGGTGGGAACAAATACGGCAAGGATGATCCTTTCCTCCATGTCACCAAATGATATTTGTCAGGCGATCGTCCAGGGAAATTCTTTAATTTTACAGAAGATCAAAGGGATCGGTGCAAAAACAGCGCAACGCATCATTATTGATCTGAAAGGGAAGATTTCCAAAGAGCTGATCCCACATGAAAATTTGGGATTTCTGCACAATACTAAGAAAGAAGAAGCGTTATCAGGATTAATAATTCTCGGTTTTCCAAAAATGATAGCTGAGAAAGCCCTGAGTAAAGTCATCGAGGTGGAAGGAACGGCTTTACCTGTGGAAGAGTTGATCAGGCATGCTTTGAAGATCCTTTAAGGAGAAGAGTATGTCCCTGATTGAATTTTTTCAATATCGTAATAACAAAACTTGAATTTGCCTAAGAAGTTTACATACCTCCTGCGCCATTTTGCTGTTCTTACCGGACTGGTTTTTACCCTGACGAATTCATCCATTGCAGGGAAAAATCTGTTATCTGCCAATCCGCTTCCTTCCGACACAACGGTAAAAGACACCAGTATTCATCTCCGTTACCCCTTTGACGACGGGTCAACAACTCCTGGTTCTTCGGGTAGAAGTAACCTTTACATGAAAAACCCATCCAATGTCAAAACCACAATCGAATATGATCCCATAACCCGGCAGTATGTTTATGTTTACAAAATAGGTAAAATGACTTACCGTGTTCCGACCACGATGAGTTTTGAAGAATACCAGGATCAGGATATGAAAAAGATCCTGCAACAATACTGGAAAGAGAGAAGTGAAGCAGCCGGTATTGATAACAGCAGCGGCGTTATCCCCAAACTCCATATTCCAGGGAAAGTCTTTGAAACGATCTTTGGTAACAATACGGTCGATATCCGGCCTCAGGGTTCTGCAGAAATAACCTTTGGTATCATTTCAAACCGCCGCGATGATCCGATGCTCAATACCAACCAGCGCAGGCAGACAAATTTCGACTTCGAGGAGAAGATCCAGATGAATGTGATCGCCAAGATCGGGGATAAGATCGAGTTCAAAACAAGTTATAATACCCAGGCTACTTTCGACTTTGAGAATAAGCTGAAACTGAAATATGAAGGGAAGGAGGACGACATCGTCCAACTTATCGAAGGTGGTGATGTTAATTTCCCATTGAACAGCACCCTTATCCGTGGAACCGAAAGTCTGTTTGGTTTGAAGACAAAGCTTAAATTCGGACGGGTTATGGTAAGCGCTATCTATTCCCAGCAAAAAAGCCAGACAAAGAATATTACGGTACAGGGAAATGCACAAACTACAAAATTTACCATCCGCGCTGATGACTATGATGAAAACAAGCATTTCTTTTTAGGTCAGTATTTCCGGAACAATTACAAGAAAGCCCTTTCCAAATTGCCCATCATTACCTCCAATGTAAACATTGTAAAGATGGAAGTTTGGCTGACCAATATTGGGGCAGCAATTACAGAAAACAGGAATATCGTGGCTTTCCAGGATCTTGGAGAAAACACTCCTTACAATAGAAGGTTCAGTAGAAATCCGGCTGTTCCGAATCCCTCGAATTATTCAAACAACCTGCTCAGTGTGATCATGCCGACCCCGGCTGATACTGCAAATGTAAGGAGTATCAATAAGGTAACCAATTACCTGAAATCAACTTTCGGGTTAGTGGAAGGTCAGGACTTTGAAAAGGTGGAAAGTGCCCGTAAGCTATTACCTACTGAATATACTTTTAACAGCAAGCTTGGGTTTATTTCGCTGAATACGACATTGAATCCCGACCAGGTACTGGCTGTTGCCTACCAATACCAGATCGTCGGGAGCGATTCTATTTACCAGGTCGGGGAATTTTCAGATCAGGGTATCCATACGCCAAATAACCTGATTGTCAAGCTTTTGAAAAGCACAACACTGAATACACACCTTCCTATGTGGAAGCTGATGATGAAAAACGTTTATGCTCTAGGCGCTTACCAGGTACAACCACAAAGTTTCCTGATGAACATCCTCTACTCAGGAAATAAAAACGGCGTTCCAACTGCTTATATCACAGAAACGCGTATCAGCGGCCATCCTTTACTGAAGGTAATGAACTTAGACAACCTGAATCAACAGATGAATCCTCCTGCAGATGGAATGTTTGACTTCATCGATAATGCAGCCGGGGTAGGTGGCACGATCCAATCAACCAACGGCAGGGTCTTTTTCACTGAACTTGAACCATTCGGGCAGGATCTTCGCGACTCTATCTATGACCCGAATGACCCCAAAGGCTCCCTGGAACTGGCAGCCAAATACTGTTTCGACTCCTTGTATACTGTTACAAAGACCATGGCCAGGCAATTTCCGGAGAAAAATAAGTTTGTCCTGGACGGATCTTATAAATCCTCTGCCGGATCGGAAATATCGCTGAATGCACTGAACGTACCACAAGGATCTGTTAAAGTGACCGCCGGAGGTGTTTTACTGACGGAAAACCACGACTATACTGTCGATTATACATTGGGTCGTGTAAGGATTATCAATGAGGGGATCCTCAACTCAGGTACACCCATTAACATTTCAATGGAAAGCAATGAGATGTTCAATGTTCAGACGAAACGCCTGATGGGTGCCCATGTGGATTATACCATCAACAAGGATTTCGTGATCGGTGCAACCATCATGAATTTAAATGAAAGTCCACTGACCCAGAAAGTGAATTATGGTGATGAACCATTATCCAACACCATGTGGGGACTCAATCTTACTTACCGGACTTCGTCGCGTTTGATTACCCGCCTCGTCGATGCCTTGCCGCTGATCACTACCAAAGCTCAATCGACCGTTGCAGTCGATGCTGAATTTGCCCAATTCATACCGGGCCACTCCAAGGCCATCGGCAAAGCCGGTACATCCTACATCGACGATTTTGAAGGCGCCAGGTCAACCATTGACCTTAAAAATATCGGTAACTGGTACCTCGCCAGCACTCCCCAGGGACAAACCAACCTGTTGATGTTTCCTGAAGCTGCGCCAAACACGGGGCTTTCCTACGGATACAACCGTGCTAAATTTGCATGGTATGTGATCGATCCGCTCTTTTATGACAAGAACCAGAACCTGATTCCACCCAATGTTAACAATAACGAGTTGTCGAACAACTATGTCCGTCAGGTTTGGGAAACAGAAGTATTTCCCAATAAACAGCCATTGAACGGTGTACCCATAAATCTTGCCATTCTGAACCTCTCCTATTATCCTGCGGAGAAAGGCCCTTATAATTTTGACACCCATCAAACAGGTTTCTCAAAAGGGCTCAAAAATGACGGGACCTTACTCGATCCGGAAACACGGTGGGGAGGCATTATGCGAAAGATTGAAACCTCTGATTTCGATGCAACAAACATCCAGTATATCGAATTCTGGATGATGGATCCCTTCACAGCAGATTCATTGAATTCAGGTGATCTCTATTTTAACCTGGGGGATATTTCAGAGGATATTCTGAGAGATGGCCGTAAGAGCTTTGAGAATGGCTTGCCAATCACTGCCCAGCCAACCGGTGTAGATACTACGATCTGGGGAAGGGTTCCCTCCACCCAGGCATTGGTGGATGCTTTCGACAACAACCCCGATTCGAGGCAATACCAGGATGTAGGTTATGATGGTCTCAGGGATGCTGATGAGCGGACATTTTTTGACACCTCCTACCTTCAGAAGATCGGTGCCTTATATGGAACCAGTTCTCAGGCTTATCTTTCAGCAGCCAAAGACCCTTCCAGTGATGACTTCCACTATTTCCGCGGTACCGATTTCGATAACGATCCGAAATTCGGGAGTATCCTTGAGCGGTATAAAATGTTCAACGGGCCTGAGGGCAACTCTCCCTCTTCTGCCAACAGCCCTGAAAGCTACCCAACCATGGCCACAACAATGCCGAATGTGGAAGACATCAATAATGACAATACCCTCAGTGAAACCGAACAATACTATCAATATGTAGTTCACCTGCGCGCCGACAAAATGAAAGTCGGGATGAACTATATCACAAACATTCAGAACGCCACTGAAATTCCTTTGGCAAACGGACAAAAAGGAACGGTAAAATGGTACCAGTTCAAGATCCCCGTCCGTTCACCCGATAAAACTGTTGGCAGTATCCAGGGATTCACTTCAATCCGTTTTATGAGGATGTTCTTCAAAGGATTCCCGAGCCCCATTGTATGCCGTTTTGCTACCCTCGAATTATCAAGGGGAGAATGGAGGAGGTATGATCAGGATCTTTTATCCCCCGGAGAATATATTCCTGATGACAATGAAAACAAGACTACTTTTGATATAGCAACAGTCAGCATTGAAGAAAATGGCAGTAAACAACCAATCCCCTATGTTATGCCCCCCGGGATTCAGCAGGAAACAAACTGGGGATCTACCAACCAACAAAAACTGAATGAACAGTCAATGGTAATGAAGATTTGTGAATTGGTGGATGGAGATGCCCGCGCTGCATATAAAACCTGTGAATTCGATTTCCGGCAGTTCAAACGGATGCAAATGTTCGTTCATGCAGAACAGAGCATTGCCGGTCAGAACGTAAAGGATGGTGACCTGACCATCTTCCTGCGGGTTGGTTCCGATTTCACCCAGAATTATTATGAATACGAAATCCCACTCACATTTACTCCATGGAATACCACCTCTTCTCATCCCGGGGCCATCTGGCCAGATGCAAATGCCTTTGATATTGACTTTAACCGGCTGGTTGAAACGAAACAAGACAGGAATATTGCCATGCGCAGTCCGGGGACAACCATATCACAGTCAACTCCTTATGTGGAAAAGGATGGAAAAAACAAGATCACTGTGCTGGGTTCTCCAACCATCAGTGATGTTAAAGCGATTATGATCGGAATTCGGAATCCCAAAAAGAGCAGTCAGACCATCAATGACGATGGATTGTCAAAATGTGCGGAAATATGGGTGGATGAACTCCGTCTCACTGATTTTAACCGTTCGGGAGGATGGGCGGCAACAGCGCGGGTGGCGGCTACTTTGGCTGACCTGGGTCGTGTTCAGGTGACAGGAACTTACACCAGCAGCGGCTTTGGAACCATCGAACAGAAACAAACTGAAAGAGCGCTTGCCTCTACTTTATCACTGGGTTTTGATACCGACCTTGAACTGGGTAAGTTTTTGCCTGAGAAGTCCGGGATCCGTATTCCAATGCACTTCGACTATTCAATGACCAACAGCACTCCAAAATATGATCAACTGAGTCCCGATATCCTGTACAAGGATGTTATTAATTCTTATGCTACACAATCATCAAAGGACTCTGTTGCCCGCCAGGAAGAAGATTATACCCAAACCAGGAATTTTAACCTGATGAATGTTCGGAAAGACCGGAAATCCGATAAAAAACCTAAATTCTGGGATATAGAGAATTTCAATGTCAGCTATGCCTATTCCGAAATTTTCCACAGGAATATCGACATCGAATATGATATGAGTAAAAAATACACAGGCGGACTGGGTTATAACTTTGCTGCTTCACCAAAAATAGTCCAGCCCTTAACCCGTATGAGGTTTCTTAAAAGCAAGGCACTTGCTTTGATTCGCGATTTCAACTTTTCTTACATGCCCAGGTCGTTTTCCTTCCGCACCGATATGAACCGGGAATTTGAAGCACGCAAATTCAGAAACAAAAGCACCGCCGATATTCCAATGGAAACCTATTATATAAAGAACTGGAATTGGTCAAGGATTTATGATTTGAAATACGACCTGACAAGATCTGTCAAGGTCACGCTGATAGCAAACGCCAACGCATTCATCAATGAACCTGCAGGTCAGATTGACCGGTCAAGCCGTCAGCAGGCCTGGAACCAGATACTTTCCTTTGGAACAAGGTCGCTTTATAACCAGCAGTTCAATGTGACCTACGAAATTCCATTTATGAAGATCCCGTTTTTCGAATGGATACAGGCAAATGCCGGATACCAGGCAACCTACCACTGGACGGCCAGTCCTATCTCCGTTCAATCAGAAATTGGAAATATCATTGAAAACGGATGCAATAAAGTAATAAATGGCGGACTGAACCTGGTTTCCTTGTATAATAAGGTCGGATATCTGAAGAAGTTGAACCAGTCCAGCGGCAGTTCAAGAGGAGATATGAGACCAAATACCCCGTCCAAAAATCCAAAACAGGATCCAAAAAATAAGCAGGCAAAACAGGATAGCATACAGAATCATTTTAATGTCGGAAAATTTTTAATGGACGGAACATTGCGGATCCTGATGGGCATAAGGAGAATTGGCATAAATTATACTCAGGGGAATGGTACAATGTTCCCGGGTTTCACACCGGAACCGGAAGCGTTGGGGAACAATTGGTCACGTAATGCACCCGGACTTGGATTCGTTTTCGGGGATCAGCGTGATATAAGGTGGGATGCGGTCCGCCAGGGATGGCTTACAAACGATACCCTCCTGAATAATCCTTATAACAATAAGTTCAATGAAAACCTTTCGATAAATGCAACCATTGAGCCACTTCCTGATCTGAAGATCGAGATCATCGCTACAAAAACCTATTCAAAAATGCACCAGGAATATTTCAAAGCAAACAATGACGGCATTTTTAATACTTTCTCCACGATGGATAACGGCAGTTTTACCATGTCGTACCTTATGATTGGAACGTCATTTACCAGTGTTGGATCCAATAATATTTCCCCGTTATTTGAAAAGCTGAAGGCTTACCGTTACCAGATTGCTCAGCGATTATCAGCATCGAATCCCAATTCTGCCGGGAAGATCGATACGACCGGTTATCCCCTGGGTTATGGCCCCAATAACCAGGAAGTACTGACCGCTGCATTCCTCTCAGCCTACGGTGGCCGTGATCCTTCAAAAGTCGGCCTGAATGCCTTTCCATCGATACCCTTACCCAACTGGCATCTCACATACGACGGATTAACGAAGATCAGGGCAATGAAAAAATGGTTCCGTACCTTTACGATCAGCCATGCATATCTTTCTACTTATAATATATCTTCCTTTACATCAAACATCAAATACAAGGAAATTGCCGGAGCTCCTTCTGTGATGGATGATGCGGGGAATTACATTCCAAAATCACAGTTCACCGTGATCTCTGTTACAGAGCAGTTCAGCCCGCTTATCAAAATTGATATGGGATGGGTGAACAGCCTGCTTTCGGATATTGAATGGCGCAGGAGCCGTAACCTTTCATTCAGCTTCGTAAATAACCAGCTCACAGAAGTTTCGACCAATGAGCTTATCATCGGCCTGGGCTATCGTTTTAAGAATATCCGTCTTTCTTTTATCTCACTAGGTACTGCAGGAAAAAAGAGCAAATATTCAAGCGATCTCAACCTCAAAGCTGATTTTTCCATCCGGAAGAATATGACAACCTTGAGAAGGGTTGACGAAAATATCAATGAAATATCCACAGGATCACAGATTACTGCCATTTCCTTCACAGCTGATTATGCACTTAACCAGCGCTTTAACCTGCGTTTCTACTTTACAAAAGATATTTCTTCACCATATGTCTCAAACCAGTACAGGACATCGGTAACAAAAGGCGGATTGACCCTGAAGTTTACCCTTGCACAATAGCAATTTAAAAATTACTTTTGACAGTTCAACAGATAAAACCGATTCAATATGAAAATCCCTGAAAATTTAAAATTTACAAAAGATCATGAATGGCTGAGAGTAGAAGGAGATGAAGGTTATGTAGGTATATCCGATTATGCACAGCATGAGTTGGGCGACATTGTTTTCATCGAGGTCGAGACCGTTGGTGAAATACTGCAGAAAGGTGAATCTTTTGGTACCATTGAAGCAGTAAAAACTGTTTCCGATATGTACATGCCGGTTGGCGGAGAAGTGCTCGCATTTAACGAAAACCTTACCACCAAGCCGGAGATCCTGAACCAGGACTCATACGAAAAAGGCTGGGTGATCAAGATAAAAATCCAGAAACCAGAGGAGATCGGTCAACTCCTGGATCCAAAGCAATATGCTGATCTGATCCAGGCTTAGGAATTCTTTGCCGTTTTGAATAACTTTTTCAGTAATAACCTTAAGGGTATTCTCTGGGGTCTTTTGATTTTGATCCTGATCTGTATTCCGGGTAAATTCCTGCCCGATGTCCCTCAATTCGTTGATCTTTTCAAACCCGACAAGCTGGTCCATGTTTTTATGTTTGCCGTGTTTGTCTTTTTATGGATCAGGGGTTTAACCAGACAGGATGTCTTTTCATTTCCCAAAATGAATCCGGTTTTCACAGCCTTGCTAATGGGAGTCCTTTTCAGCGGGATCACCGAATTTCTACAGCGATTTGTCATTCCCGGCCGGATTTGCTCAGAGTACGATTTTATTGCGAATGTGGTGGGTTGTTTTGCCGGGTGGGGGACATTTGCATGGTGGGGGAAAAGAAAGTGACAGAGTGACAAAGTGAGGGTAGACCTTCCAGGTTTCAGTAATCTATGGGTACTATCTTTAAGCTTATGAAACCTGGAAGGTCTTTTGCGATGAATTTCCCTGCGCTTTAGCGCGGGGGTTATGGGGTGAAAACGACCATCGGACTTTAGTCCGAAAATCCCGGCTTTCGTTTCGGACTGAAGCCCGTTTTCTATCTGGCTTTCCGACGGGACTGACTAAAAAGAATTAAAATGATAAGTTCCCGATGATTTTATTGAATTATAGTTTAATTTTACTGAAGGAAGACCATTGATAAGGTCTAAGGTTTGCCCATAAATAACTGCACCGGGCATAACAATCTGAATCGGTCAATAATAAGTTCTAATAAACGAAATCACAATTTATGCCTTATCTTGCTTTTCAAACATATTTTCCTGAAATTGCTAAAAAAGAAACTCGTTGCATACAAATATTTAATGATCCGAAATTAGCCGGCGATCAGTTTATCTTATTGGAATTATTTTGTGATGAGCCAAAATGCGATTGCAGAAGAGTTATGCTGAATATCCTCTCTGAAAAACGAAAAAAATCTGTTGCAGTTATCAATTATGGTTGGGAAAGTGAAAAATATTATGAAAATTGGTTTGGCAAGTATGACAAAGACGTCATTTATGAACTCAAAGGTCCGTCAATTAATATTTTAACCCGAAAAACAGATATTACAGATAAAATATTCGAACGTGTAAAAATTACTCTTGAGGATAACTTCTATGTAAAAAGAATCATTGAACATTATTATATTTTTCAAGGATACATCGAGAATATGGCATTAAAGAATAATCCTGATCATCAAAATAAACAAAAACCAGTAGGCCGAAACGAACCGTGTCCTTGTGGATCAGGAAAAAAATTTAAACTTTGTTGTTTACCAAAAGGTAAATCTCAGCATAAATGAGCAGTACATCAATTGTTCAATTGGCCGCATCAGCTTATGAGCCGGGGCGTTGCACTAAGGCTATAGAACGGACAAGTAATTGAATATCTAAATTTGATTATGAAGAAAGAGGAAATCAGCAAAGACATTCTTTTCGGCGATCTTGACTTTCGGACAATAGCAGAAAATCCGGATTTTAAAGAAGACAGCGTCAGAGAAGTAATTATCCTTCTTTATGAAAATGGTTAAAAACGATCCCCGCTTTCGATTTCCCGATTACTTCCGCCAGCTCCTCCAGCGATGCCATCTGGATATTCTTTACCGATTTGAATTTCCGTAACAGCGTTTGATTCGTGGAATACCCGATTCCAATGATCTCCGTCAGCATAGCTTTCATGCCGCCTTTTTCCCTTACTTTCCGGTGATGGGAGATCCCGAAACGGTGGGCTTCATCGCGCATATGCTGGACCAGCCGCAATGTCTCCGACTTTTTATCGATGTATAGTGGTACCGGATCGTTTGGAAAGTAGATCTCTTCCAGCTTTTTTGCGATCCCGATGATGGTGATCTTCCCCGTCAGATCAAGTTTCTCAAGGCTCTTCAGGGCAGAACTAAGCTGTCCTTTGCCCCCATCGATCACGATCAGTTGGGGTAACGGATGATTCTCATCCAGCAACCTTTTATATCTCCTGTAAATGATCTCCTCCATCGAAGCAAAATCATCCGGGCCTTCAACCGTTTTGATATTGAAATGACGGTATTCGGCCTTATCCGGTTTGGCATTTTTAAAACTGACCATGGCAGCTACGGGATAAGCGCCCTGGATATTCGAATTATCAAAACATTCAATAGTCACCGGCAGTTCCGGCATCCGCAGGTCACTCATCACCTGGTTCAGGATCCGTTTCGACCGGTGTTCGGGATCGACCATCTCTTTCTGCCTCTCCTTTTCCATTTGATAATACTTCACATTCCGTTCTGAAAGTTCCAGCAACTTCTTTTTATCGCCGATCTTCGGAACGGTAAACGTCACTCCCGGCAGGTCAATACTTACTGGGAAAGGCACCAGGATATCGGGAGCTTCACTCTCAAACCGCTGGCGGATATCGATAATTGCAAGCTCTATCAATTCCTCCGGGGTTTCATCCAGCTTTTTGATAAGTTCTACGGTATGCACCTGGATGATCGCACCGTTCATTATCTTCATGAAATTGACATATGCATTCATATCGCCGGAAAGGATCGAAAATACATCAACATTGTTGATGGCCGGGTTGACCACTGTCGATTTACTCTGGTATGTTTCCAAAAGGTCGAGCCTTATCTTAACAAGGTGCGCTTTTTCGAACTCCATCCTGCCTGCATATTCCATCATCATCTCCCTGAGTTGGCGCATCACCGAATTGATGTTTCCCTTGATGATCTCCCTGATCGAATGGACAGAAAGGTCATAGTCCTCCATCGTCTGAAGACCTTCGCAGGGACCCTTGCAGTTCCCCAGGTGATTTTCAAGGCAAACCCTGAATTTTTTTGCCTGGATATTCTTTTCGGTCAGGTTCAGATTGCAGTTGCGCAACGGATAAAGTTGCCGGATGAGATCAAGCAGCGTGTTCATCAGCCTGACGTTGGCATAGGGGCCGTAGTATGATGATCCGTCGCGAACAACATAGCGGGTGGAAAAGATCCTGGGAAAGGGTTCGTTCTTAAAACAGATCCATGGAAAGGTCTTGTCGTCTTTAAGCGCTACATTATAGTGGGGCTGATATTTCTTGATCAGATTGTTCTCCAGCAATAAGGCGTCCGTTTCCGTTTCAACAATAATATACCGGATATCGGCAATCCTTCTCACCAGCATCTGCACCTTACCGCTGATAGAGTTAATCTTGCTGAAATAGGAACTCACCCGTTTTTTCAGGTTCTTTGCCTTCCCGATATAGATGATCTTGTTCTTCTGGTCAAAATACTGGTAAACACCCGGTTTCTGCGGCAGGTTCCTGACAATCGACTCAAGATGTGAGAAATATTTATTTAATGACTTTTCCAAATGACGGATAGTTTACACTAATTTTGTCGAGGCTTACATATGGTTTATTAAAATCATTACAAAATTACCAGAAAAAAAGATAAACCTGGAAAAGACCCAAATTGAATTACCAGGAAACCAAATATAAAATCATTATAAATAGAACTAACCCATCGAACTAAACCTCTGTTCCCCCTCTTTTTCCTTCAAAGAGAGGGGGCCAGGGGGTGAGTTTTTTAAAACCTTAAAAATGAAAACAGTAAAGCAATTATTGACATTATCATTGATCTTCCTGACCCTGGTTGTTCTAGGACAATCCATTCCGGGACAGTACAAACTTATTAAAGAGATTCCAGTGGAAGGCGACGGTTTCTGGGATTATTTAAGTATAGATCAGGGCACAGGACGCTTGTTTTTATCTCACGGTACGATCGTCCAGGTAATTGATCTGGCGACTGAAAAGGTCATCGGGGTGATCCCGAATACCACCGGTGTTCATGGGATCGCCATCGAACTGGAAGCCGGAAAAGGATATATTTCCGATGGCAGGATCGATACCATTACGGTGATCGACTGCAAAACCCTTGCAACGCTCGGGAAAATTGCCTCCACCGGAAAGAACCCCGATGCCATCATTTACGATCCTTATTCTAAAAGGGTCTGTGCATTTAACGGAAGAAGCCAGAATATTACTGTGATTGATGTTGTTGCAGATAAGGTGGTGGGAACAATTCCGGTTTCCGGGAAACCTGAGTTTGCAGTTTCCGACGGGAAAGGAAAGATGTTTGTGAATATTGAGGACAAAAGCACCATCGTGAAGTTTGATCCGGTTACACTTAAGGTTGAAGCCGAATGGCCCCTTGCACCGGGGAAAGAGCCTTCCGGACTGGCTTACGACAAGAAGAACCAGCGGCTGTTTTCCGCCTGCAGCGACTCAAAACAAATGGTTGTCATGAATGCAACCAACGGTAAAGTAATACAGGCATTACCGATGGGTGCGGGTTGTGATGGACTGATATTTATCCCGGAAGATAAAAATATCATCACCTCCAATGGTGAAGGAACCCTTACCGTCATCCACCAAAATGATCCTGATCATTATTCAGTAATTCAGACCTTGCCTACAAAAAAAGGCGCTCGTACCATCACTTATGATCCAAAAACAAAAAAAATCTATCTCCCGACAGCAGAGGTGAAAATGGAGAACGGGAAAAGAGCCGTTACTCCCGGTTCTTTCAAAGTACTGGTCGTTTCTAAATAAATTCATAACCATCTCACTGCAGAGGCGCAAAGACGCAGAGAAATAATTAGAATAATTGAATCCTTTGCGTCTCCGCGTCTTAGCGGTTTAAAATAAAATTTTTACTATTTAGACAACCCTTTTTGGGATGAGGTTTTTAAATAAATCTGTATGAAAAAAAATCTATGCCTTCTATTTCTATTGGTTATCTTAACCCAACCCGGCTTCACTCAGAATAAAATTAAAATAAAGAATGACACCTTGCCGACCGCCCTGCTGATCATCGATATCCAGGAATTTTATTTCGCCGGAGGAAAATTACCGCTGGTAAACCCTGAAGAAGCCTGTTCAAATGCTTCAGAGGTAATAAAGTTATTCCGTAAACAGCATTTACCCGTGATCATGATACAGCATGGAAGTGACAGCCCGATCCACCAAAATGTTGCTCCGGCTGCAGGGGAAAAGGTGATCACCAAACATGAGGCAAATAGTTTCAATGGAATGGATTTGCTTGAATTCCTGAAATTCCTGGGGGTAAAAAGGCTGATTATTTGTGGCATGCAAACACAGATGTGCGTGGAAGCCACCACACGTGCCGCATATGACTATGGTTTTACCTGTATTGTTGTCCAGGATGCCTGTGCTGCCCGCGACCTGAAATTTGGTGACCGTACGGTATCTGCGGCTGATGTGCATGCGTCTACCCTGGCATCATTAAGCGGTTATTATGCAAAAATTGTGAATGTGATTGACCTGGAATGATCTATTGCCGTTTTTTCATTGCACGTCTTTAGGATCTATTTCTTTGACAAGATGCTCAGAGGATATCCTGATTGATAGTGGAATATGAACTTCGGAAATGAATGATATGGGTTTATAAACTTTATCCTCAATATCAAGTAGTTCTGAGCTTGAATACCCGGAAATGCGAATTATTTTCTTGTAGTACTTACGAATCTCTTCTTTTAAGAAATGTGGTGAAATAAATTCAAAAACATTATGGGAGTTGAGTAAAATATCCCCAATCTTGCCATCAGTACTCAAAATGGCGCTGAAAATTATATTTGCGTCAACAATGATTCTCATTGAAGAAAGCTGTTCTTATTCTTTTCCCACCAGGATTGATTGAGTTCATTAGCAAGTTTGTCAGCGTCAGATTGTTTAGCTTTACTTTTTGAGGTTACCTCTAAATACTCTAAATAATCCATAATCCGTTGAAATCCGAATGGGTCAACCTTGGGTGAGATTTTAATAAGTATTTGATTTTTTGTCTTTTCAATTATCATTTGCAGATTCTTTACTCTAAAGGTACGAAAACTAGTAACATTATTGAAATAGGTATCGTTTAATTTTTGCCGCCTAACGCTATCTGTAAAGTGTTAATCCACAAAGGTTTCTTTAATAATTGATTTGACTTTTTTAATTTCCTTTGTATCGAGTTCTCCAATAATTCTTATAATTCTTGTCAAATCTATAGTTCGAATTTGATCAATCGCAATCCAATTAGCGTTCCCTTCGAGTTCAAATTTAACTCTCGTCATATAATCCTTAGACTTCGATGTAATTGGCGCAATAGTTATTGTCCTCAAATGTTTATTCATCTCATTGGGTGAGATTACTATACATGGTCTTGTTTTTCTTATCTCACTTCCAATTGTGGGATCCAGATTGACGATAATAATCTGATATTGTTTTATTTCCATTCCTCAAGATTTTCGTCGTTAAAGATGTCATCTATCAAAAGCCTATCATCACCATTTGAATGCATCTCTTGAAATGATTTTTCCCAACCTTGTCTTGGCTTAGAGACAGGTTTTAGAATAATTCGACCTTTTTCTAGAATCAATTCGACTTTATCTTTGATGTCATATTTGTCTAAAAGATTTTTTGTCAATCTGATCCCTTTAGAATTGCCGATGTCGATCACTGATATTTGCATATGTTCCGTGTTTATAATCACATTGTAATTACAAAAGTACACATTATTTCAATCGATCTCATATTCTGATTTTTATTTTTATGGCTGGTAACGGGATGATTTTAATTTGTTTCCAAAGAGACTTTCACTGAATCACTATTTTTTTAGCTTCATTAACTTCCTCAGATTGAATTTTTATAAGATAAAAACCTTTTGGCAGCATGCTTACATCAAGGACATAAATATTCTTATCCTGGAATACCTTCTTCATCAAATATTCTCCACTGATACTCAAAACGCTTATATTTACTTGTCCTGAAATATTTGCTCTTGATGAAATAAAAATTCTGTTAGTAGCCGGATTGGGATAAATGTTGAATTGCGATCCGTATATTTTGATTTCCTCAACATTAACAGATCCTCCATTCGAGGTTTTAAGAATCGTACCTCCTCCTCCTGCAGCAAAGCCTGTTCCTGTAACCGGAAACATTACAGAATACAACGCATTCAGCGTACCTGACGGCTGATTTGTCCACGAGTTTCCGCCATCAGATGTTTTCAGAATGTATCCGCCTCCGAATTGCAGGCCCCCTGCAATATAACCTATACTGTCATTAAGAAAATAAACGGAATGGAAATACGTCTGCGGGATTCCGGATACAGGAACATTATTCCAGGTCATTCCGCCAGTAGTCGTTTTAAGAATATTTTCACCATAACCCACTATGTATCCATTGTTGTCATCAGTGAAAAAGATAGAAACAAGATTATCGTTTGTTCCTGAAATCTGCGAATACCAATTCGATCCATCAGTTGTTTTTAAGATAGTACCATTGGTGCCTGCAATATACCCGGTGCTATTGGATGGAAAACAAATAGAGTTCAATATATTCCAGGTTCCCGGGGAAATACTGTCCCAGGAAACACCTCCATCAATCGTTTTAAAAATTTTATCAAGCCCGGTAGCATACGCGGTATTATTACCTGAAGCGCACACAGAATAAATCATTCCTGATGTAATCAGTGAAGTTATCCATGTTGTTCCTCCATCAATGGTTTTAAGAATGCCCAGGTAACCTCCGGCATATCCTGTGTCAGCATTCCAGAAGGAGACCGTAGTAAGTGTATTAGTTGTACCGGAATTAAGATAATTCCAGTCTGCTCCTCCATTTGAGGTCTTAATAATTGTTCCTCCTGCACCTGTTGCGTACCCTGTATTTGAATCCGGAAACCAAATAGAATAAAGGGAATTTGTAGTTCCTTTTGTCAAAAGGGCCCATGTTGAACCCCCATCAACCGATTTTATTATTGTTCCAAAATCTCCGACTGAATAAAAGACGCCTGAACCACAGTTAACCAGAGAGTAAAGAGCATTTGTGGTTCCAGAGGATTTACTATTCCATGCCATCCCTCCATCGGTTGTATTAAGAATCGTTCCATCCTGTCCTGCTATATAACCAGTTAAGATATCTTTAAAGCAAACAGATGAGAGACATCCATTAAATCCGGAATTCTGGTTGTACCAGGTCGTGCCTCCAGTTATAGTTTTAAGGATCGTTCCGTATTGTCCGACTGAATAACCAATTAGCGAATCAACAAAACAGACAGAACGTAGTACTTGAAAACTTCCGGACGGCTGCAGATTCCAGTTCGATCCTCCGTTTATTGTATGAACGATCCGTCCATTCATACCTACTGCATACCCATTACTGTTATTTAAAAAAAACACACCGAACAAGTCATCATTTGTTCCTGAGTTTTGGCTGGACCATGTTGATCCTCCATCAATAGTTTTAAAGATGGTACCTGAATATCCCACGGAATAACCGGTATTCGCGGAAGGAAAACATACCGCAATGAGATGCTGTGAGGTAATTACTTTTTGATTCCAAGTGCTTCCTCCATCCTTAGTATTGAGAACTAATCCATTATCACACACTGCATACCCGGAGTCCTCGCTGGTAAAGCACACCCCATTAATGTTTTCAACGGTTCCTGAATTCAGGCTGATCCAGGTCAAGCCTCCATCTGAAGTTTTAAGAATTGTTCCATCATAGCCAACTGTATACCCCATTCCTGTATCAGGGAAGGACACAGAACACAGTGTATTCCCCTGAGGTTTGGGATTACTCCATTGCCATTGAGAAAATGAAGTTAATACTGTTATTGAGAAAACAATTACAAGAATACGTTTCTTTTTCATAGAAAAGTATTAAAAATTATCCCATAATCGGGTCACTCAGGGGAATTTCACCCCTGCGTTCCCATCCCGATGAAAAATCTGGACAGGCTCCACCATATCCCGACGAAAATCGGGGCAGGCTGTGAAAGTCTCCCTTCATAAGGCTCTTCCTGTTCAATCACAAATGTATAAGAACATTTTGGATAAACATTTTGGATAAACCATAATCCGTGAAAAAAATCCGGAAAATGGTCGTGATCTTGTCTCAAAATAATCAATCGTCCCATCTCTGGTTGTATCTTATCTTGAAACCTGAACAGGCTAATCCTGGAGTTTATCCCGCATTTGCGGGGCTCCACCTCCATTACAGAGGGTTCATCGCTACTACGACTTAGTCCGCCGCTACTATCTCGTGGTATCCATCCACGTCTGCTTCGAAAAGTGCCGTCGTTGTTGGTTTTGTTGCGGTTGAGTGCTCGTTAGGGGTAGGGTGGAAAAGAGTTTTATTTCTCGTCAAAATCTTTATATCCTATCCGTTTTCTGGGTTCAGATTCTTTTTGAATTATTTGTCTCAGCGCTTCAAAAACCATTGCGAATTGTTCATCATATTTCTTTTCAAATTGATTTAATTTCTCAACTAAATCCTTATGAGTTGAAATCAATTTTCTAAGCTGAACAAAAGCTCTCATTATCGTTATATTCACTTGAATGGCCTTATCACTGTTAAGAACTCCACTTAGCATAGCTACACCTTGTTCTTTAAAAGCAAAAGGAATAGCTCCACCAAGATACCTCTTCGATGGTATCACATTTTGTGATACCACAAAGTCAATTTCATTTTCAGATAATCTAAACATAAAATCATCAGGGAACCGCTTAAGATTACGCTTGACTGCTTGTTTTAATATTCTTGTTTCAACCCCATATAAAGAAGCAAGATCAAAGTCAAGGATCACATTATGCCCTCTTAAAAAATATATATGACTCGCTATGTTTTCTTCCTTAATGATTTGTAATTGATTCATCTGATCCGTTTTAAGGTATCACAATTTGTGATACCTCAAATTTATACAAAATTGTTTCTTACAGCTTAGAGGTTGTGATTTTTTTTACCACCTTACCCCTAACGTCAGTCTGTCTCAAAACCTCCCGGACTGATCAATAGTCTTGTAAATTTACGAACTAAAAACCAAATATCGATACAAAGGATTTATTTCTGAAAAAAATTCGTTGAGACCTTTGAGATGATCACCATAGAGCGACGGCTCCCGGGCCGGTCCCCTCCGGATATACGGTTAATCCCGGATATGTGTTATAAAATGAATGGATAATTGAATCCCCATATAACTAATTTACTTCTTTTCAAAGTTTTAGTGCAGATTTCCCCGAGGAAAAGTCGGGGCAGGCAGTGCAACAAAGGCTTTTTATCCGCCAAAGGCGGACATGTTGGGTACTGAAAAGCGTACCACACGAAGCCTTATTTATTAGCGGCTGGGCATGATTCGGGTTTTGGGCCGTCTTTTGGCGAAATACTCTTTAATTTGGTCAAAATCCAAGTCTGCAATTTCCTCACTTATTTTATCTCTTGTTTGGCGCATAAATTCAACAGCATCAAATTCTTTTTTATTTTTCGTTTTCATAACTTATCATTTCTTGAGGTGACCGAATTTCAATCATCGGATAACCAAATTTTAAATTTACTGCATTGTAACCACGAATCTTTCTATAATTCACAATATGTTTGAAATTCCAGCTGATTAAAACATCAGCTCTATTTATTGTTGCCAAAGCAATTATTCCGTACCGATGCAATCCACATGCCTTGCCGCTAACGCCAGTCCGTCTTAAAACCTCCCGGACTGATCAATGGTCTTGTAAATTTACGAACTAAAAACCAAATATCGATACAAAGGATTTATTTCTGAAAAAATTCGTCGAGACCTTTGAGATGGTCACCATAGAGCGACGGCTCCCGGGCCGTTCCCCTCCGGATATACGGTTAATCCCGGATATGTGTAATAAAATGAATGTATAATTGAATTTGTTCAGAAATGGACGTGGAATTATATTGAATGAACCTTACCAATGCCAGAAAAAACCATCAAGCTTGAGCCTTTAAAACGCATTATGCGCACTTTATCAGGACTATCTGGCAAGTCTTTTTGTGCGAAAATGCATTCTTGACCTCCCAAGAGCCTTCCATCTTTCATACAGCACCTATTCCTTGTTCAGGGGGAATAGGATCAAGGCACACCACGCTTGGCCGCTAACCGCAGCAAACGACTAACTAAGACCGGTAAATGGAGAGTAAACTATCAACCCAAGATGCAAGCCAGAGTATAAAAGTGATGGAAAAGATCAGAGATGTGTTTAAACGTCATGAATCACAACCACTGACAAGGGTAAGAGATCTCATCAATCCCATACTTCGAGGTTGGGTGCAATATTTTAAGATAGGACACTCAGGAAAAGCTTTTGGGTATGTGAAAGATTGGTTGACCAAGAAAATCCGGAGGCATCTTATGAGAGCCAAAGGAAAGCAGGGCTTCGGTTGGAAGCAATGGAGTACAAAAGGGTTATATGCTACGTACAACATTTTTAGCGATTTTAATGTATCCCCCAGGAAATTTGCACCGACATGATAGGCTATAAACTTGATCTGAAATCATTAGGAAAGCGCAGTGCGTTAAATGCGCACGCTGCGTTTGACGAGGCGGGTGCTGGAAACACGATCGGATGGATTGGTGCGCCAGTGCTCGACCCTACCTGTGAGAGGCTTGGGGGTGAGATTCCCCCTTGCCTACTCGACTTTATTTTAATTGCCTCAATTCATTTAACACAGTTGGTGCAAAAATATGAGCAAAATACAGTTGCTTCTCAGTTATTTCTTCACCATGAATACTTAAATTGCAAATTGCGACTAATTCTTTTATTGTTCCATATAGTTTCGTGTTAATAATCCCTTTTGCTCTCAGGTTTTCAATAAAATTTATAACACTTTCAAAACGAATTTCGGATTGATTAAATTCAGAATTATTAGTAAAAATTCTCCTCAACTCCTTTTCAAGGGCTTTTCTAAGTTGAAGCAGAAAGATATCTTTTTCGTTAATTTTAATATCTAGTTGATCTATTTCTTTAAATGATTTGTCCTTATGGTGATTAATCTTGTCTTCCAGTTCTTCATCCCTGGACCCATGAAAATGAACAATTGGATTAAAAGTATTAGTATTTGATAAAGCAGCTTTAATCTCAAACATTTTGGTTTTAACTTCTTCTATTTCCTTTTTCAATTTGACCCCGAAAATGTCTATTTCCCCTATTAGGGGATAAAGAATAAGGATAAACCAAATAATTAACAGAAGTAAATCATACGATTGATTGTCAATAAATGGATTAATAATTTTAATGGATTTTAAGACTATCAAAATGCTAATAAGCACAAGAATGATAATCCACCATTTCTTTTTAAAATTATCGGAGTATTTCATAAAATAAATATTGTTGCTAACGCCCGGCAGCTAACCGCAGCAAAGCACCGGCCTTCGCAAAGAACCGTCGCCATTGGTTTTGTTGCGGATTAGCTGCTCGTGTGTGCCCTGCATGAGCATGCAGCGCACACCTGTTGTAAGTTCTAGAAAAAGTTTAAAAATACAAATAAATCTTCAAGAGCAAACAATAAGTGTGCAATTTTCCAGAGGGTGACCTGCCTGCCGAAGGCTGGAAGTCCCTTATACAACTGGGTCGAACCCGTAAGTATTAGCAAGTCGCAAGGCGGCTCGGGGTAACCTGTACGCTGAAGGAAGCGAGACTGCAAAATCCGGTACTGACCCTTCGGCTACGCTCAGGGCAGGCCCTTCGGCTACGCTCAGGACAGGCTGAACAGGAACGGTATAGGAGGCTATGAAACGGGGATAAGCAACCACGGCCTTACGAAGTCCAGAAAACCAGCCAATTCATAGTAGATACCGCAGGCATCGGAGGAAGGAAAATGCTCTTACCAGGGGAGATCCCGGAGAATCGGCAACGAATCAACGGGAAGTCAGCCGAGGTCATAGTAGTTAAAGAAACGAGCC
This sequence comes from Bacteroidota bacterium, assembly GCA_026391355.1. Taxonomy (GTDB): domain Bacteria; phylum Bacteroidota; class Bacteroidia; order Bacteroidales; family FEN-979; genus CAIYUC01. The sequence continues at coordinate 836 of JAPLDH010000015.1, read as the reverse complement.
GGTACAGATCACCGGAAGGACTCACGGAAACAATGAAGGACTGAACAAACACCGCAGCAGCATCTGAATGACCGTGTCTGAAAGGCGATAAAGGGAGTCCCCGGGCACCAGGCAACCTCTCCAGAAACTGCGGCACAAAAGAACAACAGGATGGAACAATTAAAGAGGATTTTAAGCCGTGCAAACCTGAAATCGGCTTATGAAAATGTAATCCGCAACAAAGGATCGTGCAGGGTTGACGGTATCTCAACCAATGAGCTGAAGGGTTACTTGCAGCAACATTGGACAAGGTTGAAAGAAGAACTGGAAAGCGGACTGTATCAGCCCAAAGCAATACTTGGCGTATCGATACCCAAGCGCAGCGGGGGAGAACGTTTACTTGGAATTCCGACGACCTTCGACCGTATGATCCAGCAGGCGATCCATCAGGAATTAAGTCCGATGTTCGAATTCCGACCGGGGAAAAATGCCGGACAGGCCATACTGCAGGCACTGGCTTACATTAATGAAGGGCACAGTCATATCGTGGACATCGACCTGAAGAGTTTCTTCGATGAGGTGAACCATGATTACCTGATGAACCTGCTGAAACGTAAAGTCAAAGACCCGCAGTTATTGCGTTTGATCTGGCGTTACCTGCGCAGCCCGTTGCAGATTGAAGGGAAATTACGCAAGAGAAGGAAAGGCGTACCACAGGTTTTGACCCTGATCTAAACTGCTACCAGCAAACGGTACAAATTGATACCACCCCGGGGAGAAGGCGACCACGTTATGGGTCTAGTAGATATCATTAAGGCAAGTATCAGGGAGCATTTCGATGTTTCATTTTGAGAGGT
>JAPLDH010000079.1 GCA_026391355.1 Bacteroidota bacterium | reverse complement strand
TAATGCTTGCTGTTTTCTTTTATCTGCACCAGATCAAAACTCGCTAGTATTTCTTCAGGCGCAACTAATAATTTGGAATTTTTAATATCCATTTTATCTTTTTCCATCTTATACGTAGCACCTCAAAAAAAGATACAGCCCCGAAACATATTACTAAACCTTTCTGTAAAAAAATCACAGATATGAGAAAAACAGCAATTTTCAGTTTATTCATCCTTATGTCAGCCGGGTTAATGGCGCAGAGTGGTGACACAAATCAGTTCAGACCTTCAAAAGGCAATTTTTCGGTGGAGGTAAATTTCAGACCATTCAGTACGGAATCTCCCATCGGTATTGATGGTTTCAGGGGGCGTTATTTCCTGGGCAATAAATTAGCGATCCGCACCGGGTTCAACATTGGTTATAAGAAACGCCATAACGAGCAACCCGAAACAATGAACGGATCGATTTATTATACCACCACTGATGAAAAATATACGATACTTGGGCTGAATACCGGGATTGAATATCATTTTTATAATTCAAAACGATTTTCTCCGTATATCGGTCTTATCATTGGGTATGAAAATGAAACATCCAGCTCTTCATACGAGGATCTTAACTCCGGCTCCGGATCCGGAATTACAATTGATAAAACCGATATTACCAATGCCTGGATGGAGACCTCCCTGATCCAGTATTACGATGGATATTATGGGATCCTGACCCAGATGGTACAAAGAGGATACTCCAAACTATCGGCTAATGCGGTCGTAGGGGCTGATTTTTATTTATTTCGTCATTTCTATATGGGTCTTGAACTGGGTGTAGGATACAATACCCTGTTTTATAAAGAAGTAACCTTTAATGTGAACGGTGTATTCAAAATGAAGTATCCAAACGCCTCGGATAGTAATATCGGATTGAATCTGAACAATGCGATCAGGGTTGGGTTCTGGTTTTAAGATGGGAATATAAGCTTTCAAAGGGGTATTCATCAAACCGGGATTGGTTTTTCTTCATTGTATCATGAATGAAGTGAATGAAAGGATTCGAATAATTCGTTTTTTATTCTGATTTATTAATAGTACTTTTGCAAAATATTGCGGGGTGGAGCAGAGGTAGCTCGTTGGGCTCATAACCCAAAGGTCATAGGTTCGAATCCTGTCCCCGCTACAAACAAAGCCTGTAAACATCAATGTTTGCAGGCTTTTTGCTTTTCATGAGTAACAAAATGGTAACAAAAAATGAATAAAGAACAACTTTTATCCTATTATAAGATCATTCAATTACCATGATGTGTTTACTTTATTTTTATTAACAAACTCCTTAACATCTAAAATAAGCTTGTTCACTTCAGTATCAATGTAGTTATAAAATTTTTCAAGCCCTCCAGTACAATTTTCACATTGTAATAACTCCTCAATAGGTCCTGTTGATTTACAAGGGCCTTTATCGCTAAATACATTAAAACCAATTTTACTTGCACTATAATGATTGTAATGGGTATAATCAAAATTACTGATATCATACTTGTACTTACCGTCTTTGGCTTGTATCTTTATATCAAAGGTTAAATAGAGTAAACGGACACAACCCATGGAAGTTCCAAAATATTTACAAACAACTCTACCAAGGAGTTTTTTATTTGCTGGATCGTCTAACTTTAATGGCTGGTCATTTTTAAATGAAAGGTCAACTGTTGCCATGTTAGCCTTTTTAGTACCCCAAATTGCATCATTTGTTCCTGATCCTTTTTCAGAACTCGATCTATAAAATTTTGATACATCACTTGCAAACCATTCTTTAAGAATATTATAAAGAGTGTTTGCATTTAATGAGCTATCAACTTGTACAACTCCTGTATAAATTACCTTTTTTGAAACAAGATCAATTGGGAATTTTACAGGGACTCCATGGTAATCAACCTTGTCAATATATTTTCTTTTTAAAGAGTGAATAATTTTCAAACTATCTTGAGAATAATAAAACAAAACAGAGTCATCATATTCTTGGATTACTTTTACCTGCCATTCCTGGCCAGATAAAAGTTTTATTATATCCTGGGATTTCAATTTACTTGGGTTGGATAATATCAAGCCCAAAATAATCACAAGTATATACTTTTTCATACCTTGATATTTTATATATTTACTTTGACCAAAGATAGACAAAGGAAATATATACACATAGAAAAGCAATAAATATCTTTTTCCTAAATCATGAAAAATCCTCATCAATCAAATCAAAAGCGTTTTTCTTTTCTGTTTTAGGAATGTTGATCTTTCCTCTGGCTGTTAAATTCATGCCATATAATGCCTCTATTTCAGTGATCCTTTTCTCAGCATCCAGCATTGCAACAAAATGACCGGTCTTTGCTGAATAACCAGATTGAGTTATTTGAACTGCTCCATTTACTTTTATCCCTTTATCAGCCTCTTTGTATAGCTCATAATACCTGGCAGCTCTTGTTATAATTGGGATATCAGCATCAGTCAAAGTTCTATTACTTAATAAAATGCTGCAAAAGCTTTCAAAATATTCTTTACCATCAGCATTTAGATCAAATTCCGGCTTTGGGATCTCATTTAAAGGATCATAGGATAAATTTTCCTTTACCCTGCATTTCTGCAAAGTTCCTTTTATAAGTTTTTCATTATTTGTTGTCTTTTTCATCTCTCAAAATTTATTGTAAATACCCTTATAGAACATAGCACATAAGAATTTGAAGTTAAGCCAACGATGTAAAAAAGGTTTTAATCCAGAGATTTTCACCCCCCTGGTATTCAATGAGATATATTAATAATAAGGTTAAAGATAAAACCTTGCAGCCTCTTTGACCTTTTTATCAAGTTCCTGAATCACATCACTGGAACTTGTCAAGGCCTTTGACCTGCAGGCCTCCTCCACTTGCTGCCTTAGATCATAAGCCTGCTTTTTGCTTAACTCTCCTCTCTTGTATGCCTCTTTGATCTCATTGGTAACCTGCAGCTCTCCTCCTCTCTGAGAAACATAAAACAGGATCGCTTGATATGCCTGCTCTTTTTTTGTCTTTACCATGCTGTAATTAATTTGAATGTCATTGATCTTTTTGATTTTCTCATAGTCGCTTTTCCATCGGTTCACAATGTCAGTATAAAAAACCGGATCATAAAGGGTTGAGGCTTTCATCTCTGGCCGGTTGAAACATTGTAACAATCTTTTTTTATATCGCTGCTCATATCTTAATAACTGCCTCCCTTGATACATTGCCGGTATAGGTTGACCTTTGACCGTTTGCTCATGAACTTTCTCATAAAAAAGCAAGGTTTTATTTCCATTGGAGTAATACAACCCATTATTTTGCTGGTATCTCTGGAAATATTGCAAGGCTCCCAAATGATTGAAATAAATGTCTTTCTCATAATTCATGATGAAATTCTGAGCAATGTCAATTCGGGTAATATCTGCCAGGTTCATTGGTAAATGAAGCTCATCACTCAATTTCTCAACTGCTCTCCTCACATCACCTCTGGTCAATCCCTGGAAATTATCACCTAAAAACCATTTGCAGAGGCTTGAGTCTTGTATTTTAACGGCCTGCTCACTTACTTTCACTTTCAATGTTCCATGATAACCAACTATAGAAATACTACCATTATCAAAAACGGTTTGACTGCACTTTGTAAGGAGTCCGGGAATATCATTGAGGAGGTCAACTCCTTTAACCTCATCAATGGTCAACTTCATATTAATATTATCATACATCGGTTACCATTTCCGTTACCAGAAACACATTAACATAGAGATTGAGGAAAAAGGGTGCAAATTTGACCGGTTGCACCCCTCCTCCAGCGGTTACCATTTTAGTAACTTTCAATGATCCTGTTAAATTCTTTTGCATCTTTTCTCAGTAAATCAAATTCATCGATTAACTCTTGATTACAAGCCAGAAAATAAAGGTTAATCCGATTATTCTTTTGCCCCCTGGCAATGAAAATCTCAATACACTTCCAATCGCTTGAGAAAAATATTAAGATAGCATCTTGAGTATGGTTTACATCACCATAGCCCAGAGGAGCTGCAGGATCAGGAATAAAAACACTGGAAATATTATCACCTCTTGTTATTGCTTTGTCTGGCCTCTCTTTACTTGCAAACCGGAAATAAATTGGACAATCACCAAAATAAAATGACAAACCTCCTTTTTTGTTCTTTAGCTTGGTTTCAAATGGCAAATAGGAGCCAGAGGAGGCAGTAATATCAAATCTGGTCTTTGGGTTCCCTGGCAGGTTTTCTCCTTTGTAATAGTCAGTAAAAATCATTGACGGCCTCCTCTCTTGTTTATTGTCACATAAGTTGAGGCTGCATGATCTATTGCCTCACTTTCTGCCTGGTTCCTGAGTAACCAGTTATCTAATTGGATCCGATCAAAAAAAATCATTTTGCCTTGAGGCTTGAAAAATGGAATTTTCCCGGTGCTGGTCAATTTATACAGATATGACCTTGAAAAGCCAGTATAACTGGCAGCCTCATCAAAGGTCAATACTGCCTTTTGTGTAATCAAAAATCCCTCAAGATTATTGATTTTTTTTTCCAATCTCAAAAGGGTTTCAATTGTGTTTAATTCATTACTCATCTTGTTATAATTTTAGAGTGAAACAAAATGAGCTGCAGCTCAATGATTGTAATTACATCAGCAAAGATGAATAGGAAAGGAAAGGATTGTAATTGAGAGAGGTTAAGGTCTTAACCAGTCTTAATGTTTTTGAGGATCAAATCTATTTTATCACTCCCTTTAGGGTTCAAACCATGCAAGGAATCATTGATTGAACTTAAAGCAGAGGCCAGGTCTTGAGCTGTTAAATATTTGCCTGTCTTATTTTGGAATAACTTAAATTTTTCAATGATAAATTGCCATTCTTTGACGATCAAATTACTTGCATACATTTGATTGAATAAATAAGATAACAGCTTGTTACTTGCTCTCCATTTAATTACTCTACAATTTATCAGGTTATCTGTAAAGGTCGTTGTAAAGGCCTGTAAATCGGTTTTAGGATCAATAAAACCATGTTTCACTAAATCAGCAAACAACTTTTCAACCTCCTCTTTGCTACCAGTCCAGGAAAAAGATTGCAATTTTTTCCGGTCTGGTTTCTCAAGTATAGATTTTCTCTTTTCCAGGTAAAATAAAAATTCTTTATATGAGCTTAACCAAATTGGAATATACTCATCAGATAATTTCTCAACTGTCTTATTTTTTCTCTGTATTGCAAGTATATTATTGAATCTTTCAATTTCATGTTTAACAACTGGTATTTCAGATTCAATAAAATCCAATTCAGTCAAATAACTTTGTATTGCAAGAAATTCCTTTAATTGCCTTTTATAAACTACAAGGTGAGCCTGTAATAATTTTTCTTTTTTTTCCATCACAACTCAATTTCTGGCAGTCGGTTAACTGCCTGTTTTTTCCTCTCATCAATAACTCTCAAATATTTATCTACATGTTTAAGGCCGGAATGACCTAATACAGAGGCAACCGTTTTCACATCGGTTCCATTGTCCAGGAGGTTAACTGCTATGCTATGCCTTGCACAATGCCAGGTAATATGTTTCTCAATCTTTGCAGTTTTCACCCAGTTCTTTAAATCCTTATTGCATGCTGTGGAGCTTGGAAGTTGAAATACTTTCTCATCTGGTTTGCCTCTGTTCCCAATCATGTTAAAAACAGTTTGGTTTAGGTCAATGGTGAGGTTTGACGCTGAGGAGGTGTTTTTTGTCTTTGCCTGAGTAAACCGGATTTTTTCATTATCAATATTTTTCCATGCAAGGGCTTTCACATCACAAAATCTGAGGCCGGTATTAAGTGAAAAGAAAAAAGCTCTTTTTACCTGGTCATTGCCACACCTGGCCTTTGAAAGTAAAACAATCTCATCCAGGTTCAAAATATCTTTTTTCAACCCGTCGGACTTGACTATTTTCACCCCTGCTGAAACATCTGTCTGGATCAATTTCTCTCTAACTGCTGCCTGAATCGCTGCCCGGTATTTTGTAAAGTAATTGGATATTGTTTCACCATGTACCTTGCTTTCCAGGTAGTTTTTAAAATCCTTGCAAAGCTGCTCATCCAGGCACTTAACTGGCAGGTACTTTATTTGGTTATCAATAAGGAAACTGGTAAAATATTTCAATGCAGCAATGACCAGCCTCACATCTTTATTTTTATAGGAATCTTTAAAGGCCTGAAAGTAGGCAAGAAAATCAGTATCTCTCTTGAATTTTGGAATGTAGTCATGATCTGAGGCTTGTAAATCAAGCTCTCTTTTTGCCCGGATATTTTCAGCAAGTTCCTTGACTACTTCATTACTTTTCTTGTCAATGGGAGTTTTTGCCCTGACAATGTAGAGTTTCAGAAATTCATAATGCCTCTTTTCATTATGCCAAATATCCAGGTAGTAACTTTTCCGGCCTCCTGACAATGTTTTTTTTCTCAAATATACTGCCATAATACATAAGTTTGTTACCGTTATTACTCTTTTGTTTTCCTTTGTTATCCCAAAGATAATACAAAATTGTTACCGGTAACAAGATAGTAACAAATAAATATAAAAGAAAGTAAAATGAAAGGAAAGTAAGTGACTGTAAAAAGCCTTATATCATTGATTTATATTTCCTTTAACCGGATCATATTTAAGGGTTGTGTAGTTGTCCCCGCTACAAAGGCAAATGCGAAATGTGAGGTGCGAAGTGCGATAAACTTCGCATTTTACATTTCGCATTTTGCGTTTCAGACTTAAGACTTCAGACAGAGATCTTAACATTTCAATACTCACTTTCTCAGGAAAATTTTTTATTATTCGCAAACAGCCCGAATTTATCAAGGTAAAATTGCATTTATGACCAGTCATTTATCTTTCATTGCCGTTATGTTGGATTTTCAGCAAAAATGCCCACCCTTGTCTTGATAATCAATTTGATTTCTTGTTATAGATGAACTAAATTTGTCTTCAATTGCAATGAAATCAAGGTATGAAAAGATTTTCCATCCTGTTCGCATTTGCCTTGGCCTTAGCGAACTGTGCTGCCGGACAGCCCAAAAAGCCCTGTACAACATGCCTTCCAAATGGCATCACATTTTCAACACAGGCTGAAATTGACAATTTTCAAACCAATTACCCCAATTGTACTCAAATTGAAGGGAGTGTATCCATTGCGGAAAACAGTTACCCCTATACAGGTATTACAAATCTGAATGGATTGCATGTATTGACTTCCATCGGGGGTTCCCTTCACATATTATGGTGCAATGGACTGTCAAGCCTGACTGGCCTGGAAAATCTGACTTCTATCGGGGATTACCTTACCATATCCGAGTGCAATGGACTGTCCAGCCTGACTGGTCTGGGAAATCTGACTTCTATCGGGGGTGTGTTTGCCGTCGAATCCTGCGATAAATTGAAGGATATGACGGGTCTGGGAAATCTGACTTCCATTGGTGGTAATCTTGCAGTCAGTTCTTGCCTGGCGCTGACCAGTTTTACGGGATGCGAGAAATTAGCGGCTATTGGAGGAGACCTAAGTGTAAGCTATTGTTTTGCCCTAACAAATTTCGCGGGATTGAACCATCTGACATCTGTTCCAGGTAACGTTCAAATTTCCGTTTGCAATGCGCTGACCAGTTTTATGGGTTTGGACAGTGTGACTACAATCGGGGGTGCTCTTGGCATTTCTGATTGCACCGACTTGACCAGTTTTATGGGTTTGGACAATGTGAATTCCATCGGGGGTGATTTTGGTATTTCTGATTGCCAAACTCTTCCTGCTTTGATTGGATTGAACAACGTAACTTCCATCGGGGGTGATTTTTATATTGGCATGTGCTCCGCTTTAAACAACCTGACAGGCCTGGGCAATCTGACTTCCATCGGGGGTTCCTTTCACATTTCCGGGTGCAATGGACTGTTTAGCCTGACAGGCTTGGGAAATCTGACTTCCATTGATGGTAATCTTTCAGTTGCCTACTGCAAAAACCTTACTAATTTGAGAGGCTTAAACAATGTGACTTCCATCGGGGGAGGGCTTAATATTAGCTATTGCGACGCGCTGACCAGCCTGACAGGGTTGAACAGCTTGACATCCTTCAGGGGTGATCTTGTGATAGAGTTCTGTAAAGCGCTAACCAGCTTAAAAGTACTGGACAATATTGATGCGGACTCAATTTTCAGGGTGATCATCACGAATAATGATATTTTATCTGTATGTAATATAAAAATCATATGTAATTATTTGGCTATCCCAGGCTCTAATGCCGATATATCAAATAATACAATTGGTTGCAACAGCGTGGAGGAGGTGAAAGATTCCTGTGGGCTCATTGGGATTGAATCCATAAAACCAGAACTATCATTATTCATATACCCTAACCCCGCATCCAACAGAATCATCATCGAAACTCCTTTTCATTGTCACCTCTGCTTCCTGAATTTGAATAATCAGCAATTGCTTCAGCAGGAAGTTAAGGAACCCAGATTATCTATCGATATCAGCAATCTTCCGAGTGGGGTTTATGTAGTGAAGGTCATCAGGGAGAAGGAAGTGCAGGTTGGAAAGTTCGTTAAACAATAGGAGACTCAATAAAATCAACTATTCTCGCAAAATCTTTGATCAGTTGGAAGTTAGATAATTGAATAATCCCCGCTACAAAGTCAAATGCGAAATGTAAGGTGTGAAGTGCTAGATACTTCACAGTTTACATTTCGCATTTTGCGTTTCGCATTTCACATTAATGTAAAAGTTGACCTAGAACAAACTCATTTCTGTAATATAGAAGTATGATTTTTCTTCTTACCTTTGGATATTCTAAGTTTACGAAATGAGATACCGTTACTTTCTCATACTAGTGATAATTTTAATCTCAACACATTGCCTCCCTCAATCTGCTGGTAAACCACTGTTTTCTCCTCCCACGGGAAAGAAATTTTCCGGATCCCACCCCTCCGGCTTCATTGAAAACAAAGGCCAGATCATAGATCAGAACAGAAAGCCTGACCCGGATTGCCTCTTCCTGTTGAATACACAGGGGGTGAATGTGCAATTGCGAAGGGGAGGGTTTAGTTATGATCTCTATCAAGTTTGCAGTTCCCAGTTCTCAGTTACCAGTTCTCAATTAACAATAGGCAATAATTCGTCCCATGTCCCGCGTCCCATGTCCCCTGCTTCAGATTCCTTACAAACATCAAGCTTTCATAGAATTGATATTGACCTGCTCAATGCAAACCCGGCCTGCACCATCATTCCATTAGAACCTGCACCGGATTACCTGAATTATTATACCGCTGGCTCACCGCAGCAGGGGATCCGAAATATCAGGCAATATAATACGATCACTTATAAGGATATCTATCCCGGTATTGATATGGAATTCAGCATCACTCCGCACCGGGGATGCAAATACACCTTCATTGTCCATCCCGGTGCCTCTTTCAGCGATATATCAATGAAGATTTCAGGGGAGGAGGATGTCCGGTTGAGCCGGGATTCGCTCATTATCATGACAAGCCTTGGAGCCATCGATGAGATGATCCCCGAAAGCTTTTACCGGTTCAATAATTCAAAAACAAATGTACAATTCCGGTTCAGGGAGATCGAAAAAGGTGTTTACGGCTTTATAACGGACGAGAATATTCCCCCCGGATCATTCCTCGTAATAGACCCGACGACCAAGCGTCTTTGGGGAACTTATTACGGCGGTCCTGATGCGGAATCCAAGGGTCAATGTGCTGTTGACAAATCAGGAAATGTTTTTCTGGCGGGTGACACCTACTCTTTTATGAATATTGCTACTTCGGGGGCTTATAAAGGTACAATTTCAGGTGATTTTGATGGTTTTCTTGCCAAGTTCAATGCAGCAGGTCAGCGTCAGTGGGCCACCTACTTCGGAGGAAAATTGTACGATGAGGTCGGATCGTGCATTGTCAGTGGAAACGGAAACATCTATGTTTCCGGCCATACAGCTTCTGATACAGGAATAGCATCGTCCGGAGCTCATCAAACCGTTTTCGCGGGAGGTCAGTTCGATTGCTATATTGAAAAGTTTAACCAGGCCGGCAGCCGGGTCTGGGGAACATACTATGGCGGTGCCGGTAGTGACTATCCGGGACATCTGACGGTGGACAAGCAGGAAAATATTTTTCTGGCCGGTGGAACAGTATCAGATAACGGTATTGCAACATCAGGTACTTACCATTCCACCCGGGGTGGCATGAAAGATGCTTTCCTAGCAAAATTCAACAGCAGCGGGGTCCGCCAGTGGGGTACCTACTTTGGAGGCGAGGCTGATGATTTTGCATTTAATACCACAATCGACAGCAGCGGCAATATTTATATTACCGGATTCACCCAGTCGCATACCGGTGTTGCAAGTACGGGTGCGCACCAGCAGACATTCGGAGGATGGAATGATGCGTTTATTTCAAAGTTCACCACAGGAGGGCAGAGGGTATGGTCAACCTATTACGGAGGGACATTATGGGATACCGGCCTGGCTTGTTGCACCGATAACTCGCGTAATGTATATATGGCCGGCAAAGCAGCGTCTTCAACCGGAATTGCCACCCCCGGTAGTCACCAGCCCCTCACCGGCGGAAGCGATGACGCCTTTCTTGTGAAATTCGACAGTATGGGAGTAAGGAAATGGGGAACCTATTATGGTGGCAGCCTAACTGAATATGCATACAGTTGTTCCGCCGGATGGAACAATGAGGTTTTTATGGCAGGCATTACCTCCTCGGGTACAGGCATGTCAACACCGGATGGTTATCAGCCGGTTTTGGGAGGAGGTAATGACGGTTTCCTTGTTAAATTTAACTCTTCCGGGGTGCGTCAATGGGGTACCTACTTCGGCGGACCGGATGACGATGAGTTTCTTGATTGCACTTATCTTAAGGATGATACCCTGTATCTTTCAGGAGATACATATTCTTCGGAAGACATCGCATCCCCGTTTGCTTACCAGGAAGTCAACTGGGGCAGCGGGGATGACATGCTGATAAAATTTATTGAATGCTGGCCTATGGCTGCCGCAGGAGCGATCACGGGCCCTACAACCGTCCATCAGAATTCATTTGGCATCCAATATTCCATCCCTTCAATCCCCCATGCAGCAACCTATGTATGGACACTGCCTTACGGAGCCGCCATCATGGACGGTGACGGAACCAACAATATAACGGTGAACTTCAGTCCGACTGCATTTTCCGGTACCATCAAGGTGAAAGCATTGAATAAATGCGGCGAACCGGGAGATTCGTCTTATCTGAGCATAACCCTGTTACCGGAATATTACTCGGTCGGGTTTATCGCACCCGATACCAACTGTGTCAACCATGCGATAAATATTATTAATTCCACTACAAGTGGTACGAACTATTATTGGAACTTTTGTCCGGGAAATGCATCAAATCCGGTTGCGACCGATATCGGCAATCCTCAGGGAACCTTGAACCAGCCCTCATATATCACCATGGCCAGGCAGGGAAACGCTTGTTTTTCATTTACATCTAACCCGGCTTCTCCCGGAGTTTCAAGGCACTACCATGGCACAAGCTTCCGGAACAATCCTGAAAGCTCCGTTAATCTCGGGAGTTTCGGCCTCCTGACTGCCAACAAGGTCGAAGGGATCCAGGTAAAGAATGACAATGGTGGCTGGATCGGCTTCGTCAATAATGACGTCAATATCGTACGCCTTACCTTTGGTAATTCCTTATGGAACACCCCGTCGGCTATTGCCATCCCCATTGCCGGAATGAGCCTGGGAGAAGGGTTGGTGATCATCAAAGAGGGAAGTACCTGGCTCGGTTTTTTGACCAATGCAACAGCGAATTCCCTCATCCGGCTTAATTTCGGGGCCTCCCTATTAAATACCACTCCGACCTTAATCAATATGGGCAGTGTGGGAGGCTTAAACCATCCCGATCAATTGCAGCTTGTCCACGACAACGGGCTATGGTATATGTTCATCGTGAACAGCGGGAATAATACGCTGACCCGAATCTCTTTCGGAAATTCCTTGTTGAATCCCCCTTCCGGGACCAATCTCGGGAATGTTGGAGGATTGAATTCCCCCTTTGGGTTGGTAATCCTTGAAGACTGCACTAACCCGTACGGCTATTTTACAAATGGGGTGAACAACGGCGGGATCGGCAGACTCACCTTTTCAGGCGGAGTGGCCGGAACTGTCAGCGGCTCCATGCTGCCCGGCACATACAATACTCCGGAAGGATTTTCAGAACTGTGTGCAGAAAGCGATTCCCTTTTTCTCTATGCGACTCTTTCCGGATCATCGCACCTGTTACGCCTTCGGTTTCCTCCATGCAGCCATGTCTCGCACGGATCCTGGAATACTTTTACCCCTCCTCCCTTGTCGTATGATCAAACCGGCACTTACAAAATCCGCCTGACGGCTAATCTGGGGTTAGCCACTGAACAAACCGTGTGCAAGTCGATTGTTATTGTCAATCCCCCTACGGTCAGCCTGGGCCCTGACGATTCCATCTGCCCGGGGGAAACCAGAATTCTTAATGCCGGCGCCGGTTATAGCAGTTATCTATGGTCAACGGGGAACACAACCCAAACCGTGACGATCAATAATCCCGGCACCTACTGGATAAATGCTACAAAGTGGGGTTGCACAGCCTCCGATACAATCCATATCACACCCTACGTGATTCCTGTCGTGAAACTTGGAAATGATACCATTATCTGTGACGGAGCACAGATCACCTTTGATGCGGGAGCCTGCAACGGGTGTATTTATCAATGGAAGGATCTGATTACGGGACTCCCTGTCGGGTCAAACCGTATTTTTACAACCGGCCAGCCCAGCATATATGCATGTTCCGTGACGGCTCCAAACGGATGTACAAGATCGGATACAATCGGGCTTTCTACCAGTGCAATGCCATTCATCACTAACAATCCTCTTTCGAAAACCATTTGTTCCGGGAGTAATACCGATATCATTCTTACGTCGAATCTTCCTTCAACATCCTTTTCCTGGACGGCAACCGGCTCTTCTTCTTTCGTGTCCGGCTACAGCCCCGGAAACGGAACTACTATAAGTCAGGTATTGGTAAACATTCATGCCTCCGACGAAACCGTAACCTATACGATAACTCCCTATATCGGAGCCTGCTTTGGACCTGCTGTTGGCTATGTCGTAGTGGTTCATCCCGGCATTCCGGTAAGTGTGTCGATTTCGGCATCAGCTGGCAATGTATGTGCGGGAAGTCCGGTGAACTTTACGGCAACGCCCGTCAATGGCGGAACGGCTCCTGTTTTTCAATGGAAAGTCAACGGTAATAATGCGGGTGGAAACTCGCCCGTATATTCTTATATCCCTGCGAACGGAGATGTTGTGAATTGCATTCTGACATCTGATGTTGTATGTCCGACGGGGAATCCCGCTGCATCAAACTCGGTCACCATGACCGTAAACCCTTGGTTACCTGTCAGTGTTTCGATCAGCGCCTCGGAAAACCCGTATTGTGCCGGTATTACCATCACATTCAGCGCAACTGCCGTGAACGGCGGGACATCACCTTTCTGGCATTGGAAAGTCAACGGAATCAATACCGGTTCAAATAACCCGGTATATTCTTACCCTCCGTCAAACGGGGATGTTGTGAGCTGTTTACTGATGTCGAATGCCGTATGTCCGTCGGGCAATCCGGCCACCTCAAATTCCATTACCATGGCTGAGAACACCGATGTCACCGTGAGCATTACCATATCGCCTTCGGCAAATCCTGTCTGCCCCGGAACCCCGGTTACTTTTACCGCAACACCTATAAATGGAGGTACAGCACCTGCCTTTCAGTGGAAGAAGAATGGTCAGAATACAGGGACGAACAGCAATATTTACACCTGCACGCCGCTTAACGGGGATGCAATAAGCTGTGTCCTCACTTCCAACGCCGCTTGTGCCGGCGGGAATCCCGCGACTTCAAACATTGTCACAATGAGCCTGTCGCCACTGCCTGTCGTAACCTTTACACGCTGCAACGACTCTGTGACCACCACCAATGCCCATCCGTTTCGTCTGAAAGGCGGGATCCCTCTTGGCGGCACCTACACAGGTGCAGGTGTCTCGAATGGCATCTTCCACCCGGCAGTGGCCGGTAGCGGAATCCATGTGATAACTTACTCCTATACAAATGCTGCACTGTGTTCGGCAAGTGCGCAGTCCACAGTCACCACCCGGAAGCCGGCAGCCTTTTCCTGCGGGCAGGCTCTTCCCGATATCAGAGACAACCAGTCATATTCTACCGTAAAAATCGGCACTCAATGTTGGTTCTCGAGGAATCTCAATTTTGGGAAAATAATTCCTTCCGATACTTACCAAAGGGACAACTGCATCGTTGAAAAATACACCACTAACCAGCCACCGGCCACCAGCCGCTCTTTCTACCAGTGGGACGAGCTTATGCAATATGATGATACCCTTTCGATCCAGGGCCTTTGTCCTCCTGCCTGGCATGTACCGACAGAATCAGACTGGAATATACTTTTCGCCAATTGGACTAACAATGGCCTTGCCGCATGGCCGTTGTTATCCACCGGTTATTCCGGCTTTAATGCTTTTGTTTCAGGCGCATATCATATGAACATAACCTACGACTGGCTGAACTTCGCCACGATGTTCTGGTCGTCGACGTCGCACGGACCCAACAAAGCTTTGGCACATGGGATGAATAATGTTGATCCGAGTGTTTCCATATACCCATCGTTTAGGGTGAATGCATTCTCGGTGAGGTGTTTGAAAGATTAGGTCAACATACTCATTTCCTCAGTAAAATCAACCACTTTTATATAATCTTTTATAAATGAAAAGTTAGATATTTCATCAGAGTAGTCTACCAGTTCAAATGTAAAGTGCAAGGTGCAAAGTGTAAAAAAATTTGCACTTTGCACTTTTCATTTTACACTTTGCACCTTGCACATCAGACTTCGCTCTTCGAGACCATCTCAAATACATGTGTTTTAAGAGGACGGACGTTGAAATTCAATGTTAATTATGTATAATCACTATGCCTTATTTTTGTAATTTTGTTTTTCAAACTAAGAAAATGAAACCGAAAAAAAATAAACATATCGATTTTACTGCAATTATTGAAAAAAGTGATGACGGCTGGTATGTCGGGCAACTTGAAGAATTGCCTGAAGTAATTTCGCAGGGGAAGACATTGCAGGAGTTGAAACAAAACCTTCAGGATGCGCTTGATCTGGTCATTTCAAATGCTCGTGAATCGACGCTGAGCCTTTACCAGGGGAAAAAATTTATCCGCAGGAAACTGAGCTTTGCCTGATGAAACGGTCAGAATTTTTGAAACATCTTGCCTTACATAATTGTGTCCTGTTAAGGGAAGGAGCAAATCATTCAATTTACTTCAATCCAACAAACCGAAAACAATCCACTGTTTGAAGACATCAGGAATTATCTAACATGTTGTGTATAAAGATATGTAAACAACTTGATATTCCTTCAGTTTAGAAATTTTTTTTCTTCCAAAATGTCCATGAAGTAAAGTATATTTATGAAAGCTGTGATCAAATCCAGGTTAGATATTTGAATAGTCCCCGTTACAACGACAAGTCTAAAATGGTAAGATGGCAAAATGGTAAAAACTATTTTGCCATTTTGCATTTTACAATCTTGGCATTTGAAGGGTTTTTCTCTACCTCCCTACTTTTCCCTACCTTCGCAGAATAATTTGTAATCCGTAATCTTTAATTTTTAATTAGTTATGTCCATTGTCGCAATAGTTGGTCGTCCGAATGTCGGAAAATCAACCTTTTTCAACCGTATGACCGGCGGAAGGGATGCCATTGTTGATCCCACCAGCGGCGTTACCCGCGACCGCCATTACGGAAAATCCGATTGGAACGGGAAAGAGTTCTCTGTTATTGATACCGGGGGATACGTGAATGCCTCTGATGATGTTTTTGAAGGAGAGATTAAAAAGCAGGTTTATCTTGCCATTGAAGAATCGGATGTGATCATCTTTATGGTCGATGTAAAAGAGGGGGTCACCAGCATGGACCAGGAAATGGCGGATCTTTTACGCAGGGCGAAAAAAAAGGTTTTCCTGGTTGTCAATAAAGTAGATAACAACAAATTGATTGATGAGGTTTACAGTTTTCACCAGTTAGGGTTTGATCCGGTTTTTGGAATTTCGTCCGTTTCCGGCAGCGGGACCGGTGACCTGCTCGACGAAGTGGTAAAAAACCTGCCGGCTGAAAAGGTCTCAGAAGAAGAGGAGAAGGAACTTCCCAGGATATCGATCATCGGACGGCCCAATGTCGGTAAGTCATCACTGGTTAATCTTCTGCTGGGGAATGAGCGTGCCATCGTAACTCCGGTTCCCGGCACTACGCGTGATTCGATCTTCTCCTATTACAAATATTTTGATCTCGAATTTATGCTGATCGATACTGCAGGGATCCGGAAAAAATCAAAGGTTTCTGAAAATATCGAGTTTTATTCGGTGATGCGGTCCATCCGGTCGATCGAGAACAGTGATGTCTGCATTTTGATGCTTGATGCTTCACAGGGACTGGAATCACAAGACCTGAATATCTTTTCACTTGTTGAGAAGAACCACAAAGGAATTGTCATCCTGGTGAACAAATGGGATCTTGTTGAAAAAGAAACAAATACGCATAAGCATTTCGAAGAAAAGATCAGGGAAAAAATTGCACCGTTCAAAGATGTTCCCATCATCTTCACATCCGTCATTACAAAGCAACGGATATTCAAAGCCATGGAAATGGCAGTTCAGGTTTATAAAAACAGGCAACAAAAAATTTCTACAGCCGATCTGAATAATTTCTTCCTGCCCATCATCGACAGAACCCCGCCTCCTGCCTGGAAAGGGAAGTATATCAAGATAAAATACATTACCCAGTTACCCATGCATTATCCATGTTTTGTATTTTTCTGTAACCATCCTCAATACTTAAGAGAACCGTACAGACGTTTTCTTGAAAACAACCTCCGGGAGCGCTTTCAGTTGGAAGGGGTGCCGGTTGAGATCTACTTCAGGCAGAAATAAAAAATGGAAGAAGGCACCAGGATAGATAAATGGTTATGGGCGGTAAGGATATTTAAAACGCGCAGCCAGGCTACGATTGCTTGCAGGAATGGGAAAATCAGGGTACGAGAGCTCATTGTAAAGCCATCACACGAGGTGAAAAGCGGTGAGATAATAGAGGTTAACATTCCCCCTTTTAAAAAGATGATAAAAGTTCTGGGCATGATTGAGAACAGGGTGTCTGCGCAACTTGCTGTAAATTTTGTCGAGGATCTGACTCCGCCTGAAGAGTACCAAAAAATCAAACGGATGCGGGAAATGAATTTTGAATACAGGGAAAGAGGCCTTGGCCGTCCTACAAAAAAAGAGAGAAGGAATATTGACGGATTGAAAGGATACCAGGCTAAGTAATCTCTTGTTGCAATCAATGAAAAAAAATAAATCATACTACCCGGGTCTTGATGACCTTGCTTTTGAAGGGAGAAATAAAACATACGGTGCATATTATCTCCGTAAAAAGTACCTGAAATACGGTATCCTATCCTTGCTTTTCGCCGGTTTTATTTTTCTCCTCCTTATTATCATTCCGTTTATGGTGTATTATTTTAAAGAATCGGATATTTCTTTTTCGGATGAAGATCTTTATATGGTTGATTATACCTTCATGCCGACCCCTGAAGATGATGTGAACCTGGCTGCAAGGGCAATGGTTAAACCACAACCTGAACCCGAGGAGATTCCAATAGTAGTGGATAGTGTTCAGGAAGAGATGGAGAAGAAACCGGTAAAGACTCCTCCGGAACAGACCGAAGAAAAAAAACCGAAAAATGATTCCATGTCAAGCAGCAGAGGAGTATCAGGGGAGGGACAAGGTACTGCTGATCCGTCAGGGATCTATACTATGATCGATGTTTATCCGCGGTTTCCGGGAGGGGATGAGGCCAGGCTATATTTCCTTAGGAACAATATCAGGTATCCCGAATCCGCCATGAAAAATGGGGTGCAGGGAATAATTATAATTGTATTCATCATTGAGCAGGATGGTTTAATATCTCATGTTGAGGTAAAAAAAGGGATAGGCGGAGGTTGTGATGAGGAAGCAAGCCGTGTTGCCAGGGCCATGCCCCGATGGGAACCCGGAAAACGCAGCGGACGGCCTGTTAGGGTCATGGTTCAGATGCCGATCGTATTCAAGTTACCAACGATACATCTGGCACCGAAATAATCAATCTTTTTTATTCCCGGTCATCCCCATGGAAGGTTGTAAGATACTGACACGATTGCCCTCCGTGTCATAGAATGAGACCCACAAACCAACCCCCGGTATTTCCACCGGCTCACCAATGGTCTTGCCCCCAGATTCTGTAATCTTCTTTATCGCTTCCTTGACATCATCGACTGCAATTACCACCGAAGGATACTGAGCCAACCCCTCCCCCTTAAGATAAAATCCGCCATTGATGGATCCCGGGTTCTTCGGTCTTCCGTTTTCATCGGCTTCCGCTGTGGTCACTACTACGTAGTTTCCCATCTCCTCTCCCATGAACTGCGCTTTCCAGCCAAAAACTTTTATATAGAAATCTGCCATCCTGTTCCGGTCTTCTGCCGGCATCTCAAAATGCACTACTGGATTCATTTTCTATCTCCTCTCATTTTTAGGTTATCACTAAACTGTTATCTTTAATGTACCCACCCCATCCCCCCTCCCTAATTTTAGGGAGGGGATTAAAGGGTGGGTATTTGGGTTAATTCCCCGCTGCTTGCAGCGGAATTGGGTTCAGGGCTTGCCCCGGAATTCGGGTCCAGGGCTCTGCCCTGGGGTTCATACCAATTGATTTTGAACGATCCATTAATCACCTGTGAACCTTGACATTCACAAATTTCTTCGTATCTTTATGGTTCAGATATCTGATGCTCTATGTGATGAAGAATTATACCCTTTTATTGCTGGTATTCCTTAATCCGGTTGTCATGACTGCCCAGGACTGGCAATGGCAGAACCCATTGCCACAGGGAAATAATCTCAATTGTGTGTTCTTTCCCGATAGTTACACGGGTTATGCTGCGGGTGATAACGGGACCATCATTAAAACAGTCAATGGAGGGATGACATGGACGGTGTTATCGAGCGGAACAACTACCAAATTGTCTTCAATCTTCTTTACAGATGCGAATAATGGGTTCGTTGCAGGAGGTGTGACCATTCTTAAGACGGTTGACGGAGGAACGACCTGGATTCTGAGGAATGAATCCCTCGGTGGCTTGAGATCGGTTTACTTTACAGATCCCAATACGGGTTATGCAGTAGGTGATTGGGGGTCCATCATTAAAACGACCAATGGCGGTGAATCATGGGTCGATCTGCCCAGCGGAACAACCAACCCTTTATATTCTGTTTATTTTACCGATCCGAATAATGGTTATGTGGTGGGAGGATACTCAGCTCTCATACTGAAGACGACAAATGGGGGAGCAACATGGACATCAATGCCGAGTGGCGCATTCTGGGGTTTGCAGTCTGTTTGTTTTACCCAGGCTGATACTGGCTATGTTGTTGGGGAATACGGCACAATTTTAAAAACAACGGACGGTGGAAATACCTGGATCACTTTACCAGGTGGAACAGGTAATTCACTGTATTCGGTTTGCTTTCCTGATCACAATACCGGTTATGTGGGGGTCAGTAACGGAACAATATTAAAAACCACAGATGCAGGAACCAACTGGACCACCTTACAGACAGGGATCAACACATGCCTGCCTTCCATTTATTTTACCGATCCGGCTACCGGATATGCAGTGAGTTATAAAGGTGTTATCATTAAGACTGTAACTGGCGGCTCAACCTGGTCCGCCCTGTCGAGCGGGACGCGGAATGATCTGCAGTCCGTTTGTTTTACTACTCCCACTACAGGTTATGCAGTGGGTAACTGGGGAACTCTCCTTAAAACGGATAACAGCGGAACTACCTGGACCGAATTATCGAGTGGTACTACATTCCCATTGCTGTCAGTATGTTTTCCTGATGTCAACACAGGATATGCATCAGGATTGGAGGGAACTGTTCTGAAGACGATAAATGGCGGTACAAGTTGGACAGTGTATTCCGGCGGGACGTTTAAAGACTATAACTCGGTTTTCTTTACCGATGTCAATACAGGATATGTAGCAGGTGGCCTCAATAACTCAGCGACCCTGATGAAAACCCTGGATGGAGGTAACACATGGATGGAAACGCTGACCGATACTACATTTGAATTGAGTTCGGTTTTTTTTGCTGATCCTTCCACAGGTTATGCCGTAGGATATGATGACGTAAACCATACAGGCATCATTCTGAAATCCACCAATGGAGGCGGTACATGGACACCCTTATCCAGCGGAACCGATTTTTGGTTAACCTCCGTTTTTTTCACGGATGCCACTACCGGTTATGTGACAGGTTTAAAGGATAATTCCGGGATCATCAGGAAAACCATTGATGGTGGTGCATCATGGACCACTTTACCCGGGTCAAAGGACTACTTAAATTCGATTTATTTCACCGATGCCAATACCGGTTTTGCAGCAGGGATATATGGGTCTATCTATAAAACCACGAATGCCGGAGCGACATGGATAAAATTATCGACCGGAACAGATTTTTGGTTTCATTCAGTATGGTTTACGGATCCTAATAACGGTTTTGCTGTTGGCGACGCCGGCACAATTATACATACGACCGATGGAGGTTACACAGAGGTTTCTGAATTGCCGGATCCGGGCATAGTAATTAGTATTTATCCAAACCCTGCAGAAACAACACTGACAGTTGGAGGGTTAAATTCTAAAAACTGTTCAAGGGGATCCATTAAAATTTATGGGATAACCGGACAAAAGGTAATGGAGAAACCAATAAAAGGATCCAAAACTCATTTGGATATCAGTTCTCTTCCGAAAGGGATCTACTTTGTGAAATATATCTCTCCGGAGTGTACAGCGACGGCCAAGTTTATTAAGAATTGACCCTGGTTCAGGTGTAAAGTGCAAAACCTTGCATATAACATTTCGCAGTTAGGTCTTAAGTCTTCACATTTAGGCAGTTTTGGTTACCAATTGAGCTAACTTGGTCGTAAGTGTACGATGCAAAATGTTAAACGTTAAATGCGAAATGTAAAATGTGAGGCATTCATTCCCTGTTCTTGGTATCAATGATGATCGTCACCGGCCCGTCATTCACCAGCGAAACCTGCATCATCGCGCCAAACTCACCGGTTTGAATGGGTTTCCCAAGATCAAGCGCCAGTTTGTGAAGAAATTCCTGATAGAGAGGGATGGCAATTTCCGGTTTGGCTGCACGGATATAAGAGGGACGGTTTCCTTTTTTCGTGCTGGCATGAAGCGTGAATTGGCTGACAACAAGGATATCCCCACCACTTTCCTGAACAGAACGGTTCATCACGCCCTGGTCGTCGGCAAAAACCCGCAACCTCACAATTTTTCCGGTGAGCCACTCGATGTCTTCTGATGTGTCTGTTTCCTCAATTCCTAACAGTACCAGTAGACCCGGGCCGGTTTTACCTTTGATGATACCCCCGATTGTGACAGAAGATTGTGAAACCCTTTGAATAACAGCACGCATATTTATTTCTCAATTTTGCCCTAATTCGTAGCTTTGTACAAAATTGGTGTGATGACAAAACTGAGCGTAAATATAAATAAGATTGCAACATTACGGAATGCACGCGGGGGAAATATCCCCGATCTGCTGAAGGTGGCGCAGGATTGTGAACGGTTCGGTGCCCAGGGGATTACCGTTCACCCACGCCCCGATGAACGTCATATAAGGTACCGTGATGTTTTTGATCTTAAACCGCTTGTTACTACCGAGTTTAATATTGAGGGATATCCATCGAAAGCTTTTATTGATCTTGTTATCACCGTAAAACCCGACCAGGTCACGCTGGTTCCTGATCCTCCCGATGCCATTACATCCAATGCAGGATGGGATACCCTGAAAAATGAAAGTTTCCTGAAGGAGGTGATTGGTAAATTTAAACAGAATGGTATCCGGACTTCCATCTTCATTGATCCGGATGTGAACATGATACGCAATGCTGTAAAAACCGGCACAGACAGGGTTGAACTTTATACGGAGAGTTATGCAAAGAAGTATTCACTGGATAAAGAATTTGCCATCCGGCCGTTTATTGATGCTGCGATTGTGGGCAATGAATCCGGATTGGGTTTAAATGCCGGCCATGACCTGAACCTGGAAAACCTGAATTATTTCTTCAAGAACATCCCCGGACTTTTGGAAGTATCGATCGGTCACGCCCTGATCAGTGATGCCCTCTGGTTTGGACTTGAAAATACAATCCAACTCTATCTGCGGCAATTACAATAATGAATAAACATCCTAACCCCATATAATAATGAAAAAATTGTTTCTCTTTCTTAACCTGATATTTGCCGTCATGACCACCATACAGGCTTCCCGACCCGACAATGCAAAACTCGACAGGAAGGTCGATAAAATTCACCGGTCCATCATCAGCATCGACTCTCACACCGATACACCGCTTCGTTTTACTTTACAGGGATTTGATATTTCCAAACGTCACGACCCTGATAAGGATCACAGTAAGGTCGATTTCCCAAGAATGAAAGAGGGTGGTCTTGATGCAGCTTTTTTTGCGATATTCCTATCCCAGGGAAAAAGAACGCAGGAAGGTTATCATAAGGTCATAGATAAAACCTTCTCGCTATTCGACACCATCCATAAGATTACCGGTTCTTTTCCTGAACTTTGTGGTTTGGCTTTAACACCGGCTGATGCAATACGGTTAAAAAAAGAGGGAAAAAGAATTATTTTCATCGGGATTGAAAACGGTTATGCTATCGGTGACAGGCTCGATCTCATCCAAACTTACTTTAATAAAGGAGCCCGGTATATTACCTTATGCCATACCAAGAACAATGATATTTGTGATTCTTCCACTGATACCATTCAGAATAATGGACTGAGCCTATTCGGAAAAAAGGTGGTGGCGGAGATGAACCGCACAGGTATGATGGTGGATGTTTCCCATATTTCCGATAAATCGTTCTATGATGTCATTACCCTCACAAAAGCCCCGGTGATCGCTTCCCATTCCTGTTCCCGTGCGATCTGCGATAATCACCGGAATCTTGATGACAATATGCTGAAAATGCTTTCCAGGAATGGCGGGGTTATCCAGATGTGCATTCTCAGCGACTATGTGAAGAAGCCTGATCCCAATCCTGCAAGGGATTCAGCCGAAAAAGCATTATATAAAAAGTATCACAATTTCAGTGATCTGACGGAAGAGGAGATGAAACAAGCCCACATTGACTGGGATACATTTGAGCATGGTTTTCCGCAAAAACTGGCTACTGTGGCGGATGTAGTTGATCATATCGATCATATAGTGAAAGTAGCAGGAATTGACCATGTGGGTATAGGGACCGATTTTGACGGGGGTGGTGGTGTTACAGGGTGCTATGATGTCAGTCAGATGAAGAATATAACCAAAGAACTTGTTAAAAGGGGTTATACAACGGGGCAGATCCGGAAGATCTGGGGCGGAAACCTGATGCGGGTCATGGATAAGGTAAGGGTCATATCTATAAAATTGAATACTGTTAACAATTGATTTGAATAAATCATTAAGCGATGTTGGTTTCTTTTATTGAAGCTATAACGGCCCGTAACCTGGCTGCAGTACGAACAATCCCCAAGAGTGATCTTCACAACCATTGCCTGATGGGAGGAAGATTAAGTCATATGGAAAAATTCGCAGGGAGGAAGATAGAGCGTTTCAGGGATACAGGGTTGGGGATCCATGGGGTGAATAACTGGATCGGTAACATATACCGTCCGGTTATTCAGCTTCCGATGGCATTTGAAACGGCAGTGGAAGGAGCATTTCTTCAGGCAAAATCTGACGGGGTAACGGTGTTGGAAATGAGCATGGACAGTTGTTTGCCGCGCATCCTGAATTTACCCGTGGATAAAATCGTGACTACACTCAAACACTATCACCAGACCATAGCGCCTGAGATCATTTTTTTTCCTGAGGTAGGCATTGCAAGGGTGCTGCCCGTCAGGCTTGTGCTTTCATGTCTGGAACCTTTTCTGGAATCGGGATATTTTAAATCCCTGGATCTTTATGATGATGAACTTGCACAACCCATACAGAATTACCGGGAGATCTATCATTATGCCAGATCGATCGGGCTGAAATGTAAAGCGCATGTCGGGGAATTCGGGGATGCAGCGTCTATCAGGCAAACTGTTGAAACCCTCGGACTGGATGCAGTACAACACGGGATACGTGCAGTTGAATCGGACGAGGTGATGAAATGGCTTGCCGATAATAATATTCAGCTCAATATAAGCCCTGCCAGCAATATTGCCCTGAAACTGACCAGGTCATTTAAAACGCATCCGATCAGAATTTTATATGATCATGGTATCAGGGTAACCGTGAATACCGATGATGTGATCCTTTTTAATAAAGGGAACTCGGAACAATTCCTGCAATTATACAAGTCGGGTACTTTCAGTGCAGAAGAGCTGGATGTGATCAGGAAGAACGGGCTTGTTCAGAACCGTTTAATATAAATCACCTTTCCATCGCCTATTTTATAGAAATCTGCGATTACTGCTTCCTTGTCATAGTTGTTCGATTCATAAAAACGGCGGGTGGGTGCATATTTCTCCATGGCAGATGTTTCAGCAATCAGAAATCTGCCTCCCATATTTTTTACTGCTTTATGGGTCTCTTCCAGGAGAAGTTTCCCGATACCGCTTCCCCGCAGGTCATTATGGGTTACGATCCAGAAAAGGTCAAATCCGCCCTGTGTCATGGCGATGGGACCATAACAACTGTAGGCAACGGTTATACCATCTACGTCTGCAAAAAGAAAATGATAGTCACTTTCCGGCCCTTGTTGCCATGACTCTTCTGCAAGTTCAACGGCAACGGGGATCTCATAATCATAAAAGAAACCGCTGGAAGCTGTAATCTCACGAATTCTTTCCAGGTCAGAAAGGGTAACCCCATTTCGAAAAATAATTTTGGATTTTTCCATAATTAATAAATCATGGGTCAAAGATACATTTTAAATGTTTACTGCATCTTCAATGATCCGTTCCACCACTTCAGTAAATTTCAACCCTGCTTTCTTTGTGGCCGCTATATACCCGCTTTCGGGTGAGATACAGGGATTCCCGTTGATTTCAAGCACATAGGGGATATTGTTTTTATCCACCCTGAAATCAACCCGCACATATCCTTTCAGATCAAACCCATGCCAGCACTGCAATGCTATTTTTTTCAACTCTTCCAGGAGGGGCTGATCTTTTTTTGGGAAGCAGAAGGTTCGCGGAGTGTGGTTGTATTCAAACGAATCTTCCGTCCACTTTGCATTATATCCCACAATCCGGTGCTTACCTTCCGGATAATCGACGAAACAGATTTCAGCAGGAGGCATTACCTGTGGACCTTTTTTCCCTCCAAGAATTGAAAGATTGAATTCCCTCCCCTCAATATAGTCCTCAATGAAAAATGTTCTTTTATCATATTTCTTCAGCTTTTTCAGATAATCCTTATCACCTCCTGAAAAAACACAATGCTCATCAAGACCAAGCGAACCATCTTCCCAGATTGGTTTTACAATATACATCTTGTCTGGCTTCAATTTATCCAGTTCATGTGTGGTGTACCACCCGGAAGTATTGATGTTCAAATGGTTCAGCGTTTTTTTACCGAGTATTTTATTCGTGGTAAGGAACATAGCTTCCAGGGGAACACCTGTATATGGCAATCGCAGGTGATTCAGGATGAACGGACCAAAGGATAGTAATTCCCCTGTGCCTTCAACCGTCTCAACAAGATTGAATACAACATAAGGATTGATCTTTTTCAATATCGTCATTACTTCTGAAAGATCTATGGAGAAAGGAATACGGTGGGTAGCATAACCCAGTTGATACAATGCCCGTGAAAAATGATCCATTTGACGCACAACGTCGAGTTCGTCCTCCTTGGGTTGATCGGAAATTTTATTGTAAAGGAGAACCGCTTGTTTTTTATCCATATCTGATTTTGGGGTGTTTATAATTAGAATCCGGTTCGTTCCCTTGCTGAGTCCATGATAAAACGGATCAGTTCCTGGAAAGGAATTCCCTGGAATTTGCAGATAATGGGCAAATCAGAATGGATGGGATGAAGCCCGGCCAGGGGATTTACTTCCAGGAAATTTGGAATCCCATTCACATCTGCCCGGAGGTCAACCCTTCCTGCATCGCGACAGTTAAGGCATCGCCACGATGCCAAAGCAAGTTCCCTGCTCCGTTCAGCTACATTATCCTTTGGTACAGAGTAAACTACGAGATCATCGCAGTTCTCCTTATTGACATAGGTATATGAATGGGCTTCCGCTTCGGCCTTCAAATGAACTTCCATGATCCCGAGGACCCTGGCTTTTTCTCCTGTTCCGGCGATTCCTACTGTAAATTCTCTTCCCGGCATAAAAGTTTCCACGATCAACCCCAGTGAAAATCTTGTCAGAAGGGATTTACAAACCTCCAGAAGTTCTGCTTTGTTGTTGACCCGTGATTTGGCGTCGATACCTTTACCGGTACCCTCTGCTGCAGGTTTCACAAAAAGTGGATACGGAAGGCGGATCATTTCCACATCTCCGGGAACCATGACCATGGCAAAATCCGGGGTCGCCAGCCCACAGTCACGAATCACACGCTTAGTCATTCCCTTATGAAGTGTAAGCGATAGTACCAGCGGATCGGAAAAGGTATATGGGATATTATATGCATCGAGTAAAGCCGGAACCTGTGCTTCACGGCCAATACCGTGTATCCCTTCACAAATGTTGAAGACCATGTCCCATCTGTCGCCTTTGACAAGCCGTTGTGTGAGGTTTTTTACATGCCCGATCCGGTCGGTCTGATAACCCAGCCCATGCAGGGCGCCTTCAATACCTTCAATGGTACTTTCCCGGTCAAATTCAGCAGTTTCTTCCTCAGTGAATCCTTCCCTAAGGTAGTCAGATCTTAAGTCGTAGGTAAACCCGATAATCATATATTAAGTAAAATCAGGGTATCTGAAGGTTTTTCCCTCGTAATTACGAAGAAGAACAAATTCGTCTTCTCTTCCCTGGTAATAATCAGGTAATAAAGGAATTTTTCCACCTCCTCCGGGAGCATCAATGACATACTGGGGAACCGCATATCCGCTGGTAAACCCGCGTAATCCGTTAATGATCTCCAGTCCTTTCTCGATCGGTGTGCGAAAATGCGCTGAACCAAGAATCGGGTCACACTGGTAGAGATAATAGGGTCGTACCCTGATCTTCAATAGCTCGTGCATTAGTTTCTTCATCACCTCCACATTGTCGTTGATCGTTCTCAAAAGAACTGTCTGGCTGCCTAGGGGAATACCCGAATCTGCCAGCATTGCACAGGCTTCTTTTACTTCCAGGGTAATCTCTTCCGGATGCGTAAAATGAATACTGAGAAAAAGGGGATGATATTTTTTCAGGATGTTCACCAGTGAACGGTTGATCCGTTGGGGAAGCACAACTGGTACTTTGGTCCCGATACGGATAATCTCGACATGTTTGATGGCTCGCAGTCTGGAAAGAAGGTATTCAATGTTTTCATCCGTCATTGTCAGCGGATCCCCTCCGGAAATCAGAACATCCCTGATGCTTGTGTTCTGCTCGATATATTGAAGACCGGGCTCCCATGCCTTTTTCCCAATGTGGCATTTGTCTTTTGCCACCATGTGTGAACGGGTGCAATACCTGCAATAGGTAGAACAAAACCCGGTCACTAAAAAAAGAACACGATCGGGGTAACGATGTACAATATTGGATACCGGACTGTCGTGGCCCTCTGATAAAGGATCGGAGGCTTCACCCGGTGAAGAAAGAAACTCATCAAAAACCGGAATGACACTCCTGCGCAATGGATGATCAGGATTATCTTTATCAAGGAGACTAAGATAATACGGGGTGATCCGGATCGGTAAAGTGTCATTGATGGTCTGGTTTGGCCTTATTTCATTATCAGAAAGATTCAGAAATCCCGAAAGCTGGCGAATGGAGGTTACACTGTTCCGTAACTGCCAGTGCCAGTTGTTCCAATCTTTTTCTGATGTTTCCGGGAAATATTGACGAAGGAAGGATGTTGAACGTTGACTAAGGCTTGTTTTGTCACGTTCCCTTTTGCTTTGGAAATATTCTTTTAATAATTCTTCCTGGTTTATATAAAGGGGTTTACTTGGAGGCTCTTCATCTTCATTGAGCTCCGTGTGTGTCACGGTAATTTTTTCGCTATGAATTCCGCTCATTTTTTCCATTTGGGTTTTTACGTGTTTTAAACGGGTTATTCCGGCAAAAATTATCAGGTGCGATAAAAATTGTAAATCGTTAATAACCAGTTTATTGGATGAAATTTTTCAGTTTATGACTTAGCGTTTTTTATTTACTAATTTTAAATTGCAAATAGGGGTTATTTTTAGCTGATTCCGACAACTGTTTTTATGTTTTTTTCAACAAACGAGTGTTAATAAAAGTCAAGGCCAGAAATGGGGATAAAATTGTATTTCCGGGAATATGGAGAAGGTGATCCAATCGTGATCCTTCATGGTTTATTTGGGATCTCCGATAACTGGACAACTTTTGGAAAAAGAAATGCAGAGCGGTATCATGTGCTTATTCCGGATCAGCGAAATCACGGACAATCACCACACAGCCATGTGTTCGATTACCCCTCCATGGCGGTTGACCTGGAGGGTTTTATTGAGGATTTGGATCTTCAGGATATTATTCTGATCGGACATTCAATGGGTGGAAAAACAGCGATGCGGTATGCATTGGATAATCCTGAACGTTTGAAGAAATTGATAATCGTCGATATCAGTCCACGGAAATACCCGCCAAACATGGAACATCTGCAAGTGATCCATACCATGCTTTCAACCGATCTTTCTATCGGATCGAGAAGAGATGTGGAGAATCAGTTAAAGGACAAAATAAAAAGTCAGAAACTTCGCCAATTTATCATGAAGAATCTTTACTGGAAGGATAAAGATCACCTGGATTGGAGACTTAACCTGCCGGGGATCGATGAAAACCTGCCACTTTTACTGGATAAAATAGAACCTGCCAGCCCATTCCTCAAACCTACATTATTTATCAGGGGAGGTTTGTCGGGGTATATACAGGATATGGATATACCCCTGATCAAAACACTTTTTCCCCTGGCTGAGGTAAAAACAATCCCTGATGCCGGTCATTGGGTGCATGCGGAGGCGCCGGAAGAGTTTTATCACCTGGTGACGGAATTCCTTCAGTAAACCGATTTTATTACTTTCATATTTTTGTAGTTTTACCGTATCTGTAATTATCTTTGTATTTGCCAAAAAAAAAATTGTTGTACTAAAACAGAAGAAAATGAAAAAAATGATTTCAATGCTGATCGTTATCGCGCTTTGCAGTATGGTTGGTGTAGCCCAGAAACTGACTCCTTCGAAAGTTCCTCAAAATGTGAGAAAAGCATTTTCAAAGGAATTTCCGAGAGCATCAGGAATAACCTGGTCGATGGAAGAAACCAATTATGAGGTGAATTTCCTTTTAAACAATGTGAAAAATTCAGTTGTTTTCGATAAGGATGCGAAATGGCTTGAGAAGGAAGCCGTTATAAAGGTATCAGATGTACCGAAAGAGGTGAAAGCCGCCATGAAAAAAGAATTTGCAGGATTTAAGGCCACCGAGGCAGAAAAGGTAGAATTGCCTGATAATACCGTTCAATATCATCTTGGTATCTCCAATAAAGTGGAGGCATTTGAAGTTCAGTTTTCAGCCACCGGTGTTGTCCTGAAAAAAGAACCGAAGGAAACAAAGAAACCCGCAGAAGTGAAGGGAAAAAAATAAAACAGGACAAAACAGATGAATACCTGAAATCCACTTCAAAAACCTTCCAGGTTTGAAATAAACGTTAGTAGAGTATATTATCTAACTGTAAATACGTTTATTAGCAGAAACCTGGAAGGTTTGATTTGCCGATGCAATACTTTCCGGCGTGGACGCTTTCAGTTAATACCGTTTTACATTGATTGAAGAAACAGCAGTTTCTACAATAATGTAGATCTTGTTTTTTGCAGAACTGAAATTGGGTGTCTCATATATATGATCCCCTTTCTTATCAAATCCTTTGAAGTTTTTACTTACAAGGAATGATTCCGAGGTGATCTGGCATCCCGAATTCTCCGGTACTTCAATATTAATGGAGGAAGCGCCGGCATCGAATTTCATATCCGTTCTTGGATTTTTATCACCAAGTTTTATATTCATTGAAGAAGCGCCGGCGTCAACCTCTACCGTATCGATTTTATATTCAGTTAGATCGAGATCGAGTGATGCCGCACCAATTTCCAGTTTCATATTCCATGATGGCTTGGGGTTCAGTTTAATCTCAACCTTGTTTTTCCTGAATGATCCGTGAACATTGCCTTCTTCCATTTTTAAGGTGATATTTTTCCCATTCGTGATATCGTTGGTTGTCATCTCATAATTTCCAACCTCACCGGTCTTACTGAAATCAAGAAAATCCTTTGCAATCCCAGATACCTTAAAATTGCCGGCAGCAGCTTCCAGGTTCAGAATGCCTTTCGTGGCCACAGAATCAAAGGGTACTGTAAAATTCTGGTCTTTGTTATTAGAGGTTTTGGCCCCATTTTCGTCATCATCCCAGAAATTGAAATTGTCACCATTATGATGATGAAACCTGAAATACCATGGACTGGTTTCAGGTAGTCGGTTGATTGATAAAAATGTTAGAGCAATCACTGAGATCAGGACAATAAACTTGATCCCGTCTCTAATGGGAAGGATTGATATACCCCAGAAGATCAGGATCAGGGGCCAAAGACGCCATATCCCGTACCACGAGAAAGAAAGTATTCCAAGGTTGTTCAGCACGAACAATAACCCGATAGCGATCAGTAAAATTCCCCAAAATAAAGTACGATATTTCATAATATTGGTTTTTTAAAATTTCAATGAATCAAATTAATTATTTCTTCTCTTGCTCATGCTGTTAGCGAGTAATCCGATGCCTATAACGATAAGGATGACGGGCCAGAGATCACCGAAACTCAGGCGGGGAATGAATTCATCAGCAAGAAATAATACCCCGAGAGTGATGAGTACCAATGCCCCGATCAGGCTTCCCCTGGAGCGGGGAGCTTTGGTAACTTTATATGCAGGTTTTTCAGCCGGTGCAGGCTCAGGTGGGGTTGCAGGCCGCTCATAAGGGTCCTGTTTTGGTATGGGTTCGGAATACGCTCCTGGTTGGTTCAATGCAAACGGTTTCTCGGGTGTGATGATCCATAATATGATGTATAGTAATACACCACCTCCGCCTACAAGGGCAACGATAACAAATAATAACCTGATCAGTAACGGGTCAATGTCAAAATAC
This sequence comes from Bacteroidota bacterium, assembly GCA_026391355.1. Taxonomy (GTDB): domain Bacteria; phylum Bacteroidota; class Bacteroidia; order Bacteroidales; family FEN-979; genus CAIYUC01. Next base: position 73,935 of record JAPLDH010000079.1, on the reverse strand, counting down.
TCTGCGAGACCACCGCAAACACCACCGATTTTCTTATCGGTCGTACTTCTGTATAATCTTCTGGGTTCCATATTTGAATTTTTGAATTAAAGACGTGTGTTAGACGATAATTGGAATAAAAGGTTACAAAAACAAGAACTCACCTGTCATTCTTCAGATAGAGCTCGTTTGTTATACACTTTTGAGGATATCTGAAGACTGATCTCATATAGCACATACAACGGGACTGAAACGATCATCTGGCTGAAAATATCAGGGCTTGGGGTGATGATCCCTGCAACAATGAGGATGATAACAATGGTGTGCTTCCTGTACTTTTTTAGTATGGAAGGATTCAGAATTCCGATCTTGGTCAGAAAAAAAACCACCACAGGAAATTCAAAGATCAACCCCATCAACAGCGTCATCATCGAAACAGACCCTACATAGGAATCCAGGGCAATCTGGTTGGTTACAGATGTGCTTACCTGGTAATTACCCAAAAAATTCACCATAACCGGTACGACAAGAAAATAGCTGAAAATTATCCCGATAATAAAGAGGGAAGAAATGATAAAAACCACACCCCGTGTATTTTTTCTTTCATCTTCCGTCAGGCCGGGTTTAATAAATCTCCAGAATTCCCATATGATATAGGGTGAACCTACGATGCAACCGGCAATAAATGAAATGGTGATATGGGATGTAAACTGACCGGCGAGGCTTATATTGATCAGGTGGATCGGCCCGGTGTCAAAACAAAGTGAGCTTATCGACAAAAACGTTCCCAGTCTGCATAGTAATCGATAAGTGATAAAATCAGGATCCTTGGGTGCAAGAACAATATAGTCGAAAAGAATATTTTTGAATGAAAAGGCAACAATAGTCAGAACTACTACAGCAATAAGGCTCCGGATAAGAACACCCCGTAACTCGTCGAGATGTTCCCAGAAGGTCATTTCTTTCTCCATATCAGATATTTTCCATAACCCCTTTTGGTTTCCTTGTGGAATTGCGTGTTTCGAACCAAAGATAATAGTATTTTTTCGCCTGTAAAAAATTATTACTACTGTTTCAGGTTATGACGACTTAGGAAGCCTGGTATATAAGACCGTGAATCTCAGGACTAACCACTTGGATCTTGGTTCATTGCCAAACGGTATTTACCTGATCCGGCTGCAAACATATGAAGGAGCTGTAACGAGGAGGGTTAATATCCTCAGGTAACAACAATAAATAACATGCCCCCTGCAACAATTATTATGTGAAGATGATCTGCGTCTGGAGTCCGCCTGCCATTTCATAGAATTGGCCGATGGTTAAAATATCTTTTACTCCATCCCAGAGATCTTCCTTCTTTAGCTTGAACATGTCCATGGCGAGTTTGCAGGCATAGATTTCACCGCCACCGGCATCGATCATTTCCAGGAATTCTTTAACAGGAGGAATATCCAGTTTTTCCATCTGGCTTTTCATCATCATTGAAACCCCGGCTTCAACACCCGGTATCATACCGAGAAGGGTTGGAAAGGGAAGTCCTCCCGGCATTCGCATGGCAGGGTTGCCAATGGTTCCTGTATGGAGATTATTCATCTGTTTTTTGGTTATGGCATCCAATCCGAAAAAGGTAAAAAACACCTTTGTTTCAATTCCTTCCATCACTGCTCCGTTGGCCATGACCAGGGAAGCATAAACATCTTCGATCGTGCCTTTGGCACAGATAATACAAACTTTTTTTAATGGAAATTCTTCTTTTGTCATCGTTGTCCTTTTTTTTTATTTAATGGTCAGTTCCTAATGCGGATTCACAGGATATTTTCACACCTAAGTATTAAACGCAACTTGATGGTTTTGGGATACCTGCGATTTTAGCAGCTTTTTTCATAGGGGCACCTGGAAAAAGTGAATAAAACCCTTTGATGTCCACAATTCCGGAGTTCCCTACAGAACGGATTGTCAGGTTTTCACCTTTAAGAAATTTGTCGCGGATGAAATTGACAACAGCAAGGTGCTTTTCGGTAATTTCAATGCCCTCTTCCTTTGCAATTTCGACGGCGATCTCTTTGTTCCATTGCGAAGAATTTGTTAAGTATCCTTCGTCATTGACATCAATGTTGATGCCTGCAATTAATTTTTGTCCCATATTACTCAATTTTAGATGTACGATTTACGATTAAAACTATTTTTTATTTTCATCAACTGCTCCGGCTAATTCTGCCGGTTGATGGCTTCGATCAGACGTAGTGTATATGAAAGCGATTTCTTTACTTCCTTTGACCTCATTTTTTTAAACAATTTCCAGTACGAGATATTGTCCATCTTATCATCCATTTTTATGGTGGATAATGCATGGGTCACAGAAGTGAGTCTTCCTGTCATTTCATGATTTGTCAGATCCCGGAGGATACTGGCAAAATTATCCAGGTTGTTTTCCAGGTTATTCATATCCTGAACGGTATAGGTTTGGATCCATTTTTCAACAATCCTGCCCATGGCGATAAGATATTCAAAGTAACCCTTCTGGTCCAGTTCATTCATCTTATTCACAGCATCCAGTCCCATTTGCCGGATTACGGGAGAAAAATCCTTCATGAAATCCCGTGCACTTTCCATCATCTCCAGCATCTCATAAAAAGTACCCAGGTTTTGAAGGAGTTTGATGAGAAGACAGGACAAGCCACAGGAATCGAGTTCAATCTGGGATTTTTCAAGTAATTGTACCGTCTGGTTGAATGCATCCTTCGCAACTATTGATGCGTCTTTTACCAGATCCTCATAGGTTTCATTTTTCTTCCGTTGTTCTTCGATGTACTCTAAAACAAGATCCATTTTACGATGAATATCATCGATCTGGTCCTGGATTTTTACTTCTTCCATTGCATATTATGTTAGAGTTTCTTACCGGCCATTGTCATCTTGGAATCAATGGGCATTTCTTTTCCCTTCAGCAGGATGTGCCAATAGATCCATCGGAACATCACTTTTCCGTAATGGTTGGCCCTTGTTTCCTTCAGCAACCCAAGAGGGCCGATTCCAGGAAAGGGGAAAGAACCGGGCAGAGGCTCGGTGTCGTAATTGAAATCGATCAGGGCACCTTTCCCAAAACCGGTTTCAATGAAACAATTGGCATGACCATCGTATGATGCAGTGAAAGGACGGTTCTCAATTGCACACATTATGTTTTCAGTCAGGACATCGGCTTCAAAATGAACAACTGATCCTGCTTTCGAGGTAGGGAAATTGCTGGCATCACCGATAACAAAGATATTTGGGAACAGATCGGATTGCATTGTATGTTTATTGGCTTTCATGAAATTCATTTCATCTCCAAGGCCACTGACCCCTATAGCAGGATCTCCTTTGTGAACCGGAATGGTAACAAGACAATCGAACAGGATCTCCTTTTCGTCATAAGAAATGATTGCTTTCTTTTCATTGTCAATCCTTTCAATATAGAAATCAGGAACTATGTGTATGTTCTTCTCTTCCAGCAAGGCACTCAGGACTTTGGATGCCCTTGGTTTGGTAAAAGCGCCTGACATGGGTGTGACGTATGTAATATTGACTTTATTCCTCAATCCTCTTTCCACGAAAAATGCATCCGCAAACATTGCAAATTCAAGGGGAGCTACCGGGCATTTAATCGGCATATCAGCTATGTTCACAACCAGTTCACCCCCTTGCCATGTCTTGAAAAAATCGGCAAGAGCGATAGCCCCATCAATGGTATAAAAATCAAAGATATCTTTATGCCACAAGGGCCCTGTCATTCCCGGTGTTTCCTCCGGACAGGTATGGGTACCTGTAGCGACGATCAGCAGATCATACTGCAGGATCACCCCATCGTTCAGGATCACATGATTATTTGTCGCGTCAATTTTTTCTATTTGCTCAAAAATCACATGAACACCCCCGGGGAGAAAATTCATTTTAGGTTTTATTACATCTTCTTTTGTGTACATCCCAAAAGGGATGAACAAAAATCCGGGTTGATAATAATGTGTCTTTGATTGATCTACAATGGTGATTTCCCATTGGTCCCTTTCAAGAAGTTTGCGCAACCTGTTTGCCATAATTGTTCCACCTGTTCCCGCACCCAGGATCACTATTTTTTTCATATTTAATAGGGTTAATAAGCATTCCTGAAAACATGCACAAATCTACATATAAAATTTTAAAGGATGAATTATTTTGTGAAAAAATTCACAATTTTTCTTATTGATTGATAATAGTTTAGCTAAAAGAATGTGACAGAATGAAAAAATCGTGCCCGATATATTGAATTTTCATACTTTTATAGGGCTTAAAATTCAGTAATCTATTCTATAGTTTGATTTGATATGAAAGAGATGTGGGATAAACGGTTTGCAGGCTCCATGTTCGCATATGGCGCTACACCAAACTGGTATTTCAGAGAAAAGCTGAATTCGCTTCCTGCAGGGAAGGTATTACTCATATGCGATGGTGAGGGCAGAAATTCCGTATACGCAGCTTACAGGGGGTGGACATCCGTTGCCATGGATTACAGTGAGATTGGAAGGGCAAAAGCTTTACAATTAGCGGAAGAGAAGAGGGTACATATTGATTTTTATCTTTCCCCGGTTGAAACCTTTACTTTTCCTGTCGGGGAATTTGACGCAGTAGGGTTGATTTTTGTTCATTTTGAACCTATTCTTCGTACCTATGTACATGCCCAGGCCAGGAAAGCATTGAAAAAAGGGGGAAAGCTTATCATGGAAGCATTCAGTAAGGATCAGATCACGCGTGAGTCAGGCGGACCGGCAGATATCAATACTCTTTACAATGTTGATGATCTTGTAAATGATTTTGCAGGATTTAGCTTCCAGGAATGTAGCGAACTTGAAGTTCTGCTGAATGAGGGACATTTCCATGTCGGGATGTCAAATGTGGTGCGGATTTTTGCAACAAAATTATAATCAACCCGCTTTTTCCTGTGGTTTGTCCTGTTCTTTGCCAGGATCCTTTGTGGGTTCGGTTTTATTCTGTTTATGCATATCCTCTTCTATCCCATCCATTCCTTCTTTAAAACTTTTCACCCCTTTGCCGATTCCTCTCATCAGTTCCGGGATCTTTTTCCCCCCAAACAATAATAAAACCACGAGTGCAATTAACAGGATTTCACCGGTGCCTAAGCCTCCAAGAAATCCACAGAATACTGAAAGAATGATTCCCGACATGTTAAAATTTGTTTATACCATATATATATGACTATACAAAGATAGTGGAATTTATCATATTCATACGATGGTTGATTTAAAAAACAGACAGGCATCACCGTAACTTAAAAACCTGAAATCATGTTCAAGTGCGAATTCATAAGCTTTCTTCCAGGATTGTCCGATAAATGCCGACACCAGCATCAGTAAGGTACTCTGAGGCATATGAAAATTGGTTATCAGTACGTCTGTCAATCTGAATTTATATCCGGGCAGGATCATCAATTGTGTATTTCCAGAATAACTTGTCATTTGGTTCCTTTCAAGATAGTCAAGTAAAGCGCCAAGGGCTTCACCGGGTGATATTTCACGCTTCAGTACCGAAAGGTAAGGATCCCACTGACCCACTTCCGGATGAACAGATGATCCCTTGCTGATAAGAATTACACCAAGCCAGTAAAGGCTTTCAAGCGTTCGAACAGTGGTAGTTCCAACAGAAGTGAGCGGATGTTCCCCGCGAATCAGCAACGACCGGATGGTTTCGATACTCACACTGATCTTCTCCCGGTGCATCACATGTTGTGATATATCCGGCGAACTTACAGGGCGAAATGTTCCCAGTCCGACATGTAATGTGACATTTTCAAAAAGGCATTTTTTTTTATGGAGGTCTTTCAGGATCTGTTCGGTGAAATGGAATCCGGCGGTGGGAGCGGCAACAGACCCTTCTTCACGGGCATAAATGGTCTGGTAACGGGAATTATCAAGATCTGCAGAAGCCCTGGATATATAAGGAGGCAAGGGAATCAGCCCGGCATTTTCAAGGATCTCAAGGAATGGTTTTTCCGCCGGTTGCCAATAAAACCTCACGGCAAAACAGCCATCACCGAGATCTTCCATTTTTTCTGCTGAAAGTGTGTACTTTGTTTCTTCATGAAGAATCACCTTATTGAGTGTACCCTCTTTCCATCGTTTTACATTTCCAATGAGGCATTTCCATGTGCAACTGCCCGTCTGAAACAAGGCTGAATGATAATCCCCGGAAGGCGATATCGGTTCAAGGCAAAAGATCTCAATGGTGGCGCCGGTTTCCTTTGAAAAAATCAGCCTTGCCCTGATGACCCTTGTATTGTTAAATACCAGGATGCTGCCAGCCTCTATATATCCAGGTAAATTGGAAAATATATTTTCGGTGATGATCCCTTTTTGGCAGACCAGCAATTTCGATGCGTCACGGTTCTCTAACGGATACTGCGCGATCCGGCCGGGAGGTAGAGGATAATCAAATTCTTCTGCCCGGAAGTCGGGGATTTCTGCCATAAATGATATTCACCTTAATAAACTCAGACACACAATGGTAAAATTATCATTTCTTTTCGGATGAGAAGAAGTTGGGTTTATAAGTAACCATAATATAAGCATACTGTGCATACATACTACTTCCTGCTTTTATACCCTGAAGAGTTTCCATAGTAGCTGATGGCAGCATGATACAATATGCTGTACTGAATTCCAGGTTAGTCATGGGTTTAAAAGAATACATCAGATCAATTTCAGAACCCAGGCTGGTATTTACACTTTGATAGGGCAATTTCCCTTTTGCAGGGTTATTTACTTTAAGAAAACCGTGAGGCAGGCTGAACCATCGATAGGTTGCCTCAATTGACATCTTATCGTTCAAAGATACAGTTGCTCTGCCGAAAAGATCATTAAACCCGGCATTGATATTATCCCTCACATATGCAGACCACAGATCCATATAACCATATAACCCATGAGCTGTTCCATAAAGTGTATTGAATCCGGTGAGTTTGGTCTTCTGACCTGTGGTATCGGAAAAATTATTTCCATCAAGATGATCATACCCAACCAGTAACTTCAGGGGCTTTACAATCTGGTAACTGATGGTTCCGGCATAGAAACCGGCCCCGATTTTTCGCCCATCCTTATAATGACCACACTGATAATAGCCTGAAAGGAAGATATTCAGCTTTCCCAGTTTCAGCCAGGCATCAGCGCCCCCCGTAAATTTTGCAAAAATCATGTTGGGGTATTCAGTCGTTTTACTTGTTGTGGTTGAATTGCGGATTATAGTATTTCCTATAACTGAGTCATTTGCATCCCTGATCAGTAATGTATCGATAGTGGTGACCTTAGCGGAACTGACAGTACTGGCTTTTTGGTAAGCATCCATGATCAGCATCCAGGACAGCGTAAGTTTCTCCTTAAAAAATTTCTTCTGTTCCCATAAGTATCCGAGGTATTTATAATTTTTCAGTGGATAAGATGACAGGTAGGCACTGGCAGGGGCCGTATTATTTATCCCGATACCAAGATCACCTTTGTAGTTGCATTTTGCCGATTCCCACTGCGCAATTAAAACATCATGAGTGGCACCCCACATGCTCCAGTTTGAAGGGCCGAAAAACCGGTAATCATCATATGTTAATTCAATGCGTCCGATTTTCAGGCCAAAACCTTTGGTGAAATTGTATTTGAACCAGGCTTCATAAACATTAACCGTGTTTTTGGATATGGTATCGCTCGAATAGTTGTTCTGCCCGAAGACCCAGGCATCATAAAAGGAAAACCGTGTGGAGATCTTGTCAGATGTATAATCAAAAAGGAGACGGGCACGTCCGGGAATGGCAAGATATGGGGTTTTCGAGGAATCACGCAATGCCGAATAACCATCACGATATTCAGGCCGGAGTTTGAATTCCCCTGAAATAGAAAACTGTGCATAAAGAGTCCCTGTTTGTATTGCCAGGAATGTTAACAGGAACATTAAACGGGTGTAAATTTTTTTCATGATATATAATGTTACAATTACCTATAAGATAGTTTTCAGTGATGATGACACGGCAAAAGTATGAAAATATTCTCCGAGAGGTTAAAGTCTGCATAACGATAATCCTGAAATATTATATATCTTTACCTACAAATTATTATACCTGATGAACGTTAAAGCACAGATTCCGAATATTCTTACCATCTTTAACCTGATTGCAGGGTTGGTCTCCATCACCTTTGTATTCGATGGAAACCTTGTGATGGCCTCCCTTTTTATTTTTATTGCCGGAGTATTTGATTTTCTTGATGGCACGGCTGCCCGTGTGCTGAATGCACGATCACCCCTGGGGAAAGAGCTCGATTCCCTTTCCGACCTGGTTTCTTTCGGGGTGGCGCCAGGTATGATAATATATCATATCCTTTCCCTGCATTGTGCGTTAAGTTGTAACAGTCTTGAAAGGATGCATATCATTCCCTATTTTGCACTCCTGATCCCCGTCTGTTCAGCCATCCGTCTTGGGAAATTTAATCTTGATACACGTCAGGAGGAATATTTTATCGGCCTCCCTACTCCGGCAAATGCCATGTTCTTTGCAGCAATTCCGCTGGTTATTACCATTCAGCCGCACATCTATTCCATCCTGAACCTGGATTTTCTGATAACCTTTTTTTCAAATTCGAGAATTCTGGTAATACTAACAATCCTATTCTCCTATTTACTCATTTCAGATCTTCCCTTGTTCTCCATGAAATTTAAAACATTCGATTGGAAATCCAACAGTATCCGGTATATCTTTCTGATTATTTCCTTCGCAATGATATTTTTATTTACCCTTGATGCTATTCCCCTGATCATTGCCAGTTACATCCTTTTTTCACTTTTCTTTTACAGGCATGATTAGGATTTACAGATAATCTTTCCCGTATTTACTGATCATGAAGTCATGGGTCATGTTCATATTAATTTTCTCATTTCAGTTAATAATCTTATCTTTGTTGCGTTATATATAAACGTTCAACTAATAAACTAAAACTTATATTTATGAAAACAATCAAGCATGTAGCAATGAGCCTCGTTACCTTACTTTTTCTTTTTGGTACGTTGCAAACAAACGCCGGAACCCCGGGTAAATCAGAGACACTTAAAATAAAAGTTGAAATGGGTTGCGGCAGTTGTCAGGCTAAAATTCAGAGCGGATTAGGTAAGACCGAAGGTGTTGAAAAAGCGGTTGCTGATCTTGCAACAAAAACAGTAACGATTACCTATGATCCTGCCAAAACAAACAAGGATAAACTGGTAAAAGCTATCGAAACGCTCGGTTATCGTACAGAATTCACTGCCAAAGATGCAAAAATAGGACATTCCTGTTCAGATAAAGAAATGAAAGAAAAGAATTGCAGTGGTGGAAAGAAGTAAATCATAATAAGCACAAAAAAGGAGGTAAGTTCATTCATACCTCCTTTTTTTGTGCATTATTTTTGGATATTAATCAACGCAATTCAAAATTCTGTCCGAGGTAAACCTTTCTGACATAAGGATCTTCTGCTAGCTCATTGGAGGTCCCGGCACGAAGGATGGAGCCTTCAAAGAGAAGATAGGAACGGTCGGTGATTGTCAGTGTTTCATGAACATTATGATCCGTAATCAGAACTCCAATATTTTTTTCCTTCAGTTTTATCACGATGTTCTGGATATCTTCAACGGCAATCGGGTCGATACCGGCGAAGGGTTCATCAAGCAGGATGAATTTCGGATCTACTGCAAGCGACCGGGCTATTTCGGTTCTTCTTCGCTCGCCCCCCGACAGTGTGATACCAAAACTTTTACGAACATGTTTCAATCCGAATTCATCAAGCAGGTATTCAAGCCGCTCTTTTTGCTGTTCTTTGGTAAACCGGCTGAATTCGAGGATGGCCCTGATATTGTCCTCCACGCTGAGTTTTCTGAATACGGATGCTTCCTGGGGCAGGTAACTGATACCCCGCTGCGCCCTTTTATACATGGGTTCCCTGGTAATATTTTCGTCATCAAGAAAAACATTACCCGAAAAAGGTTTGATCAAACCGACGATAATATAAAAAGATGTGGTTTTTCCCGCACCATTCGGTCCAAGTAATCCAACGATCTCTCCCTGGTTAACCTCTAGTGAAACTTCGTTGACAACTACGCGTTTACGGTATTTCTTGACGATTTTTTCAGTTCGCAGCAACATATTGCTTTGGGGTTCATGCCAGTGATTATTAACGATCAAAAGTAAAATAAATTTGATTCACCATCAGAATGAAAAATTGAGTGAAATAAAAAGACCAAATGGGGAAGGTTTCGATGAAACATTGTCGTTGAGATGAGAAAGGCGCCAGATTGCGTCGACCCGGATAAATCGCAGGATATTCTCAATTCCGACACCGGTTTCCCAATAGGGGATATTACTGAATGAGCGCAGGTTATCCGGAAACTTTGAATATACAAGGTTCTTCACGGTCATTGTACCATAAATACCCCTGATAAATGCGACTTCTCGCCATTTGAGCTTCCGGATAAGCGGAATGTGATTTAAAACCAAACCATCAAAATGGTGGGTCAAATATCCAGTGATATATGCATCGCTGATGAATTCATAATAATTCATGAGATTCGCTGCATATTCATCGAACAGAAAGGTCTGGTTCCCGTCATGAATCCGGAGAAGATTATAAGGCATGGTTCCCCATATTTTCCCTGTTTCAATGATGTATTTTGACCAGCCGATGGTGGCAAAATTGAAAGATTGCTGAATGTTTAATGTTAGTTTGTGATACTCAAAATCACTCCTGAACAATCTGGGGATACCATAACAGTATGTGAGAAGGAAGATCGGGTAATCTGATGAAATCGTTGTCCTGTAAAACTCACCGCTTACGAAACTTTCGTGAAATGACAGGCGGGTATCGAGCCTGATTTCAGAGGTAAAGAAAGAAGACATGGAGTCGGCATAAGGTCTATTGGGGTTTATTATAAATTCGGTTGTTCCTAAAGGAAAAAGCTCCCTGTGTGTGAGATGTATTGTATTAACCAGGCCACTGAACCATTCATGTTCGTATGCTATATGATATTCCCTCACCATGGTGAGTTTATTATTCGGCCCCCTGTGGAACAAGGAACTCAGTATATTATCAGTGGAAAAAGCCATCGGGCTCATGCCCAATTGTTCCACATCATAATGAAAACTGAATTTAAGGTCTCTCCAGGGATCCTTCTTTACCATATAAATTAGGTCACCCCCATATTTCAGATTGTAATCTTTCAAACCATAAGCAACATAACCTTCAATCTGGATTTTTTTATTGAACCCGTTTCCTGTCCTGGCGCCAAAACGTAACCGGGTCCCTTCAATCTGGTTGAAGCTGTAAAGTTTTGAATAGGGACCCAATTCCCAATTGGCCCAGGTCAGGTACCCGGTGATAACACCATAAATTACATCAACATATGTTTTATAAATGGGAATATTTTTTACCGAATCAACCATCGTATAAATTCCCCGCTCCGTTGTTGAGAGTTTTTCAAACCTCGTTGTATCCCAGTATTGACCTGTTTTTTTTTCAGCATCGGGTTTAATAATGATATTTGAGGGTAGTGAAAAGAATTTTTGGGTTTCAGGAACATCAAATCTGAAGTTTCGATAGATGTTTGATTTATGGGCGAAAAACCCGATTAACCTTTTGGAATTTGTTGCGATATTAAAATCGGCAACCAGGTTATCTTTATCGATCAGCCAATATTTGTTGGCGGTCCATTCAAACTCCTGCGACAATTCCATATCGTTTACAAAATTCAGATTGATATCGGATGGAATGCGCATCTCGATCTTCTTAACGGCAAAAGATGTATCGGCGATCCATATGTTTCCTGAAAAAGTCAACTCCTGTTTCCGGCGGGGTTTGAACATAATATGATAACAATACTTTCCTTCCAGGAATGAGCTGTCGATCAGGTAATATTTGTAATAATTCAGTCCGAAACCGGCAATAGGGCTGACGAAATGCTTCTCGAGCAATGGAATATAATCCCTGTAGATATCAACTTCCTCTGAAAAATTTCCCAGGAACTGGGCTACGCTTTCATTTTCCAGTCCGGAGATCCTGGAAGCTTTGATTATCTCCTTTTTTGACTTTGGGGATTTGCGATAATAGACATCCGACATAGTTTCCGTAATGAAGACCGGAAGAAAAGATTTGCCATTGATGGTGGATGTATCAACATATCGCCAAACAAATTCAAAGGGTTTGAATAGCTTTTTTTTCTTCAGCTTATCGGAAATATTATTAGCATCGATCTGGATCTTTGTATAAGCCTCATATTGGTAACTGTCGAAAGATTTCAATGAGTTCTTTTCTCTCTGCTCAATGACCTTTTTCAGGATCTCTTCTGCAGGATTTCCTGTATAGGTAACAACTATTTCCGGAAGGTTGAAATTTTCCTGAACCAACTCGAAGTTCAGTATCTGGAACTGATTCTTTATTATTTTTTTTGTCTGTGTTTTAAATCCGAGAATTTTCGCAATGACTGAATCGCCCGGATCTTTTATTTCCAGTGCATATCTTCCTTCAAAATCCGTGAGTGTGCCGTATGGTGTTCCATACAGCAACATATTCACAAAAGGGATGCGTTCCTGTGTACGGGCATCCGTGACTATCCCCATTATTTTAGTCATCTGGGAGATCCCGTCTTCCGGAAAATTGGACAACAGGAGAACCGTTATCAATAGAAATCCCGGGATCCTGAATCCTGAACCGTCAGTAAGCTTATGGAACACAGAATATTTATTAAATGATCCCTTCCTTTAAAATATCATGTAAATGGACAATCCCCAGGTAATCATTGTTTTCAACAACCAGCAATTGTGTGATGTTACTGTGTTGCATGAGTGTTAATGCATTCACCACCAGTGTATCGGGTTGTGTGGTTTTGGGATTCCGTGTCATGATTTCCGCAGCTTTTATTTTTTTGATATCACTGTTTTTTTCGAGCATCCTTCGCAGATCCCCGTCAGTAATGACCCCGACGAGTTCAGAATCTTTCATAACGGCAGTAGCGCCGAGCATTTTGGATGAGATTTCAAGGATGACCGTTTTCAGGTCATCATTCCATTGGACTTTAGGAGCCGGGTTATTGATATAAAGATCTGCCACCTTCAGGTATAGTTTCTTACCGAGTGCACCTCCGGGATGGTATTTTGCAAAATCACTCGTAGTGAATCCCCTGCATTCCAGTAAACATACTGCAAGTGCATCCCCCATCACCAATTGGGCAGTAGTGCTGGATGTTGGAGCAAGATTATTCGGGCAGGCCTCTTTTCTGACCGTTGAATTAATTACATAGTCTGCCTGCTTTGCAAGGTATGAACTGGTATTCCCGACAATAGCGATCAGCATGCTGCCGTGAAGTTTCAGCAAAGGAACGAGCACCTTTATTTCAGGTGTTTCCCCACTTTTGGAGAGACAAATAATAATATCTTCCTTTTGTATTGTCCCGAGATCACCATGAATGGCATCAGCGGCATGCATAAAAATGGCGGGTGTTCCCGTCGAATTAAATGAAGCTACAATTTTAGAACCGATGATAGCGCTTTTTCCGATTCCGGTTACTACCACGCGGCCATTCGATTGAAAAATCAGGTCGACACATTTTGCAAAGTCGTCATTTATGGCTTGTTTCATCTCTGAAATAGCCTCAGCTTCATCATGAATTGTTGCCCTTGCAATATCTTTAATTGTTTCGTAATTAATCAAAATACAATTTTTTTTTTAAGAAGTTGTTTAAAAACGTATGTTTGTTACTAAATTTGTATTAGAAGGGTTATTCGTAATACAAAATGTTTAACCTTCAAAATTACGAAAATTAATCGGAGTACAAAATGGCGTTGAAGAAGGGCGAATATCATCTGCACGAGATTTTAAAGAAGGTTTTTGGTTTTGATAGTTTTAAAGGGAATCAGGAAGCCATTATCCAGAATGTATTAGATGGGAAGGATACATTTGTAATCATGCCAACAGGAGGGGGTAAATCCCTCTGTTACCAGTTACCGGCATTAACCAAAGAAGGCACCGCTATCATTATTTCACCCCTGATTGCTTTAATGAAGAACCAGGTGGATTCTATCCGTAACTTCGGGACAAAGACCAATGTAGCTCATTTCATGAACTCCTCCCTTTCCAAACAGGAGATCCTGGAAGTTAAAAAGGATATCACAGATGGAAATACAAAGTTGCTCTATGTTGCACCTGAAACCATCACCAAAGAAGAGAACATCGATTTTCTGAAAAGTATCAGGATTTCATTTTATGCCATTGATGAAGCGCATTGCATCTCGGAGTGGGGGCATGATTTTCGTCCTGAATACAGGCGCTTAAGGCCTATCATCGATGCCATCGGACAAATGGTTCCTGTTATTGCTCTTACTGCAACCGCAACTCCAAAAGTACAGCAGAATATACAGAAGAATCTGAACATGATGGATGCAGTCGTATTCAAATCTTCTTTTAACCGTCCCAACCTTTATTATGAGGTAAGGCCGAAAACAAAGATGGTCGTCAAGGATATCATTAAATTTATAAAGTCCAACTCAACAAAATCAGGAATCATTTATTGTCTGAGCCGGAAAAAAGTCGAGGAACTGGCGGAAACGCTCGTGGTTAACGGTATCAAGGCCTTACCATATCATGCCGGGCTTGATCCGGTTACCCGCCGGCAGAACCAGGACCGGTTCCTGATGGAGGAGGCTGATGTAATCGTTGCCACCATTGCTTTCGGAATGGGTATCGATAAGCCGGATGTCAGGTTTGTGATCCACCATGATATGCCAAAAAGCCTTGAAGGGTATTACCAGGAAACCGGCCGTAGCGGCAGGGATGATGGTGAGGGTAACTGTATCGCTTTCTACAGCTATGATGATATCCAGAAACTCGAGAAGTTCATGAAAGGCAAACCGGTTGCTGAACAGGAAATTGCCAAACAGTTACTGCTTGAAACCGTTGCCTATGCCGAATCTTCAGTATGCCGGCGAAAGCAGCTCCTTCATTACTTCGGGGAGGTAATGAAAGAAGATAATTGCCAGAATTGTGATAACTGCAACCATCCTAAAAAGCGGTTTGAAGGTAAGCAATATGTTAAAATTGTACTTGATGCCGTCATTGCTGTTAAACAACAATTCAAGCAGAAACATCTCATCAACATTATCCTCGGGAAGAATACTGCCACCATAAAATCGTATAAGCATAATAAACTGGAAGTTTTTGGAGCCGGCGCTGAAAAAGATGAAAAATTCTGGAATGCTGTTGTGCGGCAAACCCTTATTGAAAGGCTTCTGCTAAAAGACATAGAAAATTACGGTATTCTGAAGATCAGTCCCGATGGGCAGAAATTTCTCAAGAAACCCTATTCCATAATGCTGGTTGATGACCATGATTTTGAGAATATAGAGGAAGATGAATTCTTTGCAGCCATGGGGTCGAAGGTCACAACGGCCGACAAGACTCTGTTTTCGCTCCTTAAGGATCTCCGGAAGGAAATTTCAAGGAAGGAAAAACTGCCACCATTTGTGATATTTCAGGATCCTTCCCTTGAAGATATGGCTATTCAATACCCGATATCCTTTGAGGAACTTAAGCAAATCACCGGTGTCGGCTCCGGAAAAGCGCAAAAATACGGTAAACCATTCCTTGACCTGATCAAGGAGTATGTAGATGAGAATGAAATCATTCGTCCGATGGACATGGTCGTTAAATCGGTGATCAATAAATCCGGTCTCAAGGTTTACATCATACAGAATATCGACCGGAAAATATCCCTCGAAGATCTGGCTTATGCAAAAAATCTGAACTTTGATGAATTGCTGGTTGAAATTGAGAGTATTGTTGCATCAGGTACCAAGCTGGATGTAACTTATTATATCGATGAGTTCATTGATCCGTACCATCAGGAAGAAATTTTTGAATATTTCCGTGAAGCAGAATCCGATTCCATTGAGGAAGCTCTGAAGGAGCTTGGGGAAGATGAATTTACTGAAGAAGAGATACGGTTGATGCGTATCAAATTTATGTCGGAATTAGGTAATTAAACAATCTTTTTTATGCAGAACGAGCACACTTTTATACGTTACCTGCTGTTTCTGCTGCTAATTATATCTTTGTCAGGATGCAGGAGTTATTCATCTGAAAACCTGCCCAAGGGCCTGGTAGCAGATTCAATTATCCCTGAAAAAGAGATGATCGGTATCATGGCAGATGTTCATGTTCTTGAAGCCGCACTGCAGATGGAACGAAACAAAAACCATGACATACGACCCATTCAGGATTTTTATTATACCCGGCTTTTCTCAAAATATAAAATAAGCGAAAAAAGGTTCAGGAAGAACATTTCCTTTTACCAGGGCGACCCCGAACAATTCAAAAAAATGTATGACCAGGTTGTAGAAATACTGGATAGCAGAAAGAAAACCTTAAAAAATTAAGAATATTCCTCCCAAAAACTGCCGATCTTTTACTTCGAAAAGATGGCATTTATTGTATATTGGTTTGCCTGATCATTATAAATATAGCTCATTACAATAGTATTTGTTGATGAGCTGTAACTTCCCACACCACTTATCAGGGTGATATAGCTGGATCCATTAAATAATTGCTGGTTTGAATTCAGTGTTATCGTATTGCCGCTGACCGAGGCAGTGGCAATTGCCAGATAGTTGGCAAAATTCGATATAGCTATTTGACTGGAAGATCCGGATCCTGTGGAAATGTCAACCTGGTAGGTCTGTTTTTTCTTGGTCTCTGTAACTGTCCATGTTCCGAGGAATTTCGCACGTGAATCGGTGGGAGAGGGCTCAGGGTTGGTCTTATTGCAGGAAGAGTATAACAGGATTAAACCCACCAACAGGTAATTGATTTTATGTAAACAGGCTTTCATAAAGATTGGGATTAAGTCGTTCTTTTATTTATTTTTTTCAGAAAGGAAGATTTAACTGTTAAAAACTGATGCTGAGTCCAAGACTTGGCATGAGTGGCATCTGGTTAACACGTGTATAACTGACCCTGTCGAAATAAAAAATATTCTGCTGGTTCAGTAAGTTAGTTACACTCAGGCTTATCTCAATTTTCGCATATTTTCCCAATTCAAATTTCTTTTTCAGGTTTGCATCGAGCCTGCTGTAATAAGGTAATCTACCTTTGTCGAAACCAGAGTAAACCACACCGAGGTTACCGTTATTGGTGATGATATTGGTGTTCAGATCATCAAAGACAAGCTGTTCATAGAAACCCTGGGTTTTGGTGAAAGGAAATCCCGAACCGAAATTATAACGGAGATCAAATTCCCATCCCTTTTTCTTCCCAAAAACATAGGTGCTGGTCAGATTGATATTGTGACGGCGGTCGTAAGGTGGAACGTACCAGGAGATCTCATCAAACCGGTGAATATAACAGAGGGAATAAACAGCCCAAATGGTAAAATTATTTGATGAATATTTCAAAGAGAAGTCGATTCCTTCAGCATCTCCTTTTTCAATGATGAAATCTTTACGGAGATAATCGGGTTTGTAATTGGAAGAGGCTGGATTTGAATACTCTGTTATGTCAGGATAAATTTTATGCCGGTTCAGATTAGTAAGCTGAGGATAATATTTGTAATACCCTTCAACATTCAGGTAGAGTTTTTTTGTTAAATCCCATTCAAAGCCAAAAACGACCTGTTGGGATTTCTGAAGTTTCGTGTTGATGTTTTTTCCCTGGAATTCCGAGGGCAGATTCTCAGGTCCTGAAAGGAATCCATAAAAAAGGTTGACAACATCGAGGTCGTATGTTGTACTGATAAGATTCTGGGAATAAAGACCTGCAGCGAGTTTAAGACGAAATACATCTGCAAGGTTATATTTGGCAGATATTCGCGGCTCAAGGGAGACTTCTGATAAAGAACCGTAATATTGCACCCGGATCCCAGGTTCCAGAATAAATTTACCGAACAGCCATTTGTATTTTGCATATAAGGCAACTTCTGTTGTATTTTGTGTATAATCAATTTTGTTATTCACATTGTTCGTGAAATCCAATGTTGTCCCTAATCCTGAAAATTCAAGGCCATACTTAAAAGCATCTTTACCAAAAAAATAGCTGAAGTTCAAACCTGCATTAAACCCTCCGATCGAACTTGAGCGAGAAGGGAAATTCTTTTGATCGAGTGTAACCTTATAATTTGAATAGTTGAAAAAGCCTTCAAGTAAGACAGGCGATTTTCCTGGTATAACGATGAAGTTCCCTCCTCCGCCTACTGCATCCCATCTGTAATTCTGCAGAATTTTATACTGAACAGCATCGGTAAAGTCAAAGCCATAGAAATTCACCTTGCTGCCATTTGCTGCATTGATGGAAATTTTACCATAGGCATCCAGGTAATCATAAGGAAGGCCATTTTTATCAATATATGAATAGAAGGTTTTGGAGCTCTCCCTGAGATATGAATCTTTTATTGAAAAGATGAAGGATGCGGAAGTACCGTCATCTTCTTTAGATTTAACAATAGGTCCTTCGATGAGCAATTTTCCCCCAAAAGTACTGGCATCGATTTTTCCGGAAAACCGCTTTTTATTTCCATCACGGGTAGTAATATCCATTACGGAAGAGATCCTACCACCGTATTCAGCGCCATAACCGCCGGTATATACATCAACATTCTTTATGATATCAACATCGAACACTGAAAATAGCCCGATGGAATGGAATGGGTTATAAACAGTCATTCCGTCGAGCAATACTTTATTCTGAATAGGGGGGCCTCCGCGTATATAAAGCTGTCCACCCTGATCGCCGGTAAAGATGACCCCCGGGAGGACCTGCAGGTACTGGGCCAGATCGGGTTGGCCACCGATGGTGGGAATCTGTTGGATTTCCCTGGGTGTGATCTTTATAATGGATATCTGGGTTTCCACTTTCTTGTTTTCCCTTGCGGCAGAAACATTCACTTCTTCAAGGGTGAACGTCGATTTTTTAAGATAAAGCTTTTTGGTTATCAGGTCATTGGGAAGAATGTTAACCGCTATTTTCAGCGTGTCGAACCCCAGATAAGTAACCAATAATGTATATTTTCCTGGGGGAACCTTACTGATCACAAAATATCCATTGATATCAGTTGCTGCCCCATATGTGGTTTTGGAAAAGTAAACATTCGTAAAGATCACGGGTTCACCGGTCTCTGTTTCGTAAACAAAACCGCGGATGGTTCCGGTTTGAGCTGTTAGCTGTGAAGGGAGCGACAGGAAAAAGAAAATAAAGATGAAGGGAGTTAAAAGTAAAAGACGCTTCATGTAGCAGATTTTTCGAAAAACTGTATTGAATAACTATATTGAGGGGGTTTTTATTGCCTTCTTTGACAAATAAAAAATACCGGTGAAAAACGCAGGGTTAATGACCTGGCCGAAGACCGGCAAGTCTTTTAAACAATGTTTGTTCTTCCTTTGTGAGGTGTTGTGGAATTTCAACGTTGATTCGCAGATAGAGATCCCCATATTTGTTTTTCTGTTTATAAACCGGCATACCAAGGCCTTTCATCCGAAGGGCTTTTCCATTCTGGGTTTCGGGTGGAATGGTTATGGAGTAGTTGCCTTTCATTGAGTCCACTTCAATAGTTCCTCCCAGCACAGCAGTGTACAGGGGGATTTCAATATCCATATAGAGGTCATCTTCTTTTCTTTCATACCTTGGATCAGCGAGTATCTTTATTTTGAGGAGCAGGTTTCCGCTTTCTCCGCCTTTTGCACCCCGGGCGCCTTTCCCTTTGACCCTCAGGACCTGGTCATCTGCAATTCCCTGGGGAATATTGAACTTTATTTTTTCCCCGTTAACATTGATCATTGTATCATTTCCATGATACGCGTCTTTCAACGAGATTTCCAGGGTTGCTTCAAAATCTTGTCCTTTTCGCGGAGATGACCGGAATCCCGAAGAAGCAGGTTGACTGAAACTATTGCCAAATAGTTGTTCGAAAAAATCGGAAAAACCGGTATTCCCAAACTGGTCTTCTCCGGAAAAGCCACTTTGCCTGGGAGAACCACCCCATTGACGAGCCCATTGTGAAAAATCGGAGCCTTGCTGTCCTGTTCCGGAAGTTTCATAATTTCTCCAATCGGCCCCCAGGTTATCATATTTTTTTCTTTTTTCCGGGTCGCTCAGCACTTCATTTGCTTCGCTGACCTCTTTGAACCTTTCTTCAGCCTGTTTATTTCCCGGGTTTTTATCAGGATGATATTTAAGTGCAAGTTTCCGATAACTTTTTTTAATTTCTGCCGCAGAAGCCTCCTTCGACACGCCCATAACTTTATAATAATCTTTATATTCCATATACCATTTGTGTTTTTACAGAGTTGAAACAAAGTTAGTAAATTTCAAAAATATTGTTACTTTTGCAAGTAATAAATAATCACCTTCTTATATGCAGAAACTATTACTTCTTGGTGATGAAGCTATTGCCCAGGGGGCATTGGATGCCGGAATATCAGGAATCTATGCCTATCCGGGAACTCCTTCCACTGAGATCACCGAATTTGTCCAGAGCTCAAAACAAGCATTTGAAAATAAAGTCAGATGTTCATGGTCTGCCAATGAAAAAACTGCAATGGAAGCAGCATTGGGTATGTCGTATGCAGGAAAAAGGGCAATGGTATGCATGAAACACGTTGGTCTTAATGTTGCCGCAGATCCTTTCATCAATTCTGCAATTACAGGGGCAAATGGCGGACTTATCATTGTAGCTGCCGACGATCCTTCCATGCATTCTTCGCAAAATGAGCAGGATTCCCGGGTGTTTGGGAAATTCGCCATGGTTCCCATTCTTGAACCTTCCAACCAGCAGGAAGCATATGATATGGTACATTATGGTTTCTGGTTTTCAGAAACCTACCAGATTCCTGTATTGATGAGGATTACAACACGTATGGCTCATTCAAGGTCGGGTGTAAAAAGAATTGGGGCCAGGAAACAGAATGATCTGAAACTACCTGAAGATCTCAGACAATTTGTTCTGTTGCCTGTAATCGCTAAAAGAAGATACCGCAAATTGCTGAGTGAACAAGTAAAGTATGCACAGGAATCAGAAAAAAGCGTATTTAATAAATATATTGACGGACCAGATAAATCAAGGGGAATCGTGGTTTGTGGAATCGGGTACAATTATCTTATGGAGAACTATCCTGACCGTATAGTTCCTAATCCCATATTAAAAATCGGGCAGTATCCCTTACCTTCCAAAATGGTTGAAAAGATTGCTTCCGAATGTGATGAGCTGTTGGTTTTGGAAGATGGTTACCCTGTGGTTGAAGAGATGCTGAAGGGTTTTCTCGGAAGAGGGATCAGCGTGAGGGGACGTCTTGATGGGACAGTGCCGCGCGACGGGGAGCTTAATCCCAACATCGTAGCGGTTGCGCTGGGTTTGCCTGATACCAGGGGGATAGATGTTCCATCACTGATGGTAAACAGACCTCCTTCTTTATGTATAGGGTGCCCGCATATCGATTCTTTCAGGGCGGTCAAGGAAGTCATTGCAGATCTGCCCAAAGGTGGTGTTTTCTCAGATATCGGCTGCTATACCCTGGGCGCATTAAAACCTTATGAAGCCATCAATTCCTGCGTTGATATGGGCGCTTCCATTACCATGGCCAAGGGCGCTGCAGACGCCGGCCTGTTTCCTTCCATAGCGGTTATCGGGGATTCCACCTTTACACATTCCGGGATGACCGGTTTGCTGGACGCCGTAAATGATAAATCTCCCATAACAGTTTTGATTCTTGATAATCAAACCACGGCTATGACCGGCGGACAAACTTCGCCGGCATTGGGAAGAATTGAGGATATTTGCAAAGGGGTTGGCGTTGAGGAAGCCCATATCCGTGTCCTCAAACCTTTGCGGAAAAATCATGAAGAGAATATGAAGATCATCAGGGAAGAATTGGATTACCCTGGCGTTTCAGTGATCATACCGCGCAGGGAATGTATTGTCACAATCGATAAAAGGATGAGGGAAAAATTCAAAAAGTCTTAAGAAACTGATTCATGAAAAAAGACATTATTCTGGCTGGTGTTGGCGGACAAGGTATCATTTCGATTGCTGCAATTATCGGGTATGCTGCACTCGAAGAAGGACTATTTTTAAAGCAATCGGAAGTTCATGGTATGAGCCAGAGAGGTGGCGATGTTCAATCGAACCTGAGAATCTCTGATAAGGAAATTGCTTCAGACCTCATCCCATTTGGGAAAGCCGACCTGATCATTTCAGTTGAACCACTCGAATCGCTCCGTTATCTGCCATCACTTGCAAACAACGGATGGGTGATAACAAGTACTAGACCTTACAATAATATTCCAGATTATCCTGATCTGGATCTTGTAATGAAGGAGATAGGATCATTGCCACATCACATCGCTCTTGACGCCGATGCAATTGCCAAAGATTTAGGGTCAACAAAATCTGCAAATATTGTAATTCTTGGCGCTGCCTCACCTTTTCTTGACATTGAGTATGAGAGACTGGCAGATGCCATCCGCTTTATTTTTCGAAAAAAAGGCGAAGAAACAATACAGGTAAACCTGAAAGCATTAAATGCCGGGAGGGAATTTGCAAATCAAAATATTCCCGTTTAACATACTATCCTGATATTTTCTTCATATCTTTACATATTAATCTTACTTTATTAACAGAAAACAACGTATGAGAATTCTACAAAGGAAATTTTCACACTATACTGAGCCGCAGAAATTCATGAAAATGGGGCTTTACCCTTTTTTCAGGGTAATAGAATCTGACCAGGATACCGTTGTGAGCATTAGTGGCAAAGAAGTTCTGATGTTCGGTTCGAATAGTTATATGGGTCTCACCAATCATCCGAAAATCAAAGAAGCAGCAAAAAAGGCTATTGATAAATATGGAACGGGTTGTGCAGGATCGCGCTTTCTTAACGGAACGCTGGATCTGCATATTGAACTGGAGACCAAACTTGCCGAATTTGTAAAGAAAGATGCAGCGCTTGTTTTCAGTACCGGATTTCAGGTGAACATTGGAGTCATCCCTACTGTGACAGGACGAAATGACTATATCCTGCTTGATGAGCTTGATCATGCTTCGATATACGAGGCAACACGCCTTTCGTTTGCCAAGGTGCTGAAGTTCCGGCACAACGATATGCAATCATTGGAGAAATTGTTGAAGAAATGCGATCCACACAGGATCAAACTGATCGTGGTTGATGGGATTTTCAGCATGGACGGAGACATTGTAAACCTTCCCGAAATTGTGAAACTTGCTGAAAAATACGAAGCAACAATCATGGTAGATGATGCCCACGCCATCGGTGTCATTGGAAAACAAGGATCAGGAACCGCTTCACATTTCGGATTAACCAACAAAGTTGACCTGATCATGGGTACTTTCAGCAAATCTTTGGCTGCTCTGGGTGGATTTATTGCCAGCGATTCCGATACGATCAACTATATAAAACATCACTCCCGCTCCCTGATTTTCAGCGCAAGCATCACCCCGGCATCTGCAGCTTCAGTCTTGGCAGCGCTTGAAATTATTAAAAGTGAACCTGAAAGGATACAGAAATTATGGGAGATCACACATTATGCAATTGACAATTTCAGACGGCTGGGCTTCGATATTGGTCACACGGAAACTCCGATCATACCTTTATTTATCCGCGATAATCTGAAAACACTTGCCCTGACGAAAAAACTTCTCGACGAAGGGATTTTTGTTAATCCTGTTGTTTCACCGGCAGTCAGTAAGGATTCTACCCTCATCAGATTTTCATTAATGGCTACACATACAAAAGAGCAGATTGATATTGCACTTGAAAAAATTGAGAAAGTAGCAAAACAGCTCAATATCATCCGTTAGAAACCATTAACAGCAGTTTTTATGGAAATTATCATGAAACAGGTCACTACAAAAAGCGACCTGCGAAAATTTATTGGGTTTCAGTATACCTTATATAAAGGAAACCAATTCTGGTGCCCCCAGATGCGTATGGATGAAATGAAAACCCTCAGCCGTAAAAAAAATCCTGCTTTTGATTTTTGTGAAGCCAATTACTGGCTTGCGTATAAAGGAAAAAAGCTGGTTGGCAGGGTCGCCGGAATCATCAATCATAAAGCAAATGAACGGTGGAATGAGCAACTGGTTCGTTTTGGATGGATTGATTTTATTGATGACCTGGAGGTTTCCCGAACGCTGATAAAAACCGTGGAAGAGTGGGGTAAGGAGAAAGGGATGAACGGGATTCATGGCCCGTTGGGCTTTTCCGATATGGACAATGAAGGAATGCTTATTAAGGGATTTGATGAACAGTCAACGCTTGCTTCTATCTATAATTATCCATATTACCCTGAACATATGGAAAAACTTGGCTTTACCAAAGCTGCCGACTGGGTACAATATACTTTCGATATCCCGCCTGTCATCCCGGAGAAGATGGAAAGGATGTCGGCCCTGGTCCAGGAAAAATATGGATTACACCTGTTAAAAGCAAAAAAGGCTAAGGAATTGATTCCCTATGCCCCAAAAATGTTCAAACTGCTTAACCAGGCATTTGATGAGCTTTATGGATTCACTACTCTCACGGAACGGCAGATCCAGAACTATATTAAACAGTACTTCGGATTTATTCGTCCCGAATTTGTTTCCCTTGTAATTGACAGGAATGACGAGGTAGTTGGATTCGGGATTTCGATGCCTTCACTGACGATTGCTTTAAGGAAATGCAACGGGAAACTCTTCCCATTCGGCTTTATTCAAATATTAAGTGCAATCAAAAAGAATGACACCATCGATATGTATCTTAATGGTGTACATCCCAATTTTCATGGGAAAGGAGTAGCCGCTATTTATTACCAGGAGCTTCATAAAGCATATCTTCGGAATAAAATCAAGCGGGCAATTACCAATCCGCAACTGGAGGATAACGCCAAAGCGCTTACGATGTGGAAAAGTTTCAATGGTCGTCAGCATATTACAAGAAGATGCTGGAAAAAACAGTTTTAATGTACCCACCCCCTTCCCCCTCCCTATTTTAGGGAGGGGGAAGGGGGTGGGTATTTGGGTAAATTCCGCAATTTTTTTCTTCTATGGAAATCACAATTAAAAAAGTCAGCTCAAACAGAGACCTGCTAAGGTTTATCAGGTTTCCTTACAGATTATATTCCGGTAATGCTTATTGGTGTCCGGCAATGGTATTTGACGAGAAAAATACATTGAAAAAAGACAGAAACCCGGCTTTTGAATTTTGTGAATCGGAATATTGGCTTGCTTACTATGGTAAAGAGTTGGTCGGAAGGGTTGCGGGGATCATAAACCATAAGGCAAACAAACGTTGGAATGAAAACCTGGTTCGTTTCGGATGGATTGATTTTATTGAAGATTTCAGGGTTGCAGAGAAACTGATTGAGACTGTCACCATCTGGGGAAAGGAGAAGGGTATGACAGGCATCCAGGGTCCTCTTGGGTTTTCAGATATGGATAATGAAGGGATGTTGATCAGGGGCTTTGAAGAAAAGGCTACACTCTCTTCCATATATAACTATCCGTATTACCCGGAATACATGATAAAGATGGGATTTGAAAAAGGAGCCGATTGGCTTCAGTATGAAATTACTATTCCCGATAAAATTCCTGATAAGGTTGAAAGGATGGCCTCTCTGGTGGAGAAAAAATTTGACTTAAGATACCTGCAAGTCAGGAAAGCCAAAGAGCTTCTGCCATATGCCAGAAAAATGTTTGTTATGCTTAACCAGGCTTTCGACATTCTCTATGGGTATTCACAACTCAACGAAAAACAGATAGTAGCTTATATCAAACAGTATTTCGGCTTTATCCGGCACGAATTTGTTTCGCTGATTCTTGACCGGAATGACAATGTGATCGCCTTCGGAATTACCATGCCTTCACTAACACATGCCTTCCAGAAAGCCGCGGGAAGAATGTTTCCTTTGGGGTTCCTTCACATCTACATGGCTATAAAAAAGAACCGGTTCATTGATATGTACCTTGTCGGCGTTCGTCCTGATTACCAGCAAAAAGGTGTCCTTGCCATGGTTTATTACCAACTCCACAAAGCCTATATTGATCATCATATTACTACGGCAGTGACCAATCCTCAGCTCGAGGAGAATTTTACAGCGGTCAGTATATGGAAAAATTATGATGCAAGACAACATATGGCAAGACGATGCTGGATTAAACACTTCAATGCAGGAATGTAGGCATTCAAAATGCAAAATTCAAAATGCAAAATGGTAAAATGTCTGACTATCTATTGCCTATTGCCTAATGCCTTATTTGCATATGACCAATGACTTATATGAATAGGGAGTAAAGGCTCAGTAAATGGACAATGTACTAATAACCGGAGCAAGCGGTTTTATCGGGAGTTTTCTGGCTGAAGAAGGCCTGAAGCGCGATTATTCTGTATTTGCCGGTATCCGGAACAGCAGCTCGAAAAAATATCTGGCCGATCCACGGATAAAATTTGTCACCTTCGATTTTTCTTCTGTTGAAAAGGTTTCCGAAACCCTGAAGGATCTGCAAAGGGAAGGCATCCGTTTCCGGTATATCATTCATAATGCCGGGCTTACAAAAGCACGGAAAAAAGAGGATTATTTCAAGGTCAATTTCCTGAATACGAAAAATTTTATCCTTGCGCTTCAGGAAACAGATATGGTACCTGAAAAATTCATCCTGATCAGCAGCCTTGCAGCATATGGACCCGGGAATCCGGTGACGATGGAACCGGTAAAACTCTCTGATAAACCAAACCCCATTGAGCATTACGGAAAAAGTAAGCTGGAAGCTGAAAAGTTCCTTATGTCCCTCAACGGTTTTCCATGGTTGACATTTCGGCCTACCGGTGTTTATGGGCCACGGGAAAAAGACTACTATGTTTTCTTCAAGACCATCAACCATGGTTTTGAAACCTATATAGGCACCTCAAAACAGGTACTGACTTTTATCTATGTTAAAGACCTTGTCAGGTTGGTATTTGATGCGCTTCTTTGTCCATTAACCTGCAGATCCTACTTTGTTTCAGACGCAAAAGAATATGATGCGGAATTATTTGCTGCCATTGTGAAAAAGCATCTGAATAGAAAGACGATCAGGATAACAGTGCCTTCTGTTCTAGTCAAAGGATTGGCAATATCGCTTGAGAAAGTATATGGTTTATGGAATTCAATTCCAACCCTGAACAGTGATAAATACAGCGTACTAAGCAGTAAAAACTGGCGTTGCGAAGTTGACCCTCTTTTGCAGGATTTTGGATTTACTGCTGAATATGATCTTGAGAAAGGTGTTAAGGAAACAATAGAGTGGTACAAAAAGGAAGGATGGCTGAAATAAGAAGGGAAAGGTTAAAAAAAGAAGGGACAGGTCGCGACCTGTCCCTTCTTTTTTTTCAGGAGCCAGAATAAAATACCGGATCCAAATCCTGCGGATCAGGGTTTATCCCAGAAAAGGTGTGTTGTTACGGCATCTCCATCTTCGCCAAGTGCGGTAGAGGCTGCGCTATAGTTTGCACCGTTGAGGGTTTGTTCCTTGGTTGGGTAAGTATATCGGATAGGCAGAGCGGATAAGGCATCCGGTGGTGCAGTGAGTACCGGGGCATCCAGAAATCTCCACTCGGTCCATGATTCCAAACCACGGTTATACAAAGCAAGCCAGAACTGTTTTCCGATCTTTTCCAAGTATGTACCTGCTGCTGTCGTATAAGCAACATCAGGATTGGCAAGGTACACATCGGCTTCTCCCTGCGTTCCGCCCCAGTAAATGATCGAAGCGGAAATGGCCTTGTTATAATGCTCTTCGGCTGTACCGGTGATGGCAAATTCTCTTCCTACACCTTCTGCCAATAAAAATTCAACTTCAGCATAGTCAAGGATCAGCGCTTCGAAGGTGGGTTCCTGGATTTTGTCGGCAACATGAGAGTATAATGTAAAATCATTGGATGCACCGTAAACTCCACCAACATAAGCCAACTTGACAACCCCTTGTACCGTTGATGTGTCAATCAGGGTGAAATAATATGGACGCCTGGGATCGCTGAGGGTATTCATCATATCCACAATTGTATTGGCCGGAACAAAGTCATGCCTTTGACTGGCAACCAGGTCATTATAAATGGGGTTTGTATTGGGCTGTGAACTCAGGTAGACCAATCTTGCATTGTCGCCATTTGAGGTGAATACTCCGCCTGATACAGCTTCTTCAACTATGCCCTTTGCATAGGTAAGATCAGCCTTCGAGAGGAGCATACCCATTCTCAGTTTCAGGGAATTTGCAAATTTCACCCAGCTTGCGGCCTCTCCGCCATACATGTTATCGCCGTCGATAACAGATCCGGAAACTGCTCCAATAGCAGCTATATCCGTACTCAGACGGCTGATGAGATCCTTGTAAATTGTCAGTCCGTCGTCATATTTTGGGGTCAGTTTAGTTACATCCAGGGCTTCACTATATGGGATATTCCCAAATGATTCGACGAGGATACTCCATGCATAAACAGCCAGCACGTCCACGACTTTCAACCTTGCTGTTTTCACGGCAGGGCTTGCATCATTAAGGTAGGTGGTTGCCTCGATGACTTTTGCAGATTCCTTCAGATCCATCAGAACATCCCTGTAAAGGACATCCCAATGATGGTCGGGAATTGTACGGTCAACCAGGTCATAGTTACTTTCATCTGTATAAGTGGTTTCTGTCCAGTATTGATCGATGAGCCTGGTAATATTGAAGTTTACATTTGAGCTCACCATCTGGTCGAATAGGTTCTTTTGTGCCCCGGTGAATAACGACTCACCTGACACCGTGGTCGGGTCCTTGATGTTTTTATTCAGGTCTTCCAGTTTTGTACAGGAAGCAAACACCAGGAAAATTATAATTATTGCAAATATTTTTTTCATGGTTTATGGTTTAAAAGGTGAGTTTAAGATTAAATCCGAAATCGCGTGTTGAAGGCAGTGAGCCTGTTGAGTAACCCTGGAGGTTTCCTGCGCCAAGTCCTGATTCGGGATCAGCATAGGGCAGGTTCTTGTAAATGATCCATGGGTTTGAAGCAACTGCTGTAACCGTAATGCCTGTGATAAAGCATTTCTTCAGCCATTTTGAGGGTAAGTTGTAAGATAGTGTGATTTCCCTCAGTTTAACATAGGTTGCATCATAAACAAAAGCTTTATTCGGATTTCTTAAATAACCGAATGTTCCATAATTGGCGGCACTGACACGGGTGGTATTTGTAGTTCCATCAGGGTTAACACCGGCATTGATATATCCACCGCAATTGGAGCCATACCCTTTAGTGTGATCCAGGGGATCAAGCCATGTGATAGGATCTCTTACAGGGTTTCCAAGGTCATTCGTAACGGCAGTTTCGGGGTAAAGTCCGGTTGCCAGGCCATATGACATATCGAGTGAGAAAATATCGCCACCTTTCTGAACATCGATAAGGAATCCCAGTGAAAGGTTCTTATAGGTAAACGTATTTAACATACCACCATTCCAGTCGGGGTTGACATTCCCGAGAACGTTATTGGATGTAAAGGATACGACATAACGTCCGGTTGTTGCATTGATCACTCTTTTTCCGTTGAGGTATGTATAATCGGTTCCGCATATGACACCATAGGGCTGTCCAACCCTGGCATTGATGGTAACTCCACCCTGGAAAGATCCCAACTGGAGATTTTCAACACCTTCCAACAGGGAAACCACCTTATTCCAGTTCTTGGACCAGTTGACCGTAATATTCCAACTGAAATTGTTGGATTTAACCGGCGTACCTGTGAGGGAGAGCTCGATACCTTTGTTTTCAATTTCACCGGCATTGATGTTCTTAAAATTGTAACCGGTGGAAGTTGAGATGGCAAGAGGAAGGATTTGGTCAACAGTATTGGTTTTGTATATTGCAACATCAAAACCAACTCTTCTTCCAAAGAAACTCATTTCAATACCACCTTCGAGGCTATTGGTCCTTTCCGGTTTCAGGTCTGCATTCTTCTTTGTTCCTGCAACGGATGTGATCGGGCTGTTCATCGGGGTAACGATTACATAATTGTCGGTAAGCTGGTCAAAACTGGCGCCATTACCAACCTGAGCATAGTTTACACGCAGTTTTCCAAAAGAAAGCCACTTACTGTCTTTTATCCCTTTCAGGTTGGAGAAAACGAAGCTGCCTGCAATGGATGGGTAGTAGTAAACGCTATGGTTGACAGGTAAGGTTGAAGAATGATCCCGGCGAACTGTTGCATCGACATAGATCAGGCTCTTAAATCCCAGGGAAGCGCTTGCATAGAGGCCATCCACTCCAACTTTCGAAGCCAGTTCTTTTGATAGTGGCAGGGGGCCAACGCTGTTCTGCAAGGAATAGATTTCAGGTACAGAAAGACCACCATTGGTAGAACTGATGATCCTGTCATAATTTGTTCTCCGGACATTCAATCCAATAACACCTTTTAAATTGAAGCTCTTTGACAGATCTTTGTTGAAATTGGCCATAAGGTCATAGTTGTATTCACTGAAGGCGATATCCCTTCTCAGGTAACCTGATCCCTGGTCACTGCGGGTTAAGCTGCCGTCAGCGCCGCTGCCGATTCCGAAGGTTGTGGCAATACTTCCGATAGCTCTTCTTTCTTCCTGTAATTCATTGTAAGCGTCAGCAGAAATACGACCGAAGATATCAAGCCAGGAGGCAACCTTATAATTCAGCGACATGTTACCAATGAAACGGTTTCTCTTGTCTGTTTCATAATTCATATAACGGGTCCAGTAATAGTTATCCCAGAAAATAGGGGTTTCCACGGTCGGATCGGCCCAGTTCCAGGTCATATTGTCCCTTGTGGAGAAGAAAGCGTCTTTCTGTTCCTGTATATCGACATTGGTTTGCATCCACTGGCGGAAGGAACCCATTATATTATCATTATAACCGGTTGAGTTACGGCCTGTACCTTTTTGGGTACTATAAGAACCGCTTCCTGTTGCAGTAAGGCGATCTGTTACTTTCCAGCTTCCGTTCAGCATGAAGTTATCCTTTTTAAGTGAACTGTTCGGTACCAACCCGTCCTGCTTATAATTGGTGTAAGATAAACGGTAAGAACCTGAAGTATATGTATTATCAATGGAAAGTGAGGTATTGTAGGTTGTAGGGTTTTTAAAGAAAGTAATGGGGCCGTTTTTTGCAGCAACCCATGGAGTGGCTTTCAGGTAATTTGGTGATCGTTTATCTACGGCATCCCACTGGTACACCAGGGAGCCATCAAACGGAGCTCCGTATGATGCGTCTTCTGAAGTCACAACACATTGTTCATCCACACCGTCACCATTCAGATCCCTCATATACCAATAATTGCCCGGGCCTGCATAATAATGGCCATATCCGCCACCGTACTTCTCCTGGTAGGTTGGGAAGGTGCTTTTATCTACCCATCCAACAGTAACGCCGGTACTCAGGGTTACACCGATCCCTTTTTTCACCAGATTGGTTGCCCCGGTTCCTTTCTTTGTGGTAATCATAATCACCCCATTCGCAGCCCTTGAACCATAAAGAGCTGTAGCTGCAGCGCCTTTCAAAACGTTGACCGATTCTATGTCATCAGCGTTGATATCGGAAGCTGCATTACCAAAGTCATAGCCAACACCATCCTGTTGCTGGGCTGTTGTGTTTGTTATGGCATTACTGACCGGAACCCCGTCAATAACAAATAATGCCTGATTATCACCTGTCAATGATTTGCTTCCACGAAGAAGGATATTGGTAGATCCTCCGATGTTGGTGGTCTTTTTGACCTGAACACCGGAAACTTTCCCTGAAAGTGAGTTTACGAAGTTGTCAGATTTGATCGTGGAAATTTGATCTCCTTTGACTTCCTGCGTTGCATATCCCAATGACTTTTTCTCTCTGGGGATACCCAAAGCAGTAACGACAACACTTTCGAGCTGGTGAACGGATGCTTCCAGTGCAAAATTATACTCAGATGCCTCAGTAAGTTCGATTTCAATAGTTCTCATTCCAACATATGAAACCAGGATAAATTTCTTGTCCTTCGGGACCGTCAACTTAAAATTTCCGTCAGCATCTGTGATTATGCCAATGGTAGTTCCCTTCACGATCACGGTAGCGCCAGGTATCGGAGATTTATCCTCCGCGCTGATCACTTTACCGGAAATCGTCCGTTGGGCATTGGCCACCTGCATTCCTATGAAAAACATAAGAGCAAGGAAAATTGTAAATTTTCTCATAACTAGTAATTTTAATGGATAATAGGGTTAATACTCAGTGAAAATGATGAACAACCTTTAGAAGGATAAAGAGTGGATGGATTCATCAGGATATTATTTTACTTAAGGTTCAGGGATGATGTGTAATGATGACACAATAATAAAAATTATTTTTTGTATAAACAAGAAATATTAAGATATATAAAAATGTTTTTTTAAAAAAAAGAGGCCACCCTTTTGGGACAGCCTCCTTTTACCTTAATATCCAGGTATTATTTGCTCACAAGAGCATCCCACCAAACACGGTCGGAAATGGTTACATTCTTGGGTGTGTTTGGATTGTACGATTTTTCATCGGTTGAATAGGGGAATCTCCTTGGGATATTATTGAGTGAACCATGAGGATTCGGGTTGAGGCCGATCACATTGTCGGTCCTTCTCCAGTCGTTGAAAGCTTCGGCCTGGTAAACCAGGGCGACATATTTCTGGTACATGATCTCATGGAATAAAGCAGCACCGCTCAGGGTCTTTGCAACTGAATCATAAACATGCATATAGACAGGATCCAATACTCCCCATTTGTCCATGGAAGCGGATACTGCAGAAACGAGATCGGTTTGAACCGTTGCTTCTGCAACACCCGTCTTGAATTCACATTCTGTTTTGATAAAGAGACATTCAGCATAAGTAATGAACTGAACAGGAGCAGCAGCATCTGCAAAAGCAGGACCGGGAGCTGAAACATCCTCACCAGCATATTCCCACCCGGCGCCCACATAATCACCGGCAGGAGTTGGTAAGGCATAAACAGTGAGACGCGGGTCAACCCCTGCAACTCCGGTTTTCAGATTTTCGATAAAAACTGAATCCATAGCCGCATCAGTTCTCTGATCCATGAACTGGAAGAAAGGGTTCTGCTGGCCGGGGGTGCCAGGGAATGGTACCAGCATATCATCAGCGTTGGCAGCAAATGCATTGGGGATATCAGCCAATGCATCGACGTATGCCTGGTTTCCTCTGATTTTTGAAAGATGTAATGCAAAGCGAGCCCGTAATGCATAAGCAGCCTTTAACCACAATGCGGGATCACCGGCATAAATAACATCCTGTTTGGGGATATCGGCATATGTCTGGTTTAATTGATTATTGATGGCATCGTCGAGGAGCCCTTTGATTTTAACATAGATAGTATCCTGGGTGTCAAACTTCGGTGCAAGATTGTCTTGACCCAGGAAAGCTTCGGTGTACGGAATATCATTCCATACATCCGTTGTGATTCCCAGTGAATAAGCCATCAGCACTTCTCCAATCCCTGTATAATAAGGATGTTTGGCAGTTCTGGCTTTATTCAGCATTGTATAAATGTCGATCATTGTACGGGAGTAGTTGGTATTCCACTGGTTATTAACATCACCATCTCTCCATATATAGATTCCTTCCGAGGCTCCCTGACGGGCAATGCCATGAAGTTGCTGGATCCAAATACAGGTTGGCATATTGATATCAGTGCCACCGATGGTATTGTAAGCCATATTAGCTTCTATTGAAGCCAGTAAGGTAAACATAGGCGCATCATCCGGAGAATCGGGTACCTTATTGATCCCGGTATCGATCCACTTTTTGCATGAACCGAGCGTCAGAATCACCAATACCATGAGCCCAATTAATTTGAAATTTATTTTTTTCATATTGTTTGATTTTTTGTTATTAATCATTTCTTATTAAATTGTGAGGACTAGAAAGCCAGGTTCAACCCTAAAGTATAGCTTTTGGTTCCCGGCATGTTGAAATAGTCCATACCCTGGGCGTTGGAGGTTCCCAATAAATTCGTTTCCGGATCAATGCCCTTATATGGGGTATCTAACCAGAGATTTGTCCCGGTGAAGAATATATCAAGACCTTTTATGAAGGTTTTCTTCAGTAATTTAGTAAGAGAATATGATAAAGTAACCGTTCTCAAACGAACCCAGTTTGATTTTTCAATATAGTCGATGGAAGGACCGCTGAAACCGCTGCCTTCACCATTACGCCATGCCTGATCCAACTTAACATTAATATTATTGGATTGGGTTGGATTGGATGCAAGAACTCCGTCAAAAGTGTAATTTTCATCCCTGGAAGCTGTTTCGCCGGCAGTTCCGAAATAAACCATAACACCACGGGTACCATCCCACATTTTCCCACCTGACTTGATATCAAACAGTAAATAGAGGCTCAGGTCCTTCCAGCGAAGGTTGGTTCCTGCACCCATTGTCCAATCGGGATCAACATTTCCAATGGCTTTCATAGTGGCATCGGCTGTTGGATATCCATAGTGATCATTGTTGGATCCGTCCGGATTCAGTTTTTGATCGTCAATTACAACTTTTCCTGAATTGGGATCCCTTACCCAGTCAAATCCGTAGATTGAACGGTAAGGCTGTCCAACCACTGCACGGATCTGGGGATCCGTAAACCCACCAAGGAAAAGGTTCTCGATCCCCGGAGCAAGGGCTAATACCTTATTGGTGATCTTTGAGAAGTTAACAGTAATATTCCATTCCCAGTTCTTTGTTTTTATTGGAACAATATCGAGGGTGAATTCATGGCCTTGTGTTTTCATAGAACCGGCATTCTTAACCTGCTGTGCATAACCTGTAGAGGTAGCAATGGGAACCGGCAAAATTAGATCTTCACCTTTATTACTAAAATAAGTATAGGCCAAACCTATCCTGTTTTCGATAAATTTGAGATCGGCGCCAATTTCGAATGATTTGGTCTTTTCAGGTTTCAGTTCGTTATTTCCTAACTGTTGGTACTGTACGTTACTGAGAATGATGACACCCTTACCGTAACCGGTGGTTCCTTCCCACGGCCAGATCAGTCCTGTTGTCCATCCATCTGCTATGACCGGGGGTCCATAGGAAGTGAATGTGCTGTAAGGATCGGCATCCTTTGCAACAATGGAATAGGACACCCTCAGTTTTCCATAGGGTAATATCTTGTTATCTTTCAGGCCGGGTAACTGTGTGAAGATGAAACCACCACCTACAGAAGGATAGAAGAAGGAGTTTTTCCCTTCCGGAAGTGTGGTTGACCAGTCATTTCTGCCGGTAACACTCAGATAAACCATGCTTTTCCATGCCAACTGAAGATCGCCGTACCAACCTGCTCTCCTGACCTCAAAGGTTTGTGTATTCGCTGAAATGGTCGTAGTATTGTTAAGATCATAATATTCAGGGATGATCAATCCGGTTGCCTGTGTATTCAGACCTGTGAAATAAGATTGAAACATGTTGTTCCCTAAAACGAAATGCAAGTTGAAATCTTTTGCAAAGTCTTTATCAATGCTCATAAAAATATCCTGGTTGAAGTCCTTGCTCAGTTGGGTATTATCCCTGTTCCATCCTGATGGGAATGTTCTGGAACCAACGGCCAGTTGATCTTTGATCTTGGTATCGAAAAAGTCAACACCAATCCTGTAAGTGAAGGTCAGCCATTTGGTAGCAAGATAGTCAGCTTCCATACTGCCAATCATACGGTTGGTTTTATCAGTATATTTGTTCATGTTGGCAGTCCAGTAAGGGTTATCATAACCGGCACCATGACGATAGGTGCGTTCCAGGAGGCTTGGGTGGTTCACCGGATCAGGATTGAGATAACCGGCTGCATTATCGAAGGTGCATGGGGTTCTAAGCAAACCAAGCATTACCCCTGATGTGTTGGATCCCTGTTGAATACGATCAGCAGATGTTATGATGTAATTGACGCTTCCACCGATTTTAAATTTATCGCTAAGCTTGGTTTCTCCACTTAATTTGAAGGTATTCCTGCGGAATTTATTATTCGGAACAATTCCTTTCTGCTGGTTATCGGAAAAGCTGAAATAGAAAGTAGAAACATCGCTTCCTCCGGAAAGAGCTAATGAATTGTTGGTTGTTATGCCCGTTTGGAAGAAATCATAAGGATCATACGTCTGGATTGCGCCACCTGTTCCCAATGGATTGTTTTTGCTGACAATGGCCCCGCCAATGTCGAATCCCTGCCAATACGGATTTGTAGCGGAAATCGATGTCGGATTATAAGCACAGGTGTCAATTTTTGCTCCCCAGCTCAAGCTGTTCCCTGAAATCCATTTTCCGCCTGAACCTTGTGAATATTGATTTTGACGGCTAGGTAACTTGCTTACCTGGTCAAATTGAACGGAAGTGTTGAAATTAACACTGACTTTTTTCCCTGTAGTTGAATGTCCCTTCTTTGTGGTGATGATAATAGCACCTGAAGCAGCGCGTAACCCATACAATGCAGTAGCCGCGCCACCCTTAAGCACATTGACGGATTCAATGTCATCGGGGTTGATATCCATGGCACGGTTTCCTTGTGCAACACCGTCAACATTGTTGATTCCACCGCCTGTTCCTGATGAGGTAGTTCCACTTTCAATGGGAACACCGTCAACGACAAAGAGCGGCATGTTGTTCCCGTTCAGTGATTGTACACCACGGATCTGGATATAGGCTGCAGCGCCGGCAACACCGGATGAATTAATGATCTGAACGTCAGAAACCTTGCCTTGCAGTGAGTTGATAATATCGCTTTGGGCAGATTTCTGTATATCGTCCCCGCCAACATTCTGAACTGAATAGCTCAAAGCCTTTGTTTCGCGGGGAATCCCTATTGCTGTGACGACAACCTCATTCATTTTCATAATGTCAGATTCCATAGCGATATCTACAGTGGGTGATTCTCCAAGCTTAACTTCCAAGGATTTCATCCCCACAAAAGAAAAAGTAAGTACATTATACTTTGCCGGAACAGACAGTACATACTTACCGTCAATATTTGTTGTGGTACCGATGGTGGTACCTTTCACAACCACGGTTACACCCGGAATCGGAGATTTATCCTCCGAGGAAGTAACAGTACCGGTTATCACCCGGGTTTGTTGTGCCAGCACTCCTTCCAGGCCTACAAATAGAAGTAAGACAAGGAAAATCGTAAATTTTCTCATAATTTTTAATTTTGGTTAGTAATAGGGTTAATAATCAGTGGAATAAAAAAATGAAAATTTATTGGAAAACATCGCAGTATATCCTCCAATAAACATGATATAGTTAACATATATTCTCCGGCCGATGCAATGATTATGCAATTTTATAATTAAATTTTCAAAAACAGAAATAAATATACAAAAAAAATCACTATTTGTGAGATTTTTTTACACAAATATTCCGATGTTCCTAAATTGAATAGGCTTACTGCTTTTAAGGCAGCTATTTATGAATAAATTGAATTTTATGAACGGTTACCTGAGTTTGCGGAAAAACAAACCAAAAAGGATCAGGAGGGCAATATAAACAGCAACGGAAGAAACAGGGATGTTGTGATTAAAAAGCTGATAACCGGAAATCAGCAAAACAGGGATTGCGAAAAGGATATAACCTGTCCTTTTCAGATTCCAGATCAGGATAATCCCTGCAAAGGCAACCGCATGAAAAATAAAACCGCCAAGGGTTATCAGGATGATCTGGAAATGAGCGTATTTTTCCTGGAGCATGTATTGATTGATTACTTCGGTAATCCTGCCGGACCAGAATACCGACAATAGAAACAGGATGGCAATGATGCCAAAAAATACGAAAGCGAACAGGCATATTACCGTAAGGAATAATGGTCGTGAAGGCGCAGAAATCTGCGGAATTTCCGCTGTTTGTTTGTCGGGAAGCATCTTATGCCAAGTGTTTTAAATTGTTAGCATACAGTAGAATAAATAGGCCTGAAAAGATTATATCTGCTATGGATGGAGTAGCTAATTTAAAAAAATACATTGGAGAAATAATGAGAAGGATCTGTGAAATGGTATAGAT
The DNA here is from genome assembly GCA_026391355.1 of Bacteroidota bacterium. Taxonomy (GTDB): domain Bacteria; phylum Bacteroidota; class Bacteroidia; order Bacteroidales; family FEN-979; genus CAIYUC01. Next base: position 35,866 of record JAPLDH010000079.1, on the reverse strand, counting down.
ATGAAATCCTCTTTTCAGCAGGTTCCACATCTGGTATGCACCAAAAGCGGAAATCGCATAGATCAGAAAGGAGGCCACAAAGAAAAAGTGTGAAGCGTTAAGGATCATATCCATCCCTGGAAAATCAAGGGTTTTTGCCAGCTCTCCCGCAACAGCCCGGAATGTATCAAAAAAGATGGATATCAGAAGGCTCGAAATGAAATTCAATCCACTCCCGATAAAAGTAAGGATACATAGAACGGTAAGAAAGAGAGGTCTTTTTGTCTTGATCTCCGATGCCGGTTGCGGATTCAGTTCTTCCATCTGGCAGTTTATTCGAGGGATCCCACGACGTTCTCCACTTCTCTGAGTATTTCGCAGCTTTTGACAAGTTCTTTCATTTTTGTGTGATCATCATAAAGCGGACGGTCGATATCAAGGAATTCAACATAGTTCCGGATTACTTCCTTAGCTTTCTTTGTGCCTGCACCGAAATTAAAGTCCCTGAAATCCAATGCCTGGGCAGCAGCCATGAATTCGATGCCGAGTATTCCGTAAGCATTATCGAGGATCTGCGTATTTTTAATGGCAGTATTCATTCCCATGGAAACAAAGTCCTCCTGGTCCGCTGCTGCAGGAATCGACTGTATGGATGCCGGGGCGGAAAGGATCCGTTGTTCGACGATCTGCATATCGGCAGTATATTGGCTCAACATAAGTCCGGAAAACATCCCGGCACCTTTGGTGAGGAAGGCCGGTAAACCGACACTCAGGGCTGGATTATTCAACCTGTTCATTCTTCTTTCTGATAATACGCACACCATTGTAATGATATACCCTGCCATATCCATGGGAACTGAAATGGGAGATCCCTGAAAATTGGCGCCGGAAAGCGCTAGATTTTCTTCCGGGAAGAAGATCGGGTTATCGCCCACTCCGTTCAATTCGATCTCGACCTGTGATCGTGCATAAGCGAGGGCATCGTGTGCAGCTCCAATCACCTGGGGGGTTGAACGCATAGAGTAGGCATCCTGTACCTTGCTTTTCAACTTTCCTTCTGCAAGATCACCACCGGCAACACATTTCCTGATTGCATTTGCACTCCTGATGGCACCTTTGAAACCGCGGGCTTCATGTATTTTTGCTTTGTAAGGCCCCAGGTTGGCCTTTAAGGCTTCCAGAGACAAAGATGCAGCGATTTCCGCCTGTTTCAAAAAGTTGTTCGCATCATATAAGTACAACGCGCTCATTGAGGTAAATACATTACATCCATTGATCGTCGCAAGGCCGTCCCTGGCCATTAACCCGGGAACGGGTATGCATGCCTTTGACATGGCTTCACTACCTGGTAACAGCTCACCATTATAATAGGCTTTCCCTTCGCCCATCATGAGCAATGCAATCTGCGACATCGGAGCAAGGTCGCCTGAAGCACCTACCGATCCTTTCTGACAAACAAAAGGCGTTACTCCCTTGTTCAGCATCTCCACAAGGGTTTGGGTGATCTCCAGGCGGTTTCCTGAATTGCCATGAGCATGCACATTGATGCGGCTCAACATGGCAGCTCTCACATACTCCAACGGCATCGGATCACCAATTCCTGCTGCATGGTTATATACCAGGTAACGCTGAAAATCCTTCACCTGGTCATCATTCAGAATAACTTCTGAAAACTCACCGATACCGGTGTTCACCCCATACATGATTTCATGGGCGACAATTTTTTTCTCAAGCATTGCCCTGCAGGTATTGATCCTTTCAATGGCCTTTGGGTCCAATGCTACTGATTCGTTGTAACGTGCAACTTTTACAACATTCTCGATGGTCAGTCCTGATCCGGAAACTATTAGCGTCATATGGAAATTATTGAATTATTGATTTTTAGTTATAAGTCGTAAGTTATAAGTCGTAAGTCGTAAGTTATAAGTTATAAGTCGTAAGTTGTTAGTATTTAGCTTAGAAAGGTGATGAGGTCCTCTTCATTCATGACAAACTGTTCACCGGTCAGCATGTTTTTAACGGTGAGATGCCCTTTTACCATCTCATCCTTTCCAACAAGAACCACATACGGAATATTCTTCTTATTGGCATACTCCATTTGTTTTTTCAGTTTTGAATGATCGGGGTAGATCTCGGCATGGATCCCTTTGTTTCTCAACGCTGACAAGAGGGAAAGACAATAATTTTCTTCCTCGTTACCGAAATTTGTAAAAAGTACTTTTGTGGTTGACAGCAGGCCGGTCGGGAAAAGTGACAGCTCATTCATAACATCATAGATTCGGTCTGCCCCGAAGGAAATTCCCACCCCTGAAACTCCCGGCAACCCAAATATGCCGGTCAGATCGTCATATCGTCCTCCACCACATATACTTCCGATCTGCACATCTTTTGATTTCACCTCGATGATCGCGCCGGTATAGTAGTTGAGCCCACGGGCCAGCGATATGTCAAAATGAATTTCCATATCTTTTAAAACCGACTTGAAATAGGTAAAGAGCTTCTTAATTTCAGCAAGACCTGTGACCCCTTTTTCCAGATGATTCAGCTTTGAATAAAAGAACGGGAAACTGGTTTCAAAGTCCTTTTCGGAAGCAAAATTCAGAAAGGGTTTGGATTTCTCGATGGAGGATTCGCTGAAACCTCTTTGTCTCAGCTCATTGCAAGCCTCATCCAGCCCGATTTTTTCAATTTTATCAATGGTTACAGTAAAGTCGGTGAGTTTATCCGGTTCGCCGATAAATTCCGCAATGGCAGCAAGGATCTTCCGGTTATTGATCTTGACGATAACCCCTATGCGCAGGTTTTGAAAAACCGTTTCGACGATCTGGATCAGTTCAACCTCGTTAAGAAGTGAGTCGGAACCGATCACATCGACGTCGCACTGGAAGAACTCCCTGTAACGACCTTTTTGCGGACGGTCAGCGCGCCACACCGGCTGGATCTGGTATCTTTTGAATGGGAAAATAAGATCATTTTTGTTCTGTACAACGAATCTTGCGAAAGGAACCGTCAGGTCATATCGCAAGCCTTTTTCAGTAATGAGAGGCAACAGTTCCCTGAAATTCGTGGAAAGTGCACCTGAATTATTGCTTTTATCAAGGAAATCCCCTGAGTTCAGGATTTTAAAAAGCAGTTTATCGCCTTCTTCCCCATATTTCCCCAGGAGGGTGGACAGGTTCTCCATAGCAGGGGTTTCAATGGGTTGATACCCGTACAGCTCAAAAACTTCCCGTATGGTATCAAAAATATAATTTCTCCTGACCATTTCAATCGGGGAGAAATCACGGGTGCCTTTTGGGATGGATGGTTTCTGAAAAGACATGAAAACAATTTCTGCAAAGATAGAAAAAGAATTACGAGGTACGATTTACGAATGTAGATTGAATTTTCGACCTGCCGGTAGACAGGTCGAAAATTCAATCTAAACTCAGAAGTCTAAAATCGTAAATTATTATCAACCGGCTTTAAGTTTTTTATACCGTATCCTCTTCGGCACTTCATCGCCCAGTCGTTTTTTACGGTTCTCCTCATAATCGGAGTAACCACCTTCAAAGAAAGACACCTGCGAATTGCCTTCAAAAGCGAGGATATGTGTTGCAATACGGTCGAGGAACCAACGGTCGTGTGAGATCACGACAGCGCATCCGGCAAAATTTTCAAGTCCCTCTTCAAGTGCCCTGAGGGTATTTACATCGATATCATTAGTGGGTTCATCGAGCAGCAGGACATTTGCTTCCTCTTTTAATGTAAGGGCAAGGTGTAATCTGTTCCGTTCACCTCCCGAAAGGGCGCCGCATTTTTTTTCCTGGTCGGCACCGCTAAAGTTGAACCGTGCCACATAGGCACGCGCATTCATGCTGCGGCCGCCGATCTGGATCACTTCGCTATCCCCTGAAATGACCTGGTAAACAGTTTTCTCAGGGTCGATGGCAGTATGGCTCTGATCAACATAGCCAATGGTTACTGTATCACCAACCGCGAAGATACCCGAATCGGGTGTTTCCGATCCGATGATCAGGCGGAACAGGGTGGTTTTTCCCGCGCCATTCGGTCCGATAACCCCGACGATCCCTGCCGGGGGAAGGGAGAAATTCAGATTTTCAAAAAGAAGCTTTTCGGAGAATGCTTTTGAAACGTTCTCGGCAACAATTACTTTATTGCCAAGGCGGGGACCGTTGGGAATAAAGATCTCGAGCCGTTCTTCTTTCTGTTTAACATCTTCGTTTAACAAGCGTTCATATGCCGATAATCTTGCTTTTCCTTTTGCCTGGCGCGCTTTCGGGCTCATGCGAACCCATTCCAGTTCCCGTTCAAGGGTTTTACGACGCCTGCTTTCTGTTTTTTCTTCCATGGCCAGCCGGGCAGACTTCTGTTCCAGCCAGGAAGAGTAATTTCCCTGCCATGGTATTCCTTCCCCGCGATCCAGTTCAAGAATCCATCCGGCAACATTGTCAAGAAAATACCGATCGTGAGTAATGGCGATAACAGTACCATTATACTGCTTCAAATGCTCCTCCAGCCATTGAACAGATTCGGCATCAAGATGGTTGGTGGGCTCATCCAGCAGCAGAATATCAGGCTCTTTAAGCAATAACCGGCATAAGGCCACTCTTCGGCGCTCCCCTCCGGATAATACCCTTATTATTGCTTCTCCTTCCGGACATCGTAAGGCATCCATGGCACGTTCAAGCCGGCTGTCGAGTTCCCAGGCATTATGATGATCTAGCAGATCGGTCAACTCTCCCTGCCGCTGTATCAGTTTGTTCATCTCATTATCCCCGAGTGGTTCGGTAAATTTGTTATTTACCTCTTCATATTCTTTTAAGAGATCAACAACCTCCTGAACTCCTTCCTGGACAATCTCCCTGACGGTCTTTGTTTCATCAAGGATTGGCTCCTGTTCCAGCATGCCTATGGAATAACCCGGGGAATAAACTACATCCCCCTGGAAAGATTTTTCAACACCTGCGATGATCCTGAGTAAAGTGGATTTCCCTGATCCGTTTAATCCGATGATCCCGATCTTTGCCCCGTAAAAAAAAGAGAGGTAGATGTTTTTCAGGACTTGTTTGTGTGGTGGAAATGTCTTGTTGACATTTACCATCGAAAAGATAATCTTATGATCTTCCATAGAACTGTGGGTCACGAACCTGTAATCAGATCCTCTAACTTTTTCGTTTCTGTTTGCCAGTTGTAGTGACTGAGAACAAAGTTATACCCCTTTATGGCAACTTCGAGGGCTTTTTGTGGATTGTTCAGCAGGTTCATGATATGAAATGCATATTCTTCGGCAGTACCGGCTACGAGTATCTCTTCATTTTCCTTTGCATGAAGGGCTTGGTTGGCAAGACGGGAGGTAATGCATGGGATCTGCATGGCCATTGCTTCCAGCAGTTTATTTTGAAGGCCCGTTCCTATCTGCATGGGGGCGATGAAGATCCTTGCCTGGGCATAACACTCACGCATATCGGCTACCCAACCGGTTACTTCCACATTGTCAAATTTTAATACCTGAACGCGGAGGTTAGGATTAGCGCCTGCAATGAGCAACCGGATTTCAGGTTTCTGGCGGGAAATAATCGGAAGTATCTTGTTTACCAGGAATTCAGCGGCATTGATATTCGGAGGATAACCCATATTCCCTGTGAAAACAAGATCATAATCTTTTTCCCTCTCCATGGGTTTGAAAAAGTTATAATCCACACCATTTCTTACCACAACAATTTTTTCCCGTTGGGGATGAGGGATCAGGTCCCTGTCGGGTTCTGAGATAATGATCCGGTTGTCGAATTTATCAAAAATATCATGTTCGTATCGGAGCAGCCTTTTATATTCAAGGTTCAGAAAAGGTTTCATATAAAACGTGCTGGAAGATAATCTCCGTTCCACACCTTTTGAAAATACATCCTGGTAATCAAGTGTTTTCGGTATCGGAACATCTTTAACATACTCTGCCATACGGATCAACTGGCAAAAAATATGATCTGGTTTATATTTATCAATAAGGCTGAGAATCTTGCGTTTTGTCGTAAGGTTGAAAAAGTAGCCTACCTGTAATGGTATATCCTGGAAAATACTCCTGATCAGATTGAGAACGACCGTGTACTTTGGGATGGTAATAATATGAATATGGCTGGCATATTTACCCAGCACTTCCAGTGCATCTTCATGCAAAAAACTATCATTAAGCGCACATAAAATGATCTCATGATTTTTTGAAAGTTGTCGCAACTGGTTAAAAGCGCGCAATTTATCCCCTTTTTCAGTGGGGTAGGGTACACGTGGAAGGAGAATGAACAACTTCATGAGGCCGGATTAGACTGGACAAAAATATAAAAATCTATGATCAAACCCCTATTTTTTGATAAAATGCAATGAGCTTACTGATGATATGTTCACGGTTATATTGGATCTCCACAAGTTTTTTTGCATTGGTTCCGATCCTTTTGCAAAAGTTCTGACTTTCCGCACAGTTAGAGATCATCTCGAAAAATTCACAAGGTTCATCTGCAATCATGATATTTTCACCCCGGGTATAATTGATGCCTTCAGCGCCTATAGTTGTAGAGATTACCGGTTTTCCCAATGCCATTCCTTCGATAATTTTAATTCGTATTCCGCTACCCGAGAACAAAGGAACGATCATAATCCCCCCTGACCCGATAAATGCTTTTGCATCATCTACCTCGCCGACCACGATCACATTCGGATAATTGCTCAGGGTAAGCCATTCCGGCATCTCCCGGCCGGCAATGTAATATTTCAACGATGGAAACTGCTGGTGTATGTCGGGCCATACATTTTGAAGAAACCAGCGTATTCCCTCCTGGTTGGGTATCCAGTTCATTGCTCCGATAGAAAAAAGAGAATTGGAATGGTCAGCTTTGTCGTTTCCGGCAGGGTAAGATCCGGGATCGATACCGAAAGGAATGTCCGTTGCTGGAATTTTACAACCATGATCTATGAAAAAATCAAGATCTTTTCCTGTTATCGCGCACAACCCGTCGAACCGGTTTATGACCGAAAGTTCGTAGGCCTTCAGCGTCTTGGCCAGGTGGATGAGATAGGCTTTCCGCAAAGGGTTCCGGGCTGCAACGGCAATTCGTTCCCAGATCAGGTGTTCAATGTTATGTGCATGGAGCACCGTTTTTGCCATGCTGTATTTCCTGACGGTATCCAGGTACACACTCATAAACAGCATTTCGAATTGTACCACGTCAAAGGTTTCCCTTTCCAGGATCTCCTTCAGTCTTGTACGGAAACGTCCCGATTTAAACCGTTGAACATGGTATGACCGTTGCATCAGCAAGTTAACTAACGCCGGGAAAGGTTTAATACGCAGATCGACATCGATCAGTTCAAGACCTGTTTTTTCTATGTAATCTTCAGGAATCTCCGAGCGGGAAATGTTAAATTTCCCGGAGTTGACTGCAAGAACCTTTACCTGATGATCGGCTGCTGACAATCCTTCAATGATCATATTCATGGCAATCGGGCCACCTTCTTTCGGAGGGAAAGGCGATTTATTACAAAGTATCAGGATTTTCATATGCCTTTCTGCTATTAATCCTGAATATTTTATTGAAAAGTTTTATCCATGAATCTATGTCAAGGAGTGAAGCATCTACTGTGGCCTTGTAAGTAAGGAAGATCCCAATCGGAAGCAACACCGCCGGGGCAATCCACATTCCCTGGTATGCCGGAAGAACACCTTCATCAGTATATTTTTCCCCGGTAAAGGAGAGTATCCAGAAAAGAAGGAAGAATATTGTGGAGATCACTGCAGGCAACCCAAGGCCACCTTTCCTGATGATCGCACCCAATGGAGCTCCGATAAAAAACAGTAAAAAACATGCAATGGAAAAGGTAAACTTTTTATGCAGGACCACCTCATGTTTATGAAGCAATTTACTTCTTCCATAAAGGGATTGCCTGTTCATTTCGGCATTGTCCCTGAATGAGGAGGCAGTCATCCGGGCAACTTCCATGAGATGGCGTTTTTCAGCGGAACTGAGGGTTGTGGTTATATCCGCAGGATACTTAGCATTCTTTATTAATAGCGGATCTTTTTTCAGGGTATCATAGGCTGCAAGAAAAGCATAACTGTTAAGGAAGCTTTTTTCGAAATAACGCTGGTCATTTTTGTATTGATGCCTGATGGAATCGATCATAAGCATTAATTGCCGGGTGTTCAGCATCTCGTAATTACTTTTAAAAAGTTTCTCATCGGTACGGGTAAGCTGGAAAGTAGAGAGGTCAAACAACTGGTATTGCTCTTTAAATATCGTGCGCTGGAAAGGACGGGTGATCTCTGCTCCCCGCAGGTCATTCCTTTCTTCAAAATTGGTACCGTTAAACAAACGGAAGATCAGGAACCGTTTATCAGGTGTAAGTTCCATTCTTCCCCAATCAGCCGTAGTAAGTGAGATATTGCCCTGACGTTTTGAATGATTATAGATCATAACGCTGTGGATGGTATTCCCATCGGCATCTTTTCTTCCTACACGTATGACAAACCCTTCAATTCCGTTATAAAAAACTCCCTCCTTTATATTGAATGCTAATTTTTTCGACCGGATATCATAAAGCAATGAAATGAATTTTAGATTGGCTGTCGGCAATACGTTGTTTGCAAAGTAGAATGCAAGAAGGCTGACCAGGATCGAAAGGATAATCAGCGGACGCATGATCCTGCTGAGGGAAATCCCAGCGGTTTTCATCGAAACCAGCTCATAATGTTCTCCCATGTTGCCAAAAGTCATTAAAGAGGATAGTAAAATTGCCAGTGGCAGGGCAAGGGGTACAAAAGTAGAAGATGCCAGAAAAAGAAGTTTGAAAATAATATACCATTCCAGTCCTTTCCCTACCAGGTCATCAATGTATTTCCAAAGGAATTGCATTAAAAGGATGAAAAGGGCGATGAAAAAGGTCATCACAAGGGGACCCAGGTAGGATTTAAGAACAAACCAATCGATTTTTTTCATCGGGCAGGCATCAGCTTACAAAAATAAGGATTCTTTAAAACGTCTGTTTATTAAAATGTATTTTTGTAACCGGTTAATTTTCCGGTATGTTTTTTAATCGATGTTTGAGATAAAGACAATCCCGGAAAAATAAAATTCTTGTTATGAAGATCACGGAAGTCACAAATAAACGATCGGTCAGGGAATTTCACAAGGTTCCTTATTTAATTTATCGGAATGATCCCGTTTGGGTTTGTCCGCTGATTGATGAAGTGGAAGCAATATTCAATCCTGGGCAGAATAATTTTTTCAGGAATGGGGAAGCCATTCGTTGGGTTTTGAAGGATGAGGAAGGGAACCTGATCGGAAGGGTAGCTGCTTTTATCAACAGGACCAAGGCCTATAAATTCCAGCAACCCACCGGGGGAATGGGATTTTTTGAATGTATTGATGACCTGAATGCAGCATATCTGTTGTTTGATAAATGCTTGGAATGGCTTTCTTCCAGAGGGATGGAAGCCATGGATGGACCGATCAACTTTGGAGAGAATGATGTAAACTGGGGTTTGCTGGTAGATGGATTTACCCATCCCGGATTGGGGATGAACTATAATCCCCCATATTACCGCAATCTGTTTGAATCCTATGGGTTCAGGTTCTATTTTGAGCAGGTTTCCAACCACCTGGATATGAAAAAGCCCTTCCCGGATAGGTTCTGGAAAATTGCCGACTGGGTTTTGAAAAAAAATGAATTCACATTTCTTCATTACGATTCAAACCGACAGGATAAGTTCATCCGCGATATGAAAGAAGTCTACGATACGGCATGGGCATTTCATGAGAGCTTTACCCCTCTGGATGAAAAAGTGATCAGGAAAACACTTGAGAAAACCAAACCATTTCTCGATGAAGAGTTGATCTGGTATGCTTATAACCACGAGGAACCGGTTGCATTCCTGATCATGTTCCCCGATGTGAACCAGATTTTAAAACACCTGGGAGGAAAGCTGCATTTATGGAACAAGATCCGGTTTGTGATCATGAAAAACAGAAAGAAAATAACAAGGGCCCGCATCGTGATCATGGGTGTTAAGCCAAAATACCAGCGCCATGGGGTTGAATCAGGAATTTTCTATCATCTTGATAAGGTAATGAAATCAAAACCTTACATAACAGAAGTTGAACTTTCATGGGTTGGTGATTTTAATCCCAAGATGAGGGCGTTACATGAATCGGTTGGAGCTGTTTTCGGAAAACGCCATATCACTTACAGGAAGTTATTTTCCGGAAACGGTGATTTTCATCGTTCCTCAATCATTGCACTGGATACCAAAGAAAAAGCTTTGCAAGGAAAGGCCAGCTTTCAGGAAGAAATCTAAAATTATTAATTCCTTTCGGTAAGGGTACAAAAACAGTTGTGTGTATTGAATTAAATACTAATTTTGCAGTTATTAGAACAATGAAGATAAAATATTGACTGATAAGGATTCGTTGAGACTTGATTATTTATTGTGATCTGGTCTTTCCCGAATTTTTTCCAGGAAAATATTCATTTGCGTTTTTTTTTATTTTATCTTTGTTCACAGAAAAACCATGTTTAACCATTAACAAAAACAATTATGAAAAAACTGTTACTTTTTGCCCTTGTGATTGTTTTCGGGATGACGGTGTTTGCCCAAAAATACCATTCCGTTATACCGAAATCTTTACAGACCCTGTCGCTTCCGGCGCCAGTTAAAATTGCAAATGAGTGTGCTCCTCTTCAAACATTAAGTTTGGTTTCTACAACACGGTCTGCTTCTGCCGGTGCAACAATTATCGGTAACTCACAGTATGACCTGCAAACCAACGGATCTCTTCAGAACAGGCTCTTCCGTTATTCTGACGATGGTACCATCGTTGGTACCTGGACGAGAGGGACCACCCCAACTACATTCCCCGAAAGAGGATCCGGTTACAACTATTATGATGGAACCACATGGGGAGCTTTCCCGACTTCCAGAATTGAAACTGTCAGAACAGGATGGCCTTCATACCAGCCTTGGAATGGTGGTGGTGAAATCGTAGTTTCCCACCAGGCAGCCGGAGGTTGTGTTATGAATACCCGTCCCGTAAAAGGCACGGGTACATGGACACAGACCATCCTTCCAATCCCCTCAGGTGTTACCGCTATGACATGGCCACGTATGATTACCAATCACGCTGACCATAATTCGATTCATGTTATCGCCATCACCTTGCCCACCGGCAATGGTGGTACTGTTTACCAGGGTCTCGATGGCGCTCTTCTCTATTTCCGTTCCACAGATGGCGGCGCTACCTGGGATAAGAACGCAATTCAGATCGATCCCCTGAACTCAACAAATTATACCGGTTTCAGTGGTGACGATTATGCATGGGGAACCCCTCACGGAGATACAATCTATTTTCAGTACGGTGGAAGCTGGACAGATACATTCATCATGGAATCTACAGACAACGGCGACACCTGGACAAAAATCGACATCCTGAGCAACGGCCATAAAATGGATGCTACTACTACCTTCAGCAGTCCTTTCTATGAAAATGATGGCTCAAATGCTGTTGAAATGGATAAAGATGGCGTTTTCCATAGTGTTTTCGGAAGAATGTGCATTTTTAGCGATGGAACCGGAAGATTTTACCGCCCTTATACCGATGGACTGATTTATTGGAACAGTACAATGCCAATGGTTCAGGACAGTCTTAACCTGGATACCCTTTACGCTCATGGCCAGTTAATGGGCTATGTATATGAGAATGCCGCAGGAGATCCCCTTGTCAGAATTCCCTATTATGGAACATCGATGACTTCTTATCCTCAGATTACGGTTGATAATGTTAACCACATTTTTGTCATGTGGAGCGGTGTTACAGTAGGCAATCCTTACGTTGGTACCGACTCTCTGAACTACAGGCATATTTGGAGCAAAAATTCCATTAACCATGGGTTGACCTGGCATGGGATGGACCCAACCGATCCGACCGATTCAGTTACTGACCTTACCCATGGTTTGGCATATATTTACAAAGAGTTTTGTTTCGCTACAATGGACAAAACCAAACTCGATACCAAGATCCGTTTTATGTATCAGTCGGCCGATGTACCCGGATCAGCAGTAAAAGATGCCACAGTTACTCCCTATCATGACAATACGATAGAATATCGTGAGGAACCCATCCTTTTCATAGGTGTGGAAAACAACACGGGTGCTACTTCAAATACAGTGGCCCAGAACAGCCCGAATCCTTTCCATGGAAACACTTCAATTAATGTTAACATGCCAAAAGCAGGTTCCGTTAGTATTGAAATTTATAACCTGATGGGACAAAAGATCATGACGTTCAATAAAGGTATTGTAAACGGCGGCGCTCATGAGTTTGTTATTAATGGACAACAACTGACTTCCGGCGTTTATTTCTATACGGTTAAGATCAACAATGAATCATTTACACATAAGATGATCGTTGAATAGGATTTTCCGGTTTGTTATTATAAAGAAGCTGCCTCACAGGGGTGGCTTCTTTTTTTTATCTTTGCAGGATTAAAAAATTTATTTTAGGTTTGTTAAAAAAAACGAAACATGAAAAGATTTATACTGTTAACGGCTGTTGTATGCCTTTTTTTTACAGGGTTTTCACAGCAATCAAGGCTGAATTTGCCTGAATCCATGAAGAATCTTGGTTTACCTGCACCTATTCACATAAAAGATGCAGGTCTTTTGCAAAAGCCTCAGAATGATTTTACCGCACCAAAATCTGCCATGGAAGTCCATCTTGGAACAACTGTTTATGATCTTCAAACGAATACATCGGTGGAGAATCGCTTTTATATCTACCCCGATAATACGATGTATGGTACATGGACAAGGGGAATGACGTCGTCCAGTTTTCCGGAAAGAGGAACCGGATACAACCAATATGACGGAACTTCATGGGGACCTGCACCGACTGTAAGAATTGAAAATGAAAGATGCGGCTGGCCTTCCTATGCACCTCTCGGACCTACCGGGGAAATTGTTGTTTCTCACACAGAGACTGCCGGTTTGAAAGTATGTACCCGCACTGTAAAGGGAACCGGGACGTGGACACAGTCGATACTGGCGGGTCCTGCAGGTGCCATAGATATCTCATGGCCAAGAGTCCTGACCACGGGAACTGACCATAATGTCGTTCACATCATTACCCTCACATACCAGGTTTACCAGGGACTTAACCTTGCATTGCTCTATTGGCGGTCGCAGGATGGTGGCCAGACCTGGGATATTCAAAATGAGATCCTTCCCGGGATGGACGCTGCAAACGGACTGGGCTATGGTGGTGATGATTATGCATGGGGCAGCCCGAAAGGTGATACCATCTATTTCCTTGTCAATGGTCAATGGTCAGATGCATTTATCATGACATCATACAACGCAGGCACTAACTGGACCAAGATCCCCGTTTTTAATAACGGATACAAACTGAATCCTTCGGGTAATGCTACACCGATATTCACAACCACCGACGGATCCGGATGTGTAGAAATGGATAAGGAGGGAGTGTACCATGTCGTCATGGGTCGAATGAGAGCCATGGATGATGGTTCTCCTACACCACATAAATATTATCCTTATACCGACGGGTTGATATACTGGAACAGTACTCTGCCGCTGTTAAGTGACAGCCTCTTTCTTGATACGCTGGATGCCCACGGACAGTTGTTGGGATATGTTGCAGAAAATGCTTCAAACGACCCGCTGGTCAGGATTCCCTATTATGGGGTCTGCCTGTCAAGCTTCCCGCAGATCACCATCGATGACAATGATGCCATATTTGTGATCTGGTCAGGAATTACCGTTGGAAATCCTTATGTGGGAACAGATTCCTTGAATTACAGGCACCTCTGGTTCAGGAAATCATTCAATCATGGGGTTACATGGACCCAGATGGAGGACTTCAACAAAGGATTGGCCTATATTTACCGCGAATTTGTTTTCCCATCCATGGCCAAATACAGCGATGAACAGATCCATTATATATATCAATCGGCTGATGTTCCCGGATCCTGTGTCAAAGATGCAACGAACGTTTCATATCATACAAATACCATCGAATACCGTGCAACGGATAAAATCAATGTTGGTATAGAAGATCGTAATAATCCCAAAGGCAATACTGTTTCAGAAGTTTATCCCAACCCGGTTAAAGAAACAGGGATGATCAGGATTGACCTGGTCAGGGGATCTGACCTTACTCTCGATATTTTCAACCCGGTGGGTCAAAAGGTGATGAGTATTGATAAAGGATTCATGACCGCAGGGAGTTTCGTAATCAGGTTTGATGCAAACAACCTTAAACCCGGAGTTTACTTCTGCACAATACGGATGAATAATAGCTCCGTATCCAAAAAGATGATAGTTCAGTAACCGAATCCGGAAAGAATGCTGTTGAAGGAAATAAAATACCTTGCAGGGAAAGAGATCCGGCTCGAACTAAAACAGAAATATGTGATCAATGGTATTTTACTATACCTTGTATCCACGATTTTTGTAACCTATCTTGCGTTCGATAGTGTCATCAGCGTTGAAACCTGGAATTCACTTTTCTGGATCATTCTTCTTTTTGTAGCTGTTAATGGAATATCCAAAAGTTTTATCCAGGAAAGCCCGGCACGACATCTTTATTATTATACCATAGCAAGCCCCCAGGCAATTCTGCTCTCAAAAGTATTTTACAATCTCCTGCTCATGACCATTCTTTCAGGACTCTCATTCCTGTTCTTTCTACTGTTGATGGGAAACCTGGTCATGAATATGACGTTATTCCTGGTAAACTTATTCCTGGGCAGCCTGGGTCTTGCTTCTGTTCTTACTATGGTTTCTGCTATTGCTTCAAGAGCAAGTCACAATTTTTCACTGATGGCCATTCTGAGTTTTCCAATCATATTGCCTTTACTGGCTACCCTTATGAAGGTGTCAAAAAGCGCCCTTACAGAAATTCAATGGACAGGCAATTACAGCTTTATCATCATCCTGTTGATGATCAACCTGACCGTGGTCATCCTGGCGTATTTGTTATTTCCGTACATTTGGACCGATTGAAACAGGAACAATGCAGGAATTCAGAATGAAGGGATCAATAATTACTTTTGCCTATTGCCTAATGCCTGTTGCCTACTGCCTATTGCCTATTGCCTCTTTTCCTAATGACTAATGACCAATAACAAATATCCAAGTGGAATGAATGTGCGAACGTTTATCAAGGAAAGCTGGTGGAAAGCCTTATCAGGGATTTTGCTGATATATGCCGTGATCTATGGTTTTTTTGTCCCACTCCCTGAAATGAGTGGTATGGGTAGTAATCTTTTTAATACCATGAGAAACCTGTTCTATCATGTCGGGATGTGGTTTACAATGCTTGCTATGTTCATTACTTCTTTTGTATTCAGTATACGTTATCTGTCAGGGTTCAGGACAAAATATGATACAAGATCCGTGGAGGCGGCCAACACGGGGTTGCTCTTTGGCATCCTCGGTATCCTTACCGGGATGATCTGGGCAAAATCAACATGGGGCGCATTTTGGGTAAGGGATCCCAAACTGGATGGCGCTGCTGTTGGGATATTCATTTACCTGGCATACCTTATTCTGAGAGGTTCTATCGAGAATCTAGACAAAAGGGCGAAGGTTTCAGCAGTGTACAACATTTTTGCTTTTGTCATGTTGATAGTATTCCTAATAATTTTACCTCGTATGCAAAAATCGTTAGCTCACCCAGCTGGAAAAGGTGAAGAAAATGCCGTTCTTCCAATGAATTTGGATCAAAATATGCGATATGTTTTTTACCCTGCAATGGTAGGCTGGGTCCTACTGGGTTTCTGGATCTGGAGGATCAGGGTAAGAATCCGGGAAATAGAACTTACGACTTACGACTTATAACTTACGACTTACGACTTACGACTTACGACTAATAAACCATATCACCATGGATCCATATTATAAAATAATAATTGTCGTTATAGTATTGACAGTTATTATGACGGGGATTTATATTTACCTGTTCTCGATCGACAGAAAGATCAGGAAGCTTGAAAAGAAAATAAAAGACAAGATCAATAAAGAATGAAAACAATTCATATCATAATTATTCTTGTGCTAATAATCTCCATCGGGGTAGTGATCACTACGTTATCGGATTCAGGTACCTATTCCGACTTTATGTATTCGTCAAAAAACCCGGATAAAATAGTTCACATCATAGGTAAGCTTGATAAAAGCAAGCCCATAGAGTATAATGCTGAAAAGAATGCCAATCTATTCTCATTTTTCCTGATCGATGATAAAGGAATTGAGAAGAAGGTGATCTACCATAATACCAAGCCGCAGGATTTTGAGAAATCAGGGAATGTAGTGGTTACGGGTTCAATGAAGGCCGATGAATTTCAGGCCACAAGTCTGTTGCTCAAGTGTCCGTCGAAATACAATGCTGATAAAACTCCTTCAAAATTTGGATCCAAGAAATTTTAACCCGGATTATGCCTTATCATAGCCTTCTGGATTTCGTAAAAAAACTTGAATCGGAAGGGGAACTGCTCCGGGTCAAAGAATTTGTCTCGCCTCACCTCGAAATTACGGAGATCACCGACCGCATTATGAAAACCGGCGGAAAAGTTTTGTTATTCGAAAATAATGGTACAGAGTTCCCGGTGCTCATCAATGCTTTTGGCTCAGAAAAGAGAATGTGCATGGCATTGGGCTGGAGAAACCTGAAAGAAGTGTCTGGATCTTTTGCTTCGTTACTGAATAATCTGAAGCAGCCCAGAGAGACGATAATTGAAAAGCTTGGAATGTTGCCACTTTTAAATCGAATCTCTTCCTGGATGCCAAGAGTTATCTCCGGCAAAGGGGCTTGTCAGGAAGTAGTGATGGAAGTGGCTGATATAACCCGGCTTCCCATTCTGACCTGCTGGCCTGAGGATGGAGGCTCATTTGTTACCCTCCCAGTTGTTCATACCCGGGATCCTGAATCAGGAACGAGGAATGTTGGGATGTACCGGATGCAGGTTTTTGGCACTGATCTAACTGGGATGCACTGGCATTTGCATAAAGGGTCGGCCCGCCATTTTGAGAAATACAGGGAACTGGGCGAAAAAATGCCGGTCACAGTCACTCTGGGTGGCGACCCGGTATATACTTATGTGGCAACAGCGCCTGTCCCTGAAGATTTTGATGAATACCTCCTGGCAGGATTTATCAGGAGAAAAAGGGTGGAGATGGTAAAATGCCTCACCAATAACCTTGTGATCCCATCCGACGTGGATTTTGTGATTGAAGGATACGTTGACCCGAAGGAAGAGATGATCCTTGAAGGTCCTTTCGGGGATCATACCGGCTTTTATTCGCTGGCCGACTACTATCCGAAGTTCCATATTACCTGCATTACCCATCGGAAATCTGCAATTTACCCGGCTACCATCGTGGGAATACCTCCTATGGAAGATGGATGGATCGGGCGTGCTACCGAACAGCTATCTTTAGATCCATTGCGAATGACCATCGTCCCGGAGATTGTGAACCTGCATATGCCCGTTGAAGGAGTTTTTCACAACATTGCCCTCGTAAGTATAAACAAGAACTTTCCAGGCCAGGGGATAAAAGTAATGAATGCCCTATGGGGAGCCGGTCAGATGATGTTCAACAAGGTTATGATCCTGGTGGATAAGGGAACAGATATTTATAATTACCTGGAGGTTGCCAGAGCAGTTTCCGAAAATGTTGACCCTCAACAGGATATTCATTTCATCAAAGGGCCGGTGGATATTCTTGATCATTCCAGTCAAAAGTTTGCTTTCGGAAGTAAGATCGGTATTGATGCAACTTCCAAACCTGGAAAGGAAATGCAAAGTAACCTGGTCACTAAAAAGGAATCATTTGCTGATAAAGATTTACTCAGAAAGGAATTTGCAGAGATCAGAAATATCAATGCTTCACTTCCCGATATTGGGGTTTCCGCCTTAATTATTTCTATCGGGAGAATGGATAATCTCCTGATCAGGAAAATGTGTAAAGAGATGGTTGAAAAGAACAGGATAAGAGGTTATCGGTTCGTCTTCCTGATGGATTATCCCACTGATATTTTTAATCTGCATGATGTTGCCTGGATTTGTGGCAATAACATTGACCCTTTGAGGGATTGTTTTTTAATATCTCCGGAAAGCACCGGCTGTAAAATACTTTTTATTGATGGCACTCGAAAGCAGAAAACTCAGGGCCGGTTTGAAAGAGAATGGCCAAATGTGATCATAATGAATGATGAAACAATTGACAAGATTGATAAGAAATGGGAAGCACTTGGATTGGGCAGGATGATACCTTCTCCATCGCTGAAATACAAGCCATTACATCTTTCAGGTGGTGCCGTCATTAAACAAAATGACTGAGTTCTTGATATATTTTTTAATTTTGCTGAAATTAACCCTTTAAGTATGGATCTTTATCGAAGGAAATCCCTCCTGATATTTGTGATTTTCTTTATTTCATCATTGGTTTCAGCCCAAAATGCAATCATTAAAGGGAAAGTCACCGATGAGAAATCACAGGAACCATTGCCCTATGTGAATATCGGGGTGAAAGGGATGGAAAAAGGAACCTTCAGCGACAGCAGTGGTTTTTATAAGATTGAAATTCCCCAGGGTCAGTTTATCCTTGTTTATTCTTCGATTGGTTATGAGAAACTTGAGAAAGCGATCACAATTAATGACCGCAACGTACACGGGTTGGATGTTTCATTGAAAAGTACTTCCAAAGAATTAAATACAGTAGTGGTTTCTGCATCAAAATATGCACAGAAGATCCAGGAATCTATCTCAACGATAGAAGTAGTGAAACCTGAACTGATCCACAATGCGAATATTCAAACGATAGATAAAGCGGTAGAGCAGGTACCGGGAGTGGCTGTGATTGATAATGAACCCCAGATCAGATCAGGGAGTGGTTTTAGTTCAGGACTGGGAAGCCGTGTCATGATATTGGTGGATGAAATACCTGTACTCAGGGGTGATGCAGGCAGACCTGTTTGGGATTTCCTTCCGATCGATGATATTGATCAGATTGAAGTGGTCAAGGGAGCTTCTTCTGTATTATATGGTTCATCTGCCTTGAATGGCGCTATCAATGTCAGGACATCCTGGCCTAAGGAGAATGTTATGAACAAGTTTACGGTAACCGCCGGTATGTACAGCAAACCTTCCAGGAAGTTTGATACTCCCTGGTCAGGTTCAAACCCCTTACAGTATGGTGTAAATATTTCACATTCCCAGAAGATCGAAAATTTTGACCTTAGCGTTGGTGGCAGCTTTTATAATGACCAGGGGTATATCGGGCCGATACCGGAAGCAGGTAAAATACAAGATTCCCTGACAACATCAGGAACCTATAATCAGCGGATAAAATTTAATTTCAATACCAGGATCAGGTCAAAAAATGTGGAGGGACTTTCTTATGGTCTGAACGGGAATTTCATGTACCAGAAAAATGCTGAAGCATTCTTTTGGTACGATGCGGATACCAATATTTTCAGGCCATTTCCTCAAGCCTTATCCACATTTAAGGCATTCGTATTTTACCTGGACCCATTCCTGAGGTACTTTGGAAAAAAGGGAGGTTCACACAGCCTAAAGAACCGTTTCTTTTATGATAATACGGCAGGTACCAATAACCAGTCCTCTCTTTCAATGACTTTGTTTAATGAATACCAGTTCCAGAAGAAATTTAAAAAGATGGAGGATATTGTCCTTGTCTTTGGTATAATAAACTCTTATGTTTGGTCGTCAGGCAAAGTGTTTTCAGGTGTATTGGCCGCTGATAGTACCACAACAGCCGGGGTTGATGGTCATTACACTTCTGAGAACTTTGCAGTCTGTGCGCAAATTGAAAAGAAATTCTTCAATCGGTTAAATGTACTCATTGGCGGTCGTTGGGAATATTACAAACTTGGAACTTTTGAAGATAACAGGCCGATATTCAGGGCAGGGGCGAGTTTTCAGGTTGCCAGAGGTAGTTTTATCCGTTCTTCCATCGGACAAGGATATCGTTTTCCGAGTATCGGTGAACGGTATATCACAACTTCCTCTGGAAGGTTTGGATTTTATCCAAATCCAAATCTCAATCCGGAGACAAGTATAAGCATTGAGCTCGGATTTAAGCAAGTGTACAAATTGGGTAATTTTGTAGGAATTGCCGACCTGGCAATTTTCCAGGAAGAATACGATAACTATATCGAATTTAATTACGGTGTTTGGGGAAGAAGCCCTGATTTTGCCAAAAACTCCGGGTTCAAATTTTTTAATACCGGGCCTACAAGGATCCGGGGTGTGGAAGCAGCCATTACCGGCGAAGGAGAGGTTGCCAGGAATTTTGATATCAGCGTGTTGGTTGGTTATACCTATTCGGTTCCACAGGCACTGGATCCACACTATGAATATTATGCTTCAAAAATAGTTGGAGATTATAATACCTATGCTACCTCCTCCACCGATACCACTAACAATATCTTGAAATACCGGATACAAAGTCTGGTGAAATCAGATCTCCAGCTTACCTTTAAGAAGATCTCCGGTGGAATTAGCATGCGTTATTATGGATTTATGCAAAATATTGACAGGTTTTTCTATGATAAGAACTATGCAGGATATTTTGCAACAGGTATAAAAAAGTATCGCACTGAACATGATCATGGAACCTCGGTGTTTGACTGCCGGATCAGTTATCTTTTGAAAGATTTTAAGTTTTCTGTCGTGATCAACAATTTATTAAATACCGAATATTCATTGCGTCCCTTAACGATTGAATCTCCAAGAACAACCTCCATCCAGGTAGTATATAAAATTTAACAAGGTAAACCATTAACATAACCATTATGAAACAAACTTTTATTTTCATCTTTACATTGATCCTGATCAAGGCTACATTCGGCCAGACAATGGTTCTTCCAAACGGAGGCTTTGAAGCATGGCACCAGGTACAGGGAATTGATTCGGTTTTTATGGAACCGGACAGTAACTTTTTTTCCACCCTGAATGAACTTGCAAATACCCCTGCAATAGGTGCCGGTTCAGGTCCCATCACAGTTTACAGGACCACAGATGCACATTCAGGTACATACGCTGCAAAACTTGTTTCAAAAAACTTTCCCTATATCCCCAAAGATATCTTTATTCCCGGAATGCTGGGAACGACAAAACTCATTATCCTTCAAAGTACGATCAAGATAGGTAAACCATGTCCATACGGCTGTCATCCCCAGCATTTTACCGGATGGTTCAAGTATTTCCCGGTTAATAATGACTCCTGCAAAGTTGCCATTGTAGTATCTCAGTTTAATACTTCAACCCATAAAAGAGATACAATCGGTTATGGCGAAATGATCTATCATGAAGCGTATAATACTTATACCCAGTTTGATATTCCTGTTGTCTACCGCAATCAGACGATGACACCCGATTCCCTTAGCATACTTGCGGTATCCAGCGCCGGTTTTAATCTCGGCGATCTTCAGGCCGGGGTAGGTCAGGTAAGTAGTACATTGTATGTTGACGATTTTATGGTTGAATATCCTGCAGGTATTCAGCAGTTCATGATGCCGGATGTGACGATCAATACCTATCCAGTTCCGGCCAGGGATCTTCTGAAAGTTGAACTCAGCAAGGTTGTAAAAAACGGATTGCTTGAAGTTTTTGCAATGGATGGAAAAAAAATGGCAAGATACAGCCTGATAAAAGATAAAAACACCATCCCTGTGTATAATCTTACAAATGGAACCTATTATTACAAACTGACGGACGGGAAAACGGTTTTGAACACCGGATCCTTTATGATAAAAAGATAATCAAAAAATTGAAAATACTATGACAGAAAAAATGACTTCTCAACAGGCAATGGAGCTGGAAGACAAGTACGGTGCGCACAACTATCACCCATTGCCGGTAGTGCTCTCTATGGGCAAAGGTGTTTTTATGTGGGATGCAGAAGGAAAACGTTATTATGATTTTCTATCTGCGTATTCTGCAGTAAATCAGGGGCATTGTCATCCAAAGATTGTAAATGCCCTGATTGAACAGGCTGGAACCCTTGAATTGACATCCCGTGCTTTTTATAATAATGTTCTTGGCACGTACGAAAAGTTTATCACGGATTTTTTTGGATTCGATAAGGTGTTGCCAATGAATTCCGGTGCAGAAGGTGATGAAACGGCATTGAAACTTTGCCGGAAATGGGCTTACAAAGTAAAAGGAATCGCCGAAAACAAGGCAAAGATCATCTGTTGTGAAAACAACTTTCACGGGCGTACTATTTCGGTCATCTCTATGTCAACTGATCCGATGGCACGGGAAGATTTTGGCCCTTTCACACCCGGGTTTATCACAATCCCGTATAATGACCTGAAAGCGTTGGAAAAGGCATTGGAAGATCCAGAAGTTGCCGGTTTCCTGGTCGAACCTATCCAGGGTGAGGCGGGTGTCTTTGTTCCGGATGAAGGCTACCTTAAAAAGGCATATACAATGTGTAAGTCAAAGAACGTCCTGTTCATCGCCGACGAAGTTCAAACAGGTATCGGACGTACCGGTAAGTTGCTGGCTTGCGACTGGGAAGGTTTCAAACCCGATATATTGATCCTCGGAAAGGCCCTCTCCGGAGGTGTTTATCCTGTATCAGCAGTGCTTGCAGATGACCCGATCATGCTGACGATCAGGCCGGGTGAACACGGTTCCACCTTTGGTGGTAACCCTATCGCCGCAAAGGTTGCGATTGCTGCCCTCACGGTGATTAAAGATGAAGAACTTACCGAAAATGCCTATAATATGGGAATTATCTTTCGTGAGGAGTTAAAAAAGATCGATTCTCCAATGATAGAGCTCATTCGTGGCAAGGGTTTGCTCAATGCAACCGTTATCAAACCCATGAATGGTAAAACTGCCTGGGATGTCTGTTTGAAAATGAGGGATAACGGGTTACTCGCAAAACCGACACATGATCATATCATCCGGTTTGCCCCCCCGCTGATCATCAATGAAGAACAGGTTCATGAAGCAGTGGAGATTATAAGGGTTTCTCTGAAATCATTTGAATAAACACACACCCAGCCGGGAATACTAAAAAGTATTTCTGCGACTTTGCGAAGCCTCTGGCTGCAGGCAGGCAGGCTTTGTGACCATTTCAGAAATCTGCCACCAGTTTTAAATTAAACTCCCGAGGTGTCAGGTAATTGGGAACTCCCCACTGGGTTCCTGTGATATCCCTTATCCAAATATAAGATACGGTATTGCTAATCCCCAGGAGGTTGAATATCTCAAGTGATAACCACATTGCCTTGAATGCCCTGAGTGGATTTTTTGACGAAAACCTGGTGTTGTCGCTGATAAGTTGTTTGGATAAGCCAAGGTCAACCCTTTTATAAGAAGGTATCCTGAAAATTGAATTAGGATCTTTTTTGGCATTCGGAGGAGAAATGGGAAGACCGGTACCATAAAATGCGGTAAGATGTACCCTCCATGACGGAAAGCCGGGAACGTAATCCTGGAAAAAGATGCTCAGGTTGACCAATTGATCCGTAGGTCGCGGAACCCATACACCATTGTAATGCTCCATCGATTTCATGAACGAAATACTGGCCCATGATTCAGCCCCTTTTACAAACTCACCGTTGATCCTGAAATCGATCCCTGTTGAATATCCATAGGCATCATTTGTACCGAAATACCGTATTTTCAGGTTATCAATTTCATAGGGTATCAGGTTGGTTAGATATTTATAATAAACCTCTGAAACGAATTTAAAGGGCCTGCCCCACCAGTTAAAATATAAATCTCCCCCTGCTAATACATGGATTGCCCGCTGGGCCTTGAGACCGGTAATAACATCGCCTTTCAGATCAGTCAATTCACGGAAGGTAGGGGGTTGGGAATAGTATCCTCCCGAAAGACGGAAAACGACATTTTTCTTCCAATGCGGGCTGAATGAAAGATTAACGCGGGGATCCAATAAAAATTGATGGTTAAGATCATTGTAATTTGCTCTTACCCCAGCAGTAAGAGAGATATCATTTCCGGTATTTCTGAAATTCCAGGAATTCGAAATAAAAGCTGAATAGCGGTTATCCCCGATATTATAGTTGGATTTAACAACATTAGAAAGCAAGAGGGAATCATGCGGTGGATAGGAAGATCCCAGGGAATCATATGGGTGGGGTTGGGAATAACCTGCGGAGTCCTGGAGTTCCCATTCATTCATTACATTCTTGAAAAATTCATGCTGATACCTTATTCCCCATTGCATAAGGGTTTTGCCTTTTTCCCAGTTTCCCCGATGTTCAAAGTTAAAAACTGTTCCATCCAGGTAATTACGTGCATGATTGAGATATGCGCCAACACCAAGTACTTCTGTGACATTTCCACTGCTGCCGGATCCTGTAAGGCCGGGGGCCTCCAATGCTCCGATCCAATATTCTCCAGATATATCATAGGTCTCGCTTTCGGAAGCCTGGTAAATTGATGAAATCAGTCTAAACCGTAAATCCTTGCGGGGCTTGAATGTCAGGGTAGCAGCGCTTAACCAGTTCTGATAATGATCAACCTCCTGGCCATCAAAGAAGATCATGACTTTAAAGACTTCAAATGCAGAACCGAAGGTTGTGGTTTGTGTCTGGGGAATCAATTTAAAGGAATTATCACTGAATGTCCCTAAAACAGATAACTCCCATTTTTTACTGAATTCATAATTGACCATACCCTGGAAGTCAAGATACCGGGTTTTATAATTTCCTTTGACATCCAACCCTTTCAGAAAATAGGAGTTGGTCTTGTAACGCACCCCCATAAGGTAACTAAGTTTTTTTCCAACCGTCCCTTCAAGGTGAGCAGTGGCGCCAAGCAAACTCAGGTCAAAAGAACCTGCAAAAGAGGTTGGACGTTTATACCGTATATCAAGAACCGAAGACATTTTATCTCCATATTTTGCATCAAATCCTCCGGCTGAAAATGAGATGGAAGAAACAAGATCGGGATTCAAAAAACTTAATCCTTCTTGTTGACCCGACCTTACCAGAAATGGCCGGTACACTTCAATATCATTGACAAAAACCAGGTTCTCGTCATAATTCCCGCCACGAACAGAATACTGGGAACTCAATTCATTATGTGAAGCAACACCCGGCATCGTTTTAATCAATTCTTCCACTCCGGAACCGATGGTCGGAATAAAGTTGACCGTTTTTGGGTCTAACCTGCTGAAAGTATTGGTATTAAGTTGCTGATCTTTAACTTCTACGGAAAGAAGCGTGGTTCTTGAATTATGGAGTGTACAATTGATGGTCCTTCGTTCACCGGGATTAAGTAAAACCTTTATTGAGTCGGTTTCATAGCTGATGTGGCTGACCTGGATGGTTATTGTTTTTCCTGATGGTACATGGATGAGGAATACACCTTCACTGTTTGATATGGTTCCGGCAATACTACCGGCCACGGTAATATTCGCATTTGCCACAGGTTTATTATCATTACCGGAGATCTTCCCTGAAATGATTGCATCCTGTTGGGCATGGCTTATAAAGGATAACAGGCACAGCAAGAGTATAAGAATGTATGTCTTATTTTTCAAATTAAAGATCACTCGTTCGAAGAATTATCCTTTCGTTTAAATTTTCCTTCTTTCCAGGCTTTAATAAATTTGGCCCAGGCAAAGGGATTAAAAATGGCGAATGGCTGCTGCTGACCGAAATAATAAAGTCTGCTGGTTTGTGTTTCAATGTAATTGTTGAAATTCATTGTTCCATCCATGGGATAGTTTTCCATGCGCCGGCGGAGATCATCAGGGTTCAGGTTCTTTTTTGCCCGTGTCAGGTCATCATCCGGTATCTCTGTATTTACGAATGCACGCTTAAAATCCTCCAGGGTCGGCCATGGAAAAATATAGGCTGCCGGTAATGTAATGGTATCGGCTGTCATAAGCTGGATCAGGGAGTATCTGTTCTTTGTGATTGTGTCAGGAATGATGAACCGTTCCGGTTTAAAACCAAGGGCAGTAAAAATAATGGAATCATGCTTTTTGGCAACAAAAGAAAAATATCCGTTGACATCGCTTGTTGTTCCTTTCTTTGTATTCCTTATCAGAATTTTTGTAAAAGGTACAGGATTCAGACTGTCGGCTGTAATAGTGATGCCTGAAAACTGAACAAGGTCTTTGTCAGTTTCCTGAGCCTGAATAGTGTTAATAAGGATTAAGAAAAACAGGAATGGAATAATTCTGGGGAGGCTGTTCATGAATACCGGGAGGTTGATAAGCAATAATTCAAAACGAAATCAGTACGATTTTATTTCCTTCCAGGAAGATAAAAAAAATGCTGTTACCTGCAGTAACAGCATTTTTTGGAACATAAATATGTACTATTTATCCAGGTAACCCTTTTCACGGGCTTCCTTGATGCATGCTTCAATGCCTTTTTTATTGATGGTCCGTAAACTCCTTGCTGTTACTTTTAGCGTGATATAACGGTTTTCTGCGGTAAGGAAAAACCTCTTTGTTTGAAGGTTGGGATAAAATTTCCGTTTTGTCTTTATATTGGAGTGGGAGACATGATTCCCGCCAATTGCAGATTTTCCTGTTAATTCACAAACTCTCGACATGGTACAGACTTTACAGATTGATTTTCAAAATGGAGTGCAAATGTCTGAAATATTTTTCAATTTCCAAAGTATTTTCTGATTTATTTCAAAAGGGTTCACCGATCACTGTTTTCCTTAGTAAATTCAGCGCCTGCATGGCTGTTCTCCGGATATTCCTGTCACGGTTATCTCCAAACTGGTATTTCCGGGCGGTAATACCTGAAGGGGAAGCGATGGCAATCCAGATCATCCCGACAGGTTTTTCATCTGTTCCACCGTCGGGACCGGCAATTCCTGAGGTTGCAATCGCAAGATCAACCTTAAACTTTTCCATTATACCGGATGCCATTGCTTTCACTACCTGTTCACTTACGGCCCCGAAAGTGAACAGTGATTCTGCTGAAACGCCCAATTCCTTTTCCTTTATTTCATTGGCGTAAGCAATGATACTTCCTTTGAAATAAACGCTGCATCCGGGAACAGAGGTGATCAGGTGCGCAATATACCCACCTGTGCAACTTTCCGCAGTGGCAACAGACAATTTCCTTTCTTTCAATAATCTGCCAACCGTTTCTTCCAATTGTTCATCATCATATCCGTAAATATAATGGGGAATGATTTTTTGCAACTTCTGTGATTCTTCCTCAATTTGTTTTCTGATGTTAGTTGCATGATTACCTATACCTGTCAGGCGAAGACGAACAATGCCGGGATGCGGAAGGTAAGCAAGAGAGATATTTGATGGCAACTGTGTTTCCCACTCCTCAATCAGGTCCGCAAGAAATGATTCACCGATTCCTTGTGTCATGATTGTTTTGTGGATAATGGTATGTTGAGGAAAGCGGATTTTTAACATAGGAATCACAAGGTCTTTCATCATGGACTTCATTTCAAAAGGAACTCCAGGCAAGGAAATAATAATCACTTTTTCCCCGGTACGATCCCTGGTTGTTTCAAACCACATTCCCGGAGCGGTTCCATTCTGATTGTGAACAGGTGTGCAATTTTCAGGGAGCTCGGCCTGTTTCCGGTTAAGTTCAGTGACAGAAATGCCCCGCTGATGAAAGAAGCGTTCGATGTTCTCAAATGCCTTTAAATTAAACGCAAGGGTTGTATTAAAAAATTGGCAAAGTGCCTCTTTGGTGATATCGTCTTTAGTTGGACCTAATCCACCGGTTATCAATATAATATCCGAATTCATCCGGGATTGTTCCAGCGCACCAAGGATAGCCTGCGTTTCATCCTGAATCACCGTGACCCGGTCAATCATAAAACCTGCGAGGTTCATCTCCACGGCCATCCAGGCTGCATTGGTATTGATCACCTGACCGATCAGCAATTCATCACCGATATTGATGATTTCTGTTTTCATTCCGCAAAAATAAACAATCTGCCGGTTCAAGCCTTCTCCCGGTATTTTAATTCAACTCCCTGCTTGCCGGCAGGTCGCATGGGGCTGATTAAAAAGTCTTTGTGTGCCCAATGCTGAGCGGAATTTGCAATTCCGCTCGACTTCCGTTAGCACTAAGTTATTAAAGCTAATTTTAAACTCAAAAAGTATATTTGCATTCAAGAATATTATTATGATAAACAACATTACAGGCTCCCCGGTAGAAGGGGAAAACTTCTTTGGGAGAGAAAAAGAACTGGATTTTGCCTGGAACCATATCCAAAAAGGGAATTCAATAATTCTTTCTGCCCCCAGGAGGGTAGGGAAATCATCATTTGCTAAAAAGCTAATTGAAAGCGCCAAAGAAAAGGGATGGAATACTTTGGAAATAAACCTGGAAGAGATCAAGTCGGAAGAAGGATTCATAAAACTTTTTATTGAAAAACTTCAGGTAGAAAGCTGGTGGCAAAAAGCCTTGACTAAAACCGAAAATTTATTGGGTCAAATCCTGGAAGGTATAAAAACAAATATTGAATATAATGGGATAAAGGCTTCTTTTGAATGGAAAGCCAAGAAAACAGATATCTATAATAATCTCAAAAACCTGTTAAATCATAAGGAAGAAACCTTAATAATGATGGATGAAATGGCCATTCACCGCTGTTAAGAGATTTTTGGTTCAACAGATTTGCAAAATAAAAATGGAGAATAAAAAAATAACCCTTAGCCAGATAGGTTTGTATAATCCACAACGATTGAGTGATGAGGCAGTGGAGAAATTGTTTGTGGTGCGGACAAAGTTTTTTCAGTTTTTAATGGAAAAACTCAATAAAGAAAAACCCAACAGCATTCCGCAACATTACCTGGTCATTGCTCAGCGTGGTATGGGCAAAACAATGTTGCTTAAACGAATTGAAGTTGAATTGCGAAAAAAGGATTATCATAGCAAGTTTATTCCTTTGCTTTTTCCCGAAGAACAATATAATCTGAAAAACCTGGCTGAGTTCTGGCTCAATAGCCTGGATGCTTTGGCAGATACTTTGGAATCGGAAAAGAAGACCCTGGAGGTAAAACAAATTGATGCTAAGGTTAAAGAACTGGAAAGTATTAAAAGTGATGAAGATCTGGCAAAAGAAGCTTTTCAGTTTTTAAAATCGTTCACACAATCTCTCAACAGAAGACCGGTGATGTTGATTGACAATATGAGTATCATTTTTGACAGGATGACCAAGGAGGAACAGCATATCCTGCGGGCATGGTTGATGCAGAACGGCGCTCCTGTTGTGATAGGCGCCAGCGTAGTGGCCATTGAAGATACTTTTGATTATGGCGCTCCTTTTTATGATGCGTTTCAGATACATTATCTGAAAAAATTGAGTTTTGAGGAATTAATAGATATTTTAAACAATTTAGCTAAGCTTATCCAAGAAGAGGAAATTCTCCCTTCCATTCAAAAGCAAATAGCGCGTTTAAAAGCCTTGTATCAACTCACAGGAGGCAATCCCAGAACGGCTACGATGCTGTTTAAATTGATCATAAAAGGTTTTTCCAAAGAAATAAACGATGATCTGGAGGCATTGTTGGATGAGATAACACCACTCTATAAAGCAAGATTCGAAGAACTACCCACACAAATGCAGGTGATAGTTGATGCTGTAGCATTATATTGGGATCCTATCAACCTGCAACAACTGCGCGACGAAACCCGCTATGAAAATAACCAGCTTTCACCACAACTGAAACGATTGGCTGAAGCCGGCTGGTTAGAAAAAACGGATGCTTACCAGGCCAAAGGCCATGCTTACCAGATCAGCGAACGGTTTTTTAATATCTGGTTTTTGATGCGCAGAAGCAGCCGAAGGCAGAAAAAGGAACTTTATTGTCTTTCCAGATTTTTAGAAAGTTTTTATGGTGAAGAAATAGATGCCATTGCGCAAAACCGGTTGCTGTCCAAAGCAAACAATCTTGACTATATTACATATAGTTTAGCTTTAGCCGAAACGATAAAGAATGAAAAACTTAAAGAACAATTGCAGGAAAAAACATATAATGAAATACGAGATTTGGCAGAAACCAATCCGGATGTTCTAAAACAATTTGACATTCCCCTTAAAAAAGAAAGTGATGTCATATCTGAAAAATTTGCCCAGTATAACCTTGAAATAGAAAATATTAATTATTTGGAAGCTAAAAAGTTGATTTTAGAATTAGTTGAATTAGCTAAATCTGATACCGTACTTTCTGCACGAATATATAACGAAATAGGAATCTTATATCAAGATCATTTTCAAAAATACGATCAAGCAGAACAAGCATATAAAAAAGCGATTACATTGGACGGGAAAACTGTTTATCCTAAATATAATTTAGTATTCCTTTACAGGGATAAGATGAACAGGTTAAAAGAAGCAGAGGCTTTATTTAACTCAATGGAAATCAATGAAGAAGTGGAAGATTCTTATTGGCTAAACAAATCGTTATTTGAATTATACAAACGAAATGAAGAAATTGCCAGAGATTATTTTAAAAAAGCTTTAGAAAAAATAAAAAGTAAATTACCTGAAAATACTCAGGACGACTGGTGGCGGTTTGGGGCAATCATTAACAAATTAGGATATATTAATTGGTTATTACCCATACTTGAAGAAAAGGGTTACGACATTATATTATCACCATACTATGTTGCAATTAAAGCAATGAATGAAAAAGACACTGAGGGTTACCTGAAAAGTAAAGCAGTAGAAATAAGAGAACCGGCAATGAAGTTAATTGAATTGATGAAAAAATATTAGATATTACTTTTCTTCTGAGCAGAAATAGTCTCGAAAGAACAGTCCAGAAGGTTAGTGGCAATATCTTTTTTTCAGGTTAATCGCCAGTCGTAAATAAAACTTCGTCCGAACTACTTCAAAATTAATTGTTGCCATTCTTTGTACCTTTGCGGGAAATTAATTCGAGTGGACAAGCTCCCCGAAAATAAAGAACTGAATGCCCTGATAAACCTCCTGGATGAACCGGATGATTCGGTTTATAGCGTCATCGTGGAAAAGATCTTTACTTTTGGTACGGAAGCAATCCCGGTACTGGAGCACTCCTGGGAAAATTCATTCAACATCCTGGTACAGGAAAGGATTGAAAACATCATCCGGAAGATTCATCTGGATAATCTTCAATTTGAATTTGCAAACTGGGTGGGATTGGGATCTTCCGATCTTCTGAAAGGATTTATAATCGTGACAAAAACCCAATATCCCGATATCAATGAAGAAAAACTGATCATTCAGGTAGAGCAGATAAAAATGGACATTTGGCTGGAACTGAATGATAATATGACCGCACTGGAAAATGTTAAAGTCCTTAACCATGTTTTCTTTGGTGTTCAAA
This sequence comes from Bacteroidota bacterium, assembly GCA_026391355.1. GTDB lineage: Bacteria > Bacteroidota > Bacteroidia > Bacteroidales > FEN-979 > CAIYUC01. Next base: position 4,494 of record JAPLDH010000079.1, on the reverse strand, counting down.
GATTTGACGGAAACAAGATCAATCCGTCAACACCACAGAATTTCTACCTCAATACCTTACTCGAAACAAAAAAAGGAAGTCCGTTGACCCTGGGAATACTGTACATCATCCTTGCCCGGAAACTTAAAATTCCAATTTATGGCGTCAATCTTCCCCAGCATTTTATACTTGCTTACCTGATGGATAATGGCATTGAAGATCCCTCGGATGCAGATGTATTGTTTTATATCAACCCCTTCAATAAAGGATCTGTTTTTACAAGAAGGGAGATAGAATTATTCGTCCGGCAATTGAAAGTTCAGGCGGATAGGTCATTTTATGAGCCATGTTCAAACATCGATATTATCAAGAGACTGATTTCAGGTTTGATCTTTTCATATCAGCAACTTGGTTACCCTGAAAAAATAGATGATCTCGAAAACCTGTTGAGGATTATTGAATCAGGTTGATCCGTGGTACGGTGGTTACATGGTCACATGGTTATATAAAACAGGTACCTGATCAATTTACTTTCAGCCAATCATAACAGTTTTTTTCAACCCTGCCCAACACATTGGAAACGTCTGACCGAATGAATTTCTCTCCAATAATATTTTCGTATAGTTCAATGTATCGTTCGGAGATCTGGATTACGAATTCGTCACTCATTTCGGGAACCTTCTGACCTGTTTCTCCCTTGAAACCCTTGTCCATCAGCCATTCACGCAGGAACTCCTTTGACAGTTGCCGTTGCTGTTCTCCTTTTCTCTGGCGTTCTTCATAACCTTCGAGGTAAAAATACCTTGATGAATCGGGTGTATGGATCTCATCAATAAGGTAAATTTGGCCATCATCACCTTTTCCGAATTCGTATTTGGTGTCGACAAGGATCAGCCCTTTGGTTGCAGCCATCTCAGTGCCTCTCTGAAAGAGTTGAAGGGTGTACTTTTCAAGTAGGTTATAGTCAGCTTCAGAAACAATACCCTGACGTAGGATCTCCTCACGCGAAATGTCTTCATCGTGTCCTTCAGCAGCTTTTGTAGTCGGAGTGACAATCGGATGCTGAAACCGTTGATGTTCCTTCATTCCATCAGGAATGGAAACTCCGCAGATCTCTCTTTTTCCGCTTTTGTAAGTTCTCCAGGAACTGCCTGTGAGGTAACCACGAATGATCATTTCCAAAGGGATCGGTTTACAGAATCGTCCGATCGTTACCATTGGATCTGGTGAAGAGATCTTCCAGTTCGGACAAATATCGGCGGTTGCATCGAGGAACTTAGCAGCAATCTGATTCAACACTTGTCCTTTATAGGGGATTGCTTTCGGCAGCACAACGTCGAATGCAGAGATGCGGTCACTGGCTATCATCACCAGGTACTTATCACCAATATTATATACATCGCGCACTTTACCGGTGTATTTACTTTTCTGCCCTGGAAAATGAAAATCGGTTTTTACAATAACGTTTGACATATGACAACATTTTTTGGCAAAGATAACAGAAATTAAGTGATCAGGCGGTTACATAACCACGTAAACTCTCACTTCCCATAGGCCTCAATGATCCGGATCACCAGTTTATGCCGGATGATATCATTCTGGTCAAGATATACGAAATCGATGCCGGGAACTCCCGTCAGTATTGACTGAACATGAATCAACCCTGAGGTTTGGTGTTTGGGCAGGTCAACCTGCGTGATATCACCGGTAACGATAAACTTTGCGGCGGTTCCCATCCGGGTGAGGAACATTTTCATCTGGTTTGGAGTGGTATTCTGTGCTTCATCCAGAATGGCAAAGGCATTGTTCAACGTACGTCCGCGCATAAAGGCAAGAGGAGCGATTTCAATTGTTCCGTCGTCAATATAGGATAACAGCCTTTGCGGGGGAACCATATCTTTTAGTGCATCATACAAAGGCTGAAGATATGGGTCCAGTTTCTCTTTCAAATCACCGGGGAGAAATCCCAGACTTTCACCCGCTTCAACTGCAGGACGCGTGAGGATGATCCGCTGGATCTCTTTGTTTTTCAAAGCCCTTACGGCAAGAGCAACAGCAGTATAAGTTTTTCCTGTTCCGGCAGGTCCGATGGCAAAAACAAGGTCATTGTTTTCCACACTCTCAACCATTTTTCGCTGGTTGACAGTTCGTGCCCTCACCAACATTCCGTTTTTACCATGAACGAGCACATCATTACCAGTCCCTGGAGTTTCAGGTAACTCAGGTTCTTCATTCTCCAATAAGTGGGAAATATCGTTGCGGTTGAGTTTTCCGAACTTATCCAGGTGAACCAGAAGCATCAAGAATTTTTCTTCGAATTGCAGTAATGTTGACTCTTCACCAATAGCTTTGACAAAATTATCACGGGAAAATATTTTCAGTTTTGGAAAAAACTGACGCATCAAATCCAGGTTCTGATCATTGGCTCCAAATACATCCAATGGATGGTGGGATTCAATACTGATTATTTTTTCACTCATCAGGTAATTTTAATTACTAATTTTGAGTGTTACAAAAGTAGTGCAATTTTTCCTTCATGCCAATCATAACCTTGACGAGTGACTGGGGTCACAAAGATCATTACCAGGGAGCAGTAAAAGGAGCTATTTACAAGCAGATTCCGGGTGCTCATATTGTGGATATAACCCATGCAATCCCCGCTTTCGACCTGAACCAGGCTGCCTTTATCATCCGTAATTTTTACCGGAACTTTCCGACGGGCACAATTCATATCTTAGCTATCAATACTGAAGCGTCCATTGAATCTCCGCATACGCTGGTTGTTCATGAAGGGCATTATTTCATCGGCGCTGATAACGGGATCTTCTCGCTGATCTTTGATGAGAAACCTGAGACCATTATAGAACTCGATGTTCACCAGGACAGCGACTATTTTACATTTTCTTCACGGGATGTTTTTGTAAAAGTTGCTGCACACATAGCTGAGGGCAAACCCATTGAAGAGCTTGGAAAGCCGAAACAGTCCGTTCTTCAGAAAATCTCCTTCAAACCCGTGATCGATGGGAGTCTCATCAAAGGGAAGGTGATCTATATCGATAACTATGAAAATGTTTTCACAAACATTACCGAACCCTTTTTCAAATCAGTGATCAAAGGAAAGAAGTTTGCCATCATGTTCCGTTCGGCCTCATACAGGATCACTATAATCAGTAAATCATACAAGGATGTGGTGGAAGGGGAGATGCTGGCATTGTTCAGCACCAGCGGTAACCTTGAGATCGCCATCAACCAGGGTAAGGCTTCCAGTTTGCTGGGATTACGGATAGATCAGCCGATACTGATTGAGATGGGAAATTCGTAACGCATAGAAGGTGACGCGTTACGCGTAACGCGTGACTTCAGCATTCAAAATTTTATAAATTCATATTCTTCATTGAATTACTTCATCTCCAAAGCCCTTCACCTGAATTTTTCACCTCATCCTCTGGCGGGGCTGACTAAAAGGAAAATATTTGGAAGAATTCTCCTTTGTGTACCTTTTTTTGTAAACTTCGTTATCTTTTGTGGTTCAATGGTTTAAATTTTAACCACCAAGGTCACCAAGGGTTTCACAAAAGCTTTTTAGTCACCCCCAAAACAGCATTCGGCTTATTACTTCCCCCTTCTCCTCGGGGAGAAGGGGATTAGGGGGTTGAGGTGCTTACCGTTACAAAAAGATAATGTGACAACATTTTTTCCAAAACTTTGGGCGATTAGACAACTTTTCAATGAAAGCGACTATACATATGAACATAACGAAAAAGTTGAGGCTAAAAGTTGTGTTTATTCTTCTCGGACTTCATCAGGAGTATAAGTTGAAAAAGTTATCGAACATAATGAAGTTAAATCCATATATCCACTAATTGATTAATATTCATTATCTTCAGCAAAACAATCAGTATTTTAGCAGATTTTTCAAGGTTCTATATTTTATCACCAAGTTTAGATTGTGTTTTCACCCTGATTGTGATTGATAACAGAACTTAATAAAATCCACAGTGTTATCTACATATATTCTTGTTTGTCCCGAAACAGTGAAGTAAAATTTTCCCAGTAGATTCATTATTTCATCTTTAGTAGTAGGCATTCTATTGAAAGTGTCATGGGTCAAGTAATTTATATTGTAGTGGTTTGCACTACCATTCTTGAGAGGAGTTTTATATTTGATAAAATATTCTTGAAAGTGTATCGAGTCATTTTTCATTCGATCCTCGACCGTACAATCAGCAATTACCCCGTAATACTTGAGTTCTTCTTGAAGTAAATAAGCATTTACCAAGGGGCGTCCTACGTAAATTGATTTACCGAAATCCGCAGTAAAGGTTCCAAAGGATATTGCACCTTTAATCGGGATTCGTTCAAGTAAGCAATGTTTTAATCCCTAACCCGGATATTAACACGTATTAGTTGATAAAAAAAATTGAAAGAGCTTGATTTCATAAGGATTTTAGTCGTTTCTTTGTACTACGTATATACGGGATATATGGAAACAACTAAACACCCTCAATGGGCCAT
>JAPLDH010000053.1 GCA_026391355.1 Bacteroidota bacterium | reverse complement strand
TTGACCTAAACGCCGGATAAAGCGAAACCGAAGGATCCGTGTCATTCATCCCATGACTCCAGGCTTTGGTGGTTCCATGCGAGGTTGATGACCAGAACATCGTCGAGAAGCCGTTCCAGTCCCATGTCACATTCATGTGCCATGTCCCGGAAAGCGTGGCATTGAACCCTGAAAACCCCGTTGAAAGCAACGGCCACGCTGCAAATGCATTGCTGATATAATTGGCAAACAAAGTATTCCAGTCTGCTTCTGTTGGCACATGCCATCCCGGCGGGCAAAGGCCTTGTGTACTCAGGGTTTCGTCGTAGGCCACGAGTTCGTCCCACTGGTAGTTTGCAGTTCCCAGTTCGCAGTTTCCAGTTAGATCATTCAGGCAGTATTTTTCATTGATGCAATTGTTTCTTTGGCTTATGTTTCCGGGAATCATCGTTCCATAATTCAAATTTGTCGACATCCAGCATTGCAATCCGATCTGAACTGTAAGATACATCTTACCATCACGTGGATCAGTCAGGCTATTTCCGCAAATAAAAACTGGGAACTGCAAACTGTGAACTGCCAACTGAGCGCTGGCTGAACACAAAGCACCATTCGTATAGGTATATGTAATTTGATGGATTCCGACTCCTGCAATTGCGGGATAAAATATTCCATTTGTCACACCGGAACCTGAATAGTTTCCTCCCAATGGTATTCCTCCTTTAAGCCTGAATGGTTGAGCATTTAGGGTCGTGATTGAATCATTGCACCGGGTCAGGGTAACAATGGGCGAAGCGGCAACACCCATTGTGATCGTATTGCTGGTAGCGGGATTTCCGCTTGTGCAGGTGAGGTTTGAGGTTAGCGTGCAGGAAATCTGATCGTTGTTGAGAGGAACATATTGGTATGTGGGACTGTTTGTCCCTGAATTAATGCCGTTGACTTTCCACAGGTAAACCGGGGTTGTTCCTCCATTTGTCGGTGTGGCTGTGTATGTGACCGGAATCCCCGAACAGACAGGGTTATTGGAAGCAGAGATCAAATGAAACCTGATCACCATTGAGCGGAATGTAGGAATAAGTAAGGTTACTTGTTCCGACCCCCACCCCGTTTACCTTCCATTGATATTGCGGCAGTGTGCCCTGGTTGGCCGGAGATGCCGTGAATGTGACCTGAGTACCTGCACAAATAGTAGTTATCGGTGTGCTAATGGTGATACTAACCGGAAGGTTCGGATTGACTGTCATGCAGATTGAATTGGACGTTGCCGGGTTACCGCTGGCACAAACCAGGTTTGAAGTAAGGATGCAACTGATGCAATCACCATTGACAGGATTATAGATAAATACAGGATTGTTCGGTCCGGTATTTACTCCGTTCACTTTCCATTGATAAGAGGGTGAAGAACCTCCATTTGCAGGTATGGCTGTAAATGTAACTGAATTTCCGCTGCAAACGGGGTTTGTTGAGGCATTTATGGATACACCAACCGGTAAATTGGTGTTCTCCACCATAGTGATGGTGTTCGAGGTTGCAGGATTACTTATCGGACATACAACACTTGAATTCAGCTCGCAGAACACAACATCTCCGTTATTGGGAGAATCAGAATAGACCGGGTTATTTGTACCTATGGTAAGTCCGTTTACCTTCCATTGGTATGAAGGAATTGTTCCGCCATTGGTTGGGGTAGCTGTCAATGTGACGGAAGCTCCCTGGCAGAAAGGATTAGCGGAGGCGGAGATAGAAACACTGACGGGTAGATTTGGATTGACCGTCATTGTCACACTGTTACTTGTGGCTGGATTTCCGGTTGCACAAAGGGCATCGGAAGTCAGACCACAGGTAACAACATCACCATTGTTGGGAATGAAAGAATAACTGGTATTGTCGGTTCCTGCATTAACCCCGTTGACTTTCCATTGAAAAGAAGGGATAGCGCCACCATGTATGGCGATGGCTGTGAACGTAACCGAATTCCCTGTACAGACCGGATTGATGGAAGGTGATATCGTTATCGATACCGGCAGGTTTGGATTTACAACCATGTTGATTGCAGTGGAAGTGGCCGGGTTGTTCGTCATGCAAATCAAATTCGATGAAGTCAATACGCACGTCACCACATCACTGTTCAGTGGGACATAGGTGAAACCCGGCAAATTCGTGCCAGTATTGATCCCATTTACTTTCCATTGGTATTGAGGCGTTGTTCCCTGGTTAACCGGAATAGCGGTGAATGTTACCATTGTTCCTGAACATACATCATTATCTGAAGCACTGATCACGATTTTCACAGAATCAGAAACGGTTACAGTAACCTGAAAATCAACCGCGTCTCCGGGACAATTACCGACCTTGGGAATGATGTGGTAAGTCACTACGCCCGGAGTTGCCCCAATATTGATCAGCGTCTGGTTGATCACAAGCCCTGAATCGGGACTGAAACCGGTTATATTTCCGGATGTCAGTGTCGGAGTCCAGTAAAAATTGGTGCCGGTTACAGTCGAAGTAAGGGAAATATTTTCAGGTTCACCGGAACATACGTTTTTGGAAAGTGGGTCATTGGTAACCGAAGGAGTCAGGTTTACGATCAACTGAATGGTATCGGTAGCGTTACATCCGTTGGAGTTGGTAACAATGACTTTATAGATCCCCGGGTCACCAGTTTTGAAGGTTTGTCCGTACCCAATAATGAATGGTCCCGCAGTAATATCCGACCATATGTAAGAACAATTTGAGCAGGCGCCTGCATCAAAGGTAACCGAATCGCCTTCGCACACCGTCTGATCCGGTCCCAGGCTGGTGGTTACACCCGGCAAAATGGTGATCATGGCCGAGGTGGTATCAATCCGCATATCAATATGCCTGACAAACAAACTTATATGATAACTGCCCGTAAGGTTATAAATGTGGGTCGCGTTGACAATGTTGGATGTATTGGCACCTCCTGACGCAGGATCGCCGAAATCCCAGTAAACACTGTCGGGAGGTGGCCAGATATGCGGGGTAAAATACACAAGCTGATACTGGCAGTGACCTGAATCCGCTATGATTGCAAGGTACCTCTGCAGAAACTGGGGAAGTCCCTCACTACAAATCCGATGATCAAGGTAAACGGCATCTGGCTGAAAATTGCAGGCAATCCCGCCTGAATTCGGGTTGTTGATCACACAAAGGGAATCATTGCCCGACTGATCCCCGTATATTTTAAAGTCCGGACCCATTTGTAAATGAACCCCGTAAGGACTTTCACCGATCAGCGTTTCGCTTTGCTTGAAAAGAGTCGAATCGGTGAGGGTGGCATTGTACTGGTATATCTTGGCATTCGTCCAGTCATCGGCAGAGTTGTATAGATATTTTGAATTAACCGAAAATTCCAGGTAATCCCATCCCTCATTTGCATAATGATTCCCTGTCTGTATGCGAAATTTCGGGTTGATGGCCCCGGTTTCATTATCAAAACGGCAAACTTCCACTGTATCTGCAAAAGGGTAAACCAACCTGCTTCCATCGGGAGAAACTCTCATATACCCGGCGTTCATATATACAACGTTTATCCAATTAAATAAACTCGGACTCTGTACCGGAGGGAAATTGATCCCAGAGGCAGTTATCAGGTAAGCCAGGTATACACAACTGTTGTGCGTGTTGTGGGTGATCAGCCAGATATCACGGTTGTTCTTGTGCCGGGCAGCGGTCATAAGGAACGGGTAGTTCCCGGTCGTTTGCAGAGCAATATTCTTCTGAGAAATATCAACATCTCCCATTCCTCCGTTCAGCCTCATATTTACAACAGAATAATGGAGGCCGTCATTGTTTTGGGGAGGAGGCCAATTCATTCCGTTAGTGGTAAAAATATAATAAGAACTGTCGTCGGCGATTTGTTTGACGATTAACACCGACTGGTCCGCATAATTCGTGAACAAACCACTTCCATTGGGCATGATCATATGGTTCCTGTTCCAGACATTTGCACCATTGGTATAAAACAATAAGTTTCCAAGGGAGTCTGAGGCCATTGCAACTGCACGTGCACCGTTTATTTGACCGTCAAGCAAATAGGTCGGGGGTAATCCGTAATTGAAGGTGACTCCGGCTAAATTGCCGAAATACCAGTTGTTCCATTCGCCCTGGGAAAAGCCCGCAAAAGAAAAAAACATCACAAAGACGATAAGGATCGCTGATTTCATAAGCAATCGCTTACGATTGTAGAGAGTGACCGGGCATGATTTGCTAGTGTTGAATATTACAAAAATAATGAAAAATATGGTTTATTATCATTTCTGCCCTGATATATTGTGGTGAGCCTTCCTGAAACCTTTAAAATTACGTCCCTACGGGACTTAATAAAACTGGGGTTGCCTGTGGTTCTGCCGATATTTGGCCCCTGACGGGACCGTCCCGTAGGGACAAGATATTGGTAGAAAGCGAATCACAGCAAAAGAGGTAAGTCCCGTAAGGACGAAATAAAATTTAATCGGAATCATTATCACGGATGTAAAATATCGAATTTTTTGCAGATCATGATTCAGAATTCCAAATCCCTGTCATTTCATTCACTGATCCGTCATTCGTATATTCATGTCATTATTTTCGATCAAAGAATTTGTATATACGTTTTCCCTGTTTATTGTCTGTAAAGATTTGACCGGATATTCCTTGGAAAAGGTTAAAGGCAGTTCAAAAACTTCGATTATATTCAATAAATCAATATATATCATGATTTATGAATACGTTCACAGATTTAATATATATTTTGTGAATAGGATCATAAATTACATGTTTATAATGAACGAAAAGTGGTAACAGAAACCTGAATAACAATTGAGTGAAAGGTGAAAAACAATGACCAATGACTGATGACTGATGACTTACAACTTACAACTTACGACTCCCATACACCAGCCTCAGCAAGCTGGGAAATACAAAGAGAAGCAGTGGCATCGCAATGAGGAACCCTCCAATGACGGCTATTGCCAAGGGCTGCTGCATTTGCGCCCCGATGCCGATACCAAGAGCCAGCGGGGTCAGCGCTAAAATAGCGCCGATTGCTGTCATCAGTTTTGGCCGGATCCGCATGGAGATCGCATACCGGATAGATTTGTCGACATCAGCAGTGGTTTGAAATGTTGTCAGGAATTGGTTTACAGTAAAGATCGCATTTTCCGCGATAATCCCTACGATCATAATGATCCCGGTATAGCTGCCTACATTAAGCTGGATGCCTGTAATGTAAAGAGCCCAGATACATCCGCCAATCCCAAGAATTGAGATGAAAATGATCAGAAAAGCTATCCGCAGATCACGGAAGGTAAATAATAAAACCGCAAATACCAGCAAGATCGCGGTAATAAGAATGATGAGGAGTTCCCTGAAAGAAGTTTGCTGCTGTTCATAGGTACCACCATAAACAATGAAATAGCCGGATGGCAATGAAAGATCCCTTGTAAGACTTTTTTTGATCTCCTGAATTGCGTTCCCAATATCCCGGTTCTCCAAACGGGCTGTTACAACAATATTCGATTTTAGATCTTCCCGTGTCATTTCAGGGTCACCCCTGGATACTTTCACTGTTGCAAAATCTTCCAATGGCCTGAATGACCCGTCGGGAGCAAAGATCGGCTGCCTCCTTATTTTTTCAAGGCTATTGTTCTGAAAATTTGTAAAGCGAAACCGGATACTGAGCATCTTTTCTCCTTCCTGGATCTCCCCTACTCTTACGCCTTCATTATAAGCAGTAAGCTGGGTCTGGAAATCTGCCGGGGTAATTTTGAACTGCGATAATTTAACCAGATCTGGAACGACAGAGATGGTAGGACCATCATATACTATCCCGTTTAGAATGTCAGTTACTCCTGTTATTTTCCCCAGGATCGTCTGGGTTTGCATCGCCAGATCCTGTAATTTGCTCTCATCATCACCAAATATCCTGATCTCGATGGGTTCAGGTCGTCCGATCAGGTCACCGAGAAGATCGGCGATCCGCTGGCCGAATTCGATATCCAGCGCAGGTTCCCTTGAGGTAACCCGCTGACGAAGATCAGATATGACCTCTTCCGTTTTCTTTTTAATCCCCGGTTTCAACTGGATCAGATAATCCCCTTCATTGGGAGGGATCACACCTGTGGCCATACTTATGCTTGAGATCATGTTTGTGCCGGTTCTCCTCATGTAGGTTGCCACATCGGGATCGTGCAGTACAATTGTATCCACCTGCCGGAGGATCGCATCAGAGGCTTCCAGTGAAGTCCCCGGTGGGGACAAATAATCGAGGACGATGGTCCCTTCGTCGAGTACCGGAAGGAAACCTGTATTCAGCCTGTTCACAAGAAGAATTGAAGAAACAACAAGGATCAGAACAAATATTGCAGCATACCACGGTTTATCAAAAAACCACAATAACCATTGCAACTTTTTTGATTCGCCTTCTTCATGCTTCTTGAAGCGGAGCAATCTGTGTGGCTTATACCCAGTCACTAAATGCAACGCGGGTAAGCCGATCCAGGTTACCAGGAAACTGCAAACCAGGGTGATCTCCATAGTCAATGTAAGCTCCTGGAAAAAGCTCCCGGCTACCCCTGTCATCAGGACAAATGGCAGGAAGATAACGATCGTGCTCAGCGAAGAACTGATCATAGCGGGCATCAAAAGTCGAATGGTTTCCCTTACGATGGTATATTTATCTTTTTCAGGATGTTCCTCATGTAACCGGTGGATCTGCTCTATGATGACGATGGCATCATCGATGATCAGTCCGATGGAAGCGGCAATAGCGCCAAGCGACATGATGTTCAATGAGATCCCTGCCACGTAAAGCATCGTCACCGTCAACATCAGCGTGACCGGGATAATCAGGATGATATTAATGCTTGCCCGGAAAGACCGGAGAAAGAATACCACGACAAGGATGGCAAGGAGAAGTCCTTCATAAATACATCGCATCACGCTGCTGACAGACTCCTCAACAAAAGCAGACTGGTTGTAATAAGGCTTGAGGACCATGCCCTTCGGCAATTGTTTCTGTATTTCAGCGGCTTTTGCAGAGACCTGCTTTGCAAAGTCGATGAGATTGATACCCTTTTGTTTCACAAGATCAAGGACAACTGCATCATGGCCGTTTGCATTGATCCTGATGAATTCCTGCTGTTCCTGCAGGTCAATATCTGCAATATCCTGTAAACGGACAACCCGGCTGCGGTCATTTTTAATAACAACATTCTTCAGGTCGTTCAGATCCTTGATACGTGCATCGGTAACATTCAGGTAGAGACGCCTGTAATCCGACAGCAACCCGTTCGACTCAATGAAATTTGTACTTCCCAGCGCATCAATGATCATTTGAGGCGTAAGTGCCAATGGAATCATGGCCTGTGGTTTCGGGGCTATCACAAATTCCTTCGTCTTCCCTCCTCTTACCATAATATTTGAAATTCCCGGAACCTGCGCGAATTTTGGACGGGCAAGATAAAGAGCAGTATTTTTCAACTCAACCTGGCCGTATTTATCACTTTCCAGCGTGTATCCATAAACCGGGTAAATGTTCTGGCTCATGGCTTCTATCACGAAGGTTGTGGCCGGTGGTAAGCCGTTCTTAACCTCATTGATCCTTGCTTCCAACTGGACCTTCGCCAGGTTTATATCTGTTTTCCAGTCAAAGTAAGCATCGATCGTACAGCTTCCCCTGCTGGTCTTACTCCTGACGATCGAAATCCCGTTCACCCTTTTTATGGCAATTTCCAACGGTTTCGTGACAGTCACCATCATTTTATCTACCGGTTGTTCCCCGTTATCGGCAATCACCGTGATCTTCGGAAAGGTCACATCCGGGAACAGTGAGGTCTCCATTCTCGAATACGAATAGATCCCCAGCATCACCAGCATCACCAGAACAAAGATGATGGGCTTCAGGAAGAGACGGTACTTGTCATTGGTCATTGGTCATCAGTAATCGGTCATTGGTCATCAGTCATCAGGTCATCAGAAAAGGCAAGGGGAATTTTGAATTTTGATTTTTGCAATTTGATTTTTGAATTAATTTCTGCATTCCTGCATTCCTGCATTCTGAATTCCTGCATTATTCTTTCTTCTTAACCACCAATACTCTTGCAGTGTCCCCCAATCCGTAATTCCCTGAAGAAAGAAAAAGATCTGTCAGAGAGAACCGGGGTTCCACGATCTGAACGTTATCACCACCGGTCAGGCCTGTTTGAATCGATATTTTTACAGCCATCGAATCATTGATGAGCTTCATTACCCAGAAATTCTTCATGATTTCGTCTGTGAGTATGCAAGCCTTTGGCAACATCACTGCATTATTTATTGAATTCTTTGGTATTCTGACCCTGGCAATCAGGTTTTCAGGCAAGTTCGGTGGTTTCGCTGGTTCAATGACAAACCGCTGGGTTTGAGATGCACCTGCCATTGATGGAAGCCGGGATGTGATCCTTCCTTCGATTGAGCTACCGTCGGGGAGCAGAACATCACATCGGTTGCCAATCCTGATAAAGGAATTCAGATCAAAGGGTGCATCAAGGAGGAATACAAGGCTTGCCGGTACAGAAATAATCCCGAGCCTGTCCCCTTCCTGCACATAATCACCTATGGGATGGTCCATCGATGTCACTACCCCGTTTATGCCTGATTTTATCAGGATCTCCCCGGAAAAACCCAACAAACCTGATGTGTCACCTTTTAGCGCGACTGCCTCCTTTGTGCGCATGGTCATGATCTTCTGGTTCTTCATTACCTTGTCGCCGGGATTTACCAGGCTACTCTCTATATAACCCGTTACCGGCGCTTTGACAACGGCATTATCGAAGAAAGTCGAAGTAGCCGTTAATTCAGCATAATCCGTCATGGGACCTATGATCACACCGGTAACCGTTACAGGTGCCTTGGGAATGACCTCTTTTTCCGATTTATCCATTCCGCTTTTGCAGGCAGAAGTGAAAATTAACGTGATCAGAAGGAAATATAAAAGTTTGTTGAAATTCATGTGGAGGAAGATAATTGATGAATTGTTAACTTGTTGAATTAAAGAGTTAATCAAATAATGATGTACTTATTAATTTTTTATTCCTATTGCCTGTTGCCTGGTGCCTAATGCCTTCTTTACTTCTCCCGCCAGTAATTGATTTCATTAATAATCTGCAAAATTCTGATCCTGTATTGATTAATATTATTTTTAAACAAGATTTCGTTTTTCAGTGCCAGAATATAATCTGTAACGGAAATTCCTCCTGTGTTCAATAAAACCTTGTCTTGTCTGATGAGATCTTCAGAAAGTTCCAGTTGCTTACCGAGTTTCGGGAAAACCTCCATGGTCAGCCTGAGTTCACTGTTCAATTGTGAGATCTGCTGGTCGTATTGGCTTGCAAAGAAATCCCGGTAGAATTTCCTGGTTTCTTCCGACACTTTGAGCTTCTCATAGCTCAGTTTTCGCTGATTACCATCATAAACCGGTAATGCAAGGCTTATCCCGATGCTTACCCCAAAGTTCTGGTAGATGAACCGGGGCTCATTATTGACCAGTCCTGCATCAGTAAACCAGTTTACCTGTGGCTTATAATGACTATTGATGATTACTTTCTCATTTTCCAATCGTAAACTATCGATTTTAAACCGTTGAAAAAAAACCGGGTTGACATATCCTGATGCTGGAACCAATGCCAGATCAGGGTTCTTCAGTTGGTAAGTAATGGTATCATTGATCCCGCAAAGGATTTTTAGGTTTGATAATTCTTTCCTGTACTGAATTTCATAATCCGTCAACTCAAATGTTATGGACTGCAATTCAAGAAGGAAAGAAAGATAATCTGTTTGTTTATAATATCCTTGATTTACAAGTTCTTTGAGAATTTTTTCCTCATCTTCACCGGTTTGAATGAGATTTTTACGAAAGGTCGTTTCATTGTAAATTCCATAAACTGTGAGGTATTGTGAGATGATGGCTTTTTTAAGATCCAGTTTTGAAATTTTTACTGAATAAGTAATTCCCTGATTCTCAATACCAAATTTATGATATTGTGCATTCTTTGCTTTGGAATTGAAGATTGCCTGTCCTGCTGCAATCTGCATCAGGAATTGCTGGCCATTTGTGATCGGTTCACTGTAGCCGTAACCTTTGACTATGGGTGCATACATCAGGGAAGTATTGACATTCACCTGCGGTTGAAAGGATGCTTTTACCAATAAACTGTCATAGGAATTTGTCCGTAGCTGGTTATTCAGGTCTTTTAACAAGGGACTACTGGTAAAACCCTGTGTTATAAAATATTCAATATCTTTTTCCTGCGCCCGGAGCGCTGAAGTAAAAAGAAAGATCAGAAAAAAGAGATTGACTAAGGTCTTAATCATGCAGTAAAATTAGAATTTATAGGAATACCTTATATCAGTGAGATTATTATTTTTAGGATCATCTACCTGTTCCATTCCGTATTTTTCGGATAAATCATTGTAATACAGAAATAAGACTTGACTTTTAGCAAAATATTCAGTATCTTTTCGGGCTAATTTCTTATACTGGAAGGAGGTTATATGAACAAATATTTATCCGGATTTAGTATTTTATGCTTACTTCTTGTTGTTAACACTGAAGTACGGGCTGCAAATGGTGACTACAGGACGAAAGCCAGTGGTACCTGGAACGATCCCGCGATCTGGCAGGTTTACCAGAGCGGTTGGCAGGATGCAACGAACTTTCCGACATATTCTGATGGAAATATCGACATCCGCTCCACTCATACGGTTTGGATCACTGCGGATATCACTCTTGATGAAACCAGTGTCAACAGTGGGGGTATCTTATATCTGAATGCCGGTGTGATCCTGACTTTGAACCAGGTTTCAACCACCGAACTTTCAGTAATTGGGACCATGTATGTAAATGGAACCATTTATAATTATGGGGAAATGTCTGGTTCCGGAAATATTTATTTTAATAACGGTTCACTATACAGGCATTACAAAAATGGCGGTGCATTGCCTCATGCTGCGTGGTATTCCGTTTCAACCTGTGAAATTGTAGGCTGTACATCATCAACTGTGACCAACCTTGATCAGGAATTCTGGAACTTTACATGGAATTGTGGGGGTCAGAATGATTTTTTTAATTTCAACGTTCCCGATCCATGGAAGATCAATGGTGATTTCAGTATTCAAAGCACCGGGACAGGGGTAATAGAGCTTACCCAGTCAGGCAGCATGACAATGAAAATTGGCGGAAACTACAACCAAAGTAATGGAATATTTGATCCTGCCTATTCCACCGGGCATGATACAATAACTATTGGAGGCAATTTCACCTTTTCAAATGGCACCATTTCATGCCCGGGTAGTGGCTGCTGTACGTTCCGGTTCAACACCAACGGGGCAACACAAACCTATACCAAAACAGGCGGCAACTATTACCAAAAGATTAATTTTGAAGTGACGAACGGTTCGACGCTTGATATGGGAAGCAGTATCATTGAAAACGCAAGTACCGGGTATTTTACACTTAATCCCTATTGTGGAATTAAAACCATGCATTCCCAGGGGGTCTCCACTACTGCATCCACAGGTTGTGTTCAGCTTCAGGGTACAAAAACTTACAGCACGTACGCTAATTACTTTTATTACAATAATGGCTCACAATCCTCGGGTAATGGATTTCCAACCTCTTTAAACGGGACGGTAACGGTCGGAACCACAAGTAACTCAACAAATCTCTCACTAACGAACGGATCTGTTACCGTCAACAACAAACTGACCCTTGTGAGCAGCTCTTCTGTCAACAGTTCAATTTCAGGTACAGTTTCATATGGTTCAGGCGGGACGCTGGAATACAAGGGTGGTATTGGTCAAACCGCTGCTTCATCAGAATGGCCCACATCGAGCGGTCCTCCAAATGTTATAATTAATAATTCAAACAACGTTTCGCTTCCTGCCAGTTTCAGCAGAACCATCACCGGAACCTTATACCTGACCAGTGGCGCTTTATCCATTGGTTCAAACCTGCTGACATTTAATAATGGCGCTATCAGCAGAACTTCTGGCAGTTTGACCGGAGGAAGCAGTTCTTCTATAACCTTTAGTGGAACAGGAAGCACGAGTTTGCCCGGTGTTTTGAATGGATTGAAGATGCTCACCATGAACCGATCCTCATCGACAATTACCATGACAGGCAATGTTTTGGTGAACGACACATTGATCCTGACCAACGGATCTTTTGCATTAAGTGGTGGCGCCATCTCTTATGGTTCAAACGGAACGCTGAAATACAACAGCAGCAGCGCACAAACCACAGCCAATGCAGAGTTTCCGGTATCAAACGGTCCTAAAAACCTTTATATCAAAAACCCTGCAGGTGTGAATTTACACGCTGGACGATCCCTCGATGGAACACTTTATTTAAACAGTGGTACATTCTCAATCGGTTCCGGAAATACATTGACCCTGAATAAAGATATCAACGTGGTTTCGGGCAGTCTCACCGGTGGGTCATCATCCAACGTTACCTTTGGAGAATATACTTCAGCCACAACGCTGCCTTCCGTTACCAATGGCCTGAACAACCTGACGATTAACCGTGCAGCAGGGATCAACCTGGGAGCCAGCCTGACCCTGGCAGGAACACTGGCTCTTTCAGCCGGTCCATTATCAATCGGAGCAACAACACTAACCCTCAATGGTCTGCTGACAAAAACCTCGGGTAGTCTGACCGGTGGACTAAATTCCAATATTATTGCAGGAGGAACTAGCGTTACGGCTTTAGATCTTCCCCAGGTTTCGCTGAACAATCTGACAATGAACCGGTCTTCCAGCGGGATCCGGCAAATTGGAGACATTACCATAAATGGTATAATGACGATGACCAGCGGATCATTAAATAACAATGGATGGGTATTTCAATATGGATCCGGCGGAACACTCAATTATAACGGCACTTCTGCACAAACAACGACAAATAACGAGTTTCCGGCTTCATCCGGCCCCTATAACCTCTACATTGATAATGCAGTGTCCGTCGGATTACATGCTGACAGAACGATTGGAGGAACACTGACCTTAAACTCAGGCCAATTTTTGATCGGGGCACATACCCTTACCCTCAATGGAGGGATCACACAGAATCCGCCGGCATCCTTAACAGGAGGAACCTCTTCAAATATTACGTTCGGCGACAATGTTTCAAGTACAAACCTGCCTTCTGTTCAACTGAATGACCTCAGAATCCATCGCTCAAGCGGGATCGGGCTTTCCGGAAATGTAACTACAGAGGGAACTCTTTACCTTGAGTTGGGAAGCTTATCCATCGGATCAACGACACTCACCGTTAATGGTGCAATTTCTCTGTCAAGCGGTTCTTTACTTGGAGGAGGCGCCTCAAATATGATATTCGGTGGCTCCGGATCCTGGACTTATCTCCCATCCGTTACGTTGAATGACCTTGAGATCAACCGTTCCAGCGGGATAAAAATGTCGGGACAAGTTACCATTGAGGATAATCTCTCACTCACCAACGGAGCGTTTTCCATTGAATCAAATACATTGAATATTGATGGTACCATTAATTATTCAGGTGGCTCTTTGTCTGGTGGCACTTCATCTGATCTTACCTTTGGCGGAAGTGGAGCCAGTACCAATCTCAATGCTGTTACATTGCATAACCTGACCATTAACCGTGCAGCGGGGATTGGTCTTGGAGGTGATGTTTCCACTTTAGGAACGCTTTACCTTACTTCCGGGAATCTCGGTATCAATGCGAATACATTAACGGTTAATGGCGATATCACCAATTCTTCCTCTCCGGGATTGATAGGAGGATCTTCATCAAATGTGATCTTTGGTGGGAGCGGTAGCAGTACGAACCTGCCTTCTGTCACCTTGAATGACCTCACCATAAACCGTGCGGCAGGCATTGGCCTTGGTGGTAGTGTTTCATTGGAAGGCACACTTTCACTCACTTCGGGAGATTTGAGCATTAATGCCAATACGCTGACTATTAACGGGGATATTGTCTACAACTCCAACCTGGTTGGCAGCAGCATGTCAAATATGATCTTCGGTGGGAGTGGCAGCGCCGGAAGTTTACAATCGATCAGCCTTAGCATGCTGACGCTGAACCGGTCTTCAGGGTTGGACCTTACTGATTCTATTACTGTTTATAATCAATTTACACTAATGGATGGACAAATCCGGAGAAATGGATTCAGGTTGTATGGTACTTCAACAATGCTGCGGTATAATTATAGCTCCACACATTTAACTTCTGATGAAGAACTGCCCGATACAAAGGGACCTCTCAATATTATGATGGACATGATGAACAATTCCGATAAGATGAACCTTCATGGCAGTAAAACTGTCAATGGAGATCTGATATTAAGCAGGGGAATCCTTTCCATTGGTGCACACACCCTTACCCTGAATGGCATGGTTATGCCCGGAATGGGTTCATTTGAAGGGGGTATAAGCTCAAATATTATTTTCGGAGGTGTTACCGGTGGAACCGCCATTCCATCAGTGACATTGAATGATCTGACCATCAACAGACCAATGGGTATTGTGATGAACGGGGACGTCACGCTTTTTGGAACCCTTATCCTTACTGCCGGAAACTTTAATGTGAATTCCAGTATCCTTGAACTGAACGGTGGACCAATCAGTGGTACACTTTCCAACCTGCAAACTTCGATTACTTCAGGACTCTATTTTGGCGGAAATGCTTCAGGTATTACCATTCCTTCAGTAGTAATGCAATTAGGTAAACTAAAGGCAGCCAATCCCAACGGAGTTGAAATGACAAATAACCTATTTGTTACATCATCAGTACTTGTATCGAAATGGCTAAAATGTGCTGATAAAGTTATTAACGGTCCGGGTGTGTTTATTATGGAATCAAATTCAAAACTTTCCGTCGGACATCCATTTGGTGTATCAGGAAACATATCCATGGCCGGACCCAAAATGATCAATTCAGATACAGATTTCGAATTCTATGGTAAGGTCAACCAACAAACCCATTTCTTACCGACCATGATACCCAATACAATCCGTAACCTTATTATCAACAATTCGAATAATGCAGTCGTCACCCTGACTGATAATATGACATTTATAGGGAATGTGGATGTTCTGTCGCAATCCAGTTTTAAGGTAGATGTGCCAATTCAATGTGAAGTTCAGGGAGATGTTATTATTCATGCGGAATAATTTCCGTTTACGGGATTAAAACTATCTGAAGCTACCTGATCAGTAAATTTTTTGATATTATCCCGTTTTCGGAGATCAACCTTAAAAGGTAAATACCGGTGGTTTGCCCGGAAAGATCTATCACAAATTTATTGTTTAAAACATTTTTTAACCCGCGTGAATAAATTTCTTTTCCTGTAAGATCTGATATGGAGACCAGAACATTCTGTGTATGATCAAGAACAATGGCAAGGTTTATCCTGCCATCTGACGGATTCGGAAAAACATTGACATAACCTGCAGGATTAAGATCCGGAATATCGATTGTCATACCCACCGTAAAGCTCTGGGCAATACTGAGCCCGAAATCAGGTTTGAACGATTTGACGGTTTCTCCCGTGATCTTCCTAAATTCCGCCCATCCGGCTGTTCCATTGCCATAGGGAGGCATATTTGCCCAGTACTGCAGACCCTCTCCTTCCTTGTTGATGATGGTTAGTTTATAACATCCCTTGGGAAGCTGAAGAGTATCAAAATACTCTGTGTTGTTTTGCAATGAATCCCCATGATAAATCATATTTCCGTTTTGGTCGGTAAGACTCCAGGATTCTGCATAACCTTCATGGTTAGTTTTCAGATTTAAAATGATCAGGTTATCATATGTCGGTGGAATATCAAAGTTTGTGGTCATTGAATTATTATACGAATATTGGTCTTCTCCCCCATTCGGATGACTGATGGTGAAAACAAACCGATTGTCTCCTCCAACCCAATCAGACCAATTAACAGGAGGTAAAGTTACAGTCGTGGAATCCATGAAGGTCAAAGTTCCTGTCCACGGATAAGTCTGCATATTTCCGCCAACGGGACCGTATGTTAAATCTGCAGAAGTTATTGTTGTTGTTCCGTTATTCTTTATCCAGATAATCGGGTTCCCGCAAACAGGATTGAACCGGTTAAAATAATCCCTGTTATTCGGGGCAACAATATCCTCGATCGAAGCATCGAGTGTAAAATTGGGATGTGAATAAGTGATAAGCTGAGATTCTATGGCGTAATATGGCCAGCTTCCCTGCCCGTTCCACGTATATCCCTCCTGAAGATCATAATCAATTGTCAGGGAATCACCAGGAGTAATAAATGGGGTAAGTTCAAAATCTTTGGTTCTTACTTCCGCTCCGGGGCACCATTCAGCACGGGGATAGAGCCATGTACCACCCTGCGGGAATACCGGATTGGAAGGACAATCGGCACGCCAGATATAGTGATTGTAAGCAAGACTCCCGTTGATGAACAGCTTATTTGTCCTCGGGCAAAATTCTGAACAATCGAGATTGCCCCCAAACCCATGCCCTGTGATCCGCATTTTCAACCTGGCGCTGCCCACATTTTGATCGATCTTAACAGTTACCGGAGGGAGACTGTGCTGATCGGCTGTTGCATACCCGTGATTTCCCGTGTAGATGTTTGATATCCCAAGAACATCCCTTGGCGGGATCCCTTCAATCATCAGAAATTTCAAGTCCAGCAACTCCTGCCAGTTCCCGGCTGACAAGTGCACTGAATCATGCAGCAGGGAGGCATAGTCCGTTACATCATAAATCCAGGTGAAGCCGGTACCAAGACTCAGATTGATCCCATAAGGGGTAATATATCTTGCAAGCTCATACCTGATCAGCACTTCATATGGAGTACCATAGTATGTGTAATCTTTCCTGTGCATGATCCCATCAGGGGTTACCAGCGTGGAATCAGTCGCAATACCATGGTTATCATATACATAATTATGATAATATGCAGGATACGCTGTGAGAGTATCCGTTGGATTGTAGGGATGGATAGTATCTCCGTAAAGAACCATCATGATGGGAGACTGGACAAGGGTATCGACTTTAAAGATCGAATCAAGGGAAGCAGGGTTATAAGTACCTTCCTCAAATACAATAGTAGGGCGCAAAGCAGATGGTTGCATATTCCGGAATCTCGACTTTCCCTTATAATCCTGCCATTCCGGATATCCAATCAACCTGGCGTCATGAGGACTTCCGGATGAATCACTGCAATGAAAGCCATAACCATCGTTGAATTGATAGTAAGCAACAAGATGGGGATTTTCCGGGTTTTCCGGAGTAATGTCGGCATACATGATCTCGCTGATGGCAGTATCGCTGAGCGCTTTATTCCAGACAGAGAATTCATCGACCATCCCATCATAGTATGCTTCCTTTCCGTTAGCAAAAGAGCCAATATTAAATTGCCGGATACCTGACATGCTTTTAATCTTATTCCGACCCAGGTACCATAGCTGACCGTTATGATAAATGATCATCATTCCTGTCCTGATATCTTTGGTGAAAGCCCAATGATTCCATTTACCTCGATAAACCGACGGATCATTGGCAGCCATATTGATCCGGTCCAACCCGGATGAATCACTGCCTGCATCCCAATATATCTGGCTGTTGCCCCAGGGAAGGTGGACATTGACAATCCTTCGTCCCGCACTGTCCGCACCCTCAAAAATGCTGGAATTCTCAGGTTGTTTCAACGGATCCCCATATTGCCAGAAAGCAACCGTTATAGCGCTGTCAATGGAAGAAAACGCTGCTGCAGGCAACGCAACAAGATCATAACCATTAAAATTCAGTAAAGAGTCTTTCTTATCCGAAACAATAACACATCCGGGATGCAGGGAATCTGCATAGATTCCGTTTTCATTGTCTGTTATTCTCTTTTCATAGCTTATATCCATTATAATATTTGATACACCATCCCAATTGAAAGGATAGGTGAAGGGGACTGTTTGCCAACCTGCTCCTGGAAATATAAAATCCCGGGAATAAACTTCCGTCAATCCTTCGCGTTCCCATAATTGTGACGTCAATGAATTGAGCGCGGTCTGCTTCATCCTGATAACGAGTTTCTTTATGCCGGTACCTGCAACTGCGACCTTGACCCTTATCCCTGTCAATTGGCCTGCAACAAGACCTGCTGACGATAATTCATCGGCTTTCCAGAGTATCTGGGATCTTGAATCCTTCCCTTCTCCAAAAAATATCTGATGGCTGATCTGATTGCTGTCGCCAAGCTTTACGGTATTTGAGGGAACAGTCTGATTAAAATACTCAAAATATGGATGATACTTCAGGGAAGGAGTGTTCATATACATTAATGAATCCGGTGTTGTGCCGTTCCAGGTATAATTTGGATGGGTGTACCTCGTGGAATCGTATTTCCCTGTATGTTTATAGAGGAATGTGTATGTGAGATAATCCCATTCACCGCAGGCAGGCGATTGGTTCGGATTGCATTTCAGGGTATAATACATCAGGATCTTCGACCAGCGGTTGGTGCTGTCAGGGAACAGGAATTTGTGGTCCTGTGGAGAGCCGTACGTAAAAGTCTGGATCAATGTCGTATCACCAGGGCCTGCAAACACCCTGATAACAGACAGAAAGATGATGATCAGGAGGATAAGTTTCAGGGATAAGAATTTATTCTTCATGTAAACAATTTGAAATTAAAAATCAACATGCAAAAATCAAATTTCAAAATATAAATCAACTAATGACTTACCACTTACGACTTACCACTTACTACTTATGACTAATGCCTACTTCATCGGTAATTCCAGCAGCATCCATCTCCCTTCCATTGCTCCTTCAATCATATTTTGTTCCAGTAGATTCCATCCGACAAAGCCGGTAAATATTTTATTCGGGGATTGTTCCGCAGTTGGGGCAAGAGGCCTTCCTGAATCTGCGTCATAGTTCTCGTGCATCGTGCCGCATGCATTGATGTCGTCAAGCAAGACCCTGGCCAGTTTCAGGCTCAGCTTGGCAGCTTCTTCTTTATAGCCATATTTAACAAGCGCTACTGAATACAGGAAATTTGCATTGATCCACAGTGGTCCCTGCCAGTTTGAATACGGAATGATCATACATTCATTATTATACTGCTTATCCTGTCGTGATAATGACCTTAACCCGAATTCCGCAAGCATATGTTCATCATTCCAGAGATACTTTTCGATCATCGCTCTTCCCTCCTCCATTGGAATCAGATCCTGTATCAAGGGAATAAAATTGGAATAACTGATCCGCTTGATGACTTCCTGATTGTTTCTCCTGACATTGTAGAAAGAAAGGTCCTTAGGAAACCAGAGTGTGGTCAGCATTGCTATTTTTTGTTCCTCTGCCTTTTTTCCGTAATAATCAACATCCTGTGTTTTCCCAAGTTTCGCTGCAATGAGCTTCATGCTGATGTATTCCCTAAGCTGGAATGTATTGATATCAGTTGCAATTATGGCGCTTCTGTCGGTTGAATCGTTCGTTAGTACGACATTATTATCCGCTCCCGACTGAACCGCGTTATCCCAGAAAAAAAGCTTATACTTTGGATCAAATTGCGTTTTCTCACGGTAAACAAGTACTTGCTGGAGTTTTTTATAGACCGGTTCTATCCATTTAAAATCATCCATATACAAGGAAGCAAAATAAGCTCCCTGCGACAGAAATGGTTTCATGGCAAATTTTCCGAAAATCGGCCTTGGTCCTTTCGTATTGATACACCCGGAGACATAGCCATTTTTATCCATGCTGTTTGCAAAATTCAGCACCCACCACATGAGGTATTTTGCATCTTCCTTATTATGTGAAGCAAGATAGCAACCAATGAAAAAACCATCCCAATCCCACATTTGCTTGTAAAAACCCGCAGGGATCAGGTAATCATACTTAATATACCCTTCGGCCGGCCTGATTGATTTGAATTTCAGGGTATCAAAAGCAGCAATGAGTTGCTGGTAAATCTCCGTTCCAGGAGTTACTGCGAGGGTAGCCATTTGAGTGCCTGATGCAGCACCCGTATTCTGAGCGTTCATAAACACCGGGAAAGCAATAAAAAGCCAAATAATGGGCAATTTCTTTTTCATAGACATAAAAGTTAAGAGTTTGAATAAAACAGCGCAAGATAATATTTTTTTAACCTCGAAAAGGAGGTACCCACAGAAGGTAGTGTTAAAAAAAATGGACCGTCAATATAAACAGTGACTTATGACTTATGACTTACGACTTATTAACCGGATATCCTATAACTGCAGAATTTGCTTCAGCAACCTATACCCGCTGATACTGGCTTTTAAATTGGTATTATTCTTAAGAAGAATGGCATAGTTTTCTTTGTCATAAATTTCCATCCTGGCAATAAAACCGATATTTACAATAGAGGAGCGATGTATCCTAACAAATTGAGCGGGGTCGAGATGGGATTCCATATATTTCATGGTTTTCTCCTTGAGATAATGGTTATCCTTAGTATAGATCATCACATAATCCCCTTCTGCCCCAATGTAAATGATCTCCTCAACCGGAACAACATGTATCTTATGACCGCTTTTCACTGCGATGCGCTGAAGGATATCCGGTTGATCATCATGTGTTGCAAGGACGTTCTTTACAGGATCACTCTTTTTGTCACTTTTTAAACTCAGAAGCGCTTTTTGTAAAGCTGCTTCAAACCGTGCTTTTGTATATGGTTTCAGGAGATAATCTGCTGCGTTCATATCAAACGCTTTGATGGCATATTGATCATAAGCCGTTATAAAAATAACAACCGGCGGTTCTTCCAGAAGTTCCAGCAATTCAAATCCGGTGAGCTTTGGCATCTGTATATCAAGAAACACGAGATCAGGTTTTAATTCATTGATGGCTTTCAATGCACTGAATCCATCGGAACATTCCGTCAGGATCTCTATTTCATCGTGCTCTTTAACAAAATTGCGAATGATCTCCCTTGCAGGTTGCTCGTCGTCGATGATAATGGCTTTTATGGACATATGATTAACTGGTGAGTATTATTTTATTGAGTAAAGATATAAAAAGTCCAAATACCGATTTCATTTCTGATACAACAAATTTTTTTCCATACTTCCTGATTAGGGCAATCAAACTTTCATATATCTTTACAAAAATTGACCAAATTCGAAATTTCAGATGGCTATAACGGTAAATCGTAAACCGGTACATTTTGATCCCGATCCCAGGCGGGTAATTGCGCGCTTTTTTCTTCCGGGTGGACCTGAGAGAGGTAAAAAGATAATCACCCGGATCATGGGTCTCACAGAAATGGATGCATTGAAGACGTTAAATCAGACCCTGAGGGATTTTTCTGACCGGCATCGCAACATCACCCGGATCTTCATGAAGCATTTTGACCATGTTCATCACCTGGTAAAGGGTGCGGGATTTGATCCTGACGCTTTATCACGCGAGAGAAAATTGCTCATTGGCTCCTATTTTACGCATGAATATTCAATAGAGGCAGCTGCCTTTTTCAATCCTTCCATGGTAGAAGATCCCGACCAGGCTAATCTTCAGGAAGGGCAAACAAGGGTCATCGTCAGTTTCCGTGCAACCGGTGAAGGGCATATTTCATCATTGGTATTCCGTGGCGGAGTTATTGATAAGCATAACCATCTTGAATTCAAGCCTGCAGGGAAACTCGTCGATGAAGCAGAAACCATCCAGGATCATATATATACAAAAAATTCTTTTTTACAGAAACTGGATGAGATGAAGTTACATGATCATGATGTGACGGATCAAATCATGGGGAAGTTGGGAGATCATTTTCTTTTCAGGGAATTGCAGCATAATGTTGAAGACTTCGTTCAAAAAACAGAAATTACATTTTCGAAAGAAAAAGCGATCCAGGCATTGATATGGTTGGCAAACTCACATTATGAGATCACTTTTTCGCTGGATACAGCAATTTCAGAACGTGTTATTTTTCCCATCGCCGATACAGAGAGTAACGGAATCGAGGATGCACGGTTTGTGCGGTTCACAGATGATGATGGCAGTGTGAAATATTATGCCACCTACACGGCTTACAACGGTATTGCTATACTTCCCAAATTGATCGAAACAAATGATTTTTACCATTTCAGGGTCAGGCCGATATTTGGGAAAAATGCAAAAAACAAAGGAATGGCATTGTTCCCCCGGAAGATTAACGGCCGGTATGCAATGCTTTCACGACAGGATGGTGAAAACAATTTTATCATGTTTTCCGATGTCATCAACCTTTGGGAAGAACCTGCTCAACTATTACAGGAGCCTCGTTTCCCCTGGGAATTTGTCCAATTGGGTAATTCCGGTTCCCCCATTGAAACGGATCACGGATGGCTGCTGGTCACACATGGTGTTGGCGCCATGAGAAGATACAGCTTGGGAGCTGTGATGCTTGATAGTGTAGATCCGACACTTGTCATCGGGCAATTAGCTGAACCTATTCTGATGGCCAACGATAAAGAACGCGAAGGGTATGTCCCAAATGTCGTATATTCGTGCGGGTCAATCATCCACCATAACGAACTTATCATTCCCTATGCGATGTCGGATTACAGTTCAGGATTCGCATCCATACCCCTGGAAGAACTCTTTGAAAAAATGTTTCCCGGACAAAACAAGTCAGTGAAACCCGTTATGAATAAAAAGGAAGGCCTTATCAGAATCCTTCTTGTCGATGATGATCCTATTGAACAAAAGATCATTTCTGCGATCCTTGAAAGAGACGGATATGAAATTGTGGTTGCTCCCGATGGGCTTCAAGCTCTGGTAGAACTTGGAAAACACCATATTGACCTGGTATTGTCCGATATCGAAATGCCAAATCTTACCGGATACCAGTTACTTGAATTCCTGAAATCAAAAAAGGTAAACATTCCGGTCGTATTCCTGACCGGCCATGTAAGTCCTGAAGATGAGATAAAAGGGTTGAAAATGGGCGCTGTTGAATACCTGAAGAAACCTGTACAACCGGATCTGTTAAAGATCAAACTGAAGAACCTTTTCAATAACCATTAACGGGAATAGTTTATCAATAAGAACATAATTTCAAAATATCTGGTTCCCTATTGCCTACTGCCTAATTCCCAATGCCTATTGCCTTATTATTATTTTATCACTTCATGCTTGCAACTTCCTTTGGAATGATCAGAATAGCTTCAAAAATATTCCCTTCTATTTTGGTTTGCAGAAGTTGTTCGTTGTGATAGATGAGCTTTAATCTTTCCCTGATGTTTTTCAACCCGATACCAGCCCCTTTGCGCAAAGGAGCTCCGGGTTCAAAGTTGTTTTTAATGGAAATCTCAATACAGCACTCCTCAACATGGCAAGTTGTATTTATCAACACTTTCCCTGTACTTTCATAAACCCCATGTTTCACAGCATTCTCATAAAGTGGTTGAAGGATCATCACCGGGATTTGAATAGAAGTACATTCCTCATTCAGGATAAAGTCATATTCAAGTTTAGAACCGAAACGTACTTTCTCTATATCAAGATATCGCCGGGTATTTTCAAATTCGAGTTGAAGTGACGAGAATTTCTCGTTATTCCTGGATACTGTGTACCTTAAAAAATCCGAAAGTTTGACAACCATCTCCTGTGCTTTTTCGGGATTTGTAATCGTAAGTGAACTCACGGAATTCAAACTGTTGAATAGAAAATGAGGATTGATCTGTGCCTTTAAAAGGTTCAGTTCACTGTCAATCACCATTTCATTCAGCTTGGATTCATTTCTCAGTTTCTCCTGCAGATTATTATAATAGATAATCACATAATAGACCATTACGATGATCATGTAATAGAGAAAACCGCTGATGACCCTCCACGGCATTGATTTAGAAAAAAAATGCTGATAATCTATATTATCGGGAAAGATAGAGGGAAGTATTGCACGTCCGGTACCAAACCATATGAAGAGAATGATAATAAGCGAAACCACATGACTGAAAACAAGATTGAAGGTTATTTTTCCTGTAAATTGACTGTATCTCACGGCATACCAGATAGGAATTGCCATGATACAATACAACATATTAAATATTGCACTGTCGGCCACGGCCACAATAAACATTTCGTCATAGAAGAAAAATAAAACGGAAAAGTGGATCACTGAAATGAGGACCCACGTTCCGAAATAAAATCCGATCGTCCGGATGCTTTGAAGAAACGGATGATTCATCTGTTAATAGCTTTTAATCTCGCCACCTCCGAAAATTGCCGACCCTTTAATAACAAGTATGCGGGTTGAATCCGGGTCGGGTTTAACGATCGACCTCTTATCCTGGAAACCGCCAAGGATAGAAGATACCTGAAGAACCACTTTC
The DNA here is from genome assembly GCA_026391355.1 of Bacteroidota bacterium. GTDB lineage: Bacteria > Bacteroidota > Bacteroidia > Bacteroidales > FEN-979 > CAIYUC01. The sequence goes on along the minus strand of JAPLDH010000053.1, from coordinate 46,357 downwards.
CAATTGGAAGGGACGATGAGGGTAATGCCACCGAAAACACATTCGATGATCAGTTCATTTCGTCCTTCTGCAAGAGTAGCCTGGGTAAGATCAATCTCCGTTCCGCCGAAAATGTTACTGATTCTCCCCCCTTTGAATTCCTGTGCAATCACCTTATGCTTTGAACCGCTGAAGATATTTTCTTCCCTGATATAGCCATCTTCCACATTGGATTCACCGGTGCGCATTTCAAAACGACGACGGAATTTATCATGATAATGCCCCCCATAGCCCCCTTTTCTGAATAGAATCAAAACCCCGATGATGATCAGCAAAACGGGCCAGAATACTTTCACAAATTCGATATTATAACCAAATATTTTTGGTATAAGGAAGAAACAGCCTATTACAATCAAAATCAGCCCCGGCCCACGACCTTCACGCCCAATCAGGCTTACTATACCAATAACGATAAGAAGCATCTGCCAGGAAAAGATGATGTGTTTCAAATCCCCCTCAAGCAGATCAAAATTAAAAGCCAGTAATAGTAAACCGGCAATGACAATAACAGCTCCTAAAACGAATTTTCTCATAATATGGTTTTGAGATCTGTTTTCGACTGGATTTTCCATTCTATTTAGGTTTTAAAATTAATATTTTTAAAGCAGCAAAAATAGGCTGGTAAAAAAAGAATGGAAAGAGGAAATCGACAGAAGCCGGAAAAAAGAGGATGAAAGAGGGAAAGATAATGGGTGAACTATTGTTTAGTACTTCACAAATTTCTGCGCATTTAACCGGCCATTCACAGGATCACTTACCACCAGCAAATATAATCCATTGCCAAGTGATTGAATTGGAATAGTGACAAGATATTCACCTTTAAGGACGGGGATGGAGGAAGAATATACTTCCCGTGCAGTATATGAATAAATCTGTAAAATCAGGTTCCTGTCAGTTTTAAGATGAGAGATAAACCGGACATGTTCAGTGGCAGGGTTTGGAAATACTTTTCCAATGAGGGTTTGGCCTTTAAGGTCATACCCGTTGATCCCGATTGTACTGTTTGATGACACAGGGATGAGTAAAGTATCGTTGAGCGGATGACTTTCATCTGAAAATGCATTTACAATTGCTGAGTATTTAGCAGTCATCTCAGCGAAAAGTTTATAGTTTCCAAAAGGTAATCCAATAAATTCAAAACGGCCGTTCTCATCAGTATAGGCGGAAACCAAAGGTTGTAAGGAATCGTTAAGTAAAACTACCTCTTCTCCCGGCAAGACATCCCTGTTATCAGTATTGATCACAGAACCCCGGAGAATCGAATTTCCTGTCATTGAATCTTTGGCTGGAATCAGGTGAATATCATCATTGAAGTTTGGTCCACCGTTGACAGCGATGACCTTTGCTGATTTCCACCGTAATTGATTATCGAAATAACCGGGAATAAAGTTCTTATAATGCAACGAGAACCCTGTTAGTCTGGCTTTCACCATATAATTTCCTTCCAGTACAGCCGGAAAAGAGTAATATCCCAAAAAAGTAACCATGGATGTATCAGTGGCATAGATATAACTATTAGTCACCCTGTAAAGGATAGCCATCCCTGTATCGCCCGTATTCACGGGATTGTTGATCGGATATATCCCGGCAAACAAAAGTCCTCCCAGGTTATAGTAATGAGCGGTGTGGATCTCCTTGCAAATGGAATCAAGACAGGAGATTTTTTCTTCAGGTGATATCTTCCAGATTTTCAAACAAATACTATATGTTCCTGAATTATGAAAGTAATGTACAGGATTCCTCTCCATCGAAGATGTTCCGTCTCCGAATGTCCAAAGCCAGCTATCAGGGTTTCCGGTTGAATAATCATAAAAGAAGAAGGAATTATGGACTGCACCATTGGAATCAAGAACATAAACGAAATCTGCATGGCAATCCTGTGTCTGATTGAAGCCTGTGAAAGCTGTGGTCAGGAATAAGATAATCAGTAGATATTTTCTCATTTTTTGTATTTATTATGCCCAAAATTTAACATAAGACCAACACCCAATCCAAGTGAGTAAGGCTCCTGCACCTGGGTATTTTTATTTTCCCTGATTGCATCGAAGAAATATCGATAGGTTGGTTCTGCAAAAATCCCCACTGTTTTTGAAAGTTTATATTCGAGCAACAAACTTAACAGGAGTTGCCAGTTTGTGGTTTTCCTTATGGCAGAAGTGTTTTCAATATTGATTACCGTGCCATTCAGATAGTAATCAGTGGGTACAGGTTCATTTCTTCCAATAAGGAAAGAAACTGCCGCTCCCCCCTTTATGAAGAGCCGGAACTTTGGCGTTTCAAACAACTTGTAATCAAGGAGGAGTGGTATCTGCAAGTAAGTGTACCTGTTTTTCATCAGGTTATGACCGATGTGACTGACACTGTAAAAAACCGGTACCCGAATCGTATCATAAAATATTTGTCCGGGTTGTGTATCATCATATGTGTATGAGATGACTTTAACATAGTAACCAATGCTGTCATTGCTCTGATAATTAAGCTTGTAATGCCCGTCATCGTCGACCAGACCTAAACCAATCCCAGTGTGAACCGAAAAATTGTTCAGGTGGAATCCAAGATCCACATTTCCCCAGTAATTTGCTTTGGTATAAAAAGAATTGTTCTTATTAATGCTGATCTCCGGTTGAATCGAAAATCCGGCAGAAAAATAAGTGTCCTTTTTCCGGGACTTTGTAATATCTTGTCCTGGTATAACAGGTGAGGCAGTTGCACTGTTTGGCGATTGAGTCTTCTCCTGTTTGGATTCGCTTAGAGATACGGGAGTCAGAGTTTTGGAATGTTCGATTGGTGTGACAGAAGCATCTGTTAAGTTAAGTTCAACCTGTGATCCAGCAGGAGTATAATCAGGAACAGATTTACCAATAAGTTCAACTGAGGCAATTTCAGTTTGGGAAGAGATGTTCATTGTTGCATCGTTGTCAGGTTTAGTCGTTGTTACCGCAATTGTTTCTAACAAAGGGTGATTTATCTTATTGGTTTTATTGGCAATAGGATTGGTTGGGTACTTTTGTTTAACGGTTGGAGCCAGCAAGTGTGTTTTATGGTTCTGGTTCTTCGAGGGAGCAGCATTTGATATTGCGGGGGACGAAGGGATCGGCTTTGGCAGAGCTATTCCGGTTTCAGTCCGTACCGCTACCTTTATTATGGGTTCAGTACCGGGTATAAACATAAAATACCCGGTGATTCCCAAAAGGACAATGGTTGCTGCGCCAATGATCCACCATTTCCCGGAGATATTTGTAAAATTGAATCTCAATATCTCCCTCAGCAAAAGCTTTTTGTCAATCCTGCTCCAGACATAATCCGGCGGATTTGTTTGTTGTCCCGAAAGACCTTTCCTGAACAGATCGTCAATTTCCGGGTCTGCGCCAGGTTGTTGTTTATACTTATTTTCCATGGACCAGTATGGTATTCTTCATTTGATTTATTTTCAATAATTTTTGACGCAGCAGCCTCCTGGCTTTCATCAACTGCGTTTTTGACGTATTTTCAGAAATTTTTAATGTTTCGGCAATTTCCTTATGTGAATTTTCTTCTATCACATAAAGATTAAAAACAATCCTGTATCCCTGAGGAAGTGCCTGGATAAGAGAAATCAGGGTTTCTTCAGGAACAGGTTCGATGGAGCCGTTTAACTCAGCGTGATCAAGGATCTCCGTTTCATTGATATCCTCCAGATTTTCCAGAAAAGGATTTCTCCTGTTTTTCCGGAATTGATTTAATGCGTGGTTTATCATGATCCTTTTGATCCATCCTTCCAAAGAACCTTCTTTCCGGAAAGTTCTGATGTTCTGAAACACTTTGAGAAAACCTTCCTGCAGGATGTCTTCCGCCTCTTCCCTGTTATGCGAATATCGCAAACATACTCCCATCATGGTGGGAGCAAATTTCTTGTATAGCAAACCTTGTTCATTACGCTTGCCTGCAATACACCCTTCAAGTATTAAATCTTCCCTGTACATCAGGATCTCAACTGTTCAACAGACAACCTGTTCGAAATATGGTTGCCTTGGTTCTTCAAAATTATTCAATATTTCCTTAGATTTGCATTATTAAAAACAGTCATGATTCTTGCGTTTTATAAATATCACGGAACAGGAAATGATTTTATCCTGGTCGATAACAGGTCTTACAGATGGAAACCTGCAACAGAGCAGGTTGCTTTCCTTTGCGACCGGCATTTTGGAATAGGTGCAGACGGATTGATCCTTTTGAATGAAAAAGAGGGATTTGATTTTGAAATGTTTTTTTTCAATTCAGATGGGAAAGAGAGCACCATGTGCGGAAACGGCGGTCGTTGTATCACTGCATTTGCTCATAAACTCTCAATAATTGGTGCTGATGCAAAGTTTTTTGCGATTGACGGGGAGCATGTTTCCAGGATCCTCGAACATTCCAATGAAACCATTGTTGTAAGCCTGAAAATGAAAGATGTGGTCGTTGACGAGATCATTGCAGACCATCACTTTATGAATACCGGATCACCCCACTATGTTAGTTTTGTTAAAGATGTTGCAGGAATGGATGTTGTTTCAAAGGCACATCTGATTCGTTATGGTGAAAGGTTTTCCGAAGAAGGCACCAATATTGATTTTGTTGAGATTCAGAAAGATAAGCTATTCGTCAGAACCTATGAGCGGGGAGTGGAGGACGAAACATTGTCGTGTGGAACCGGCGTCACTGCTGCTGCCCTGGCAGTTGCCATCAAAAATCCTGATAATCCGGGCTATTACCGTGTCCTTACCAAAGGTGGCCAACTGAAGGTAAGGTTTACACAAACCGGAACCAGTTTTACGGATATCTGGCTGGAAGGACCTGCAAAGTTTATTTATAAGGGAGAGGTTTGTATATAGTTCCAGGAAGGCAATAGGCAGTAGGCAATAGGCAAAAGTAATTGGTAATTGGTCATTAGTCATTAAAAATCGTATTTCGTAAATTAAATCTACATTCGTAAATCGTAAATCCCTTCATGTCTTCCAACCTTTTAACCGGACCTAATGTTCTTCTGCGGATACCTGAACCTGCTGACATAGATATTTTATACAACTGGGAGAATGATTCGTCGGTTTGGCAGGTAAGTACAACGATTGTCCCGTTTTCACGATTCCAGTTGGAACAATACGTTTTGAACTCACAACACGATATTTTCTTTGAAAGACAACTGAGGTTAATGATCGAACTCAATCCTGATAAGGAAAACAGGAAACCGATTGGTTGTATTGATCTGTTCGATTATGATCCGCTTCACATGCATGCAGGAGTTGGAATAATGATCATTTCTGAAGAACGCGGGAAAGGATATGCATCTGAAGCCATTGGCCTGTTGATCAGGTATTGTTTTGATATTCTTCATTGCCACCAGTTATTCTGTAACATCACTGCAGGAAATAAAGCAAGTATAGGACTCTTTTCAAAACTTGGATTTATCAGGTGCGGAGTGAAAAAAGAGTGGCGGATGCAGGATCATAAATGGGTCGATGAGATCATGTTCCAGTTGATTCGGAAAGAATAACCTTATTCAGTAAGTAATCCATGTCCGTTAAAGAAGAGAAAAAACCAGAATTTTTCAAATCTGTTGTATTCGCATTCGTAATTGTTCTTGTCATTTTGGGGACTTTTACTATTTTATTTTTCTACAGAAGCATTTTCGCTCCAAATGTTGACCTGGGGATTCACCGTACACAATTTCTGTATATACATACAGGGAGTGATTTTAAAGGAGTAACAGATGAGCTGAACAAATATCGTTTCCTGATGAACCCTTCCTCCTATAAAAGGGTAGCTGCCTGGAAAAAGTATGACAAGCATGTTAAAGCCGGAAGATACCGGATCCGGGACGGGATGAGCAACAATGAACTCATTAACCTGTTGAGGGCAGGAAAACAGGAACCTGTCAGGGTAATCTTCCAAAGCATGAGGACAAAAGAAGAACTGGCGGGAAAAATAGCATCCCAGATCGAGGCCGATTCGGTTTCCCTGCTTAGACTAATGGACGATGCAAGGTATCTGAGCAATTTTAACATCACTCCTGCGACAAGCTATATTCTTTTTCTGCCCAATACTTATGAATTTTTCTGGAATACCTCTGCTGATCAGTTTTTCAGGAAAATGTTCCAATATTTTAAGGTTTTCTGGAATTCTGACCGCAGGCAGAAAAGTACTGACGAAGGTTTCACGATTCCCCAGGTTGTGACATTGGCTTCTATCCTCGACAGAGAAACTGCAAAAGACAGCGAAAAACCTGTCATTGCCGGAGTTTATATTAACCGCCTCAGGAAAAACTGGCCACTCCAGGCTGATCCGACCCTGATTTTTGCTGCCAATGACTATTCAGTCAAACGTGTGACCTCAAAACTCATGGACATCGATTCACCCTATAACACTTATTCTCACACCGGTCTTCCTCCCGGACCTATATGCATACCTTCGGTTGCCTCAATTGATGCAGTACTCAACTTCCAGGAACACCATTATATGTATTTTTGTGCCAGGGAAGATCTTTCCGGTTATCATGCTTTTGCTGTTACTCTGGAGGAACATAACCGGAATGCAAAGAAATACCAGGCCGTAATGCGTAAACTCAATATCCGATAGATATAAAAATGCGATTATCTAAACTGATTCTCCTTTTTCTGACCTGTGTTTTTATTTCAGCGGTTTGCTGCTCATTTAATCTCTATGCCCAGGACTCCGGTTCAACTACCCCACAAACTGATTCTGTTTCGGTTCATAAAGGCAGGTTGACCGGTGTGCTTTCGGCACAGGGAATATTATATGTCAGTTCCATTGCAGGATTGTACTTTGCATGGTATAAAGATTATCCGCAAAGCAGATTTCATTTCTTCAATGATGACAATGAATGGCTGCAGATGGATAAGATCGGCCATTCCACAACTGCTTACTATATCAGCCAGATCGGTTATGTCTCCTACAAGTGGTCAGGTGTTGAAAGGAAAAAAGCCATTCTTTATGGAGGATTGCTTGGACTTGCCTATCTCACAAACATAGAAATCCTGGATGGTTTCTCTTCGCAATGGGGGTTTTCCATCGGTGATTTTACTGCAAATGCTGCAGGCTGCCTGATTTTTGCCGGACAACAACTGGCCTGGGATGAACAGCGGTTTCAACTTAAATATTCATTTCATCAGACATCTTACCCATCATACAGGAGAAACCTTCTCGGAACCAACCTGCCCCAGCAACTGGTCAAGGATTATAATGGACAAACCTACTGGCTCTCCTGCAATATCGCCTCCTTCCTGCCGAAAGGAATAAAATTCCCAAAATGGCTGAATATTGCTGCAGGTTATGGGGCTGAAGGAATGGTCGGTGCAAAATCCAACAGCACAGGTGATCCGGATAACAAAATCCCTGATTTTCAACGTTATCGTCAATACTACCTTTCCCTTGATGTAGATCTGACCCGGATACCCACCAGAATAAAACCATTAAAAGCATTGCTAACTGTTTTCAGCTTTATCAAAGTCCCTTTTCCTGCAATAGAATTCAATTCATTGGATAAAATAAAATTCCATTACTTTTACTTTTAACATGTCCTCGCTGGTCAAATGGCTTGAAGCTCATCAACTCCCTTGTCCTGTTAAGCAAACCTTTGGTGTTGATTGTCCGGGCTGTGGAAGCCAGACTGCCATTATTGAACTTCTCAAGGGAAATTTCACCGGGAGTTTTCATGCCTATCCGGCATTGATCCCATTGTTACTGATGCTCCTGGCGCTTATCATTCACATTCTTTTTAAAATCCCAAAAGGTGCTGCAATTCTGAAAATTCTCTTTATTTTTACTTCTTTAATTATCATTGCCGGTTATTTCGTCAAAATGCTAACCCATTAAAACAGAATTCCATGGATGAACAGCAAACCTTCCAGAATAACCCGCCTTATGGGCAGGGATTTACACCTACTGCTCAGCAGAACCTGCCAAACGCGACAGCAGTGCTTATTTTGGGTATCCTGTCGATTGTTTTTATTTGTCCTTATATATCATTGGTAAGTATTGTTCTGGGTATTATCGCGATAGTTTTAGCAAGTAAGGATCAGCAGTTGTACAACGCAAACAAGTCGCTTTATTCATATAGTTCGTACAATAACCTCAAAGCCGGAAAAGTATGTGCCATCATCGGGTTATCGGTTGCTGCATTTACTTTTTTAATGTTAATTTTATTCATTATCGGGATCTTTGCTGCTTTACCCTTTTGGGGTATGGTTGATTGAACATTTCAAGACCAACCTGTAACATGAAAATATTACCTGTTGATAAGATCCGTGAGGCTGATGTATATACCATCAAATATGAGCCTGTAGCTGGTATTGACCTTATGGAACGTGCAGCAACAGCCTGTTTTTACTGGTTGATCCAGAATATTCCCCATAAGAAGAAGATAAAGATATTTTGCGGTACCGGAAATAATGGCGGTGACGGACTGGCAATTGCGCGGTTAATGTCTTCAAAGGGTTATTCCGTTGAGATTTATTTACTTGGAGACACAGAAAAACTCTCTCCTGATTGCAGGACAAACTACCAACGGACACTTGACCAGCATACCATCAACCTTCATTTCCTTGCGGAAACAGATCAATTGCCTGCCATCAGTGATACGGAAGACATCGTAATAGACGCTATTTTCGGCAGTGGCCTTACCCGTCCGGTCACCGGGTTCTATGCCTCTGTTATTGAACACCTGAATGCCGGTAAAGCCATCTGTATTGCCATTGATATTCCTTCCGGTTTGTTTTGTGATGAGACTGTTTATAGCATAAATAATCCTGCCATTATACATGCAGATTATACGCTGACCTTTGCTCCGCCTAAAATTGCTTTCTTTTTCCCTGAAAACGATAAATATATCGGAGTATGGCACCTCCTCGAAATCGGTATTCTGCAAAAGTTTATTGACCAGACGGATTCACAAAACTTTTTTATTGAAGCCGGAGATTGCCGGAAGATCCTGAAAAAACGAAACAAATATTCGCATAAAGGCACATACGGCCATGCATTTTTGATTTGCGGCAGTAAAGGCAAAATGGGCGCTTCAGTGCTTGCTGCAAAGAGTTGTTTGCGTGCCGGACCGGGGTTGGTTACAGCGCATGTGCCATCTTCAGGCGTCTCTATTCTTCAGACCGCAGTTCCGGAAGCTATGGTGGATGTGGATCCTTCACCCGATATCCTTTCAGTGATCCCGGAACTGTCGAAATTCTCTTCCATCGGGATCGGGCCAGGGATCGGCATGGAAAGCCAGACCGCAAAAACCCTGAAACTCCTGATCCAGAATAGTTCGATACCTCTCATTGTTGATGCGGATGCTATCAATATACTTAGCGAAAACAAGACCTGGATCCCTTTTATTCCCAAGGGAAGTATTTTCACTCCACATCCAAAGGAATTCGAAAGGTTAGCCGGAAAATCCCTGAATGATTTCGACCGGAATAAAATGCAACGGGAGTTCTCTGTCAAACATGACGTTTACATTGTTTTGAAAGGCGCTCATACTGCCATAACAACACCGGAAGGAATATGTTTTTTTAATTCTACAGGAAACCCTGGAATGGCAACAGGAGGAAGTGGTGATGTGCTTACCGGGATTCTCACCGGTTTGAAAGCACAGGGATATTCTTCACTGGAGACATGTATCCTCGGGGTTTACCTTCATGGATTGGCGGGCGATCATGCAAGCCGGTTACTCGGACAGGAAGCGATGATTGCTTCAGATATTATTAACGGGCTCGGAAAAGCTTTCCTGACATTATACTGATCATTTGTCGATTAGATAACCATCAACCAATTAATAACATACTTTACCTGAATCCGAATGAATAATTTAGAAAAAGCCCGTCTCGCCAATATGGTATTGGCGCCCTATATTCAGAAAGCAACCGCTTTACAGGGAAAATTCCGTTATGTAGGAGGAAATCAGTTCCGTCATGCCTTCAGTACCCTTGCGATCCTGATGGATTATCATTACTTTGATCCCATATTACTGAAAGCATCTCTTATTCATGATGTATTTGAGGATGTTAAATGTGTTTCTGCGAATGAGATCATATACCTCGATGAAGATGGAAAGAAGGTTTATGAACTGGTTATGGAGGTGACCCGCCGAACGACCGGTGATGAAGATGAACCCAAAGATGTGTATCTGACAAGAATACTGGCAGAAGGATCGGTAAATGCAAAGATCCTTAAATGTGCCGACAGGATCTCCAACCTCACCGACCTGCATAGCGATATTTTCAATAAAAGTTATGTCAAAAAATACATCAATGAATCCAAAAAATGGGTCTTGCCAATGGCAAAGGAGGTTAATCAAAACATGCTTTTTGAATTAAAGGATATCATCCGCAGGAGGGAAGAAAACATGAAGTTTTATGCACAATTCTGGCCTGTCAAGAAAAAATAAGGTTAATTCATCAGTGCAGGTTCAATGATGTCTTCTTCAACTTTAAGGTTCTCAATAATAAAACTCTGACGATCCGGGGTATTTTTCCCCATATAGAATGAAAGAACTTCATGGATGGATGCATCCTTTGAGAGAATGACAGGATCCAATCGCATGGAAGGTCCTATAAAATGACGGAATTCATCGGGTGAGATCTCTCCAAGACCTTTAAAACGGGTAATTTCAGGATTTGTCCCCAGTTTTGCCATGGCTGCTTTCCGCTCGTCTTCAGAATAGCAATAGAAGGTTTTCTGTTTATTCCTAACCCTGAACAATGGTGTCTGAAGGATAAAAATATGATTGGTGCGAACCAGGTCAGGGTAGAACTGAAGGAAGAATGTCAGTAACAACAGCCGGATGTGCATGCCATCGACATCTGCATCCGTGGCAATGACCACATAATTGTAACGAAGGTTCTCAAGGCCGTCTTCAATATCCAGTGCAGCATGCAGCAAATTGAACTCTTCGTTCTCATAAACGATCTTCTTGCTGAGGCCAAAACAGTTCAAAGGTTTTCCCTTCAGGCTAAAAACAGCCTGGGTATTCACATCCCTCGATTTGGTAATGGAACCGCTGGCTGAATCGCCCTCAGTGATGAAGAGTGTGGATTCGTAACGCCGTTCATCATGATTATTGTAATGAACCCGGCAATCCCTGAGCTTTTTATTATGCAGGCTGGCTTTTTTAACACTGTCCCTGGATAATTTCTTGATGTTTGCCCATTCCTTACGTTCCCTCTCCGATTGGGTGATCTTCTTTAACAATGCTTCCGCAACATCAGGGTTCATATGAAGATAATCGTCAAGTCGCTTCTTGACAATATCCATGATATAGTTGCGGATGGATTGTCCTTCGGGTTCTATATTCTGTGAACCCAGTTTCGTTTTGGTCTGTGATTCAAAAACCGGATCCTGCACCTTGATACTCAGCGCTGCAACAAGTGAAGCCCGGATATCTCCCGTTTCATAATCCTTCTTGAAGAAATCCCGTATCGTTTTTACAATCGCTTCCCTGAATGCCGCCTGGTGGGTTCCTCCCTGGGTAGTATGCTGCCCGTTGACAAAGGAATAATACTCTTCACCATACATCTCGCAATGTGTCAGGGCAAATTCGAATTCCCCTTCCTGGATATGGATGATCGGGTAAATAACCGGGGTATCGATGTAACTATTCAGCAGATCGAGAAGACCGTTCTGGGAATGAAACCGTTCTCCATTAAAGATGATGGTCAGTCCCTGATTCAGGAATGCGTAATTCCAGAGCATCTTTGTAACATATTCGAGGATGTAATGGTATTTACCGAAAAGTTCCTCATCCGGAACAAAGGTTACAATGGTGCCATTGCGCAGATCACATGGTTTCTCAACTTCCTCATACACAAGCTCGCCCTTGGAAAACTCTACGATCCTTGTCCGTCCTTCCCTGATCGACTGAACCTTAAAATAGGAAGATAACCCGTTCACTGCCTTTGCTCCAACCCCATTCAACCCTACTGCTTTTTTGAAAACCCTGGAATCGTACTTGGCGCCGGTATTTATTTTCGAAACACACTCGACAATCTTTCCCAACGGCATTCCACGCCCGTAATCACGGATGCAAACCTGGAAATCCTTTATGGTTACTTCTATAGTTTTGCCAAACTGCATCACGAATTCGTCAATCGAATTGTCAAGAATCTCCTTGATCAATACATAGATACCATCATCGGGAGAGGATCCGTCACCCAACTTACCAATATACATCCCCGGACGTAGCCTGATGTGCTCTTTCCAATCGAGTGAACGTATGCTGCCTTCGTCGTAAATATCGGGTTGAAACATATTGAAACCAATTTTTCAGGGTGCAAATATAACCGAAAGAACATCGGTAAGCTTAACCTGAGAAAGAGAGTTATTAGAAAGTTTTAAACGGGTGAAAACAATTCATTTTATGAGACCCCTGAATTCATTCTTCATCATGGTTATCTCATCTTTGTGAAGAAGGAAGTCAGCACCCTTTAATCCTGTTTTTCTGATAAAAATGATCAATTGAAAGAATGTTGCCATTGAGTATGAAACCGAAGCAGAAATGGCAGCGCCAATGACCCCATACTTTGGAATAAGGATAAGTCCCAGACCAACCGTAAAAACCAGGCCAATGGCCGAACTGATGGCATTGTACACCGGTTTCCCAATGCCCGAGAAGAATGGACTTAGAATGATCGAAACCGATAAGGTGAGGATACCTGTGGCAAGAAAAACCATAACCAGCTTGATGTCTGGTAAATTCCGGCCAAGAAGATATGAAAAGAATGAGGTGGGGAGTATCAGTAATATGATCAGCCCGATCAGCGTAAGTATCACGCCAATCTTTATCAGGTTGAGGGTAATACGGCTCGCATACCGGGTATCATTGGTATTGGATATCCGCGACATTTGAACAACAGAAATGCTCTTGCTGATGATCCATAACCCCTCTGAGAACTGTGCTCCTACTGAGTAGATCCCGACAGCCACCCTTCCCTGAAAAAAATCCAGGAAATAGATGCCCATCCGGTAATTAAAGAGTTGAAGAATATTTCCAACCTGCATCACAGCCCCATAATTAAAAATATCCTTTAAAACAGACCAGACGTTTTTTATCTGCCTGACTTTCAATTCGGGCAGGATCATGACCAGGCTTGTCAGAAATGCAAAAAGGTAGGATGAATATAAACCCATAATATAGATAAACACATCCCTGCGCGAAGTAAAGTGCACGAAAAAAAGAAAAACAAGGAAAAGAACAAGCGTCTGGAAAAGCGTGATATTGTTATAGGCGCTGATCCTCTCCCGGCCAAGCAGGATCAGATAATTGACAGAACCCATGGAAAGCAGGAGCGATAAGATCATCACATGCAGAAAGAACCCTTCGGGAATGAGGTGCAGCAATTGTAGTATCACAACGACAACCACCGAAGTAACAACCGACCAGGTGTACGACAGGAATAAAAGGATAAAGGGATCCCTGCGTGGTACAAAATAGACGATGGCTCCCCCTCCGATGAAATTGTTTATGGTCTGGACAATGCTGATTGAATAAATGATCAGAGCGATCGTCCCGAAATTTGCCGCTCCGAGATAGCGTACATTCAGCATGACCACGAGTAATGTCACCACTGCAATGATGACCCTTGTCCGGATTGTCCCAATGATCTTCCTGAACATATCTTATTCCCGGTTTTTTTTCATTCTCCTTATTTTGCTGAACAATTGCTCCCTGAAGGCATTCGAATTGAAAACATATCGCTTTCCGTCAATGACAGTAACTCCGGAAATGCCTGATAAAGTATGCAGCCCTTTTGAATATCTGAAATTTTTATCCGGTGAAATCGTTTTTACCACCTCCTCCTCAAATTCAAACGGGGTCAGTTTTACTACCTTGTTTATCACAACCTGCCCTCCATAGGTCACAGAACAATCCTGTGCAGGACGATACAGTTCACCGTTATGAATAAAAAAAGAACCTGCCGGCCGGGATGCACGGATATCCGTTTTCACCGGGTTATTGAAATGGGGGGAATACTCCCCGTTTAACTCAGTTGAAAACCAGACATGCAAAGAAGCATTCGACTGGGTTTTCAATGTGAAGAAAAGCCAGAAGTATCCGTTATAAAATAAAAGCGTCGGATCAACAGCGTCAATACCGGAAAGGATGGTTTTCATGTATTCAAACCTGCTATTTTCTTTATCAAGTCGATACAGATCGACAGAATGACTATGAAAAGATTCAGGAATACAATAAGTTTCATCTTTATGCAGGAATATGGAAGGATAAGACAAATGTCCCGATATGGAGATGGCTTTTGTAATAGTACCGAATGATTTATCCTTTTCGATGGAAACAGAGGAGATATACGCCTGATGCTCATGATAATGATAATGTTCAAACAGGATGTGTGTTTTTCCATTCAGGATAAAAGGAAATGGATCCGCATAATACTGACCTGCCGGAGCTTCTTCCATCCATAAAGCATTACCTGAATTGAATGAAGGATCTGTCAATGCTTCATGAACCGGTTTATCAATTACAGCAACATTCCATTTTTCCGACCTGAATAATTCATCCATGTGAAATTTCACTTTGTTTCTAAAAAGCCTGATAAGGAAGAATATCATTTTCATGTTACCGGGGACTTTATACACCGGGGCTTTGCTGGCAGAGGGTTCAGCATTGACTGACGATCCATGTGCAATGGATGTTGCAACCTGTGTGGGCCAGGCAGCGGATTCATTCAGCAATTGATCAAGATTTCCTGAATATGAATGGGATATCGTTTTCAGCCATCCCTTTTTCAGGATGATCCCGCTGTCGAGCTTCTCTGTCAATTGTTGAAGGATTGCCCCATTTAAAGGGTCCCTGAACCAGATCTCCCAGAATCCGGCAGGACCTCCCCTGTACTTTGTTTCATCATCATGGTGGAATGACCAAACCCCATATTGGGCAGCTTTTAATATTTCTCCCCGGATGATGTTAAACCCAAACCGGATAATAAAATCAAGTTGGAACGATTTTATCAGATCGATGTCCTCATGCTTGAAATATTCGGAATACCCTTTCTTTTGAACCTCACAGGAGATCATTTCAATATCCTGCACTTCAGCGCTGAGATCTACAATTGATTTTTCCCTGAACCTGAAAAAAAACCGGTAACAAAAAAAGAAGAGGATTTGTGACCAGTGATAGGAATACAGCTTCTTCCATAAACTTTGTTTCACCGGAACCCTCGGATCTTTGATCAGGAGCACCAGCCGGTGATTTCGCTGCAACAATCTGATGGCATCTGCCTGCCAGCGTTGAAAGTTCGTGCCGGTGCACATGACAGCAAATCGTAATGTCTTCTGATCCTGGTTCTCCATCAGATTACCGCTTCCATACCTCCTTGTAAATTTCAAAAATCTGTTTTCCAATCACTTCCGGACTGAATTTCCGGATAACTGCTGACCGGATCTTTTCTTTCTCATACACCACAGAACCATTCAGCATCGTTTCCATTGCACGGATCATGGCCAGGTCATCATTAACAGGAATACAAATACCATTATCCTGATTCACAATTTCCGGTACAATCCCGACTTCTGTGGCAATAACCGGAACGCCACATGCAAAACTCTCGGCAATGACAGTTCCGAAGGTTTCATAGTGACTTGATAATACAAGGAAATCAGCCGAGTTCATCAGCTTCAACAGTTCGTTTCCCTCTTTTAACCCGGTAAAGACGACGATATCCTCATTCAGTCCGAGGACAGAAGCATATGTCTTCATTATTTCAAGATCGGGGCCCTCGCCAATAAACCTGCATATGAAATCGCTCCGTTTCTTTGTAAGGGTCTTTAGAACGTTCAGAAACCCGGATATGTTTTTTGATTTATCTTCAAAACAGGAGACATGAACGATTTCTTTTTTATCCCTGTTTTTTATTGTTGAATCCGGTTTAAAAAAATTGAAATCCACTACATTCGGAACTGTGTAATATTTGGTGAGCCCCAGTCCCAGATCAATCATGGCATTTTTCAGCTTCTCAGAAACCGTGATCAAAGCTGCCGCATTCCTGACCACCTTTTTCGTCAGCCATTTTCTTACCCGGCCTTTATAGGAGCCGTTTTCAGGAAAATATCTCGACCAATGCTCAGAAACCAGGTAAGGGATCTTTCCGGAAAGTTTACAGAACCATGCGATCAGTCCGTGCCTGGTGAGGATATGGACATGGATAAGGTCGGGTTTAAAGTTTTTCAGTTGCCGGAATCCGCGGCGGTAAGCCCCGATAAACCGGATGGTTTTCAAGCATGCTGAAAGCAAGGGGATGTTCCTTGTGGGAATACGATAATAAACCCTTAAAGTATGTATTTTATTTTCAAAGGAGATGTCAACCTCGTATTTATTGGCAGCCCCTTCAACAGGATGAGCATATAACACCACCACATCACAAAACTCCGATACGGCTTCTGCCTGCCGCTGAACGAATAATCCTGCCATAGGATCATAATGGTTCGGATACCAGCGGGGAAGAAATAAAACTGTGATCCGGTCGGCCAAAATTGCAGCTCTTATTTTAATAAATGTTTAAAGTTATAAAATAATTAAATTGAAAGGTAATCTTACTTATTCATAAACTCACCCCCAACCCCCTCTCTTTAAAGAAAAGAGAGGGGGTGATCGACGAAATTTTTATTAATTATTTTCACAGCGTTCTTCAACCTCTCCTCCCCCAACCCGGAAACCACTGCAAACGGCAGATTGCGTTCGGTCATCTCCTGCAGATAGAGATCGAAAAGATGTTCCCGCAATTGAGGATGTTCTCTTTGCGGGTCATATTCCCAGGGTATATCTATGTAACATAAAAGGTAAAAATCATATTTGTGTTCTTCGATCTTCTTCAGGATCCATTCATCACACTTGTTGTATTTGACTTCGCTCCAGATCTTGGTTACAATGAGTTCGGTATCGCAGAAAAGATATTGGTTTGCGCTTTTCAGCAACCTGTTCTCATTCCGGAGCTGACCCCTGGCAATTTTCAGGATATCCTCCTGGTTATATTCACGGTCGAGCCCGTCGATGTATTCCCGTGCAAACTCCGGTACCCAGGTTGTATGATAATAACCGGCAAGCCTTTCTGAAAGCAGTGATTTTCCGGTGGATTCCGGTCCTGTTATGGCGATCCTTTTTATCAAATCCTGACTGATTTATGACGAAACAGATAAGTTCAGTTTTTTCCTCCACTCAATGAATCCGGCAACTGCAATAATAGTAAACACCAGGAACTGGAAACTGCTGAAATAGAGTTTTTCATATGCAAACAACCAGATAGAGATAAAATCCCCGGCGATCCATGCAACCCAGTTCTCTATTTTTTTTCTCGCCAGTAACCACATCCCGATAATATAGATGGCGGTAGTGATGGCATCCCAGGTAGGAACAACGCTATCTGTATAGTATGCCAATAAGATCCGCAGAATAACAAAGAAGATAATAATGGCAGCAATATTGATCACCAAACCCTTTTTTGACAACCGGGTTATCCGGATAGTTTGTTCCTGATCATTCTTCCGCGACCAAACATACCAGCCATATCCGCTCATCACTGCATAAAAAACATTTATTCCGGCATATGCATATAGCCTGGCTGAGAAGCATATATATATATAAATCACCACATTCACTATTCCTGTGGGGTATGCAAGTATGCTCTCCTTTTTCATCGACCAGACACAAACCAACCCAAAGGCAACGGCTATCATCTCGATGACGGAAGTTTTGATAAAACCAAATTCAATGACACAATTCATGCACGATGGTTAATCCGAAAATGTTATATGGATCCTGATTGTTACAAAAAGCAAAAGTAGGAAAAGCGATGCTTGAAATTGCTGCCGGATTGTTTTTCTTATTCAATAGTTTAGAAACGAAATAATAGTGTACATTTGCACATTTTTCTGAAAAACACGTCCTTTATATGCTGCAACTGATCAAGGATTTTTTCGATTTTGTATTACACATCGATATTCACCTGCAGAATATTGTCACTGATTACCGCACGTGGACCTACCTGATTCTTTTTGCCATCATTTTCTGTGAAACCGGGTTGGTGGTTACTCCTTTTTTACCGGGCGACTCCCTGATCTTTGCTGCAGGTACCATTGCTGCTATGGAAGGTCAGCCGTTAAATATCGTCTTCCTTGTTTTATTACTTATTACTGCAGCTTTTACCGGTGACAATACCAATTACTTTATTGGCAGATTCATTGGTGAACAGGTGTACGAAAGGGATTTCAGACTGATCAAACGGGAATACCTTACCAAAACCCATGTTTTTTATGAAAAGCATGGAGGCAAAGCCCTGATCCTCGCACGGTTTATGCCGATCATCCGCACATTTGCCCCCTTTGTGGCGGGCGTGGGGACCATGCGTTATCTCCGGTTTTTCTCTTTCAGTATAATAGGTAACATACTGTGGGTTAATATTTTTGCCCTTGCCGGATATTTCTTCGGAAATATTCCTTTCATTAAAAAGAACTTCAGTATAGCCATCATGACCATTATTTTGGTTTCCCTGTTACCGATCATTATCACGCTGATCAGGAACATGGCAAGCAGGAAGAAATTATCAACGAAATCATGAACCGCCGATTAAGTCATAATCAGATTTCAACCGTTAGTGGAACGGGGCTTCTTATCACTCTTGGAATTGTTTTTGGAGACCTGGGTACTTCCCCACTTTATGTGATGCGGGCCATCGTGGCAGGGGCAGATACGATCTCTACAAATTTCATTTTGGGTGGCTTATCCGCAATCTTCTGGACATTGACTTTACAAACCACCCTGAAATATATCATCATCACCCTGAGAGCCGATAATAAAGGTGAAGGTGGGATTTTCTCCTTGTTTGCCTTAATCCGCAAAAAAGCAAAATGGGCATATATCTTTGCAATTATCGGTGGTTGTGCACTGCTGGCCGATGGCGTCATCACTCCTTCCATTACCATTGTTTCAGCAGTTGAGGGCCTGATCAATATCAACCCGCGAATCCCGGTAATCCCGATTGTCATTGTTATCATCACAGCATTATTCTTCATTCAGGGATTTGGTACAAAAACAGTTGGAGGGTCATTTGGTCCCATTATGCTGCTCTGGTTCACGATGCTCGGAACCCTCGGATTGGCACAGATCATAAAATATCCCGCCATCTTCAAGGCAATCAATCCTTATTATGCCTATCTTTTTATTGCAAAGTTCCCGCATGGATTTGTCCTTTTAGGCGCTGTATTCCTCTGCACTACAGGGGCCGAAGCCTTATATTCTGACCTGGGACATTGCGGACTAAAAAATATCAGGATCTCATGGACTTTCGTAAAAACCGCCCTGCTGCTGAATTATTTCGGCCAGGGTGCATGGATCCTTAAAAATGCTGAAAAAGTCTATTCCGACACCAACCCGTTCTTTTCCATCATGCCTGGATGGTTTCTGATCACCGGGATCATCATAGCGACTGCAGCGGCTGTCATAGCCAGCCAGGCGCTGATCAGCGGCTCCTTTACCCTCATCAGCGAGGCCATTTCATTGAATTTCTGGCCCAAGATAAAGATCAACTATCCGACAAATATCAAAGGACAAATGTATATTTCGAGTATCAACTGGATACTTTATGTCTTGTGCCTGTTTGTGATCCTGTTTTTCCAGCACTCCTCAAATATGGAAGCAGCCTATGGTTTGTCGATCACCCTAACGATGCTCATGACCACAGTACTGCTCAGTATTTATATGTATTACCACAAATTCCCGATCATTCTCATTGTCCTGCTATTATTTGTCTTCCTTTCAATTGAGGGAACTTTTCTCGTCGCAAACCTGAATAAATTTGTACATGGAGGCTGGTTTACGATCCTTCTCGGGGGATTCCTTTTCCTGGTCATGTATATCTGGTTTAATGGCCGGAAAATAAAAAACAGCTTTATCGAATTTATTAAGATCGAGAACTATTACGATGTTATCAAAGCCCTCTCTACCGATCATTCCGTTTCCAAATATGCCACAAACCTTGTGTTTCTTACAAAGGCAAACAAATCGACAGATGTTGAATCAAAGATCATCTATTCGATTCTTCACAAACAACCGAAGCGAGCCGATGTTTATTGGTTGCTCCATGTGGATATCCTGGATGAACCCCATGTTCTCGAATACAGGATCACCCACCTGATCCCTGATATTCTTATCAAGGTTGATTTTAAGATCGGTTTTAAGGTGCAACCCCGTGTGAACCTCTTCTTCCGGCAGGTGATCGAGGAAATGAACAAGAACAAGGAGATCGACCTCCTCAGCAGGTATGAATCGCTCAGAAAGTTCAATGTCATGAGTGATTTCCGGTTTGTGGTGATCGACAGGATACAGAATTACGATTTTGACTTCCCCCCCAGGGAGCAGTTTATCATGGATATGTACTCAATATTCAAAAATTTCGGGATCTCCGAAGTCCGGTCGCTGGGACTTGATACCAGTAATGTGACAATTGAAGCCGTACCATTATTCATCGATACAGATATCCCGCTCATGATGATCCGGAATAATGGCGTCAATGGGTCGAAGCATATATAATTAAGGAAATCCGAATCCACCAATCTAATAACAAGCACGAAATGGTTGAATAAATAAAGCTGATTCTTTATCCATAATCGCATTATCAACTTTTCCCGCAATCATTCTTGAAAATTGGCATTTTTAGATTACATTACCTTCGTTGGAAATATTTTTGTACAGAGGTGTCATCCGGTATTTGGAATTCCATTTTTGAGTTCATTTTCTTCATAAATTTGAAAATTCGATGTGTCATCCTTTCCGATAAATATTGAACATCAATGCGGGAAGGCAGAATTCATACTTATCAGCAAAAAATGGCTAAACAAGCGAAAGAAAAGAAACAAAAAAGCATTGAAGAAACTTTGTGGGACAGCGCCAATAAGCTAAGGGGTACTGTAGAACCATCTGAATACAAGCATGTAGTGCTCGGACTGATCTTTCTGAAATTCGCCAGTGACAAATTTGAAGAACGCAAAAATGAATTGATTGCAGAAGGAAAAGGAAAATACATTAATGTGGTAGAGTTTTACACCGCTAAAAATGTGTTTTACCTTCCCGAAATTTCACGTTGGAGTTATTTGATTGCCAATGCAAAGCAGGATGATATTGCTATAAAAATTGACACTGCACTGTTTACCGTTGAGAAAAACAACCCTGCATTAAAAGGCGCTTTGCCCGACAACTATTATTCCCGGATGAATCTGGATGTAAGCAAACTGGCCTCCCTGCTCGATACCATAAATAACATCAACACGCTTAAAGACAAACAGCAGGATATTGTGGGCAGAGTGTACGAATATTTTCTGAGCAAGTTCGCATTGGCAGAAGGCAAGGGTAAAGGAGAATTTTATACTCCCAAAAGCATTGTAAACCTGATTGCCGAAATGATTGAACCCTACAAAGGAAAAATTTATGACCCTTGCTGTGGTTCGGGTGGTATGTTTGTACAGAGCATAAAGTTTATCCAGGCGCACCATGGAAATACAAAAGAAGTCGCCATCTATGGACAGGAATACACCGCCACCACTTACAAACTTGCAAAAATGAACCTGGCCATCCGCGGTATTTCCGCAAACCTGGGTGATGTCCCCGAAAACACCTTTTTCCGCGATCAGCACAAGGACCTGAAAGCCGATTTCGTCATGGCCAATCCACCTTTTAACCAAAAACAGTGGCGGGCTGATAACGAACTGACCAACGACCCAAGATGGGCCGGCTACGATGTTCCCCCGACAGGCAATGCCAACTATGCCTGGATCCTGAACATGGTTAGCAAACTTTCTGAAAACGGTGTTGCTGGTTTTGTCTTAGCCAATGGAGCTTTAAGTGGCGATGGAACTGAAAAAGCCATTCGCAGGAAACTGATTGAAAACAACCTGGTGGAAGCCATTGTTGTTTTACCCCAGGATATGTTTTACACTACCAACATCAGTGTTACCTTGTGGTTCCTGAATAAGAACAAAAAGGCAAGAACCATTGAACAGAACGGAATGATTAAAAAATACCGTAATCGTGAACGGGAAATCCTCTTTATGGATTTGCGGAAAATCGGTATTCCTTTTGAAAAAAAATACATTCAATTTTCGGAAGAGAATATCAATCAAGTAACCGGCACGTTTCATACCTGGCAGCAAACTGATTTTGAAACGAAATACCAGAACATCCCTGAGTTTTGTTACAGCGCTTCCTTTGATGAAATTGCAAAAAAAGATTTTTCGCTTGTTCCCAGCAAATACATTGAATTTGTTAACCGGGATGAGAATATTGACTTTGACGAGAAAATGCAAGCCCTGCAAACAGAGTTTGCTGAACTTTTAAAAGCCGAAGACCAATCCAGAAAAGACTTATTGACCGTTTTTAAGGAGTTGGGATATGAAATAAATGGTTAATGGTTAATGAAAAGTATAAAATCAAATAAAACTTAAAAACTAATGGGTTCTCAAATAATCATCTATCAGACTGAAGATGGTAAAACCAAATTAGATGTTCGTTTGGAAAACGAAACAGTTTGGCTATCGCAAAAATTGATGGCGGAATTGTTTCAAACCACGGTTCCTAATATCAATATGCACTTAAAAAACATATTTGAAGAAGGGGAATTGGAAGAAAAAGCAACTATTAAGGAATTCTTAATAGTTCAACAAGAAGGAAATCGCGAAGTTGAGAGAAAACAGTTGCTTTATGATCTTGACGCCATCATCTCAGTTGGCTACCGCATCAAAAGCCATGTAGCTACAAAATTCAGACAATGGGCTACAAATCACATCAGGGAATTTATTATTAAAGGTTTTGTACTGGATGACGAGAGATTGAAAAACCCCGATCTACCTTTCGATTATTTTGAAGAATTAGCAAGGCGGATACAGGATATCCGTACCAGTGAAAGGCGGTTTTACCAAAAAATTACCGATATTTATGCAACCAGCGTTGATTATGATCCCACTACTGAACCGAGCATCCTATTTTTCAAGACCGTTCAAAACAACATGCATTGGGCAATTACAGGTAAAACTGCTGCTGAAATTATTGCTGAACGTGCTGACAGTGCGCAGCCTAACATGGGGCTTACGAACTGGAGAGGTATAAAAGTGCGTAAGCAAGATGTGGGTATTGCAAAAAATTATCTTAACCAGGATGAATTATCAGCGCTAAATAATTTAGTAGAACAATATCTGATCTTCGCAGAAGGTCAGGCGATGCGCCGCATACCGATGTATATGAGCAACTGGATTGACAAACTGCATGGGTTTTTAAGTCTGAACGACCGGGAAATACTCTCTCATGCAGGAAAAATAAGCCATGAACTGGCGCTTAACAAAGCAGAACAGGAGTACGAAAAATATCACCATCAACAAATTGAGTCGAGTGATAATCTCCAAAATGATTTTGATCAGGTAATAAAAAGCTTGCCTACTGCGAAAAGGGGAAATAAGAAATGAAATCAAGCTATATAAGGATTGGCGATTATATCCGTGAAATTAACGTTCGCAACAGGGAATTGCAGGTTAATACCTTATTAGGAATCAACATTGACAAATATTATATGCCGTCGGTTGCCAACATTGTCGGAACTGATATGACAACGTATAAAATTGTCAGGAAAGGACAATTTGCCTGTAACAGGATGCATGTTGGAAGAGATTACCGGTTGCCAGTTGCTTTATCAAAAAGTGAAGAAGATTTTCTTGTTTCTCCTGCATATGATGTTTTTGAAATCATTGATGAGAACGTTCTTTCACCGGAATACCTGATGATGTGGTTTACCAGAAAAGAATTTGACCGTAATGCATGGTTCTATACTGATGCTGATGTGCGTGGTGGGTTGCCTTGGAATTCTTTCAGCGATCTGCAACTCCCCATCCCCCATATTGACAAACAAAAAGACATCGTAAAGGAATACAACACCATTGTAAACCGCATTAACCTGAACAATCAGATCATAAAACGATTGGAAGAAACAGCTCAGGCAATTTACAAGCAGTGGTTTGTGGACTTTGAATTTCCCTTCGACTTCGCTCTGGGTAAACCGGATGAAAATGGGCTTCCATATAAAAGCAGTGGTGGGGAAATGGAATTTAATGAAGAATTGCAGAAGGAGATTCCAACGGGTTGGGAAGTGAAAAAGGTTTATGATGTTGTTGATTACAATTATGCTACATTGACACCAAAGGATAAGTTTGAATCTATTGAGTATTTGGATACTAGCAATATTACAAATAATGAGATAGAAGAAATACAAACTTTAAATTTGAAAGATGATGAAATTCCAAGTAGAGCAAAGAGAAAAGTAAATCACAATGACATAATATTTTCAACTGTTAGACCTAATCTCAAGCATTTTGGAGTTTTGAAAAATCCTAAATCAAATATGATAGTTTCAACAGGGTTTGTTGTTCTGAAACCGTCATATCCGAATGTATGTTGTGAACTAATTTATCTTTTAATTACGAATGAAGAAAATTTGCAGAGTTTGCAAGCTAGAGCGGAAATGAGTGTATCTACATATCCATCAATCAATCCAGAAGATCTATTGAATATCAAATTCATCTTACCAACGAATGATATTCTTTTACAGACGACAGATAAATTTAAATCTCAATTTGAATTAGCAGATGAAAAGAAAAACGAAAACAAATTATTGAGAAATATGCACGACCTACTTCTCTCAAAACTTGCAACCATAGAAAACTGAAATAAATAACCAATGAACACAGGCGAAATCATCATATACCAAAACCCCGAGGGCAATATAAAAATAGATGTTCGCTTAGAGGATGAAACCGTTTGGTTAACCCAGGCACAACTATGTGAACTGTTTCAGAAATCGAAAGCCACTGTTAGCGAGCACATTAAGAATGTATTTGAAGAAGGAGAGCTGAAAGAAGATTCAGTTGTTCGGAATTTCCGAACTACTGCTGCAGACAAGAAAAACTATGACACCAACTTTTACAACCTTGATGTCATTATCTCGGTCTGCTACCGGGTAAAATCTGTTCAGGGTACACAATTCCGCATCTGGGCAACCCAACGCCTCAAAGAATACATCATCAAAGGGTTTGCATTGAACGATGAGCGTTTCAAAACCGGCACCTCCATGAACTATTTCAACGAGCTGCAGGAACGCATCAGGGAAATAAGACTTTCGGAACGGTTTTTCTATCAGAAAATAAAAGACATCTATTCGACGAGCATTGATTACGACCCAAAAGACGAGAAAACCATTTCCTTTTTTAAGGTAGTTCAAAACAAATTGCTGTGGGCGATCAGTCAGCAAACTGCAGCCGAACTGGTATATCGCCGGGCAGATGCTTCACTGCCATTAATGGGAATGCAATCATTCGACAAAAAAGCTACTTCCGTTATAAAAAAATCAGATGTCACCATTGCCAAAAATTATCTCAATGAAGATGAAATAAAGTTGTTGGGGTTATTGGTTGAACAATATCTTGCCTTTGCCGAAACCATGGCCCTGCAACGAACCCCCATGTACATGAAAAACTGAAGAAGAATGGTTGATGATCAATGATTAATGGTTAATGAAATGAAAGAGAATATTCTGAAAACTAAAACATTCAACTTTTCTATAAGAATTGTAAACTGTTACAAATTTTTAACTCAGGAGAAAAAGGAATTTGTACTTTCAAAACAACTTATGCGAAGCGGAACCTCAGTTGGTGCAATGATTAGAGAAGCCGAACATTCAGAAAGCAAACCTGACTTTATTCACAAAATGTCAATTGCGCAGAAAGAAATTAATGAAACAATTTATTGGTTGGAATTACTTTTTGCAACGGAATTTATTTCCAACGACTCATTTCAATCATTAAATATTGATGCAACAGAAATTATAAAACTAATTACAAGTTCAATCAAAACCGCAAAGTCATCCATTAACCATTAACCATTAACCATTAACCATTAACCATTAACCATTAACCATTATTTATGCCTTTCACCGAAGAAATACTGGAAAGAGCTGTTGTGGCGCTGTTTAAAGCACAGCAAATACCGCACTTCCACGGTGACACCATTCACAAAGAGATGAGTGATGTGCTGCTTCGCGATGATCTGAAACAGTTTTTGCTCAGTCAATATGCCGGTGAAGACATTACCGTGAAAGAGATTGAAGGCATAATCCGTCAATTGGATTTGTATCCGTCTTCTGCCCTGTACGAAAGCAACAAAGCCATCATGAAACTGGTGGCCGACGGTTTCCCACTGAAACGGGAAGACCGGAACAAGAAAGATCTTTATATTCACTTAATAGATTTTGCACCCATAGGAAACCAACTTGTCGAAACAATTACGAATGAATTGCCATTAGCCGCAGAGCTTCGACCTGTTTACGAACGACCAGACCATAATATTTACAGGTTTGTAAATCAACTGGAGATACTCGGTTATGAGAAAAGAATCCCCGATGGAATTGTTTACATCAATGGATTACCTTTGGTAGTGATGGAATTTAAAAGCGCCGGGAAAGAAGAGACAACCATAAAAGATGCATATACTCAATTAACGGTACGTTACCGCAGAGATATTCCCGAACTCTATAAATACAATGCTTTCTGTGTCATCAGCGATGGAGTGAACAACAAAATCGGTTCTCTCTTTGCGCCATACAATTTTTTTTATTCATGGCGGAAAATAAATCCCGAAGATAAACCGGTTGACGGGATTAATTCATTGTACAGCATGATGCAGGGATTGTTTAACAAACAGCGTTTGCTGGATGTGATCCGCAATTTTATCTATTTCCCCGATACAGCCAAAGACGATATAAAAATTGTTTGTCGCTATCCGCAATACTATGCAGCCAATAAGCTGTTTGAAAGCATTAAACTGAATATGCGGCCGCATGGTACCGGTAAAGGCGGGACCTACTTTGGTGCAACCGGTAGCGGAAAAAGCTTCACAATGTTGTATCTGACAAGGTTATTGATGAAAAGCCACCATTTTGAAAGCCCAACCATCCTATTAATTACCGACAGGACCGATCTGGACGACCAGTTATCAGCACAATTCACCAATGCAAAAAGTTTTATTGGCGATGACAGTGTGATCAGTGTTGAATCCAGGGCTGAACTGAAAACACTATTGCAGAATCGCAACAGTGGCGGCGTTTTTCTTACAACCATTCACAAGTTTACGGAAAGCACAGATTTATTAACGGATAGATACAATGTGATTTGCATTTCGGATGAAGCACACCGTTCGCAGATCAACCTGGACCAGAAAATTCAGATTACCGATAAAGGGGTGATCAGAAAATTCGGTTTTGCCAAATACCTGCATGATTCATTGCCTAATGCCACTTATGTCGGGTTCACCGGTACACCGATCGATGCCACGCTGGATGTATTTGGCGAGGTGGTGGATGCTTACACCATGAAGGAATCCGTTGATGATAAAATAACCGTTAAAATTATTTACGAAGGCAGAGCCGCAAACGTATTGCTGAATGACGATAAACTAAAGGAGATCGAGGAATACTACAAAAAATGTTCTGTAGAAGGTACTAACGATTATCAGATCGAAGAAAGCAAAAGAGCTGTTACCCACCTGGAAGTGATTTTAGGTGATCCTAAAAGACTGAATTTAGTGGCTGCAGATTTCGTGAATCATTACGAAAAACGCATTGAAGAAGGAGCTTCTGTAAAAGGAAAAGTCATGTTTGTTGCCAGCAGTCGCCCCATTGCTTACGATTTGTACAAAGAGATCATTGCCCTGCGTCCCGGATGGGCAGAAGTAAAGGAATGTGAAGAAGGTGCAGAACTGACTGTCGAAGAAAAAAAAGAACTGAAACCCATTGAAAAAATCAAAATGGTTATGACCCGGCAGAAGGATGACCCGAAAGTGTTGTACGATATGCTTGGAACTAAAGAGAGCAGAAAAGAATCAGACAGGCAATTTAAAATAGCCAAATCCAATTTTAAGATTGCCATTGTGGTGGATATGTGGCTTACCGGTTTTGATGTTCCCTTTCTTGAAGCCATTTACATTGACAAACCGATTCAGCAACATTCATTAATTCAGACGATTTCCCGGGTGAATCGTGTCTATGAAGGGAAAGAAATGGGCTTGGTAGTCGATTATATTGGCATAAAAAGCAATATGAATGTGGCTTTGAAGAAATACAGCAAAGTACACGGTGATGATTTTGAAGATATTGACAAAGCGATTGTAATTGTAAAAGACCAGTTGGATTTGCTGGCAAAGCTATTTTACAGGTTCGACACAACATCCTACTTCAAAGGCAGCCCTTTACAACAATTGAGTTGTCTGAACCACGCAGCAGAGTTTGTGCAACTGACCGAAGAGATGGAAAACCGTTTTGTTTCTATGGTCAAAAAACTACGTTCTGCTTACAATCTTTGTTGCAGCAATGAAGCCATCAGCCGATTTGAAAGGGATCAAATTCATTTCTACTTTGCCATTAAGGCCATCATTCACAAACTGACAATAGGTGATGCCCCCGATGCCGCACAAATGAATGACCGGGTCAGAGAAATGATCAAGGAAGCATTGATAAGCGAGGGAGTTGAAGAAATATTTGCCTTCGACAAAAACGATCCAAAAAACAATGCCGATATTTTCAGCGATGAGTACCTGGCAAAGATTGACAAAATCAAATTGCCCAATACCCGGATAAAATTGCTTCAACAATTACTGAAGCAAGCTATTGCAGAGTTTACCAAAGTAAACAGGATGCAAGGTATTGACTTCACCAAAAAGATGAAGAAACTGGTAGAGCAATACAATGAACGAAAAGATTTCCAGGCACTGCAAAGCGATGTACTTGAGGATGTAGCCGAGCAATTTGCAAACCTCTTCAGGGAGTTGCAGAAAGAACGTAATTCGTTTGAGGCATTGGGAATTGATTTTGAAGAAAAAGCCTTCTACGACATCCTGAAAGCGATTGCACAGAAGTACAATTTTGAATATCCTGAAGACAAGTTGATCGCACTTTCGCAAGCAGTTAAAGTCATAGTTGATGACAAAGCCAAATATACCGACTGGTCACACCGTGACGATATTAAGGCGGAACTGAAAATGGATTTAATCCTGATTCTTGCAGAACATGGGTATCCACCGGTGCCGAAGGATGAAGTATTTAAGGAGATTTTTGAGCAGGCGGAGAATTTTAAGAAATATAGTTTTTGTTGATCTGTTATTAATTTTGGCAAGCGAATACCTGAACAAATGAAACAGAATGCCATGCAAAAAATCGGGATTGAACATGGTAAAGCCTTGGAAAATATAACAATACCAGGATCTGTTTGGAAAGTGCATTAATACAGCCAATCAGTTTGGAAGCATCATCGGAATTGATCTCATTGTCCTGGTTGGCAATCATCTTTTAAATTGCCGGCGGGACATCATTGTCGCTAAGCGTGAGAATCAAAACTTTGTAATCAGAGAGCAGGTCACGATCCACTGCTTCACCAAAGCCGATACGATAAATTTCTTCTCCATAAATGGATAAGGTCATTATTGCAACGAATATTGGATTTTTGCCATTTCTTCTTCAACCATAAAATATTTTCTGTAAGTTTATTTTATTATCACTTTTTTGAGGCCTTTATATTTTCCATCAATGATGCTTATATAATATACTCCAACGGGTAGCCCCTTAATATCTAAATGATATTCATAGGTTTGGTTATATTTATTGAGTTTCAATTTTTGAATTGTTTTCCCATCTGTATCTATCAATAATGAATAAAATATCTCATTTATCTCATTATTATTTATCTTAACGGTTATTCGTTTATCGGTTGGATTTGGAAATACTTCTATTGAGCTGGTTATATCATTAACATCACGAATATTATCAGGACAATTGCAATTATTTTCTATAATATTATTAGACCATCCCATAGATCCTGAAAAATCATTGATTATATATGCTCTGATTGCTTCCTCATAGCAAGGATAACAAAGTATCGAATCCCGCTGGTGACGTTCAATTAAATTTCCGGCATCGTAAAGTTGTTTGGCAGCAGTATATCGATTAACATTCAACTTGATAGTATCGGGTTTGAATTGATTAACTTTTTGTATAGTTGAATCAAGATATTGATATCCATACTCAATGGTTGGCTCCATCTCCGTGCCTTCATTAAAATCGTTAAAAGTGATAATATAAACCCATTTTAAAGGTAATGGATAGTTATAATTTTTTGTTAATATCCAGGTTGAATCATAAACTATTCCATTTCGTCTGTCCATCCATTTATTACTTCCTCATTCCGTATTACAGCTATCGTTAAACCCTGGCCACACTCCCGAGCAGCCTAATAAAAGTGAACTGTTATACTGACCTGGGATATTATTTATTCTCCAGAAAAAATCTTCCACATATCTCTTACCCCATTCTCTTCCATTAACAGTATCCCATTTTTGGTCATAAGGCTGAACCCATGGATAGCAAATATCAACGGAACCCATTACTTCATCCTCCGATTCATTCCAACACAGTTTTGGCGTTTTACCCGGAATAATGTACTTCAGCGCTGCCTTGTACTGCCGGGCTGATAAATGACCAGGATAATCAAAAACGAAAACAGCCTGTGTGTCATTTACTGTCAGGTAATTATTATAAAAAGGGAATACCGAATCTCTTAAAAAGATCAAATCGTGTTGAAGTTTTATTGTATCATTTGCCCCATATCTCTGATCGTCATAACTAATGGCAAAGGAGTAATTAAAATGAATGGGGTCAAGGTTTCGAATATTCCGGATAGCATTTAATAATTTCATAAAACAGAGTGAATCATATGCATCCAGGACATTTGCAACAATTCCGTCAATTCCACAGGAATAGGACAATAAAACATGATAGTTAAGCAATGACCAGCTTTTTGAATTGTATCGTCCAATAAGAGGGGTATAACAATAACCGTAATTCCAATGACGTAAAGAATCATTTCCGGTGGATAATGAATCGCCATACCATAACATATAGTGCATTAATACTTTTTTTGGTAGCGAATTTACAGCCACTCTGTCACGATTTACTTCCCCTTTGAGAATACCTTTCGAATGATCCCCACATTCACCAAATGAAAAAAATGGTAATAATGCGAAAAAAATAAAAATAGTTTTCATTATGTTGGTTTGTGAGGTTTAAATACCATTTTTTCTATTATTTTTATAACGATTTGTCCTTTATCTGATGCAAACTAGCCAAGTCACGCAGGGGTATTTCACAAATGCATTCTCACGGAATCTTTCGTGAAGACCTCCTTTCATTCTGATTTTTCAGTTCAATTACAAATATATCGAAACAAACTGGATATTATTCCAAAATATTCTAGTTAAATGGGGTTTTATGCAAACGGGATAAATTTAAACATTTTGATTTACTATTGTCGGATAATAACAGGATTTTTACTATTAAAAGTATGAGGCCAAAACAATGTACAAGTATCCAAATAATTTGGTTGCTTGTGCGATTTCTATGAAGTGGTTGAATAAATTAAAGTGGTACCAGCGGCTATCGCGGTAGATTATGTTACGAGCAGATCTTCAATAGCCCTGATAAATTGCTCAACCTGCGGAATTAAAACAATTACGGTTTTCTCATCGAAATCAAAAAAATCCCCGTAATCTCCTTTTTGCCTATAGTCAAACAAGTCAGAATATAGCATTCCATGCCTTTTGTCAAGCCTACCTGTTTTGATAAACTGAAGTGAAAGTTGAGTTTTTACCCCAGTATGGGAATGGCTATTTATATCATGCTTTGCAAATAACGCAAGAACAGCATAGAAACTTGCATAATACAACCGGTTGACAGACGAATTCCAACTCTGGACATCCGCAAGAGCTTTGGCGTCGCTGAAAGTCTTCCATGCTCTTTCAACCCGATATGCAATATAATCTTCCCTGGAGTATGGCATTTTTAGATCACAATACCTTCTTTAGAAATATTCTTGTACAGAGGTGTCATCCAGTATTTAGAATTCCATTCCTGCTTGTTGTAAACATAAGTGGAAACCGCTTCTCCCAGATCAAGTTCAACATCAAATAGCTTATGCCTGAATACTTTTTCCGTCTCTATATCCGCAGTTGTATTTACCAGGATCAGGATGTCCCAATCAGAATCAGGCCTGGCATCTCCTCTCGCTCTTGAACCATAAAGAATAATATCTGCAAGGGGGTCAATTTTCTGAACCTGCTTCTTAATCATCGCTAATACTATTTCTTGTCGGTTATTCATTAAGCAAAGATAAGAAAAATACTATACTTATTCAGGGAGTTTTTGACTCCCTTTTTCGACCAAGCCGTCGAAGGAACCATCGCATGCCACCTACTTTTTTCTAAAACTTTGGCCCCACAGCAATCAATTCCAGAAATTGTAACTACTCACCCTCTTACAGAAATAATTAATCAATTGAATTTTAATATTTTAACCACAATGGAAACGAAGAATGCACTATGGGCACAAAGTGTAAGTCACCCGTTATTATGCTGAGGAACAACGCTTTGTGCTCTTTGTGATTTTTCGTTATGCTCTTCTCGGTAAATTTATTTATTTGTTAATCAATGTATTATATAGGGTGAATAGTTACATTTTATCGAATGACAATCTTCCTGTTAATTTGTTTCTTATCTTTTTGTATGTTGAGAATATAAATTCCCGGAACGAGAGAAGAAAGGTCAATCGAACTGGATTTCATATTGACAGGTTTTCTGATCAGGCATTTTCCAAATACATCCCAGACACTGACTTCAGAAATAATCCATGCCGCTTTAATAAAGACTTTATCTACCACCGGATTAGGATAAACCGAAAGTTGTTCGGTTTGTCCTTCTTCAATTCCGCTTTCACCTTGAGTGATTACTACTTCGCCTGAAATCAACGCATTATTAACACGTATATCATAATAATATATCTTGGTTTCATTGACAATCGTGGGTAAACTAAAATAAAGGCGAAAATGTCTGTTATCAATTCTTTCAATATCCGTAGAATTTGTTTTTGAAATTATCAGAGGTTTTAAACTAAAGCGGGCTTCTGTCACCGTCCCGATATTATGCAAAAGCCAAACATAACCTTGAACATCAGCCATTACGATATCCTGAAGGCCATCTTTATCAATATCGATGGTTGTGATTGACGGTGTAATAGTACCACCTCCAACTGTATGAGTGACATTAACAGGATTCTGCTCCAGAGAGCCAAGTAATCCATCAATTTTATAACCATTGGAGTTTCCAGGGGATCCACATAATACCCTATAAATCACCCCGTTCTCGGTAGCAACTAAAAAATCCAAATCTCCATCTCCATCAAGATCAATTGCTGCAGGCCAAGATTGAGTGCCTGTTACAATGGGATTATTGGCTGAATCGCACAGAAAAACAGGGTCAGCAAGTGAAAGAGTACCATCGGTGGCCAGATTTCGATAAAATAATAATCTGCCATCTTCCGAGCCTCCAACAATATCTTTGTGACCATCCCGGTCTATGTCAATTACCACGGTACCCATAGCAGTTGCCTGAACACCTGATGGTTGGGAAGTAATTGATGTACGATTTCCTTCCTCAAATGGCCAATACCCGTTCCTGGTAATGAGAGAAAGATAGAAACCATCCATAAATTGATCACACTGGATGATATCAGGAAGACCGTCTTTTGTAAAATCGCTCCAAGCAGCAAATAAATTTGCCGGGTAGAACAAAAAATCGTATTCGGATCTGGAGAAATTGTCTATTGAAGTTACTTTATCCAATGAAGCATAAGTGTATAAATCCTGATACGTCAGGGTTTGTTGTGTCAACTCTTCAGAATCAGAAAAATTCCATAGTATTGTAGGGGATCCGAAAGATTCACCACCGTCTGTTGACAATAATATATCCTCATAGCCATTGTTATCAATATCTGCAGTCGCAACAAATCCACGTTTCCCGCTAAAACTGGCTCCATCTTCGCCCCGATAATATAAATTCAATGGTGTATTTTTAACAACCACCGGCCCAACGTATTCGAACCGATGTGACGACGAAGTTCCAATATTCCTGTAATAAAGAACCTGCCACAAAGGATTGGAAAGGTTTGACACATAGGCATCGATTAGTCCGTCATTATTGACATCTTTAAGATAAATATGGGGTGGTTGATCACTACCGGCTCCCCATGATGGTCCACCGGATTTATTCCAGGGCGATGGATTAGTAAAATCAAAGTGAGGAACCTGAGATGTTCCTGTATTAAAATAAATACCGGCAGGTCCGGCAAGATCAAGAAGTCCATCGCCATTTAAATCCGCAAGTGATACGTGATTGTTATTTGCTGAGTAATTAGGCCAGGTTGTTAACAATTCTTGTGTAAAATTGAATGTTCCGGGAGAAGAATTGTTCCAATAAATATAGGTGCCTATATTGTAGCTAAAGGAGATAACAACATCGGGCTTACCATCACCATTCAAATCACCTATTGATGCAGCCGGATCTATATGTGAGTTGAAGGTATATCCAAGCTTCAATATTGGTTCTGATGGAGTTCCGGTATTTTTAAAAAGTTTACCTCCTAAAATGGCTTCATTTTCTCCATCACCATCTAAGTCAGCAATGTCACCTTGAATCCAATAACCACCCCAAGGACCACTATAAGGATCGTCTTCAGGATTATCATACAAAAATTTCAAAAGAGAACCATTTCCAAATTGATTATACTTCCCTTTGATACCAGGGTAAAAATGAATATTTCCATTAAAACCGGCAATGATCAGGTCAGGAACACTATCGCTATTTAAATCACCCAGAAATGCACCTCCATCACGTGATAAGGGTTGGACGTTATTAATTGTAAAACGGAAACGATCCCAGGGGATAGTAAGTGCCACATTCTGATTAAAGGTAATATCAATTACCCTGCCTGAAGAATCTATTGCCAGGTTTTGAAAAGCAGTAGCAGTTATGGTATTATTCTGAGAAAAAGCCGCATTAAAAATAAAAAATGGGGCAATTTGGACAATGCAAATTAATGATTTAAGTATGTTCTTCATATTTTCATCGGTTAGATCAAACAAACTAATAAACATTTCACAAAGGTTAGTTTCATCTCTATTTCCTTGCAACAACCTTCACCGCCATAGCAAGGATATGGCCGGCATCAAGGCCGAATTTCTTTAAGAGTTCATCCGGTTGGCCGCTTTCCCCGAACCTGTCATCTACTGCTACCATTTCCAGCGGAGCAGGGAATTCACGGCAAAGCAACTGGGCTATGCTGTCGCCCAATCCGCCATTCATCATGTGCTCTTCTGCAGTGACAATGCAACCGGTTTTTTTTATGGAATTCAGAATGGCTTCTTTGTCAAGGGGTTTGATGGTATGGATATCCAGTACTTCTGCACTGATCCCTTTCGCTTCAAGCATCCGGGTTGCTTCAAGGGCATGCCACACCATGTGGCCGGTTGCTGCAATGGTAACATCGGCGCCTTCGTTCATCAGGATTGCTTTCCCGATCTCAAAGGGCATGTCGGGTTGCGTAAAATTCGGAACTTTCGGCCGGCCAAAACGAAGATATACGGGTCCCCGGTGTTTGGCAACGG
Source organism: Bacteroidota bacterium (assembly GCA_026391355.1). Taxonomy (GTDB): domain Bacteria; phylum Bacteroidota; class Bacteroidia; order Bacteroidales; family FEN-979; genus CAIYUC01. The sequence goes on along the minus strand of JAPLDH010000053.1, from coordinate 10,717 downwards.
CAAAAGTAGCAGCCTTTGTCTGGTTAAAATCACAGGGATTGACAACGATCATGTTGGGCAACATCTTCATCAACCCGATATCCTCCATGATCTGGTGAGTTGCCCCGTCCTCCCCGAGGGTAATCCCGGCATGGGATGCACAGATTTTTACATTTTTATCACTATAAGCGATGCATTGACGGATCTGATCATACACCCGCCCGGTGACAAAATTTGCGAACGACCCTGCAAAGGGTATTTTACCGCCAATGGTCAATCCTGCTGCAATGCATATCATGTTGGCCTCGGCAATTCCGACTTCAAAGAACCGCTCCGGGAAGGCATTTGCAAAGTCATCCATTTTCAATGAACCGGTCAGATCTGCGCAAAGGGCAACTACCCTGTCATCTTGTTTGCCAAGTTCAAGCAAAGCCTCGCCAAATCCTGAACGCGTATCCTTTGAACCGGTATTGATATATTCTTTCATATTCATAAATTGCAATTATCCCCGCTATTAACCTTGGATTAAACCCCTCCCCCAAATGGGGGAGGGCTGGGGTGGGGGCTGAGTTTCTTAATTATTGTACAATTTTACATTTACTGTCTGCCCAGACTCGACGGAAAATGATCTATCAACTGTATATGATGTCTTATTCGAATATTTTGATCTGAATACCACCTTGTATTTGCCGGGTTGCAAATAAATGGTCTCCTGTTGCTGTGGTGTATCACGCAAGTTATACAACCAGGTCAGTTTACCCCTTTCCTCAAGGTAGAGACTCCCGTACCCATTGGTCGATTTCTGGATAACCGCTATGCCGGGTAAGGGAATTTCCACTGTTGTAGTATGGCTTTGTGCAATTTCCACATCATTGACAACCAAGCGGGGCAGGCAGAGAACCTCCACCGAATAGTTTCCTACCAGGTACTTTTCTACCAGGTCGAATTGCTGAACATTCAGGGTTTCACCCATTCCATTTCGCCGGATCAGGCAGGGAAGGTATTTTATTGTACTGTTTCCTGAACACTTAAATGCCAGGTATCCTTGCGGAGCATCAATTCCAATGGTATTGTGCTTCCCCGGGGTTATCGTGATACTATCTTTTCTTACGGGCGGAATCGTATAAACAACAATATCATAGGTAAGTAATGGATCTATTTCGAGTGTATCCGGCAATCCCTTGTTGTTCATGGAATGAATAAAATTATACTTCATATGTCCCGAAACATTATCAAAAAAAGTCATGTTAACATTTGTTTCCGTAGGTTTTCCATATTGGTCCAACAAATTAACCTGTACGGATGTCGGGTTCAACGCCTGTGAAATGACCACATTCAATGCTGAGCGGAATTCCTTCTCATTCGTTGCATCAAAATAGGTTCCCACACAATCAAATGATTCTTTAAAATTTTTACCGATACCAATGATAAAAGGTTTCAGGAATATTCCCTTTTTCTGTAGTTCATGGGAAACCAGGCATGGATCGCCATCACATTCTTCCAGCCCATCGGTGATCAAAATGATAATATTTCTGCAATTATCACATGGGGGGAAATCATTACCTGCCTGTAGCAAGGAATAGGCGATGGGTGTGATACCTTTGGGACCAAAGAATTTCAGTACTTTTTTGATCCGTTCAATGTTGTTTTTCCCCAATGGGACTTCCAGTTTGGTGTCTTTACAATCACCCGGCGGGTATAGCCGCTGATGTCCGTATAAACGTAAACCTATCTCAAGGTTTTCCATGTTTTTGAGGCTGTCGAGGATGGATGAGAAAAGCCGGGTTGCAATGTTGAATTTAGTATCGCTCTGCCATTTACCAATCATGCTCTGTGAAGCATCGAATACAAATAGTATCCTCGATGTTGGCTTGGGCTTCTCCTGCACCCTTGGACCCTGCCCGAAACCGGAAAACGAAAATGCCAGAATAAAGGGAAAAAACAGCAATATTGACCGACCACTTTTCATGATTACTAATTTATTAAGGCACAGAGGCACAAAATCTTCAAATCAACAAATCAATAATTCAATAATTTCAAAACTCACCAGTTCACCAATTCACCAATTCACCAGTTAAAAGTCCCCCAACGTCTCATCAAGTTGTGCCAGCGCTTGTTTTGCCTCGTCATCATTGGGAGGAACTCCATGCCATTTATGGTTGTCGAGCATAAATTTAACACCAAAGCCCATGTGTGTTGTCATGATCACAATAACCGGTTTTCCCTTGTGCAGGTTTGCTATTGATTCTTTCATTTTTTCAAGGATGTCGGGGATATCATTGCCGTACATCTCAATGACGTGCCAGCCAAAGGCCTCAAGTTTTGCCCTGAGATTTCCCAGGTCCATCACCTTTTCCACCGGTCCATCGATCTGCTGTCCGTTATAATCAATCACTGCGATCAGGTTATCTACCTTCCACGCTGAAGCAAACATCAGGGCTTCCCAATTCTGTCCTTCTTCCAGTTCACCATCTCCCAACATCAGATAAACCAAATGGTTATCATTGTTCAGTTTTTTAGCAAGCGCTGCTCCGGTTGCAACGGAAAGACCCATGCCAAGCGACCCGGAAGCTACCCTTATCCCCGGTAACCCGTCAATGATGGATGGATGTCCCTGTAATCTTGACCCCATCCTCCGGAATGTCCCCAACTCTTTAATTCCAAAATAACCATAACGTGCAAGTACACTATACCAGAGGGCAGAAACATGTCCATTCGAAAGGAAGAAAATATCCTCCTCTGTGCCATCCATGGTAAAACCATTCGGGTCAGGTTTCATGAATTCATAATAGAGTGTAACAAGAAAGTCGGCAGCGCCCAGCGCTCCTCCCGGATGCCCGGACCCGGCCATGTGCGTCATCCGGATTATATCCCTGCGAACCTGGTTTGAAATGTCTTGCAACTTTTTGACAGACAACATCTTATTGTTTACAAATTAGGAAGTACAACCTACCGATTTCTATTAAGGATCTGAAAATGAAATTGTTTTCGCGAATGAAGAGCGTATGGAAAAATAAATATCATTGGTCAAAAATATTAATAATGGGTATGGGTTTTATAAGATGTTGATAAAAATGGATAAGATTTATCTTTGTGGCCTGTTTTTGATTTCTTTTGCATTATATGACCGGTCGTAAAAAATGAAGAGGTCCTTTTTCTGTATTCTTTTATTTTCTGTTTATTTTCTTTCCCTGAAAGTTTATTCAGCCGGTCATTCAAACGCCGTTACTTCACGCGATTCAGCATGGGTTGATTCCGTTTTCAAAACGCTTTCTTTGGATGATAAAATTGCCCAGTTGATGATCATGCGTGCATACTCTGATAAAGATTCCAGTTATAACGACAGCATTTGTTGGTTGGTTAAGAACCAGAAGGTTGGCGGGATCTGCTTTTTCAGGGGAACACCATACAGACAAGCCAACTTAACCAACATCTGGAATGAAAACGTAACACCTCCGCTCCTTATTGCAACGGATGCTGAATGGGGCCTTGGCATGAGGCTGGACAGCGCTTTCTCTTTTCCAAAACAGATGGAACTGGGAGCAATTGATGATGACTCGCTGATCTATCGAATGGCATCATGCATTGCCCTGGATTGTAAAAGGATGGGCGTCAACCTGAATTTTGCACCGGTTGTTGACATCAACAATAACCCGCTGAACCCGGTGATAAATGTGCGTTCCTTCGGTGAAAACAAAAACAGGGTTGCAATTAAAGCGCTGATGTATATGAACGGGATGCAGGATAACGGGGTCATGGCAACTGCAAAGCATTTCCCGGGACATGGGGATACTGACGCCGATTCCCACCTGACCTTGCCGGTTATCCGGTATCCTCAGAAAAGGATCGACAGCATTGAACTTTTTCCTTTCCGGCAACTGATCAGCCAGGGAGTGGATGGGATTATGGTTGGCCATCTTTGTATACCGGCCATCGACTCCACACCAAACCAGCCTGCTACACTTTCCCGGAATATCATTACCAGCCTGCTCAAAGAAAAACTTGGATTCCATGGATATGTCATTACCGACGCTCTCGATATGCAAGGCGTTTCAAAATATTATAAACCCGGTGATATAGAGGTGAAAGCATTGCTTGCAGGCAACGATATCCTGCTATTACCGCAAAACCTGTCTATCGCTATTGCAGCCATTCGCAAGGCTGTGGATAGTTGCCTGATCCCTCCTGAACTGATCGATGAGAAATGTAAAAAAATTCTCTTTTTAAAATATCATGCAGGACTTGCCAGGTCATCTCCTGTTGACACAAAAAATTTGTATAAGGAACTGAACCGCCTTTCTTCGACGATACTGAATCGTGAAATCGCTGAAAAAGCGATAACACTGGTTAAAGATGAGAATGGCCTTCTCCCGGTAAATACTTGTGAAAGAAAAAAAATTGCCTGTGTTGTGGTTGGCGATACTAATCTGACAAGTTTTGAAAAAAGGCTTGAAACATATGCCCCCATGCGGTTTTTCAATCTGCCACAATCCTTCTCAAAAAAAATAATGGACTCCCTTATCTGCAAACTGGATTCATACGACCTTATTATCCTTGGAATAGAACGTACAAGTTCCTATCCTGAGAAAAGATTCGGTATCAGTAACAGTTGCATTGAATTCGTGGATTCTGTCGTCAAAACAAAAACGGTGATCCTTGATCTTTTTGGAAATCCATATTCCTTGAATTTATTTACAAATGCGAACAGGGCAGCGGCACTCATGATCTCCTACCAGGATACCAGGGAGTTGGAGGAGATCTCAGCCCAGGCAATATTCGGTGGAATAAATATTAGCGGGAAATTGCCCGTTTCTGTTGCAGGTTTTTCCTCCGGAACCGGTATTGCCATTATAAAAAGCAGGTTTGCCTATGTGATTCCGGAAGAGATGGGTATCTCCTCAGCATCTCTCGCTGAAATTGACAGCATTGCCATGGAAGGCATAAAAGCAAAGGCATATCCCGGATGCCAGATCCTTTTTGCAAGAAACGGAAAAGTATTCTATCAGCGATCATTCGGAACTCCCCGTTACGAAGACACTGTCAAAGTGAACAACGATGATCTGTACGACCTGGCTTCCCTTACCAAGGTAGCCGGTACCACCCTTGCAATTATGAAATTATATGAACTGGAGAAAATAAACCCTGATGAAAAACTCTCAGTCTATCTTCCGGAACTTAAGGGTTCAAATAAGGAAAAAATGACCATTCGGGAGGTAATGGCTCACCAGGCAGGTTTGCAGGCATGGATCCCGTTTTACAAAAAAACATTGATGGACCGTTGCCAGGATACTACTGTTTACCGAACTGTACCTTCGGAGGATTTCCCTTACAGGGTTGCGGAAAAGATGTTTATTAACCGGAATTATCCGGATTCCTTGTACCAGGTCATTATCAGGTCACCATTAAGAAGTACGAAAGATTATCTGTACAGCGACCTGGGATTTTATTTATTGAAAAGGGTGGTGGAGAAGTTGTCAGGTGAACCCTTTGAAACCTTTCTTGAGATCAACTTTTACGAACCACTGGGATTAACAACCCTGTGTTTTTCACCACGGAATCATTTTCCATTGTCGAGGATAATACCAACTGAAAACGACCAGGTTTTCAGGGGACAGATATTGCAGGGTGACGTGCATGATCCCGGAGCCGCAATGCTGGGAGGTGTATCGGGTCATGCAGGATTGTTCTCGAATGCAAATGACCTTGCAATCATCCTTCAGATGTTGCTAAACAGAGGAAACTACGGTGGCAGGCAATACCTCAATTCAGAAACAATTGATGAATTTACACGTGTTCAGTTTCCTGCCAACGGAAACCGTCGCGGAATGGGATTTGACAAACCTCAGAACACTTATAGTTCCGATGGACCAACATGCAAAAGCGCTTCCCTTCAGAGCTTTGGTCATTCGGGTTTTACAGGGACCTATATCTGGGCCGACCCTGTAAACAACTTCATTTATATTTTTCTTTCCAACCGGGTTTATCCTGATGCTTCAAATCAGAAGCTCTTAGAGATGAATATCAGGACCCGTATTCACCAGGCAATGTATGATATTCTTGAACGGGTGAAATAACCAAAAACCAATTCGCTTATTCGCGTAATTCATCTGCATTTGCTATAAAAAATCCCCAGGTTGTTAAGATCTTAAAAAAGATCAATATCGGTCGCGTTATCAATGAGGAGTTTTTTTATTTCATCCTCGGAGACGGAAGGGATAAGATATTTTATTGGTTTGGAATGGTCGATAACCGTAAAATTGATCAAGAAAACTGTCTCAATATGATAGATTGATTTTTAACTTCGACGAAAGTTCGATCCACATTTTTGCTATCGTCGGGCACTATGAAGATTTAACCTGAATTATTATTTACATTTTTCCAATTATTTCTACTAATCTTCATAACTTCGTACTTAAAACGAGAAATTGTGAGTAAATATATCAACCCATATACTGATTTTAGTTTCAAACGATTTTTTGGAACAGAAGGCAACAAGGAATTACTTTTAGATTTTTTGAATTGTTTAATACCTGCGCGTCATCAAATTGTTGACTTGATATTTCGTAATGTTGAACAACAAGGCGAGTTATCAGGCTACCGGAAAGCAATTTACGATATTCATTGTCATGGGGCTAATGGTGATTTGTTTATTGTAGAAATGCAAAAAGCAAAAAGCAAGTATTTCAAAGACAGGACATTGTTTTACATCTCTTTCCCGACTGGAGAGCAAGCCTAAAAAGGCGACTGGGATTTTGAACTTCCAGCGCTGCCGAAAGATGATTTGCTGAAATTACTAACAACACTCCCATGAGCCAGATCATTTCTGCCATTTTCCAATACCTGTTCCATAAAATTTACATTCAAAAACCATAACCTTATGAAAAAATCGATTACCATTTTAGTGCTTTCGCTTCTCTGTGGATGGGCAAGATCTCAATTTCCCGGTGGGACAGGAACACCAAGCGACCCTTATCAGGTAATTACGCCAGCCGATTTAAACTATGTACGCAACTTTTCAGGAAATTCCTACTCAGGAACTTATTTCAAATTGATGAACGACATTGATTTAACCTCCTATCTTGCAAGTGGCGGCGATGGTTATACCCTGTGGGGAGGGGCGGGTTGGGAGCCGATCGGCACTTTTACAGATAAATTTTTTGGTCAATTTGATGGCAATAACCACAATATCGGTGGATTAAAAATAAACAGGGGTGATTCCTATATTGGCCTTTTTGGTTGTGTTGGGAATGGCGGGTCAATCCACAATATCGGGGTGGAAATTGATCCGGCCGGGGCAGTCACCGGATATCAATATGTTGGTGGGCTCGCCGGGCTGAATTATGGATCCATAAGTTACTGCCATACAACAGGGGCAGTAACCGGAACATCTATGTTAGACGGCGGACTTGTGGGCCAAAACGATGGTTGCATAACTAACTGCTATGCAACAGGGGCAGTGACCGGAAGTTGGTCGGTAGGCGGCCTGGTAGGATTCAACCATGGTGGAACAATCAGCAACAGCTATGCCCGTGGGGCAGTTAGTGGTGATCAACCCGGCGGACTCGTTGGACAAAATGGTAGTCCCATCATTGGCGGTACAATTATCAACAGCTATGCCACCGGTTTGGTCAGCGGAGCTTACTCAGGAGGACTTGCCGGACAATATGAAAGCAATGGTACCGTAACCAACAGCTATTGGGATACAGAAACCACAGGGCAGCCAACAAGCGCCGGTGGAACAGGCGAATCAACTGCCGGCATGAAATTGCAGTTGACTTTTACCGGTTGGGACTTTACCGCTCCGGTTTGGATCATGAACAGCGGCATTAATAATGGTTATCCGTATCTCTCACCACCTGTTCAGGCATCTGCTATTGTTTTTTCAGCGGTACTAAGTGCCGGCATGACCATTGGCTGGACGAATGGCAATGAAACAAAAAGAGTAGTTTTTATAAAACATGCCAATACAGGAACAGCAATACCTGCCAACAATACAAACTATACAGCAGATCCAAATTTTGGCAGCGGCACTCAGATTGGTTCTACCGGTTGGTATTGCGTTTATAACAGCACCGGCACAAGTGTTGCGGTTACCGGGTTGACTGCCAAAACGGATTACATTGTCGAGGTGTTTGAGTATATTGACCCCTGCGGAGCCAAATACAATACATCAACCGCAACGGATAATCCGAAGAGCCAGACAACGGCTGCCATCGAAGTTACCGCCACAGCAGGAACCTTCGGCCCAACCGGATATGCCACGCTGAAAGCAGCTTTCGATGCTGTCAATCTGGGTACGCACCAGGACATAATAACCATTAAGATCAACAGCAGCACCACTGAAACAGCCAGCGCGGCCTTGAATGCCAGCGGAAGCGGAAGTGCGGTCTATTCGGCCGTAATCATTTACCCTACTGTTACAGGCCTTTCTATCAGCGGGGCCATTGATGGTCCGCTTGTTGATTTGAACGGCGCCGACTACGTGACCATTGACGGCAGGGTCGGTGGAACGGGTTCCGCCAAAGACCTGGTCATCATGAACACCAGTACATCAAGCGCCACGGGAAACTCCACAATCCGGTTTATCAGTGATGCCTCGAACAATATCGTCCGGTACTGCACGCTTAAAGGTTCTACCCTGCAGGGCAACAGCGGGGTAGTCTGCTTTCAGAACAACGTGGGAACAAACGGGAATGACCTCAATACCATCGAATATAATAACATCACAAGCTCATCAGACGGAGCCCGGCCGACCGCTGCCATTGCTTCCGTATTGCTTACCGGCTCCACCGCTATCAGCGACAACAACACCATCAGCAACAACATGATCTATGATTTTCTGCAACCCGAGAGCAACTTTTCCAGAGGACTTAATATTTCCCAGGGAGCCAGCGACTGGACCATCACGGGCAACAGCTTTTACGAGACCACTTCATATTCGCCGACACAAAATAATCCAAACTACATTATCTATGTAAACTCAGGGGCCAATCACACCATCTCGTCGAACAGCATCGGTGGCAGTTCACCCCTTTGTAGCGGCACCTGGACAAAAACCGCAAGCGCCAACAATCCCTTCTATGGCACCGGTTTAACCGGTTCACCCTATGATGCTATTAAAATAGCAAATGGAGTATCAAATGTCACCATTGATGGATTTGAGATCAGGAATTATGCCGGATCAGGATCAAATGGGGACGGCAACGCAATCTCTTCCTATTGTATGAGTTCTAATACAACCGGTGCTTCCAACGTTACCATTAAGAATAATTACATTCACAACCTGGCTTATAATGGAATCCTTGCTGGAAGTGAGAATGATAATGGTTCTACCATGGTAGTGCAATCAGGTTGGCTGATTCAGTACAACAAGCTTGCAAATTTCACATATGCTGGCATTGAATTGACCAATGTGATCAACTCGCAGGTTTATGACAATACCATTGCTGCCCCAACCAGTCTTTTTTCCGACCCCGGTGATGCCGGAGTAGGTATTGAAATTGCTGCCCGCTCACGTTTAAAAGCAGTCACAGCAGGCACTAATGAAGTTAGCCGAAATACAATCACGGGTACTTTCCCTGTTGGTTCAAGAGCTGCTATTAACTTATTGTCTCGTGCATATGACGACGCAAGCGCCAATGCTACTCTTTCAAATATCACGGTTAGTGGAAACAGTATCTCCGGCGCTACCAATGTGCGCGCAGCAGTATTAGCTGTTGCTGAAAGCAGATCAAGTCATCCATCGACCATAAGCACGCTGTCAATCACCGATAATACCCTTGATGGCAACCTGGATGAATTAGAAATCCAGGATTATATTAACGGTGGTACCGGACCAGCCACCCATAGTGGAATTACAATTACTGGGAACGATATTAAAAACAGCACCGGAGTTGGATTACATGTTATGGTTTCTACAACAGCAACAGGAATTTCAGCTACGAATAATAAAATTGTTTCAAATGCTTTATTTGGAATTAAAAATGAAGGTTCAGGTACATTTGCAGCCACCAGCAACTACTGGGGCGGATGTCCAAAACCTAAAATATCGGGCGCTGCTACCTACTACCCCTACTACACCACATGTACCGGCACTGCCGGCAGCCTGGTTTTAGGCGGTTTAATAAACAATATTGTTGCCAGCGCTTCAGCAAGCCCGGTTTGTGCTGGTTCATCCACCACCATTTATGCCACCGGCGGTTCTGATTATGTTTGGGACAATGGCTTAGGCTCTGGTGCAACCAAAGTGGTAACCCCTACTGTAAATCCCACCACCTATAGTGTGACAGCCACGGATGCCTACGGATGTACCGGCGCTTTTGCCTCGGTAAGTATAGCGATTACTCCAGCCCCTACAGTAATCATTACTCCATCATTAGATCATACTACGCTTACAGCAAGTGGAGCCACTACTTATTTATGGAGTACAGGCGCCACAACGGCTGCAATAACTGTCAGCCCATCGGTTTTTGCTACCTATACCGTAACCGGAACCACCGGTACCTGCACAGGTACGACCTCTTATACCGTAGCCGTTGCCAATGCCGGAAGCAACCAGTATATCTGTAACGGCAGCTCTGCCAATCTTAATGCTACTTTGACCGGCGCAACTGCAACCGCATATGCATGGACTCCTGTTACTGGACTTTCAAATCCTGCAATTCAGAACCCGGTAGCCAGCCCGACTGTTACCACCACATATACTGTAAGCATAACTGCGACAAATGGACCATATTCA
>JAPLDH010000081.1 GCA_026391355.1 Bacteroidota bacterium | reverse complement strand
GTTCGATCGAACTTCTTTGCCGCAATGCCGGCATATCAGGGTTCGCATAGACGTCCTTTTTTACGTCCGCGAAATTCCCATATTTTGGTGGTATCAATTTATCTCAGGAAGTGGTATCGGTTTGGTTCGGGACGGAAACTTTACATGAGGGACGGTTTACCTCTTGTGCCAAAAGGCTAATCAAAGGGTAGGCCGGAAATATCTAATAAATCAAAAACGAGTGATTTCGATCAGCTAATTATTTGAATATGATGCGTAAAAAAAATTGATTTTCTTTGGAAGAAGAACTTTTTCAGGAAAGACTACGGTCAGGTTTTGATAAATTCAGCAATATTATCACGTAAATACGCAGAAATGCGTATCGGAGACTTTATTGATCTTAATGAAAATTATTGAGATTTATAAGTTCATGGATTGCGTATAATGGATAGATCTGAAAATTACCATATTTCCCAAAATTCTCCATTGACACCCTTATGCCAGATGAGATTCCTTTCTCTTTTAGAAAAACCTGAAGGCTTTGCATTTTCCCCTGCATTCCTGATTTGACCTCTACAGGTACGATCGATAATCCTTTCTGAAACAGGTAATCTACTTCGGCATTGCTCCCCCTGGTTTCGCGATGCCAGTAAAGGAGGTTATGCCGTGATTCGGGATTCTGATATTTGATCATTTCAGTTCCAACAAACTGCTCAGCAATATTTCCTTTATTGATAGCAGAGAAACTATCTGCCAATAAATATTCCGACAAATCAAGACCCATAATTCGCTGGTAAATTCCATGATCAAACATGACGATTTTAAATTTCGATAAATTTACTTGAGCACCAAGAGGAATTCCATCTGCAGATGTATGATGGACTTTGTAAATCAATCCGGCCATTTCCAGTAAATTAATCGCCTCTTTAATCTGAAAATAGTTTGACGAAGGAGACGCTTTGGATAAATTGAATTTGCAGCCTGATTGAAAAACCACCGCATCAAAGACCTCCCTGAGCCTGGGAAGCGGAACCCTTGACTTGTACTTGGCAAAATCTCCAATCAGCCCGTTTAGAAACTGATCTAAAACATGGCTTGTTTTTCGTAAATCTGTTGATTGAATATATGTTTTTACAGCTTCCGGCATTCCTCCAATAAATAGAAATTCTTTCAGCAGTGTAATCAAACGGGTGTGAATAGCCGGGTTCAAAGGTTTTTCCGGACTGCTTTCGGCCTTCATATCCAAGAGGGTTTTCTGTCCACCGGCCAGCAAATATTCATCAAACGACATGGGATACATAAAAAGATGTTCAATTCTGCCCAAACCATATGAAGGCAGTTGTTCCAATGCGAATTCAAGAAGTGAGCCTGCTGCGATGAGATGTAAGCCAGGCCTTTTTTCATAAAAAAACCGAAGGGACGAAATTGCCGGAGTACATGCCTGTATCTCATCAAAAAAAAGAAGTGTCTCCCCATCGGTTAAAGGTACATTATAATATGCTGAAAGATTCCGGCAGATTTCTTCAGGATATAGATTCCCCGTAAAAAACCGATGAATCTCCCTGGCTGACTCAAAGTTAATCTCAAGAAAATACCTGAACCTTTTTCCAAGATTCCGAACAGACCAAGTCTTGCCCACCTGCCTTGCGCCCCTGAGCAACAGTACCTTTCTTGATAGGTTCAATTTCCATTCACTCAGTGCATTGTCAATTTGCCTCTCCATTGTGATTAAACGTTCTTTTAATTGATATTGAATTTTATCAAGGCAAAGATAATAAAGATATTTAATTTATTCAAGGCAAAAAGTAACTCAAAAATTAATTTAATCAAGGCAAATCTATTGAGATTAATCTGTGACTCTGTGACTTTGTGACTCCTCACTTTTCCCAAAAGCAATATTGTACTTTTTCATTTTCCGGCTGAGGGCATCGCGGTGAATTCCAAGAGCATCAGCGGCTGCCTGCTGATTGTAATTAGATCTTTTGAGCGCATTTTGTATCAGATTAAGTTCATTCATTTTCAGATTGACTGAAGCAGGATGCTCGTCGGATGAGGGGGTTTTTTGCGGTTTTACCGGGAAGTCATTTATCCCGAGCAGGTTGCCTTTGCAAAGGATGATGGCCCGTTCGGTCATATTTTTCAATTCCCTGACATTTCCCGGGAAATCATATTTCAGAAGCGCATCAAAAACCTCCCTGGAGACCTGGATGTTCGGTTTATTAAATTTCGTTGCATAGGTATCAACAAAATGGATCAAGAGTGGCTTTTTGCAACAAGTAATGCATCCGATCCCGAAAAATCCGGAAGTTCATAATCGGATAATATGATATCTATCTTCTTTTCTTCCAGCGTCTTAATGAAATCTGTTTCGTTATCAATAAAATAATAATCAAAAGAGCCAAACCCTTTGCTGATTAAAGATTTTATCATAAAAGCGTCCGCTAACTGGTTCTCAAGGTGAAGAATGTTTATTTTTTTTCCCATTTCATTAGGCACAAGCTGTTAGTCGTAAGTCGTAAGTCGTAAGTCGTAAGTTGTAAGGCATCAGCAGATTTTCAAATCTTCAAATGTCGTTTCATTATCTGTTGAAATACTTCCAATATCAATTACCGCTTCTGGCTTCTTCAAGTTCTGCTGTGAGCAGTTTGACGCGTTGTTCCAATTCTTCATTTAATTTGAGGAGCTCTATTTCGGTCTGCCTTTTCCGGGTTATGTCCTCGGAAATTCCCAGCAGATATTCGGGTTCTCCCAGGGTATTCAGTATCGGAACTTTCCTGGTGTGCAGAATTCGTATCCCCTGGTGTCTGGTTTGAATTGGTTCTTCAGGTATATCTACCATCACCTTCCTAAGCAAAACCTCTTTGTCCTTTTCAATAAAGTAGTCGCCCTGTCCTTTTGAGAAAAAATCATAATCATTCTTACCCAGCATCTCTTCTTTAGGAATGCCCAGCAATTCCTCTCCGGCCTTGTTGACCCGAACAAAACGCAAGGCATTTGCTTCCTTCAAAAATATTATATTCGGAATATTCTCCACTATCGAGTCCAACAATTTGTTAGTCCGGTATATATCTTCCTGATTCCGGATACGCTCGGTGATATCCTGGATATGGAGCAAATAACCATTTGGCGCTTTCCCGTCGTCTTTTATCAGTGTAATTAAAACATCGAGCCAGATATGGCCGGATTTTGTAGTGTGATAAAGATTCAATTCCCTGACCTTTTCAAAATCAAAAGCCACTTGATAATGGACATTTTTACCGTGCATTAAATCATTTTTGTACTCATCGGATATGTTTGGATCATCAAAGAGAGAAAATCGACTGATTTCGTTCGTATCTGTTATCCCGAACAATTCCAGGCAAGCCGGGTTAACACTCACAAGTAAGCCTTCAGCATTGTAGAGTTCAATGGCGATTGGCGATTGTTCGGAAAGAATACGATACCGCTCTTCGCTCTCCTTCAGTTTTTCTTCTGCCAGCTTGCGTTCGGTGATATTTTCATGCATCAGAACAAATCTTTCCGGTTTGCCATCCTTATCTTTTAAAGGAAAAATAACCGCACGTATCCAAAGCGGAACATCAGGAGACTCAGGTAAAGAATCATGCACATTGTAATATATATCAGGAAGATGCACAACTTGACCGCTTTTAGCAAGTAAAAATAATTTCTCCAACGCCGGTTGTTTATTCTGAAGATCAGTAAAAATAGAAAAGTCAGAAGGGGGAACAGAGCCAAAAAGCAAGGTATGTGCAGGGTTTACATTAAGAGTGAAACCGTCCTTATCTACAATTTGAATTGACATTGGATTTTTGTCAATGATGTCCTGTAACATTATTTCAGCCTGCTTGCGTTCGTTGATTTCGCTCACGCTGCCAATAATCGCAGTGGGTTGTCCACCCTCATTTCGCATCACGGTAAATTGATCCTGACACCAACGATACTGACCATTTTTGTGTTTGAAACGATATTCCATTTGATATGCATCACCGGCAGAGCTGGAAATAGACAAGGCCATCATACGTTTCATTTCAGCCACATCGTCGGGATGGATAAAATTTATAAAACCTTCCATGGGTAAGGGCTGAATCTCCTCCATGGTATAGCCGGAAATTTTGACGAAAACGGGGCTCAAATAATCATAGTCATTGGTTTGCAAATTGCGTTTGTAAGATACAGACTGCGAGTTCTCCAGCACCTCCCGCAAACGACAATCGGTTTCCCGTAATTTATCTTCAGCCTGCTTGCGCTCGGTAATATCAGTAAATGAAGTTAAAATTTTTCTGTTGTCTTGAATCATTACAAGAGACATTAGTGCTTGCTTTTTTTCACCATTTTTATGAAAGAATGAAAATTCATATTTGCCAGGGGCATCATTGGGGTTTATCAGCCTCCGGCGATTATATTCTTTTAATCGTTCAAGGTCTTCGGGTACTATCAGCAGAGTCCAACTCTTTCCGACAGCTTGCTGCTCTGAGTAACCACTCATTTGGCAAAATGCTTCATTTACCATCGACACCGTTGTATCAGGTTCTATTATAGCGAGCGCTGATGAGTTTTTTTCAAATATAGCGCGAAATTTTTTCTCGCTTTCATACAGCGCCTTGTCAGAATCAATTCGTTCCTGCAACAATCCGGTTTCGTGAAGGGCTCTTTTTATGGCAGGAACCAGTCGACCCATTTTTGATTTAAGCACATAATCGGTAGCGCCGTTCAGAAGCGATTCAATTGCGGTGTCTTCTCCCATTTTACCGGTAACGAATATAAACGGAATATGCGGGCAGTAGTTTTTTGCAAAAACCAATGCCTCCTCTCCCGAATAATCAGGAAGCTGATAATCGGACAAGATGACGTCAATCTTCTTTTCCTGCAGCGCTTCGATGAAATCCTTTTCGTCCTCGGCAAAATAATAATCAAACGAGCTGAATCCTTTGCTGATTAAGGCTTTAACAAGGACAGAGTCCTCTTCCTGATCTTCAAGGTGAAGGATGCTTATTTTTTTTTCCATTTCGTTAGGCATAAGTCGTAAGTCGTAAGTCGTAAGTCGTAAGGAATTTTCAAATCATTTCGGCAGCGTAAAATAAAACGTCGCTCCTTTGTCCGGTTCGCCTTCAGCACGGCATTGGCCTCCGTGGCGCCTGACAATCCGGTTGACATTGGCTAATCCGATACCAACTCCTTCGAAATCCCTGGTTTTGTGCAGTCGTTGGAATACTCTGAATAATTTATCAGCATACTTCATATTAAAGCCTGCTCCGTTATCTTTTATAAAAAATGTCGTTTCGTTATCCGTTGAAATACTTCCAATATCAATTATAGCTTCTGGCTTCTTACCGGTATATTTAATGGCATTCGATATCAGGTTGGTCCATACCTGCCGTATAAGCTCTTCATCGCCTTTAACATCCGGCATGGATTCTACATTGAATGTGATTTTCCTGTTTTGTATCTCCGGTTCAAAAAATTTTATGACCTGTCGAATCAGGCCTGATGAATGGATCGTGGTTGTTCGTAATTCGGAACGATTCAACCTGGAGAAAGATAGAATTGCATCAATCAGTCGCCCCATTTCGGATGCTGAAGAGGAAATAACTTCAAGGTATCCAAGCTCTTCGCGCGTGAGTTGCGTCGATTTATGATCGAGGAAAAGACCGATAAACCCGCCAATATGTCTTAATGGCGCTTTCAGGTCATGCGAAATGGAATATGAAAATGTTTCAAGTTCTTTGTTGGCTTCTTCAAGTTCTGCAGTTCGTTGTTTGACACGTTGATCCAATTCTTCACTTAATTTCAGGATCTCTTTTTCTGCCAGCTTGCGGCCGGAAATATCCATTATCATTCCCGTTATTACTTCCCCGGAAATAAAAGAGTTGATAAGTACATCTATTGTTTTACCTGTTGTTGTTATTAATTCAAGTTCATGATTGAATATTTGTTTCTCCTTTTTGAGTATTTCAATAAATTTCTCTCTTTCCTCTTTATTCTTATAAACGGATATTACGTTTGCATTTAAAAGTTCATCAATGGAGTTATACTCCAGCATTTTACATATTGCATAATTAGCGAATAAGAACTTACCTTGTAAATTTGTTGTATAAATTCCTATAATTGCATTTTCGACAAGGTTTCTGTACTTCTTTTCAGAATTGAGAAGATTCTCCTCCGCCAGTTTGCGTTCGGTGATGTCGACCACGGATAAAAGACATTGTTCGGAATTTCCGGTAACGATGCCCGTAAT
Source organism: Bacteroidota bacterium (assembly GCA_026391355.1). Taxonomy (GTDB): domain Bacteria; phylum Bacteroidota; class Bacteroidia; order Bacteroidales; family FEN-979; genus CAIYUC01. Next base: position 10,121 of record JAPLDH010000081.1, on the reverse strand, counting down.
GTAAACGTACATTGACCGGTTGTCATTCGTTGACAGGGTTAACTCGCAGGATTCTTTGGCTTTGCTGTTAAATGCTTTGCCAAGAAAGCGGTTGAAGATGTGTTTTGAATCACTGGAAATAAATAATCCAAACGAACTGTTTATTAAATGAGAGCGTTCTTTGCCAAGCATTTGCGATCCGCTTAGGTTTAGCTCAATAATTTTACCTCCTTTGGATATTGAAAAATAACCTGATGGGGAAAAATCGTACAGTTCATTAAGTTTTTCGGAAGCCTCCAGTGCAATTGATCGTGCCCGGATAAGTTCTTCGTTCTGCATTTCCAGTTGTATCTGGTGCACCTCAAGCTCGTGGATGAGTGTCAGGGTATCGGTTTCAGAAGGGTTGACGGGTTGATGGGTTTTCCTGACACTGAGCAAAGCCGAAGTGTTCAGCGCCTCTTCTGCCTTTTGGCGAAGGATTTCGGATTCTGATTTGTTATTACCTTTTTTCATGGTATTTCAAATTATTCAACCTCTTCGGCGCTGTGCATTTACCCTGTTCTGTCGGTAGGTTTCACATATGGGAGAGACAAAGTCTAAAGTAACGGGGTTTCAAACTCTGTAACAAAGCGAATGTTTTGTAAAGGTATCCATAAATCAAAACAATGGATGCAAATTATTGCGGAACTAAATTCTTATAGTGATAATATCTTTCCAGTATGTTATTCACATATCCTGCCGGTTCGGGTAATCCTGACAGTTGGCTGGTATCGGCTTTCTGGATTGGTTCTTTCCTTGATTTCCGGGTGAGGTAGTAATCCACGTTGTTGTTCCATTTATTGGGATCCTTGCCATACCTGACGGCTTTATCCCTGGCCGATAGGATCCTTCCAAGTCCCACATTGTATGCTGCCAGTATAAAATAGATACGCTCACGAGGATTGCGGATGACATCCAGTAACTGATGATCGAGCCATTTTATGTATTTTATACCGGCGGCAATTTGTTTTGCAGGGGAAGCTGTGCTGTCCATCCCGAACTTGCCGGCAGTTTCCGGCATCAGTTGCATCAGACCCGATGCATTTTTTCCTGAAACCTTTCCAAGGTGAAAATTCGATTCCTCGTAAATGAGTGAGGCAAGCAGCCGCCAATCCCAGTGGATGAGCTTGCTTTGCTGCTTCAATTCCCCATCAAACGGGCATATCCTGACTTTATTCAATGTGGAATAATCCGACTGAAAATAACTTACCACTTTTGAATCGTCATAATAATCCGTGAAGATTTTCTCCAATTCCTGCTCCTTTGTTTTCTTATCAATCCATTCATTGAGCTTCCCGATCAGAGAATCGGAAGAATATCCTGTACCCCAGGCATACTGGTATGTTCCCGAAAGAGCCAGGCCGGCATCAATATTCTTATAATATTTGGTAAGCAGGACAGCCAGGTTCTCCGGGCAAATCGCAAACCGGATCTTGCCTTCTGAAACCATCCTTACCAGTTGTTCGGGGTTACTGGACTTATCGTCTCTAAGGATGACCCTGCCTTTGGTCTGTTCGTGAAATTTGATAATCCAAGGCAAATAGAATGCATCGCTTTGATAATAGATCGTGTCCAGTGTAAAATCAGCATAGGAACTGATGTATTTTCGTTGTTTCCCCTGGCCGGGTTTCCGTTGTACAAGTACAAACTTTGTTTCGCCAAGAGGCTTGGTATAATTTACCAGGTATTTCCCTTCATTTGATATTGGCAGATTCAGCGCTATGATATCTGCCACACGGAGATCGAGGTAAAAATAAAGTTTGGAGATGTCATTGCTGCAAAGGATCTTTAATGAAACCCCCAACTCTTTGGTAAAGGAGTTTAAAAGATCAAGCTGGTAACCGGCAGAAACACCTTTATAAATAAAATAATTCAGTGAGTTGACATCAGTCAGGGCGATGAGTTGCCCCCTTTCCCTGATCCTGGTCAACGTATCCTTTTCCCTTGTATGCCCGATAAAAAGCAATTGATGCAGAAGCGCTACCAATAAAACAAGTACCACCAGTGTGAAGGCAATCCATCGGAAGCGTTTTTTCCTGGAAAGGATTCTCCATCTTTGCATAAATTGTCAACTTATCTTACGGTATCTTCTTACAGCCAGGCTTATGCTGATAAGGGCATAAACGAGCAGGGAATAAAATGGCAACCGGATATCATGAAAAGATGATCCTTTCAGCATGACCATCCGCATGATGCGGATAAAATATGCCAGCGGATTCAGTTTATCCAGCATCTGCGCCCAATCGGGCATACTCTCAATGGAGGTAAACAATCCGCTCATCAGAATAAAAATTACCATGAAGAAAAACGAAACAAGCATGGCTTGTTGTTGTGTATTGGTCACCGTCGATACCAACAGTCCAAATCCCAGAATTACCATCAGAAAAACGGATGCCGATAAAAAAATCAGCCATATACTTCCGATAATCGGGATATTGAAGAGGATCTTACCCAGTATGAGACCAAAAGCGAGTTCGAGCATTGCAAGGATCCAGAAAGGGATCAGCTTTCCGGCAACAAACTCTATTTTCCGGATGGGTGTCACGTTGATCTGCTCGATCGTGCCAATCTCTTTTTCACGAACAATGTTCATTCCCGAGAGAAGCAAACTGATGATGGTCACCAGCAGCACCAGGATCCCCGGAACCATATAGGTTTTATAATTCAGTTTGGGATTGTACCAGAAGTTGACGTTTGTATTGATCGATTTTACATTTGCAATCATCTGCGGTTGCACCAGATCCACCAGGGTTTCCCTGTTAAAATCCAGAATGATCATCATGGAATAGGCATTGATAAGCCCTGCAGTTGCTCCATTGATCGCATCAATGACCAGTTGTACTTTACTTTTTTCATTTCTGATGAGCTGTTTTTCAAAACCACGCGGGATCTGCAATATAATATCCACATCCCCTTTTTTCATTGCTTTTTCCGCTTCCTGACAGGAGAATGTCGATTGAGCGATGACATAGAAGGGGGAACCTTCGAACTTGCTGATCATTTTACGAGAAGATCCCGACATGTCGAGATCAATAACCGCCATCCGGATATTCTTCATCTCAAACGTAGCTGCATGAACCAGGATGATCAATTGTACCAATGGTACTACGAAAATAATAGGAACCATCATCCGGTTACGAAAAACCTGGATAAACTCTTTCTGGATGATATACAGGACCGTTCTCATGGTTCAAGCCGTACATTGAATTTTTTAACGCTCAGCAGGATGAAGATTGTCGTAAACCCGATCAGGATCAGGGTTTCCTTCCAGACATACAACAATCCATTGCCTTTCAGCATGATGGCTTTTACTATCGTGATGAAGTATTTAGGTGGCATGATCCTGCAAAGCCATTGAAGGATCACCGGCATATTTTCGACCGGGAAAATAAACCCCGACAGAAGGATGGTAGGTAACATCAGCGCTAAAAGTGACATGGTCATTGCAATTTGCTGGCTGTTGGTGATACAGGAAATCAGGATTCCCAGCGAAAGCGCCATGACAATATACAGGAAGGCCTCCATAAGCAGTAAAAGAATGTTGCCTTCCACCGGGACATTAAAAACATATTTTCCCATAAGAATAATGATGCAGGCATCGATAAAAGCCAGCAACACGTAAGGAATTACTTTCCCCACGATGATCTGCACCGGACGAAGGGGGGAAACCAGCAACAACTCCATTGTTCCCAGTTCTTTTTCCCGTGTGATCGAAATGGAGGTCATCAATGCAGAGATCAACATCAACAACATCGCCATGATACCCGGAACAAACATATAAACCCCTTTCAACTCAGGGTTATATTGCATCCGGACCTCCGGTACAACCATGGCCGGAATATCCCCCACATTCAACGAAACGAGGTAATTGTTTACAATTCCTCTTGCATAATTAACCAGGATATTGGCTGTATTCGGATCAGAAGCATCGCCCAGGATCTGTATATCCGCAACACCTTTTTTTTGCAGATTCCCTGAAAATTCAGCTCCATAAACGATCACCATTTTAATATTCCCCTGTTTAAAACTTTCCTCTATTTCATGATAACCGGTGAGATTTTTCTCAAGCAGGAAATACCCCGACGAAACAATTTTCTCCGTAATTTTGCGGGTAACCTCATCTTTTGAGAGATCCAATACCGCTATTCTGGCATTTTTTATTTCATTGGTAATGACATACCCAAACAGGAGGAGTTGAACTGCAGGCATTCCAAACAGGATAAGCAGGGTACGATAATCCCTGAAAATGTGGTAAAATTCCTTGACAACAAATCCCCAGAACCTTTTCATCTGGTTTGTTTGTTTTTAAACCAACTATAGAAGAACCTGTATGCCGAGATGGCCAATGGAATTCCCATAGTCAGGTAAAATGTCCAGAGAATATTCGGATTAATGACATTCAGCTTGCGCAGGGTAATACCCCCGGTGATCATGATCATCATCAGGATATAACTCCGGAAATTGAAAAACGAGAAAAAACAGGGGTTATCCACTTTTATCAATTGGATCCGTGTAATATGTTTTTTGGATATCCTTGTAAACAAGATCAGGTAAAATGCAATCCCGAATACCACTCCGAGAAAAAGCTCTAATAGCAGGTAATGGCGGATGATGAACAGTTGGACAAGCGCGCGGGTGATCAGGATGCCACCTGCAATGGCCCATACGCAACCTGCGATCATCAGCAGTGATCTGCGGGATACTGAGGGTTTATATTTTTCCCGGAAGTTCATTTTACCCTGGCCAGTTTTAAAAAGACTTCGTTCATGTTTACAACCCCATATTGTTCTTTGAGCATAGCCGGTTTATCCATGGCCACGATCCTTCCATCCACCATGATCGAAACACGGTCGCAATATTCTGCTTCATCCATATAATGTGTGGTTACAAATACAGTGATTCCATTGCGGGAAGCCTCGAAAATTAGGTTCCAGAAATTCCTCCGCGTGATCGGATCAACGCCTCCGGTAGGTTCATCCAGGAAAACGATCCGGGGGTCATGGATAATGGCTACTGAAAATGCCAGTTTCTGTTTCCAGCCCAACGGGATATCCCTGATGAGCTTGTTCCGGGCTTCGTCGAGGTTAAGCTTTTGCATCAGGATATCTGCACGTTCCCGGATTTCATTTCTTGAAAGCCCGTAAATACCTGCATAGAACCTGATATTCTCATAAACAGTAAGATCATCGTATAATGAAAACCGTTGCGACATATATCCGATGTTCCTCTTGATATTTTCCCTCTCCGTGTAGATATCGAACCCGGCAACATTCACCAGGCCTGAAGTCGGGTACGATAACCCGCAGAGAATACGGATGGCAGTGGTTTTTCCCGCCCCGTTCGCCCCTAGGAACCCGAATACCTCCCCTTTCCCGACCTCAAAAGTAAGGTGATCGTTGGCGACAAAATTGCCGAACTTCTTCACAAGCTCCTTCACCACGATCATATTTTCCTTTTCCTCAGCCATCAACGCCCGGTGTCACCATTAAGTCGATAAAACAATCTTCAATGTTCGGTTCCGTCTTTTCAATCCCGATATGCCGGTGTCCCCGTTGTTCAAGATATGCCGACAGATGTGACCGGTCAGGCAGATCTTCGGTAAATGCCAGGTGCGCAGATTGTCCGAATGCCTGGACACTTCCTGCTCCCGGATATTCCTTCAGGTCCGTAAGCAGCCGGTAGATGTCATCGGTTTTGACTGAATAAAGCCGGTGAGGATAATTGCTGATGATCCCTTCCGGTTTGTCAATCTTCATGATGTGACCGTTCTGGATCAGCGCGATCCGGTCACACAAACCTGCTTCATCCATATATGGAGTGGATACAACGATGGTGATGCCGCTTTCCCTGAGTCTCCTAAGCATTTCCCAGAACTCCATCCGGGAAACCGCATCAACGCCGGTTGTCGGTTCATCCAGAAAAAGAACCGACGGCTTATGGATGAGGGCACAGGAAAGCGCCAGTTTTTGTTTCATCCCTCCCGAAAGCTGGCCTGCCCTGCGGTCTTTGAATCGTTCTATCTGGCTATAGATGTCCTTAATAAGGTGATAATTTTGCTTGATATCAGACCCGAAGATCGTTGCATAAAATGTCAGGTTTTCCTCCACTGTCAGATCCATATAAAGCGAAAATCTGCCTGGCATATAGCCCACAAGTTTCCTGATCTTCTTATAATCCCTGACAACATCCAGACCTTCTACCAAAGCTTCTCCGGAATCAGCCAGCAGAACAGTGGTCAATATCCGGAAAAGAGTAGTCTTACCAGCCCCGTCAGGTCCAATAAAACCAAAGATCTCTCCCTTCGAAACCGTAAAAGAGAGGTCGGCAAGCGCTACGATATGCTTGTAGCGCTTGACCACGTTCTTTACCTCAATTGAAACTGCCTGCATGATGATCTCCTGCAATTCGCGTCAGTAAGTCTTAAACCAGTTCGTTGTTCTTCCAAGTATGGAAATACCAATATATCCCCTGATCTTGAGGATCTGTGGTGTATCAAACCGGATGTAACAACTATAAGTCTTGCCATTCTTCGGATCATAAATGGTGCCTTTGGTCCATTCATCATCCCCGTCGAAAACAAAACTCCTCAGCAAGATCAATCCCATAAGTGGGGTGTTCCTCAGCTTAACATCGGGATTCAGGTCGTCGGTCCTTGGTTTCCCTGTAACTTTATCAAGGGTTTCCTTCAGCCATACTATCTTACCGAAGTATTTAGCTCCGTCTTTATATACCTGAACTTTCGCTGTTCTTTCCTCATTCAGCCAGGTGCCCAGAATGTCATCTGTTTTGTGCTTTTGAGCATAAACTTTTCCACCTGCTGCATTGGCCAATGCGAGGATGACAAACAGAAATGATACGATTTTTTGCATGGTACGTTTTATTGGTGAGACATTATTTTTAAGGAACTAATTTCATTTCTCCCGGCATTCCGATTTTCATGCTTCCGTCATTTTTCACCCTGATTTTCACAGCATACACGAGGTTTACCCGTTCTTCCTTGGTCTGGATGGTTTTTGGGGTGAATTCAGCAGCCTGGGATATCCAACTAACGATGCCTTCGGTCAGTGTATTGGTCTTTTCATCTTTGTCATAACGGATCCCTACTTTTTGTCCGAGTTTAATATGGGGTAACTGCGTTCCTCCGATATAAACCCTGAGAAAGATTGCTGTCATATCAGCTATTTTGTAAAGTGGTTTTCCATATGTTGTGATTTCATCGGGCTCTGCAAATTTAGCCAGGACAGTACCTTTTACAGGGTTAATGATCCGGGCATCATTGATCGATTTCTTTATCTGTTCGATCTGCCTTGTAAAGCTCTCAACCTGGTCATACAGGGCATTATTCTGCGACCGTATGGCAGCGATCTGCTTATCGATAAGGTTCAGGCTCCCATTGATATCATCGAGTTGTTTGCGTGTTGCTGCGCCATCTTTGAACATTTTTACCAGTCTTGCCTTATCAACCAGGATGTTTTCCTTGTTTTGTTCCTGCACGGCAATCTGGGTTTCGAGGTTATCTCCCTGTGAGGCCGTAGCGCTTCGTTGGGCAATTACCTGGGCCTTCTTCAGATGAAGGTCAGTGGTATCGATCATCCCGACAATCTGGCCGGAGTCAAGTAATTGACCCTCTTCCACCAGGAACCGGTTAATCTGTCCGTTGGCCTGGGATGATACCGTGATTTCCGTTGCTTCAAAGGTGCCATAGGCATCGGGTTTATCCTGTTCATTTTTACATGCGATGATCACAAAAAGCAGTAGGATAAGGATTGAAATGCTGTTTTTCATTTTTATGATTGTTAAAAATGATTGATTCTTAAAGTTTTCCGGTTGTAAACAGGTATGCGATCTTCGCTTTGATCAACTGTATTTTATGTAATTCCATGTTCTGTTTTGCCTGGATCTCCTCATTCATGCGGTTGACATAATCGCTGGATGTGATCACTCCGTTATCCATTTGCGAAGAGGCTGTTTTGGTAATTTTTGTTCTCAGATTGATGATCTGGTCGTCCTTTAACAGCATGTCGGCAAGCTTGACAATCTCCGCCAGGTTTTTCTCAGCAGCGATCCGTGTATTCTTGTCAAAACTCTCTTTTTGCGTTTGTATCAAATCTTTCTGGATGTCATACACCTTTTTCTCATTTTTATTCTGGTTCCAGTTCCAGATGTTCCAGGTAAGCTTACCGCCAAACATCCAGAACGATGTAAAATCGTTGGAAAGCATATTGAATCCCGGCCTTCCGTATCCAAGTTCCCCGAATGCAAAAAACTTAGGGTTCCATTTTGTGGTCACCAAGTTTTTCAAAACATCTGTTTTTTGTTGCTGGATATCATAAAATTCATTCTCAAAACGCTTGTTTTCAAATGTGTAATTTCCTATTGTGACCTTTGGTATTGCCAGGATGGCTTGTTCGGAAACCGGTTTTGAGATGATTTCCGAAAGCATCTTCAGCGTAGCAGACCGGTCGGCTTTTATCCCGGCTATCTGCTGGTCGAGCAACAATATCTGAACCTCTAGGGCATCGGCATTGGAGGCAAGCTGGGTTCCATTCTCAACCGAGCTCTTTACCTCCTTCAATTTAGCTTCAATAACGTCTTTCGAGCTAACCAAAAGCGCCTCATTTTTCTGGAACAGCAAAATTGAGAAATAGAACTGGTTGATCTGTTCCTTCAACTGGTACAACTGGACCTGCAGATTTTTCTGATCACTCCTGAGATTGTAATCTTCCAGCCGTTTCTGGTAGCGGGTCGCGTTCCCTTCATATACTGCCTGATTGACATCCAGGGTCAGTTTGTACTGGTCCCTGGCAGGAGATGGAACCCTGATCTGGGGAAACCCGGTGGGAAGGTCAAGCGAAATGGAGGTAACATCTGATTGCAGCGATGCATTGCCATTGATATTCACCTGCGGTAACCAGTTCTTCGTAATATTTTTTTCACGAAGTTCACTTGATTTGCTTAGTAACTCTTTTTGCCTGGCCAGGGGATAGGTTTCGTCAACCTGCTGATAGCAAAAATCAAGGGTAAGGGTATCCTGGGCCGGGAGCGCGCTGGAAATACCAACCATCAGAAAAAATAATCCTGTTATTACTGATTGGGGATTCAAATTTCTCATTTTTTATACCCTTGTAATGAATTTAACAAAAATTCAGAAGTTTTTGTGATCCTTCCATTATAAAACTCCTTCAATTTTTTCTCATCCATCCCGAAAAGTTGTCCGATCAATGACCGGGCAATGACTGGAAAAATACACAATGAAAGAATATTAATGAAAAAGTTCACCGGATCAATTTCGACCACGTATTCCTCCAGTAGTTGTTTGTGTAACTTTTCAATAGGTTCTTTCGGGGAGATCCCAAAATTAGTAAAAATATTCTTGATCCGATCAGGCTTTTCATATATACTATTGATGATAAACCATGGTATATATGAATGGTCCAGAAGAAAATTCATGTAATAAGATAAAAAACCGGGGATTTTTTCCTTAAGGGGCAGATCGCTGGTAAAGATCTCAAATATTCTGGAAGACAACTGTGAAAAAGATTCATTAAAAACGGCTTCAAACAGGTTTTCCTTATTCCGGTAGTAATAATGAAGCAATGATTTGTTGATGCCCGCTTCATCAGTGATCTCCTGCATCCTGGCACCTTCAAATCCCTTCTGATGGAATACCTTCCTGGCTGCTTCCAGTATCCGAAATTCCGATCCGCTTTCTTTGTTATCCATTTGGTTTAACTAATTGGTTTAACCAGTTGGTCAAAATTAATATGAATTTTATTTACTTTTACATTTTAAGGAAATATTTTTAAATGAAAAGTTCTTTTCGATGGAGCGAAGCGAATACTTCAGCTCATCCCATTTCGCTTCCTTTTCGACATACGGATAATAGACATCGATCATGAAGCGAAAATAGGGGTGCAATTGCAGTGAGAAAAGGACACTGAAAAATATAAGGAATAAATTAAAACTAGTGTTATGTTAATCATGAATTGACGGATAAAGTTTCTTCAATTTTATTCGAGCATCTTTAGTTGTGAACTGCCAATTTATTTTACTGTTCTTGTTATTCCTGTTCGTTTGCCAAGCATCGACTTCTTCCTTTATAT
>JAPLDH010000060.1 GCA_026391355.1 Bacteroidota bacterium | reverse complement strand
GCTTTCCGGGACACGGCACATGAATGTGACATGGGACTGGAACGGCTTCTCGACGATGTTCTGGTCATCAACCTCGCATGGAACCACCAAAGCCTGGAGTCATGGGATGAATGACACGGATCCTTCGGTTTCGCTTTATCCTTCATTCAGATCGAATGCTTTCAGCGTCAGATGTCTTAAGGACTGAATTGAATAGAGAATATTGATCAACGAGGTCTGAAATCAGAAGATGTGTGGGATGAGGTGTGTGTTCTATTACCTTCCCACACTCATGCGTCTTCAAACTTCAAAAATCGTTGATCAATATTCTCTATTCAAAACACTAAAGTTCCTGGTATTCGGGCAACTCTTCCAAAAAAGTGTATTTCTTCTTCTTGTGGTCAATACTGCACGTATACTGGTTGATCCCGTTTGTCACTACCAGGTATGGCACTTTCAGTGACATGTTGTACATGGCTATCTGTTGAAAAACATCTTGCGTGATCTTTACCTCCGGCGCCTTGCACTCCACGATGATCAAAGGCTTCCCCTGGCGGTCATACACAAGGATATCACACCGTTTCGACATCCGGTTGTATTTCAGGGAAACTTCAATTGCGATAAGCGAAGCGGGTACTTTCCTGTCATTTATCAGGAAATGGACATAGTGCTGCCTGACCCATTCCTCCGGTGTCAGGATGATATATCTTTTCCTGATAATATCCCAGGCCTCTGTTTTGCCATCGTTGGATCGCAATTTAAGCGCTGCAGCGGGTAGATTCAATTGATCCATGAGAACCGTTAAAATACAAACTTAAGGAAAAAATATGACAAAAAAGTTAACTTTGCAGGGAGAGGAATTTTGATCCTGGTTGTTTAATCCGGCATATGGCTAAAGGAAAAAATGCATTCAGCTTTGATGGTATCCTTAATGATCTGAAGAATAAGATCTACTACCCTGTTTATTTTTTATATGGCGAGGAGGCCTATTTTATAGATGCCATCTCCGATTATATTGAGATGAATATACTCACTGAACTTGAGAAAGAGTTCAACCAGTCCATCATCTATGGGAAAGATACAAATATCCCATTATTGGTAAGTTATGCCAGGCGTTTCCCAATGATGGCCAATTACCAGGTGATCCTTGTGAAGGAGGCACAGGACCTTGACAAGATTGAAGAACTGGCCGGCTATGTGGACAACCCTCTCAATTCCACCCTGCTTGTCCTTTGTTATAAATACGAAAAGATCGACAAGCGGAAGTCCATTTATAAAGCCATTGAAAAGTCCGGTGTTCTGTTCGAATCTGCGCGTTTATATGATAACCAGATCCCCGATTGGATTTCCGATTATGTAAGGAAAAGAAACTATACCATTTCTGCAAAAGCGGCAGCCCTTCTTGCCGAATTCCTTGGAAGCGACCTTTCGAAAATTGTCAATGAGATCGGGAAATTGATGATCAATCTGTCGGCCGGACAGGAAATAACGGACGAATATGTTGAAAGAAATATCGGTATCAGTAAAGATTTCAATGTTTTTGAACTTCAGAAGGCATTGGCAAAAAGAGATGTATTCAAGGCAAACCTGATCATCAATCATTTTGCTTCGAATCTCCGTGATAATCCGCTCGTCAAAATTATTCCTATCCTGTTTTCTTTCTTCTCCAAAATTCTGATATATCATCACCTTGCTGATAAATCAAGGAATAACGTGGCTTCCGCGCTTTCTGTCAACCCTTTTTTCATCTCCGATTACCAGGTTGCTGCCAATAATTTCAATACCACCAGACTAACATCAATCATATCACTACTTCGTGAATATGACCTGAAAGCAAAAGGTGTGGAGAATGTTTCTGCTACTGACGGTGAACTAATGAAGGAGCTAATTTTCAGGATACTGCATTAGAGCCCCCTCCCCTGACCCCTCCCCCAACTGGGGGAGGGAAGGGTGGGGGCTTAATCAATCTCAACCTTATAATTAAACTCCGACGAGCGGTAGGTTTGTTCAATAACCTGGTAATACTTTTCCAGAAGGAATTTCCTGCGAAGTTTCAGGGTAGGTGTTAATTCTCCTGTTTCCATCTTCCATTCATCCGCAACCAGTCTGAACTTCTTGATCTTCTCTGTTTGGCCAAGATCTATATTGAACCTTTTCACTTCTTCCTTGATCCGTCGGATGATCCGCTGGTTATGCACTGCTTTATCCCGTGTTATATAAGGTACCTGTTTGATTGCACACCAGTTCTTCAGGTATTCAAAATCCGGAACGATAAGCGCAGCAGTATATTTTCTGTTTTCCCCGATGATCATGATGTGTTCGATGAATGGTGATTCCTGAAACTTTTGTTCGATGACCTGGGGAGCTACGTATCTTCCTGTCGATGTTTTAAATATCTCCTTTTTACGGTCGGTGATCTTCAGGTATTTTCCATCCTCGAGCACCCCAATATCACCGGTATGGAACCAACCTTCGGGATCGATGGCTTCACTTGTTTGCTCAGGACGATTATAATATCCGAGCATCACATTGGGACCCTTGCAGAGGATCTCACCATCCGCTGCAATTTGTACCTCAATCCCTGGTAAGACCGGCCCTACAGTTCCAAACCTAACCCCTCCTTTCTCGAAGTTATTGGTTGCGATTACCGGAGATGTTTCAGTAAGCCCATAACCCTCCATAACCGGTATTCCTGCTGCCCAGAATAATCTTGTCAGGCGGGGATGCAGGGAGGCTCCCCCGCAAACGATCAGCTTGATCCGGTTGCCCAACGCTCTTCGCCATTTCCGGAAAACCAACCGGTTCGCAATCCACAGTTTGAGTTCATAATAAAACCCTTTGGTATGATTAAGCTCATACTTGTGTCCCTGCCTCAAAGCCCAGAAGAAAATTACCTTCTCCGGACCTGTCCGGGTCCGGCTCCGGCTGACAATCTTATCATAAATCTTTTCCAGAATGCGGGGTACAGCCGCGAAAGTAGTTGGTCTGATCTCACGCATATTATCTCCAAGCTTATCCAGGCTTTCAGCATAAAAAACCGACATCCCACAATACTGGTAAAGATAATTCAACATCCGTTCATAGACATGGCATAGCGGCAGGAAGCTTAAAGCCCTATCGTTGGGAGTGAAATCAGGGATCTTTGCACACTCCTTAAAGTTGGTTATAAAATTATTATGTGAGAGCATTACCCCTTTGGGTTGTCCGGTAGTTCCTGATGTATAGATGATGGTTGCAAGGTTGTCAGTATCAATATCCTCCCGGATAAGTTCCAGCTTTTCGGGATGCTGATATTTCTTTCCCAGTTCAACAATTTCAGTCCAATGTTTCACCCCTCTGATATGGTCAATGGATATAATGGTTTTCAGGGATGAAATATCACCACATACATTCCTGATCCTTCTGTAAATATCGGTATTGGAAATAATGATCATTTCCACCTGGGCATCATTCAGGATATAACGGTATGATTCTTCGCTGATCGTAGGATAAATCGGAACCTGGACAGCTCCGATCTGAAGGATCCCAATATCGAAAAAATTCCATTCCGGACAATTGACCATTATTGTACCGATCCGGTCGCCCCGTTTTATCCCCATTGACAATAATCCCATGCTGATCAAACGGGAATACGACAAATAATCTGAAGAGGAATATTTCTTCCAAACACCCCTTTCCTTACAAACAAAAGCATCGGGCTTGGATTTATATTCATCCTTGTACAATTCTAACAGGTCGAATAGCCGTGTTATTGATTTCATCACTTTAGCTCACTCAGGTTCAGTATTTGTCAGCGGAAAAATTCAATTTATTCGAACAGTTTTTTAACTAAACTTTCGTATTTGCCGGTTATGATGTTTCGCTTCAGTTTCATTGTCGGAGTAAGTTCACCTGTGTCAAATGTCCATTCGTTATCCATCAGATCCCAGGATTTGATTTTTTCTGTATCGCCTAAGGTTTTATTGAACTTATCAACCTCCTGCTGGAATCTTTTCCTGATTCGTGGAAGATTGATCATTTCTGCATTTGTGGTATAAGGAATCTCTTTCACATTGCACCATGATTTCAGAAATATAAAATCCGGTACGATCAGTGCTCCGGCAAATTTCTGGTATTCACCAAGGACAATGATCTGATCAATAAACAATGATTCCTTGAATTTATCCTCAATGGGTTGCGGACTTATATATTTACCGAAAGATGTTTTAAAGATCTCTTTCTTTCTTCCGGTTATTTTCAGATGTCCCTTAGGATCAATTTGTCCAAGGTCACCGGTATGAAAAAATCCTTCTTCATCGATGACTTCTTTTGTATGTTCCGGTTCTTTAAAATACCCTTTCATCACACTTGGCCCTTTGCACAGGATCTCCCCATCTTCAGCAATCTTTACCTCGACATTTTTGAGCACAAGCCCGACCGTCCCGAACATAACCCCGTCATCTGTCAGATCGCCCACGGCTATAACGGGAGAGGTTTCTGTAAGTCCGTAACCTTCGAGGATGTGAATGCCCGCGCAGGTAAACATCCTGGTAAGACGCGGTTGCAAGGCAGATCCGCCGGAAACGATAATCATGATCTTTCCCCCCATTGCTTCCCTCCACTTCACATATACCAGCTTATCATATAATTTTCGTTTCAACTCATAAAACCATCCGTTTGCACCATGCATTTCATAGCGTAAAGCAAGATGCAATGCCCAGAAAAAGATCCACCTTTTTACTCCTTTTAACTTATGGCCCGTGGCAAACAGCTTATCATATACTTTTTCAAGGAACCTTGGGACGGTCGACATCATCATCGGTTTGACCTCTTTCATGTTATCCGTGATGGTACCAAGATTTTCCGCGTAATAAATGGAGATGCCCAGGTATTGATAAACGTAGTTCAGCATTCGCTCGTAAACGTGACAAAGCGGCAGAAAACTGATTGCCTTTGCTTCCTCACCAAAGGGAGGAATGTAAGAAACGACTGTAAAATTTGCGATCAGGTTGCGGTGTGAAAGCATGACTCCTTTGGGATTCCCTGTTGTACCGGAAGTATAGATGATGGTTGCAACATCATCCGGTTGGACAGCGGCTTTGATCTTTTCAAGCTTTTCGGGATTCTGATTCTGTTTCCCGATTTGTATCAATTCGTTCATGTGCTTGAACTCACTCAGGTCCCGGTATGTAAATACATCTTTAATATGGGGGATCTCGGGAAGTATATGCTGGATCTTCCGCAACAGTTCCATCCCTGAAATGAAGAGAAATTTCACCTCCGCATGATTCAGGATAAACTTATAATCCGCTTCACTGATGGTAGGATAGATGGGAACATGAATAGCCCCTACCTGCATTACAGCCATATCAACCAGGTTCCATTCAATCCTGTTGGCGCTGATCTGGGCTATTTTATCTCCCGGCTGGACCCCAATTGCCAGAAACCCGTAGCTGATGTAATCAACTATTTTACGATACTGCTTAATGCTGTATTTTACCCATTCCCCATTTTCTTTCGACGCGATTACATCGTCCTTGGGTTTGAATTTTAATTCATAATAGGGTAATAAATCAAAGATACGGGTTACTTCCATAACATTTTGTGTTTGGTTGGAAAACGATTTGCATAAATTATTATGCAATAATAAGGAATTTATAGAAGATTAAAAATTACCACCAGATACCCCTTAAACGGCTTTAAAAAAAAATATCCGACTTTTATCACTTAAAACAATTGAAAATCATTTTCGGGAAGACCTGAAACCAATGTCCTGTTTATTTTTGAATCAAGCCATTGTCGCTTCCGATCTCCTTATTCTCCTGAAAAAAACCATTCCTGCCGTAAGAATAGCAATCCCCAGAATGAGGAGTCCCCACCTGGAGAAGACAGGGATTACACTTGCAGGTGTTTCTATTTCGAGTAATATGGTACCGTTATCGTCCGGGTACCAGGTTCCGCCTGAATTGAAAGATAGCTCAGTAAATACATCAAAAAACCTGGAATAGGTGGAAAAAGAAGGCTCAGGTTCAATTATTGTCATACCTGTTGAGGCATTTGTAAGGCTTTCCCTTAATCTAAGTCCCGAAGGCAGGGATCCCAATGAAATATTCATTGATAATATCTCTGTATCATAGAATTCTTTGCCACCTGCATCGTTGGTGTGTGTTATTTTTTCATCAACATAGGTAGTTCCTGAACAAGGGATAAATGTAACCCCGCTATCCGCTGAAAAGTCAAAATGAAAATCACAATTATAGTTCATCATGATCGTATTTCCGAGTGAAGGAGGAGTAAAGGTTGCTGAAAAATTTGAAAGATAAAGATTTTCTACCTGGTATTGTCCGACATTATAAGTTGATCCGCTGTGATTTTTTTGTTTAATTCCTGGTTTTGGAGGAACTATTGGATGGCCAGGTTGTTGTATTATGTTCGGAGGACATTCAACCACAAAAGAGAATGAATTTGATCCTTTTGCCAAAGCTCCGGTCCACTTACCGTTACCTGGGTCATATAGTCCACTTTCCGTTTTGCACCCTGCTCCCGGATCTTTCTGATCACTGTCATGGGATATGACGAGTAAATACTTTCCATTTTTCAGGTGGGCCCAACCTACAACACAAACAACGTGTGCATCTTTAAGGTCATTCCATAAAATATCCATTTCAATATCCTGTCCCTTATGGATCTCTTCTCCAACGTGCTTTATGTACTCAGATCCATTTGCCCGATAATCTGTCTGGACTTTATTCAGGATATTTTTATTTTGATTTATATAATCTTTTTTATTCTTAACCCATTCAGGTCTTGGGCACCTTTTAGTCGTCGGGTTCCATCCCGTTCCTGCTTTAAGACTGCTGATACTCATATCGGCTGGATCCATATCCAGATTATATTTTGTATTCAGCCACTGCAGACTATTGGATATAGCAGTCGGGACACATTCGCCTTCTCCGGCTTCCTGATTTTGAAAGTTCTCGTTTATCTCTGTGGGTTCATCCGGGGCTCCGCCCACTTGTTTTATTGCAGAATCAGATTTCTTCCCGCCACCGCCAGATCCACTCCCGGAACCCATATAAATTACAACATAATCCTGTGATACAGATGCTGTGCCTGTTAAAGAAGGTCGACCAGCAAGAAAGCTGGTAAGGGTAAACCCATAGTGAACAGAAAAGACCTCCACGCCATCCGGCCCAATTGGAAACCAGAATCTCTGTGTCTGTGAAATGCCGACACCATTTAACGTCAGAACCGGCATGTTTTCAATGACCCAGCCCGTATCAACGCTCAGGTTAAAGTATAATAGATCAGAGGAGCCAGTAAATGTCAGATCTGCTGCCCCCCAGTCTGAAAAAGTTGTAATACTATCATCGTAATTAAAGTTTAATTGATTCAGTGTGATGCTTTGAGCGGTTAATCTGTGGGCTCCCATAAACATGCAGAGCAACAGAAAAACGGGTAAACTGCTTCCTCTTAAGAAAAAAAATAAAACAGGAAATTTTTTGCCCTTTTTCATAGCAATTCCTCCAGTTTTTAAATGCTTTTTATCTGTCATTTTGGATAATAATGATACACATACCTTTTGTCGGATTGATATCGTAGTTTCACCCGGAAATATATTGATTATCAGCAACAAGCGCGTTGTAAGCAACAAAAATTGAATCCCCCGGAAAATGTTCAGATTATGATAGCAATGATCCCATGAAGCTGATCAGCGTGTTAAATGAATAAAAGGGAACCTGCTTTAACGTTGAGTGTGGTTACTTAATTTCATGAAACATTTTCCTGTATAAGCCTGTAAATATAATGCTTATATTTAAAAATGTCAAGTTTTATTTAGAATAAAGACTCATCTTCTGAGAAAAACCTGACAGGATATCAGGGCTGTTTATGAAAATTGACCGCACTGGCCTGCGCAGTGGGCATTATGACAAGATCGTTGATGGTGACATGATCCGGCAGTGTGGTAACATAATGAACAACACCGGCTACATCTTCTGCCTGTAATGGTGTATAGCCTTTATAAACATTATCTGCAACGTTTTTGTCACCCTTGAACCTTACAATGGAGAATTCCGTATCTGCAGCGCCCGGAGAAATCAGGGTGACTTTAATACTGAATGGCAGCAGATCTATCCTCATTCCCTTTGAAATGGCATCCACCGCGAATTTTGAACCGCAATAAACATTACCCTTGGGATATACCTCTTTCCCGGCAACGGATCCGATGTTGATGATATGACCCTTTTTTCTTGCTACCATCAAGGGTGAAACAAACCTTGTCATATACAACAATCCCTTCACATTTGTATCGATCATTCGTTCCCAATCATCGATCACTCCTTCATGGATAGGGTTTAATCCAACAGCAAGACCGGCGTTGTTGACCAGCACATCAATATCCCGCCATTTGCCGGACAGGGATGCGATTGCAGTTGAAACATCATTCACTATCCTGACATCAAAATTCAATGCCAGGACATCAACATGGTATTGTTCCCTGATCTCTTCTGCGAGTTTATCAAGACGATCCTTTCTTCTTCCATTGATGATGAGATCATGTCCGTTCTCAGCGAATTTCAGGGCAATGGCTTTTCCAAATCCGCTGGTTGCTCCTGTAACAAAGATGATTTTTTTCATAGGAAATGTGGTTTCAATTACAATCTTTTCCAGATCCATTCCCTGGCATTTACAAATGCTTCAATCCAGGGGGTTACTTCATCATTTCTTCTTTCTTCCGGATAATAGGCCCATTGCCATGGCAAGATTGAGTCTTCCAGGTGCGGCATGATTGCGAGGTGCCTGCCATCGATTGAAGCGATACAAGCTGCATCAAAGAACGACCCGTTCGGGTTTCCCGGATATTCATGATGGCTGAATTTTGCAGCAATGTGATACTTGTTTTCGTCGTACGGGAATGTGAATTTCCCTTCACCGTGAGCGACCCATATACCCAACCGCGTTCCTGACAGGGAGCCTAACATCACAGAATGATTTTCACAAATATCCAGTGTTAAAAATGAAGATTCAAATTTATGACTGTCATTCCAGGCCATTTTTGCCTGTTTCTGATGCTCCGGATAGATCAACCCCAATTCAACGAGCAACTGGCAACCATTGCAAACCCCAATGCTCAGGGTATCGTTTCTGTAAAAAAACCTTTCGAGGGTCTTCTTTGCTTTTTCATTGTAAAGAAAAGCTCCTGCCCAACCTTTGGCCGAACCCAGAACATCTGAATTTGAGAAGCCGCCGACAAAAGCAATAAGGTGAATATCTTCGAGGGTTTCCCTGCCGGAGATCAGGTCTGTCATGTGGACATCCCTGACATCAAACCCTGCAAGATAAAGCGCCCAGGCCATATCCCTGTCACGATTTACCCCCTTTTCACGGATGATCGCAGCCCTGATACCGGAAGTGGTTCTCCTGTTCATTGCAATTCCATACTGTGCCGCCTTCCCTGTGAAGGATTCTTTAAAACGGAATAACAATGGCTGACGTTTATAATTCGTATATCGCTGCAGTGCAAGTTCTTCTCCACATTGTTTCCGGTCCAGCAGGTAGGATGTTCTGACCCAGGTATCCCGTAATATATCTATCTGCAGGGAATAATGTGATGCTTCATGTTTAATGTTCAGTAAGCGATCATAATTTATGGATCCGATGATGACATAGGCCATGTGTGCTTTTGTCAGCCGCAGTTTAACCTCTTCAACATCCCGCACCTGGATGATGATCCCGGGATTTTCGCTGAACAGCAGCTTCACCAGGTCTTTTTCATTCAACCCTGTCAGATCGACATTCAAGCCTGTTCCGGGTTGTGAAAAGGTCATTTCGAGTAGTGTGGTGATCATGCCTCCTGCCGAAATATCATGACCTGCCAGGATGAAATCTCCGTTGATCAAATCCTGGACAGTATTGAAGGCATTTACAAAATAAGCGGTATCCTTTACGGTCGGGATCTCATTCCCGATCTTGTTAAGAACCTGGGCAAAACTGCTTCCGCCAAGCTTATAGGCATCCTCAGAGAAATTTAAACAGATAAATGATGATTCAGGATCATTCAAAACAACGGGACTTACCACTTTTTTTATGTCAGAGACTTCACCCGTAGCAGAAATGATGACTGTACCTGGTGAGAAAACCACAGATCCGTCAGGATATTTCTGGGTCATGGAGAGAGAATCTTTTCCTGTGGGAATATTGATCCCCAGTTCGATGGCAAAATCACTTACCGCTTTGACCGCCTCGTAAAGCCTTGCGTCTTCACCGTTGTTCCTGCACGGCCACATCCAGTTAGCGCTCAATGAAACCCCCTTCAATCCATGGGTTAAGGGAGCCCAGATGAGGTTTGTGAGTGCCTCCGCAATGGAAAGCCGGGAACCTGCCACCGGATCGGCCAGGGCTGCTACCGGTGCGTGACCCAGTGAGGTAGCTACTCCTGTCAATCCCTGATAATCGAAAGCTACCACACCCAGGTTATTCAACGGAAGCTGCATCGGACCACAGGTTTGCTGTTTTGCTATTTTTCCGGACACTGCCCGGTCCACTTTGTTGGTAAGCCAATCCTTGCATGCGACACTTTCCAGTTGCAGCACTGCATCCAGGTAATGCCAGATTCTTTCCGGGTCATAATCAGGATTTGAAAAACAGGTGCCGTCGGTTGAATCCTTCATGATGGTTTTGGGAGGCTTTCCGAAAAAATCCCCGATACTCAGGTCAATCGGGTTCAACCCCGATTTTTCTTCACGGAAAGTAAGTTGGTGATCTCCTGTAGTATGGCCGACCTGGTAAAGAGGAGCTCTTTCCCTTTGGGCAATCTCTTCCAGAAGGGGTACATCCTTCTCCTTCATCAGGAGTCCCATCCGCTCCTGCGACTCATTGCTGATAATTTCTTTCAAAGAAAGGGTAGGATCTCCCAATGGTAACCTGTCAATATTTACTTCTCCTCCCGTCTCTTCCACAAGTTCGGAAATTGAATTGAGGTGTCCGCCCGCCCCATGGTCATGAATGGAAACGATCGGGTTGTTGGTTGACTCTGTCAATGCTCTGATGGCATTGAAAATGCGCTTTTGCATCTCCGGGTTGGATCGCTGAACGGCATTCAATTCAATGGCATTCTTATATTCACCGGTAGCGACCGATGAAACTGCTCCGCCTCCCATCCCGATGCGGTAATTATCCCCGCCCAGGACGATGATCCTGTCCCCCTTACCGGGTATATCCTTTAAACTGTCCTCCTTTTTTGCAAAACCAACACCGCCGGCAAGCATAATGACCTTGTCGAACCCGTATTGTTTTCCACATTCGTTCTGTTCAAATGTGAGTACTGATCCCACAATGAGAGGCTGTCCAAACTTATTCCCGAAATCGCTTGCTCCGTTGGAAGCTTTTATCAGGATCTCTTCCGGTGTTTTGTAAAGCCATTTTCGAGGTGAAATCGATTTTTCCCATGTCCTGCCATTGTCAAGGCGTGGATAGGAGGTCATATAGACTGCCGTTCCTGCCAGCGGGATGCTTCCCTTTCCTCCGGCCATACGATCGCGGATCTCCCCTCCTGACCCTGTGGCAGCGCCGTTAAACGGTTCCACCGTGGTTGGAAAATTATGTGTTTCGGCTTTCAGTGAGATCACCGATGAAATATCCCGGATGATAAAGAAATCAGGTTTGTTCTGACTGACAGGAGCAAATTGTTCAATCGATGGCCCGGAGATAAAAGCGACATTGTCCTTATAAGCGGACACCAGTAAATTAGGATGAACTATGGAGGTTTTTTTGATCAGCCCGAACAGGGTTTCCGGCATCTCCAATCCGTCGATGATAAAAACTCCGTTAAAGATCTTATGACGGCAATGTTCGGAATTGACCTGGGAGAAACCAAAAACTTCACTGTCGGTCAGCTTTCTGCCAAGCTTTTCACAGAGTGCTTCCAGGTATTGTATCTCTTCGTTGTTGAGCGCCAGTCCCTCTGTGCTGTTATACCCGGCAATATCTTCGATGAACCGGATGGGTTCAGGTTGTTTTTCAATGTGAAAAATTTCCTGGGTAAGTTCATTGTATTTATGTTGAAGCATCGGATCAAATCCCGTATGTTCATCTCCTGCTTCCACAAACTCTTCAATCCTACTGATCCCTTTGATCCCCATATTCTGACAGATCTCGACTGCATTGGTGCTCCATGGTGTGATCATCTCTCTCCTGGGCCCGATAAAGTCCCCTATAATGACGTTCATCGGGATATTTTTCGCCTCCCCGAAAAGCCAAAGCAACTTTGAAATGTCTTTTTCTTCCAGCGCGGTTAACGCTTCAACTGCATAAAATCTCGGGTGCGATTTAAAGAAAAGAACCATGCTTCAGCGAATTTTTATATTTGAATTTTGCCTTTTGATTTTTGAATTAAGTGAGGTTTGAGGATAAAAACCTTTCTGCTTCGATTGCTGCCATACAACCTGTGCCTGCAGCAGTAACCGCCTGCCGGTAATGGTGATCCTGCACGTCACCGGCTGCGAAGACGCCCTCAACGCTGGTTCTTGTAGTCCCAGGAATGGTGATAACATATCCTGCTTCATCAAGTTCAACCTGGCCTTTAAAAATTTCCGTATTTGGTGAATGACCGATAGCGACAAAAAATCCTGTGACAATCAGTGTTCTTTCTTCCCCGGTTTTAACATTCCTTATCAAAGCTCCGGTCATTCCTGATTCGTCGCCAAGCACCTCTGCAGGGATGCTGTCCCAGATGACCTCAATATTAGCGGTATTAAATACCTTGTGCTGCATTGCCTTGGAAGCGCGTAATTCGTTACGACGATGAACCAGATATACCTTTTTGCAAAGTTTTGCAAGATAGGTAGCCTCTTCGGCTGCTGTATCGCCACCACCGACGATGGCAACATCCTGACCCCGGTAAAAGAATCCATCACAGGTAGCACATCCCGATACTCCCTGTCCCATGAATTTTTTCTCTGACTCCAGGCCTAACCACCTGGCAGACGCCCCGGTAGCAATGATTATGGTTTCAGCAAATATTGTTTTTCCGTCGTCTGCTTCCGCTTTGAACGGACGCGTCGATAAATCCACCCTGGTTATGATCCCTGACCTGACATCCGTTTCGAACCGTTCTGCCTGTTTTTTAAGATCTTCCATTATTTGCGGTCCCTGTGCGCCATCCGGGTATCCCGGAAAATTTTCAACCTCGGTTGTGATGGTCAGTTGTCCGCCGGGTTGCAAACCCTCGTAAACAATGGGTTTTAAATCCGACCTTGCGGCATAGATCGCAGCAGTATAACCGGCAGGACCTGACCCGATGATCAAACATCTTGTTTTATCTGTAGTTTCACTCATATGTATCCGTTTTGTATGACTGATGCAAAGTTACAGAAATAATCGGAAACAAACCGGCTCTGATAAGACCTTCCAGGTTTCACCTGGCATATGACAGTAATCCTGACTGACTAAAACCTGGAAGGTCTGAAAGCACAATAGAAATGCTATTGTGATCTATTGTTCCTGGTGTCAACTATTGTGTTTCAAAAAAAACCTGCAAATTCATATGACCTTTTGAATTTTTCCCGATTAATGTTGAAAATCATTAATGGATCTTGAAAATTTCCTTGATTTACCATTTGCTAAAATTAATTTTATGCCTGAGATTTCTCGTTTTTATGGGATTATTATTCTGATGAACTTTCTCGATCATGCGCCTCCCCATTTTCATGCATGGTATAATGATTACAAAATCATTGTCTCAATAAATGATGGAATTATAAAAGGTGAAATGCCACAGAGGGCGCTTAAATTAATATTCGAGTGGCTGAAACTGCATCGTGAAGAGCTGATTGTGCTTTGGAATAAGGCACAAAAAGGCATACCTTTGCAACAAATTGAACCCTTAAAATAAAAAAACATGTTTCTTGAAGTAATACAGGCGGAATATCTCAGGGAATATCTCATTGAAGTAACCTTCAATACCGGAGAAACCAAACTTGTAGACCTGAAAGAAAGTTTACAAGGCCCTGTATTTGAACCATTGAAGGACATTAACTATTTCAGGCAGTTTGCCATACACTTTAATACGCTGGAATGGAAGAATGGGGCTGATTTTGCACCTGAATATCTGTATCGGTTAGGGAAAAAAACAGATACTCCAGGTTTCGACTAACAGACTTTTCAAAAGGATAAAACTCCTGAAGCAAGAATTATGAATTATGAGGTTGAATTATGAGATGTGAATTCTCTTCATAATTCATAATTAATGACGGCTGTATCTTTTTTTGAGGTGCTACGTATAAGATGGAAAAAGATAAAATGGATATTAAAAATTCCAAATTATTAGTTGCGCCTGAAGAAATACTAGCGAGTTTTGATCTGGTGCAGATAAAAGAAAACAGCAAGCATT
>JAPLDH010000002.1 GCA_026391355.1 Bacteroidota bacterium | reverse complement strand
CAAGGTAAACCGTTTGTCATAAAAATGTTACCGACAGTCATGTCCAAAACTTTTCCTATTAATTGAAGGTTAATTCGATTTTGGTTATATCACTCTTGGTTCTGTCTGAATGATCATCGGCAAGGTCTTATCCTTCTGGTTAGTATTGGTGGCCTGTATCTGAAAGACCAGGATGTTCAGGGCTTCCTGCTCTTCCTATATTTTTGCAGTCATTAGTATTGAGCTCCTGAAGCTTCTTTGACTTGTCAGCAAACTCCTGAGTGTTGGTCTTGAGTCCTTTCAGTTCTGCATTCAAAGCCCAGGCTGATGCCTCGATCTCCTTCAGCGTTGCATTGGCCTGCAGTCCGTTCAGGATAACGGTTGCCCTGGGTTCTTCTGTCATCTTTGCCATAGCCTTACTTTATTGCGTTGTCATTTATATTCTCGGCGATCAGGATTTGACTTCTCCGGCCATATTCTTTCTGAAGGATTTCAAACAACCAGCGGGATTCGGCATAGAAGGTCCTGGAGTACCATTTTTTTGGTATTCTTTGCATGCCCAGGAAGTTTTCGGATAGCTTTCTGTTGCCTTTTGAGACTGGTCGATCCCCTAATCGGGTGCCTTTGCCGACACCCATATCCAGGAACTTGCCGTAATACCTGAAGGCAAACTCGATCCGGTCAACATTGCCGCCGGATCCAGCGATAACTTTGAATTGAAATGACCGGTAAAGATCACCCGAAGAATGCTGACCGACTTTTAGCCGGTTAAGATTCTTCCGCCAGAGTTCGACCGTGATTTGAGCCCAGGCTTGGGCTATTTCACGCTCGGAAAGTTTTGTTTGACTCTTTACATCAGTAACATATGGACTAACGCAAATGAAATCGTTAATTCCTTTCTGTGTATTTTGAATTAGTTGAATCAGATTCGTCAGTGAAAAAGCTTCAACATCTGTTCCAGGAAAAACCCTGAGGACCGGTATTATTATTTTCCGGGGGGTCTATTCTTTTATAAATGACATTGTCACTATTTCATTGTTAGTCTTTGCCCGTATTATATAAACCCCGCTTACTAAATTTCTTATATCAATTTTCGTCTTTATGTCGTTGTTATTGATTGTTTTAATAATCAGACCCTGGATATTCAGAATTTCTATTATGGCTTTTTCAGGAACAAAAATCGTGATGTAATCTTTAGACGGATTAGGATAAATAGTATATTGATTATTGGTTACTATTTCATCAATTCCGATTTTATTAATGATTACACAAGATGATGTATCTGAACAACCATTTCCATTCATTGTGACCACTACTGCGTATGATCCATTTGCTGTTGCTGTATAGCTTTGCTCGGTGGCGCCTGAAATAACCGAGTTACCGGTATTACAGTTCAGCCATTGATATCCGGCTCCATTTTGATCCGCAGTAATCGTGAACTTGCTTAAGGTAGTATTTACATTTGGCAAAGCGTTTATAGTAATGTCGCTTCCATTATCACTCCCTGTAACGACAGGATTACTGCCAATGACCCTTATTCTATACCCATTGCCCTGGGCAATGTTTGAAGGAATTACAGCATTAATAGTTCCCACGAAAGGAGAAGTAAGAGTCCCGATGGTCAAAGGGGCAGCAAACGAACCGGATGCATCCGAAAGTTGAGCCGTGAATACATTCCCGGCATCATAAGCTCCCTCAATTGTAAAAGGAACGCCTAAGGAACTACCCACACAATCAATTGAACCAATCGAAGATGTGGCAATGGTCACAGGTATTTCTACCAGGTTGGTATATTGTGGATTTCTTCCATTAGTTCCGATAAAATCTAGTTTTTTCGTATAAACAGATGTAGCAGGGTTATATTGAAATAAAACTCCCTGGCTGATTGGACCACCAGAAGCTCCTCCCATATTTGTCAGTCCATAGAGGTTTCCATCATATGCCTGCATTAATGAGCCATAAGGGGAACTTCCATTTGGTGAATCATCAAAATCAAACTTATTAATAAAGGTGGATGTAACAGGATCAAATTGAAACAAAACACCAAGGCTGTGTGCTCCGCCTGCCTCAGTCAATCCATAAAACTTTCCATCCGAAGCCTGTATTAATGAGCCATCCGGATTGCCTCCGGTTGTTACCATATCAAAATCCAGTAATTTAGTAAAGTTGCCGGTTTGAGGATTAAATTGAAATAGAACTCCGTACGCATTTAATCCACCAGATTTGGTCATTCCATAAAGCTTCCCGTCGGTTGCCTGTATTAAGGAGCCATAAGGATTTTGCCCTTTTGCTTCGCCGTCGAAATGAACCTTTACAGTAAATGTGTTATTGCCGGGGTTAAACTGAAACAAAACCCCCATATTATTTGCCCCACCCTGATAAGTCATTCCGTAGAGCATTCCATCGGTCGCCTGCATTAACGCACCACAGGGAGTGCTTCCGGTTGTAGCTCCATCCAAATCAAACAGTTTGGTAAAAATGCTGGTTTGGGGGTTAAATTTAAACAAAACTCCATTATCGTTTGTAGCACTTGTTCCCCCTGCAGTAGCCATTCCATAAAGGTTCCCATCCGTTGCCTGTATTAAAGAGCCATAAGGATAACGCCCGTCAGCAAAATCAAAATCATACTTTATCGTATAGGTCCAGGTACGGGGATCATATTGAAACAAATTGCCTGGGCCGTTTGCGCCGTAATAAGTCATTCCATAAAGGTTTCCATCCGATGCCAGCATTAAAGAACCATAGGGATCTCCTCCCGGTTCAACAAAATTATATTTCACCATTTCATTATTTCCCGAAGCATCGGTTTTAAAAATAATGCCCGCATCATTTTGCCCGCCAAAAGCAACTCCCCAAAGTTGTTTTTGATTTTGAGCATGAGTGGTACAAATAAACAATCCTATAATCGTAAGGATCATGATTGCTTTTCCTGTTGTCGTTGCTTTTTTCATTTTGTGTTTTTAGATCGGTTAAAGGTATGTGTTTTTATGAGGCGCTCCCGTTTTATTTTTTAATATGATTGCCTCATCCCCTGCAGAGGGCGTCTCATAAGTATCTGTTTTGTTTTAAGCCTCAGAAAGACGGAATCACAAAATATTGATATGCAATTATCACACGGGATGAACACATACAACTATTCTGTTTCATTGTATCCATCAAGCAGGGCAAATGCTTTTCCGGTGAGATGTTTGCGAGATTGACAATGGCCGTAATTTATGTTACGAAAAATCGATTCTCTTTACAAAAGGAAAGAAATAAAACCGTGTTACCTTGCTTTTCTAAAGCCATATTATCAAAATAACCTTGTATTTCTAAAGTGATTGTAGTAAATTTGCCTTGTATTTCTAAATTAAACGTGTATGGAAAGATTATTTACCCATAAGTTGAAAGATTGGGAGAGTACGCCTAAAAGAAAGCCACTCATAATCCGGGGGGCTCGGCAGGTTGGAAAATCGTACACGGTATCGGACTTTGGCAAAACACATTTTAATGGAAAGATCCATACGGTTGATTTTGAAAAGCATCCGGAATGGATCGGTGTTTTTGAGAAAAACCTTGACCCGGTCCGGATCATCAGTGAACTGGAGCTCCTGTTGAATACTACCATAAACACAGCTACGGATCTACTTTTCTTTGACGAGATCCAGGTAGCGCCAAAAGCAATCATGTCATTGCGGTATTTCTATGAGGAGATGCCTGAACTGCATTTGATCGCAGCCGGATCACTTCTTGAATTCACAATGCAGAAGATATCTTTTCCGGTCGGAAGGGTGAGCATATTGAATATGACACCCATGAACTTCTATGAATTTCTGAAGAATACCGGGAAAGATAAACTGGCTGATCTCCTTCTTGAAAAACCTGTAAAACTTTCGGACACGATCCATACCTCGCTTCTCGACGCTCTGAGACAATACATGTTTATCGGAGGCATGCCGGAATGTGTAGATCTATGGCGGAATTCCAACAGTATGACTAAGGTTTTTAAGATTCAGAATGATCTCATGGAAACCTATCGCCAGGATTTTTCCAAATATTCACCCTATACAGATAAACGAAGTCTTAATCATGCTTTAAGCTCGATCGCAAGAAATATCGGACATAAGGTCAAATATTCCGGTTTATCAGAAGAATTCACGGGTCCTACCAATAAGAAGGCGCTGGAATTACTTTCGCTTGCCCGGGTGATCAGCAGGATATCCTCGGCTTCTGTCGCCTCCCTGCCATTCGAAAGCACGGCTTCGGAGAAGAAATTCAAGGCCTTGATCGTAGACATCGGTTTAATGAGATCACTCAACAATCTTCCACCCGCTATTGAATACACTAAAAATGATCTCTTATCCATGTATAACGGAGCTCTTGCCGAACAGTTTGCAGGACAGGAATTTCTTTCATCCGGAAGAGATAAGCTGTATTATTGGACGAGGGAAGCAAAAAGCAGTTCGTCAGAAGTAGATTTTATCTTATCGAAGAAGAATAAAATCTTCCCCGTAGAAATTAAAGGTGGTGCTGCCGGAAAATTGAGGAGTATGCATCTGTTGCTGGAAAAGTACCCCCATATTGAAACAGGGTATGTATTATCGACAGCCCCATACGGAGAGCTTCGCGAACAGAAACTGGTATTCCTGCCATTGTATTATGCATATTCTCTGGCGGGAGACCAGTAACAAATGCGAAATGTGATGTGTGAAATGTAAAAAACTTCGCACTTTACATTTCGCATTTTGCACTTCAGACTTGATAATCATAACTTTGGATTTTTAATTCCCAGGTCAAATGGGGTTGAGTCAGGATCAAAACTAAAATCAGGATAAAATTCCAAGGTAAACCGTTTGTCATAAAAATGTTACCGACAGTCATGTCCAAAACTTTTCCTATTAATTGAAGGTTAATTCGATTTTGGTTAT
>JAPLDH010000080.1 GCA_026391355.1 Bacteroidota bacterium | reverse complement strand
TAATGCTTGCTGTTTTCTTTTATCTGCACCAGATCAAAACTCGCTAGTATTTCTTCAGGCGCAACTAATAATTTGGAATTTTTAATATCCATTTTATCTTTTTCCATCTTATACGTAGCACCTCAAAAAAAGATACAGCCCTTTCAGTCACTTTTTTTAAACAAAAAATTGTATATTTGTTTTTGAAATTTCCATCCGATAAAATGGATGATAATGAATTGTAATGAGAATATAACAACATGTTCCATTCACCCCTAATTCTTGAAAAATGAAAAAAACAACCTTTACCATTGGATTTTGGGTACTGTTCTTTTTTCTCGGCTTTATGACCTTCGCCCAGACAACAAAAAAGATCGAACTACCCCTGAATTATAAAGTCGATACCCGGATCGATAACATGGGTTATTGGCAAAGAATGGCGGCTGCAGGACTGGTACCTGTACAACCGTACACAAAGATCCCTGCTGCAAAATTCACAGGTACAAAAGTTTACAATTCGAGAGGGGTATTGATCGATGATTCTCCGGATGTAAGGGTCAATGGCGCCGACACCACGACAGAGAGTGAAAATTCAATATTTGTCGACCCGAATAATAAAATGCATATTATCAATTCGAACAATTCAACGCCTCAACCCAGCAACGGGAGTGTTTATGGTGCTGATTGGTATTCTTCTTCCGATGGAGGAGGAACCTTTGGGGGATCGGGACGAGGCGCCGGTGGCTCGAATTCCGGGGATCCCGCTGCATGTATCAATATGACAGGCAGATATTTTGTAGGTGCTATCAGCAACTCTAACGGACAGGAGGTTTCATATTCTGATGACCAGGGTGCAACCTGGCATTACGTTGTCGCAGGTACGGGTACGATGCTCGATATGTGCGATAAAAATCATCTCTGGGTGGATAACGGACCGGCAAGTCCTTTCAATGGTTACCTTTATAATGGCTGGATGAAAAGTAACCAGATCCAGATCGTCGTTTCCTCCACCAATGGAACAAGCTGGTCGGCTCCTTTAGCTATCAGCCAGGGCACAAGTGCCGGTAGCCACAACCAGGGGGTCAACTTTAAAACAGGCACTAACGGAGAAGCATACGCCGCCTGGTCTGTTTATGACAGTTGGCCGAGCGATGAAAAAGCGATCGGCTTTTCCAAGTCCCTGGATGGTGGGACCACCTGGTCGACCGCAGTACGTATTATAAATAATATCAAGGGCATTCGTACCCATGGCGTAACTCAGAATATGCGTGTAAATTCATTTCCCTCCATGGCATGTGACTTAAGTAACAGCCAATACAGCGGTACCCTTTATATTGTCTGGTCCAATATCGGCGAACCGGGCGTGAATACCGGCTCTACCTCTGATGTTTACATGATAAAATCTTCCGATGGGGGTGCGACATGGTCAACCCCGATGCGGATCAACCAGAATGTACCCGACAATAAAAATCATTACCTTCCATGGATCACTGTGGACCAGGCAAACGGTATTGTCAGTGTTGTCTTTTATGATGCCAGGAATGTCTCAAGTACCCAGTGTGAGACTTATATGGCTTACTCACTGGATGGTGGCACTACATGGACTGATATGAAAGTCAGCGATGTTTCTTTCACCCCGTCCCCGATCCCAAACATGGCTTCCCAATATATGGGTGACTATCTGGCGATTTCTGCATATGGCGGAAAAACTTATCCATCATGGACTGACACCCGTTTAGGCCATTGCATGACCTGGGTTTCACCCATTGACCTCATCATCCCCCAGGGACATGTTTATTATGATTCGAACCTGGTTAATGATACCACTTATGGTAATGGTAACGGACGACTTGATAATGGTGAAACCGCATTGCTTGACCTCAGCCTGAATTGCCAGGGAACTGCTGCTGAGGATAGTGTCTGGGCTACATTATCTTCTTCTTCACCTTGGGTTACCATTACTGACAGCACTGAGTTTTATGGTGATTTTGCGATTGGACAGTCAAAGATGATCCTCAACGGGTACACCTTCCATGTTTCAGATTCAGTTCCGGGTTTGATAGAACTTCCATTTGAAATCAGAGCTGTTGATAAAATAGACAGTGTTTCTGTCAGTACATTCACAATCCAGACCCATGGACCAGCGATCACAATTCTCCAGCACTCTGTTTCCGACCCGGCAGGTAACAATAACGGACGTCTGGACCCGGGAGAATCCGCCATTCT
Organism: Bacteroidota bacterium; assembly: GCA_026391355.1. GTDB lineage: Bacteria > Bacteroidota > Bacteroidia > Bacteroidales > FEN-979 > CAIYUC01. The sequence goes on along the minus strand of JAPLDH010000080.1, from coordinate 70,506 downwards.
TTATATTGACACCAAAAATACAGGCGATGTTATCGCACTCAATGCTGTGAGCGAACTTTCAACGACAAATCCATATGTAACCATCCTTGATCCTTCTTTCAGTCTGGGTGATCTTTTGCCCGGTCAGACGGCTACCGCAATCTTTCATGTCACGGTCAGCAGCGCTGCCTATATCGGCTCTGCCGCAAGGTTCCACAATTATGCCCATGCACAGGTCCAGTTTGATAACGTCTATTTCACGGAAAAGATCGGATTGATCATTGAAGACTGGGAGACCGGCAACTTCAATAAATTTGCATGGCAGTTCACCGGTCAGGCTCCATGGACGATAGATCCGGTGGTTAAATGGGAAAAACTCTATTCTGCAAGATCAGGTGTTATCGGCGATAACGATACTACAGGACTATACCTGAATTACAATGTTCTATATGATGACAGCATCTCATTCCACAGACTGGATTCTTCCCAGTTGTTCCAGGACAGGCTGAAGTTTTTCATTGATGATGCAATGGTTGGACAATGGGATGGCCGTACCCCATGGGGTTTAAATGTTTACCCTGTAACCGCCGGACTACATACATTCAAATGGCTTTATGTCAAAAATCAATCAGGTTCGAGCGCTCCTGACGCTGCGTGGGTGGACTTTATTGTTTTCCCACCCGAATACAAACTGGCGATTACTGCAGGTGAAAATGCAGCAATTTGTGCCGGTCAGACTTACCAGTTGAACGGGATGGGCCTTAATTATGACTCTGTGAATTGGACAACAGCAGGGACAGGTACTTTCAGTGACCCGCATATCCTTAACCCTGTTTATACACCTGGTACAGCAGATATTACTGCAGGATCAGTCGTTCTTACACTTCATGGCTATGCCCAAAACATGCCGGATACCGCAAGTTCACTCACCCTTACAATCAATCCTGCTACAACTGCCACAGCAGGCGCAGGCGGAGAGATTTGCGCCGGAAACACTTTCCCGGTTACCGGCTCAACAGCAACCAACTATTCTGCAATACTCTGGACAACCAGCGGTGACGGAACCTTTAGCGATGCTACGAATCTGAACCCGGTTTATACGCCTGGAGTTACTGACCTGGTAAATAAAACCGCGACCCTGACTCTGACGGCTGAATCTGCCACCCAATGTCCATCGGCCTCCTCAAGCCTCGCATTGATCATTCATCCAAACCCTGTGGTTGATCTCGGACGTGACTCAACCATGTGTGCCGATCTTTCCATCTCACTGAATGCCACGATCGACAGTGCAGCCAGTTACCTCTGGACTCCAACAAACCAGACAACTGCTGAGATTGTCGTAGATTCAGCCGGTATTGGTATTGGTTCAAGAACCTTCCATGTCCTGATTACCGATATTCACGGTTGTACAGCCAGCGATTCTGTGAAGGTTACGTTTAAACTCTGTGGTGGGATCCAGGAAATTCCGGGATTCAGTTTCAGGATTTACCCGAATCCGGGCAATGGTTTATTTTCAATGGAAATGGCAGCCGGTAAAGAGATCCGCATCAATATCCGGATCACAAGCCCCAATGGGGAAAACGTATATTCATTGAACAACCTTGATGTTAAAGGGACTATTACCCGGCAAATCGACCTCACCAGGATGTCGCAGGGGAATTACGTTTTTGAACTCTCTTCCGGTTCAGGAAAACTGACACGGAAACTGATCATTCAGAAATAAGTTTTCTTACGTTAACAAGAAAGCCGCCCCGAAAGACGGCTTTCTTTTTTTTATCTGATATAGAAATTTTGATATAATTTTACCATTGAGAATCTTTCCGGTTCCATGCCATCAATACTATTATCACCCCGAAAATCGCTGAATAAAGCTTACCTTAAGGTAAAGCCCTCGCGAATTGATATTGAGCTTTTTAAGAAAAATCTTATCGGGCTGCTTGATGGATTGGATGAAACAGAATCAGAGGAGCACAATAAAAATGACCTCGCCTTTTTTCTCAATAATACCTTCTATCACCCAAAGTTTTATATCAATACGAAAGACCGCACTGACCTTGTTATCCATAATGGTATTGATTCGAAGAGCTTGCCAGGTGTTTTGATCGAAGCCAAAAAACCTTCGAATAAAGCTGAGATGATCCGGGTGGATAACCTGAACGCAAAAGCATTTCATGAACTTATCCTGTATTATCTAAGGGAAAGGATCACAAATCATAATCTGGAGATTAAACACCTGGTTGCTACCAATATATATGAATGGTATGTATTTGATGCAGACATCTTTGAGAAACTATTTGCCCAGGATAAAAAGCTTGTACAACAGTTCACTGATTTTGAAGAAGGCAGGCTTACAGGGAAAAGTACCGACTTTTTCTACAAAGAAATTGCTGAACCTTTAATAACAGGGTTGACTTCTGAACTCTGCTTCACCTGGTTCAACTTCAGAGATTATGATAAACCGCTCCGGAATGAAGACAAGAAAGATGATTCCAAACTGATCGCTCTTTATAAGCTGCTTTCTCCTGAACATTTGCTGAAACTGCCTTTTGCCAATGACAGCAACAGCCTTGACAAAGCATTTTATACGGAATTGCTTCATATCATTGGTTTAACCGAGTCCAGAGAGGGAAGTAAAAAACTCATTGGACGCAAGAAGGAAGGGCAACGGGATCCCGGTTCGCTCATGGAGAATGTCATTATCCAGATCGATAGCCTGGATATAATCAGCCGGCTCGAAAAACCAGACCGTTTTGGAGAAACCAGCCAGAAAAGGCTTTTCAATGTATCGTTGGAACTGGTGATCACCTGGATCGATCGTATTTTATTCCTAAAATTGCTTGAAGCCCAGTTGATCAGGTATCATAAAGGAGATCCGGCATATGCGTTTCTTAATATTGATAAGCTTAAGGGATTTGATTCCTTGAATAGTTTATTTTTTCGGGTACTTGCCAGGAAAACCACAGAACGCGATCCTGCTATGTCCAAATTGTTTTCAACTGTCCCTTACCTGAATAGTTCTCTTTTTGAACCGACCGAACTGGAACGGGAAACAATTTTTATCAGTAACCTGCAGGATGACTGTATGATTCCAATTCATACGGGAACCGTCTTGAAAAATAATACCGGAAAACGATTGACCGGATCATTAAATGGATTGGATTACATCTTTACATTCCTTGAGGCATATGATTTTTCAGGTGAAGGCGCTGAAGAAATTCAGGAAGAGAATAAAACGCTGATCAACGCTTCCGTTCTCGGTCTTATTTTCGAAAAAATTAATGGCTATAAAGACGGTTCTTTCTTTACACCCGGGTTCATTACCATGTATATGTGCCGCGAAACCATCCGCCGGGCTGTTTTGCAGAAGTTCAAAGAGGCAAAAGGATGGGAATGCCAGGATTTGAATCAGCTTTATAACAAGATAGTCGATACAGGAGAGGCAAACCGGATCATCAATGAATTAAAGATTTGCGATCCTGCAGTAGGTTCCGGACATTTTCTTGTTTCGGCTTTGAATGAGATTATCTCCATAAAAAGCGAACTGAAAATACTTTCAGACAAAGAAGGGAAGCGGTTGAAAGAATACCACCTTGAAGTGGTCAATGACGAACTGATTATCACAGATGAAGATGGAGATTTATTCGAATATAATCCCTCCAGCCCCGAAAGCCAGCGGTTACAGGAAACCCTTTTCCATGAGAAGCAAACCATCATTGAAAATTGTTTGTTTGGTGTTGACATTAATCCCAATTCCGTAAAGATATGCAGGCTCAGGTTATGGATTGAGCTATTAAAGAGTGCTTACTATAAGGAGGCACAAAGGCACAAAGGCACAGAGGCACAAGGTGATGCAGACAATCACTCACCAGTTCACCATCTCACCATCTCACCAGTTGAACTTGAGACCCTTCCCAACATCGACATCAATATCAAATGCGGAAATTCGCTGATCTCCCGGTATGCGCTCGATGCGGATATCAAACAGGCATTGAAGAAAAGCAGATGGAGCATCGACAGCTACCGGATGGCTGTGATGACTTATCGCAATGCCCGGAGCAAAGAGCAGAAACGGGAAATGGAACGGTTGATAGAATCGATAAAAACCGATTTTGAAACAGAAGTGGCAGCCAACGATAAGCGTTTGTTGCATTTGAAAAAGCTGAATGGAGAGCTTTTTAACCTTACCAATCAGACATCGCTATTTGAAAGTTCAAAGAAAGAGTTTGCCGAATGGACTAAAAAAGTAAATGAGCTGACTTCAAAAATCAAGAAGCTCGAAACCGAACTCGAAGAGATCAAAAACAGTAAAATTTATGAAAATGCTTTTGAATGGCGGTTTGAATTTCCTGAAGTGCTCAATGATGAAGGCGATTTTGTGGGGTTTGATGTGGTGATTGGGAATCCGCCGTATATCAGGCAGGAAGTAATAAAAGACCTGAAATTTTATTTGCAAACCAATTATTCAACATACTCAGGCACAGCTGATTTGTATGTGTACTTCGTAGAAAAAGGATTTGATCTGCTTAAACAGGTTGGTAACTTCTGTTTCATCATGCCAAACAAATGGATGCAAACCGGTTATGGCAAACCATTACGCTCATTCTTTCTGCAGAATCAACTTCAATCAATTATTGATTTTGGCGATTTGCAGGTATTTGACGAAGCAACAACTTACCCCTGTATTCTGAATGTCGCAAAACAAAAGCCATCTGAAACGTTTTATTCTGTCGCTGTAAAAACACTGCAATTTGATAATGGCTTTGCGACCTATGTAAAATCAAAGACTAACAGAATGTCTTTTTCAGAATTAACTGATGAAACATGGGTAATTACTGATGGATCAGAACAAGCATTATTAAAGAAACTTAATTCAAATTGCAATACTTTATTCGGCTACCTAAATGGCGATGCACATTATGGAATAAAAGCTGGTTTAACCAAAGCTTTTATAATTGATGATCTTACTAAAGAAAGACTTATTCAGGAGGATGGCAGATCAAGGGAACTTATTATGCCATTTCTTTTGGGAAGGAATATCAAACCATACTCAGCTATAGTCCCCACAAATTGGTTAATCCTTATTCCCAAAGGATTTACCATAAAGAGGAACTTACCGGAATCAAATCCTTTTCATGTTGGTGAGCCTCCTCCTCGTTATGGAACAATATCATATGATGATGCCTGGTCTTGGTTTAATGAAAATTATCCAGCCATTGCGGCACACTTATTACAATTTAAGACACAAGCTGAATTAAGATCAGATCAGGGAGACTTTTGGTGGGAACTGAGAGCTTGTGATTATTATCATCAGTTTTACGCTCCCAAAATTATGTACCAGGTTTTTCAAGTGAAACCTTGCTTCATTTTTGATGAAAATGGATTTTTTTGTAATAATTCTATGTGGATTATCCCAAAGGCTGATAAAGTACTTGTCGCTATTTTAAATTCAAAGATGGGTTGGTGGCTTATTTCAAAATATTGTACTGCTATTCAAAATGGTTATCAATTAATATGGAAGTATTTCGGCCAAATTCCGATTCCACAAAATAATGAAGATCAGGCGAACCCAATTATTAAAATTGTCGACCAAATTCACTCCTCCAAAAAATCCAACCCCATCGCAGACACAAGCTCTTTAGAAAAGGAGATAGACCAACTGGTATATGAGTTATATGGTTTGACAAAAGAAGAGGTAAAGATTTTAGAAGGAATAAGTTGACTAAACCTATTGTGACTTTTCTATTGTGATCTATGTGACTATTGTGGCGATTTATTGTATAATACAACACATAAAAGTAGAAATCTTGATCAAATCCAGATAGATCTTGTCAAGATGATTAAAGTCATTATCGGTTGTGACAAATTTAGGTTTATTGAAACCTTTATAATTCTTCTCAGTAATCAATTTTCTTATGTCTGTTTGTTAATTGCAGCCAATTCATTAGCTTTACTGACTGAAACTAAATCCTCACCACATGAAAAAGATCTTTATCCTGACCTCGCTTGTTGCATTATGTTTGCTTTTTGCCTGCAATTCAAAAAAAACGGCATCGGATGTCAATCTTAACAAACACTGGAAATTCATGAAGGGCGATGACCTTGCATGGGCATTACCGGGTTTCAACGATCAGAAATGGGATGCCCTCCTGCCGGATAAACCCTGGGAAGATCAGGGAATCAAAGATTATGACGGATTTGCATGGTACAGGATAAAGACTGTTATCCCGGCTGAATTGAAAGAATCATCTTATTTCAAGGATAGTCTGAGGATATCTCTGGGGAAAATTGACGATTGTGACCAGGTCTTTCTGAACGGGGAACTGATCGGGGAAAACGGAAAAACCATTTTGGGCAGTAAGGTTCCCGGCAATGAGTTCATCAAAGAAAAGGGATTCTGGTATCTCGACCGGAGGTATGTCCTGCCGGTGACAGATCCCCGGATCCGATGGGATAAAGAAAATGTGATTGCAGTAAGGGTCTACGACCAGGGCGGACTGGGTGGAATGTTTGCATCCCCTTTTGTCATCGTCATGGTGGATATGCAGGATTATCTTGGTTTTGATCTTACTGAAGATGCCTTTACATTCGTGGGTGATACAATGATGAAGAAAAAGTTTTCTATTCATAATACATCCGTAAAGGAAAACCTCAGCGGAAGCCTGGTTATTAAAGTAATCCTGAATGAAAACGGAAATACCATATTTGAAAGGAAATCGGATATTACCATAAAAAAGCTATCCAAACTTTCAGATTCGATCCAATTTAAAGCGGATGTTTCAAAACCGGCTAAAGTCCTGTTCTCATTCATTGAAAAAAGATCTGGAAAAGTGATCGCTGCTGAAAACGGGATCCCATATATCCTTACACCAAAAATTACTGATCTCCCGAAAATTAACGGGGCAAAAGTTTTTGGTGTAAGGCCATGGTCGCCATTCCTCTTTAAAATACCGGCCACAGGAAAATCTCCATTGATTTTTAAAGCCGAAGACCTTCCTAAAGGATTGAAAATAGATTCAGTAACCGGTATAATTTCCGGAGTTACAGGCAGGAAGGGAGAAACCATGGTTCATATCAGCGTCAGGAACCCGTTGGGGATAGCAACCCGGGATCTTAAAATCCTCGTCGGCAATATGATATCACTGACCCCTCCGCTGGGATGGAACAGTTGGAATTGCTGGGGATTAAGTGTCAGTGACAAAAAAGTCAGACAATCTGCTGAAAATATGATGTCAAGTGGTCTTGCAGATCATGGCTGGACCTATATAAATATCGACGATGGCTGGGAAGATAAGCATGACAAGGACGGAACTATTCTTCCTAATTATAAGTTCCCGAATATGAAAGGATTGTGCGACTATATCCATTCACGGGGATTAAAGATCGGTATCTATTCCTCACCGGGAACAAAAACATGCGGCGGATATGAAGGGAGTTATACGTTTGAAGAGAAAGATGCTGCAATGTATGCAGGTTGGGGCATTGATTACCTGAAATATGACTGGTGTTCTTACGGGAATATATATCCAAAACCAACACTGGACCAGCTTAAACTTCCGTACCAGGTCATGAAAAGAGCGTTGCGGAAGGTGAACAGGGATATTCATTTCAGTTTATGCCAGTATGGTATGGGTGATGTTTGGAAATGGGGTGCAGAGGTGGATGGCAATTCCTGGCGCACTACCGGTGATATTGAGGACACCTGGGAAAGCCTCTCCGGTATTGGGTTCATCCAGGACTCCTGTTCTCCTTATGCCAGACCCGGACGATGGAATGATCCAGACATGCTGGTGGTTGGTTATGTCGGATGGGGACCTTCGCTGCATTATACACGGCTGACACCCGATGAACAATATACCCACATAACACTCTGGAGCCTCTTGTCAGCTCCGATGCTGATTGGTTGTGATCTCAGCCAGATCGATCCTTTCACTTTTAACCTGCTGGCAAACGATGAAGTCCTGGCAATAGACCAGGATCCGCTGGGGAAACAAGCTACCCGTGTCAGAAGTCATGAAAATTACCAGATCTGGGTCAAGGAGCTGGAAGACGGAAGTAAAGCTGTCGGGATTTTTAACCTGACAGCGAAACCCCTGAACATCATAGCAGAACTTAATGATCTTAATCTGAAAGGATACCAAATTATGCGCGATGTGTGGCGGCAGAAAGACCTTGGTATTGTTCAACTGAATTTTGAAATGAACGTTCAGCCGCATGGTGCAGCATTGCTGAAATTAACGAAAAAATAATCCGGAAAAAGATCGCAGTTTTATTGTACCTGTTCAATTGCCCATTGAAGGGCAGCTTTGATCATTTCGATGGGTGGCTTTTCAATAAAACCATTGTCCATCAATGACTTTGTCAATCCCCTTGAATATTCGATATCTTTTTTGGACTTTTGAAAGGCTTCTTCCCATGTCATTGGGCAACGGGCAACGCCATCCTTAATGGCCTGCATGGCAACATCAGCCGATTCGTGCGGAAATACAGAGGCTTCCTCCATGTTTGGAACGATATTTTCAACATTGATCCCACGTTTTTCGGCATAGTCAGCTAATGAATGGGCAGCGGCAATGGCCATATTATCAGTGATCTTCCTGGCACGAACCATCAATGCTCCCTTCAGAATCCCGGGAAATCCGATCGAATTATTGACCTGGTTCGGGAAATCCCCTCTTCCTGTAGCAACAATATAGGCCCCCTCTTCTTTGGCAGCATATGGATATATCTCAGGTACAGGATTCGCGCAGGCAAACACAATGGATTTTTCTCCCATCTTTCTGACCCATTCGCGTTTAATGGTTTCCGGACCAGGAGTGGATAATGAGATCAGTACATCGGCGCCTTCCATGGCTTCATCCATAGTCATGATGCAGTTTGGATTCGTCGTCTGGCAAAGTTCCCATTTCCTGTAAAACCTTGCATCCGCTTTTATATCTTCACGATTCTTATGCAGTGATCCTTTCGTATCGAACATGGTCATCTTTGCAGGATCAGCGCCATCGGTTATCAGTAATCGTGCTATTGTCGTGTTTGAAGCGCCGGCCCCGAATAAAACAATTTTCACATCCCCGATTTTCTTTCCGGCAAGCTTCAGTGAATTGATAAGTCCTGCAAGTGTAACACACGCAGTTCCCTGGGCATCGTCGTGCCATACCGGAATATCACATTCTTCCCGAAGAACATCGAGTACCTTAAAACAATTTGGTTGCGAAATATCCTCCAGATTAATCGCTCCAAAACTGTGCTGGCACATTTTAACAAACTGAATAATCTTGTCAGGATCATTCTTCCCATTCTCATCCTTACTGTCGATGCACAATGCAATGGCATCAACACCTCCGAGGTATTTCATCAGGAAAGCTTTTCCCTCCATCACACCAAGCCCCCCGGATGGAGTACAGTCACCATCACCAAGAACACGTGTTGAATCACTCACAACCGCGACCAGATTACCCCGGTTCGTCAGTTCAAATGAACTGTTGTTATTGTCCCTGATCGTGGTGGAAACAGTTGAAACACCCGGCGTATACCATACATTGAACCAGTTGAATCCAATTACGGGAGCTTTTGAAATTACCTGTGTTTTCCCTTTGTAAAACCGGTGCGCATCACCGGACAGCCTTTTTAAAAACAACGTTTTTGCTTTTGCAATTTGTGCTTCAGTGAAATGCGGAGGGAAAACTTCATTCAAATTTTCGAGCGCTAAAGATATGTCTTTCATAACATTTGGGATTAAGAAAATTTACGTATAACTATGGAACAGATACTTATAATTCGTTGTAATATTAGTGAATTTACGATTGAACTCCGAAAAAAACCTAATAATTATTAAAAGATATTAATTTTTAATTTTTTTTTGTATATTCGTGCCGTTTAATTTTAATCTAATTTATTATGTCAACAGGTAAAGTAAAATTTTTCAACGAGAGAAAAGGATTTGGTTTTATTGTAGCAGATGAAACCCAGGAAGACATCTTCGTCCATGTTAGCGGTCTGACTGAAAAAGTGAGAGAAAATGACCAGGTCACTTTTGATATCACTGAAGACAAAAGAGGAAAAAAAGCAATCAATGTTAAAAAGGACTGAGTTCTTTGACTAGAATGCAATTAAGTCCTGCCCCGCGGCAGGACTTTTTTTTTACTTGTTCAGCATAACCGGCATCACAAGCATCAGGATATCTTCGTCTTTGTTTTCATTATTCAAGGGTAATAAAATCCCAGCCCTGTTCGGTGCCGACATTTCCAGTTTTATTTCGTCTGACTCAATATTATTCAGCATTTCAAGCAGAAACTTCGAGTTGAAACCGATCTCCATATCATCACCTTCATAAGTACAAGTCAGTCTTTCTTTGGCCTCATTCGAGAAGTCAATATCTTCAGCAGATAATACAAGCTCTTTCCCTGAAAGTTTAAACCTTACCTGGTGTGTCGATTGACTTGCAAAAATAGATACACGCCTGATAGAAGTCAGAAGTGCAATACGGTCAATCACCATATGATTTGGGTTTTCTGTCGGGATAACAGCATTGTAATTCGGGTATTTTCCATCTATCAAGCGACAAACAAGATTGATATTACCGAATGAAAAGAAAGCATTTGTCGGGTTGTATTCTATCTTAACCTGAATATCCTGTGCTGCAACAATATTTTTCAGCAGGTTCATCGGTTTCTTCGGAAGAATAAATGAAGCAGAATCGGTTGATCTGACATCTGTTCGTTTATACTTAACCAGTTTATGAGCATCTGTAGCTACAAAGGTCACATCCTCAGGGGTCAATTCACAGAATATCCCTGAAAGAACCAACCGCAACTCATCATTACCGGTGGCAAATAAGGTTTTATTTATGGCATTGGCCAGCACTGAGGAGGGTAATTCAATGGAGGTAGTTCCTTCCAGCATTGGTGTCCGTGGATACTCCTCCCCCTTATGGCCTGAGAGCTTATATTTGCCTTCACCGGCAGAGATTTCAATAAGAAGTGTTTCTTCGCTCATTGTAAAAGAGACCGGAATATCGGCAAATGTTTTAAGCGTATCAACCAATATCTTTGCAGGAATCGCCATACTCCCCGTTTCATCCGTCTTATCTGGCTTTATTGTTACGCTCATTGTGGTTTCCAGATCCGAAGAGGTGATGGTCAGCTCCTCGTCCTTCAACTCAAAAAGAAAGTCATCAAGAATCGGTAAAGTATTGCTGCTATTGATAACTCCATTAATAGCCTGCAGATTTTTCAGCAACAATGTACTGGAAACAATAAATTTCATAATAACCTGATTTTTAGTATTAAAAAAATAATAACTACTGTTCTCTTCTTTTTGAAAAAATCCTAAATTTTTTCCAAACCTACATGTTTTTTTTCAATTTCGCAAATTTAAAAATCAAAAATTAGTGACACGGTGACAAATTAACAGATTAACAAAGTGACTGTGTTACAGAGTATGGATTCTTTGTCACTTTATCACCTTGTTACTCTGTCTCCTTTTTTTAAAAGTAAACTTGTTTTCCGTACCCTGAAGTAAGCGTTTTATGTTTTTCCGGTGAGAAAGGGGAATAAAAACAGCAACGAAGATGGCAAGAACCACCAATCCGGGTTCTCGTTCCCCTAATAAAAAAAATATAATGAATGGAAAAGCAACGGAAGCAAGGATGGATGAAAGTGATACGTATCCGGAGATTAAAATGACGAGGATAAAAATAACCAATACGATCAGGAGAGCCACCGGGTAAAGTGCAATTCCAACACCTGCCAGTGTTGCAACCCCTTTACCTCCCCTGAAACCCACATATACAGGAAAAATATGACCAAGCACAACTGCAATGGCGAGACCAATTTTCAGGTAACTTATCATGTCGGAGGAGAGTCCCTGGTCTGAAAACATCGTTGCAAGTTGCACCGCAAACCACCCTTTGAAAATATCAAAAATAAAAACAGGAATGCCCGCCTTCATTCCCAACACCCTGATCACATTGGTAGCCCCGGCATTCCCACTTCCAAAATCCCGTACATCCTTTCCATAGAATATCTTCCCTACTATTACAGCAGATGGAATGGATCCGATCATGTAAGCAAGAATCAATTCAATTGCAGGGTAGAAATACATAATCGATTTACGAATTACAATTTACGAATGTAGATTGAATTTTTGATTTACGAATGACGAATGTATATTTAATTTATGACTAATGACTTACGACTTATAACTTACGACTTATGACTAATGACTTATTAATTGAATTCTCAGATCTTCTCCATCGCCTGCCTGAGATCTTCAATAATATCTTCTACATCCTCTATCCCAATCGATAATCTGACCAGGTCGTCGGTAATCCCTCCCTGTTTTTTTGCTTCGGGTGAAAGTTTGGAATGGGTCATGGATGCCGGATGCTGGATCAGTGTCTCAATCCCTCCAAGAGAGACGGCAAGCACACAAAACTGCACATTATCCATCAGCGTTTTTCCTGCTTCCAATCCATCCTTCAGACCAAAGCTCATCATGGAACCTGAACCATGCATTAATTTTTTCCCAAGGTCATACTGTGGGTGGGATTTCAACCCCGGGTAGCGAACCCATGCAACTTTGGGATGTGACTCAAGAAATTCTGCAACTTTTATTGCGTTCTCCTGTGCCCTGTCTATACGGATTCCCAGTGTTTTCAAGCCTCTTCTGACAAGATAAGCCTGATGTGGATCCATGTTGCAACCCATGTTCACCATCATGTTCCGCAATTTCCTGTATTCTGCCTCTTTTCTGGCAATAACAATCCCACCAACGATATCAGCATGGCCGTTGATGAATTTGGTCAGTGAATGGACTACAATATCCACTCCCATCGTCAATGGAGTCTGAAGATAGGGGCTGCAGAATGTATTATCCACACATACCATGATGTTGTTCTTATGTGCAATCTCGCAAATGGCAGGTATGTCGGAAATACCGATTGTAGGGTTTGCAGGTGTTTCCAGGTATATGAGCCGGGTATTCGGCCGGATGGCTTTCTGTACCTGGTCAAGATCAGTGGTATCGATATAGGTTGATTCAACTCCGAACCGCGAGAAGGTACCTTCCATAATCCCCCTGGCAGGGCCATATACCGCGTTGTGGCTCACAATATGCAATCCTTTTCCAAGATAAGTCAGGTAGACGACATTGATGGCCCCCATTCCTGAAGAGGTTGCAATACCACCGTAGCCCTGTTCAAGTTCAGCAAGTGTCTTTTCCAGATCCCCAATCGTAGGATTACCGATGCGTGTATAGATATATCCTTCACTTTCCCCGGAGAAACATTTTGCACCATGCTCTGCGCTTTCAAATGCAAATGTTGAGGTCTGGTAGATCGGAGTGATCACACTCCCCAAAGGATCCGTTAAACCTGACCCATGCACTGCCTTCGAATTGAAACCATGTTTGCTATTCTTCATTTTCTTAAATTATTTATACTGACAGAAACACTGCCATTGTTTTAATATTGATAAAACCAATTGAATTTGAATATCTTCACCACGAAGGCGCTAAGACACTAAATTTCATTATACTGATTTAATATTATTTGCGTCTTTGTGTCTTAGCGGTTAATTTTTCTTTTCTTTCTTTTTGGTCGGTCCCAAGACCGATGGTCAGGGGGAAAAATAAAAAATCTTTACCGGGAAACTGTTATCTCAAATCCGATGGATTCTTTCAGGTGCTTTTTTACCTTGCAGAGAGCTGCTGCATTGATAACTGCACTATCGTATTTTTCAGGAAAGTCAGGTGGTACCAATATTTTTATAATCATCCGGCTAAGAAGCTTTGTCACAGGGTCACTCTCATAATCCATGGTCAGGGTGATCCTGTCAGCCGGTATCTGGCGATTGTCACAAAAAGATTTAACATAAATTCCAGCACATGTTGCAAGTGATGCAAGAAAAAGTGCAAACGGTTCAGGGGCGCTTCCTTCCCCTCCTGACGCAACGGATTGATCCGTTTTAATTTCAAATGAGCCAAGTTTTGCATTGACTTTTCTTCCTCCCGGGAAATAGACTTCGATTGGCATATATTATTTTTTTTTATTTAACATGCCACAAAAGTACTGATAATTCTGTTTACAGGAGGGAATCCGTGTCTCAATGTGATAAATATCACAAAATCATATTCATATATTTGCATTTTAATTATTACGGCGTTTCAGCGATAAAGTGTGCCAATACATCGAAAACTTTAGGCAGGCTTATTTTTTCCTGTACTTTTGTAATCTCCATTATAAACCAAAAAAAATGATTATGAAAAAGCTTCTGTTCTCAATGATCATAATGCTCCTGGCATGTATGGCATACAGTCAGCAGGAATCACGACTGATGCGTTTTCCTGCCATTCACGGAAACCAGGTTGTATTCACTTATGCAGGTGATCTGTATACCGTAGACCGTACGGGTGGTATTGCACGAAAACTGACCAATGATGAAAATGGGTATGAGATGTTTGCCCGTTTTTCACCGGATGGTAAAAATATTGCTTTTACAGGACAATATGACGGAAATACAGAGGTTTACATCATTCCATCCGAAGGCGGGATTCCCAACCGCATCACCTATTCGGCGACCCTGAACCGGGACGATATTTCCGACCGGATGGGACCAAATAATATCACCATGGCCTGGCGGGATAATGATCATGTGGTGTATCGTTCCAGGAAACAAACTTTTAACGATTTTAAAGGACAATTATTCATAGCAGGGATTAAGGGTGGATTATCCGAAGAACTTCCCCTTCCGGCAGGTGGATTCTGCAGCTATTCACCGGATAAGTCAAAGTTAGCCTATAACCGCGTTTTCAGGGAATTCAGAACATGGAAGTACTATCGTGGCGGTATGGCCGATGATATCTGGATCTATGATTTTAAAACAAATCAGATCGAGAACATTACCAATACTCTTGCCCAGGATATTTTCCCGATGTGGGCCGGAAATAAAATCTATTTCTGCTCGGACCGCGACAGGACCATGAATCTTTTTTCTTATGACCTGACCACAAAAGAAACAAAGAAAGTCACAAATTTTACTGAATTTGATATAAAATTCCCATCCCTGGGCGATAATGCGATCGTATTCGAGAATGGCGGATTTATTTATGTATTTGACCTGAATACACAAAAGGCCGAGAAAATAAATATCAGGATAGCAAACGACCTTATTACAGGCAGAAATACCCTGAAAGATGCAAGCAGAACCATCAATTCATTCTCGCTGGCGCCTGATGGGAAAAGGGTTGCATTTGACGGGCGCGGAGACATCTGGACAGTTCCTGCCAAAACCGGAATAACCAAGAACCTTACCGGTACTTCCGGCATTCATGAACGTGAAGTTAACTGGTCACCCGACGGACAATACATTACCTATATTTCGGATAAGACAGGAGAAGATGAGATCTATATTCAGAAGCAGGATGGTTCAGCAGAGGCGGTGCAACTCACAAAAAATGCCGATACTTATAAGTATTCAGCAGTATGGTCACCCGATAGCAAAAAACTTCTCTGGGCCGACAAAATGTTACGGTTGCAGTACGTTGATATTGACTCAAAGGAGGTTACCCTTGTCGATGAGGCCAAAGACTGGGAATTCAATGAATACGCCTGGTCGCCCGACAGCAAATGGATCACCTATATCAGGCCGGTACGGGATGCCGTTTCAAAAATATATCTTTATGAGGTTGCCACTAAAAACAACTTTCCTGTAACAAATGATTGGTATGAGGTATCCAATCCTTCTTTCAGCAGGGACGGAAAATACCTGCTGTTCGCCTCGAACCGTGATTTTAGTCCGACCTTCAGTTCCCTGGAGTTTGACATAACCTACAATGACCTTACCAGGGTTTACATGATCACCCTTTCAAAAAGTACACCTTCTCCTTTCGCTCCCGAAAATGACGAGGTGACCATCAAAAAGGAATCAAAAGACAGTGGTGAAAATAAACCGGATAAGGATAAGAAGGATGCCAAAAAAGATGAAAAGAAAGAACCTGTAACCAAAACTGAAGTAACTGTTAAGGTAGATGCCGATGGTATTATCGACAGGATCATTGATCTTCCCATCGATCCTTCCAATTATTATAACGTAAACGGTGTTGATGATAACATATATTATATAAAAGGGGGTCGAAGGGAAAAGCCGAGCCTGATGATGTTCAGTCTGAAAGATAAAAAGGAGACACCGATCGGGGAATTTTACAATTATGAGATTTCTGCCGATTCAAAGAAAATGCTTGTCACAGCCATGGGAAAATATGCAGTGATCGATCTTCCCAAGTCAAAGGCCGATGCCAAAGATTACCTGGATCTTACAAACATGAAAGTAATGGTCGATCTTTCGGCAGAATGGCAACAGATCTATAATGAATCCTGGCGCCAGATGAAATATTTCTTTTATGATCCCCACATGCACGGTTTGGATTGGCCTGCCATTCAGAAAAAATATGCACCCCTGGTCCCGTATGTGAAAAACAGGGCTGATCTGACCTATATCATTGGCGAGATGATCGGGGAATTGAATGTAGGTCATTCATATGTTGGAGGTGGCGACAGACCTGAACCAAAGAAGGTAAAACAGGGGTTACTGGGTGCCCGCATCAGCAGGGATGCTTCGGGATATTACAAGATCGATAAGATCCTGCATGGTGAGAACTGGACCAAAGATACCCGTTCGCCATTGACAGAAATGGGTGTTGATGTGAAGGAAGGAGATTATATCATCGCCGTGAATGGCAAATCCACCAAAGACATGATCGATATCTATGAATCACTGGTCAATAAAGCTGGTGTACAGGTTGAACTTACCATAAACAGCACCTCTTCAGAAACCGGTGATCATAAGACCATTGTTATCCCTATAGAAAGCGAAGGGAATCTATATTATTATGAATGGGTTGAAAGCAATATTAAAAAAGTCAATGATGCCACCCATGGAGAAGTTGGTTATATCCATATTCCCGACATGGGAACCGAAGGTTTGAATGAGTTTATCAAGCACTTTTATCCCCAGTTAAGCAAACGGGCCCTTATCATTGATGACAGGGGCAATGGAGGCGGGAATGTTTCTCCCATCATCATAGAACGGTTAAGAAGGCAACTGATCATGATGGAAATGAGCAGGAATACTACACAGAGCCCTGCTGACATTGCGATGGAATGGGGTCCAAAATGCCTCCTGATCGACCAGTATTCCGCTTCCGATGGCGATCTGTTCCCTTACAGGTTCAGGCAATTTAAGCTTGGAAAGATCATCGGTTTGCGCAGTTGGGGAGGTGTTGTCGGTATTCGCGGTTCCCTGCCGTTCATTGATGGCGGCTTCATGATGAAACCCGAATTCGCCCATTACTCAGCCGATAGCAAATGGGTTATCGAAGGACATGGTGTTGATCCGGATATTGTTGTTGACAACGAACCGGCAAAAGAATATGCAGGTGAAGACCAGCAACTGGAAAAAGCAATCCAGGTCATTACAGATGAACTGAAAACCTGGCCGAAAGAATTACCGGCCATTCCTCCATTTCCTGATAAAACTAAATAACCAAAAAAAAATGTATTGTATGAACAGGTTGCGACCTGTTCATACAATACATTTTTTTTTAATTTGCTATTTGACTATTATTTGGCAGAAACATTTACTGTTGCCGTAGTTGAAAAGCTGGCTCCATCGGCAGTCCGGTTGCCCACGAAGCTAAAAGTCCAGATTCCGGATACTTTCAAATACCCGGTGAGATCAGCCTGCAAGGCGATAATTTGATTTTTTAGGAAATAGGTTCCATTTAAATTAAATTCATAAGTACTGGAGTTTAAAGGAGCGTAAATGGTAACTTTCGTCATCTTTACATCATCATTTGTACATGTGGCAAAAAAATCAAGTCCCGGACCAATGTCCAAAGTTACAGGTGTTGCAGATACTCCAAATGCGGGTGTGATCGTTGTCGTTTTCTTCTTACAACCACTTTCAAAGATTATCGTTGCAAAAAGTAAAATGCCCAGAACGGCAAATAATTTCATGGTTTTCATATCAGTTTATTTAGGTTAATGATTCAAGGCAACCAGAGGTGGTATTAATTTTGACAAAGATAAATATTTTTGAAGTCCTGATAACGCAAACAGATATTTTATCATCTGATTATTTTTTCAAATCAATTGGGATGAACCCCAGGTCCCCGAATACTCGGGACGGGGAATTTACCATGCACCTCATCCCCTGCAGGGGGTTGAGGTGAAAAAATTAACCTTCAGAAAGAGAAACCCGGTAAGTTCTTAATTAGCTTTATTTTTGTATCAGTATCCATTTCCCCGTCGATCCAGTGAATGGTAATTCCATTTCTTTCCATCCTCCGGAACCAGGTCCGTTGCCTTTTGGCAAAGTGATGTATGGAGGTATTCAAAAGCCCAACCATGTCATTATAATTCAACCCTCCTGTAAGATACAGGGTGATGTATTTATATTCGAGACCATAAACCATCAATCGGTCAGGGGGTACTCCCTTTTTAATGAGACCATCGACTTCATCTATCATTCCTGAAGCAAGCCTTTTATGGAGCCGTTCTGTAATTCTTTTCCGGAGTGTTTCACTTTCAAAATGGATTCCGACTACTACCGCATCATATTTCTCTGTCTCCTTTGCCGGATGTCCTTTAGCGTAGGCTATTTCCAATGCCCTGATGATCCGGTTTCTGTCAGTAATATCGGTGGTGTTATGCAACGGCCCAAAGGATTTCAGCAAATCAATGAGTTCTGCATCGGTTTTATGCTGCATTGAGCTTTCAAATTCCGGATTCCTCGTAACAACGGGCAGATTGTAGCCTTTCAAAACCGCTTCCAGGTACATTCCGGTACCTCCGCAAAGAACGGGATATTTATTCCTCCTTCTGATATCCCTGTACACATTTTCAAAATCATACTGAAATTCAAAAACGTTGTATTCATAACCCGGTTCTGCTATATCAATCAGGTGATATGGAACCTGATGATCGTTAACAATATAATCTTCAAAATCTTTTCCTGTTCCGATATTCATGCCGCGGTAAACCTGTCGTGAATCGGCACTGATGACCTCCCCGTCTGAACACGATGCAATGCAGGCAGCCAGCCGGGTTTTCCCGGAGGCGGTCGGCCCCAGTATTGTAAGCATTGGTTTTCCCATCCCTGGAACAGGTCAACAAAAAGTTATCGGTAAAAGTAAAATTTTAATGTGTGAATGATGTAACTAATATTTAGAGTTGTGTAACACATCCCTGAATTAATGACCTCACCTTTGTATCGAACAAACTTATTTACAATTGAATTTCAAAAAATGTAAAAGATGAAAATCCGCGAAAAATCGTTCAGGATGGAACTGCAACATAAAGCAACTCCAAAAAAGGCAAGACAAGGTAAGTTCATAAAATCCATCCTTGCTGTCTTTTTCATGATTTCATTGATAACACTCCTGTCCTCTTGTTTTCCAGGAGGTCCGGGACATGCAAGACATGGCGGGCCCCATGGTCCCGTTGAACATCATGGTCACGGTCAGCATCATCCTTGATTCTTCAATTCTCTGCAGTTAAATACGGCTATATTGTTTCTTCTCTTTCAGAGATGGTTTGGGAAATGGCTTTCGACAATCTCATTAATCATTTTCAGTGTCAATGGTTTATATTGAAAACTACCTTTTTTCGTTATGCTTTCTACTCTTGCTTTATCGACAGGATTTAAGGAGGTCGTGAGAATGATAATGACAACCTTATCTTTTGTTCTGACGTCCAGCTTTTCATATTCTTCAAGAAATTCCCATCCATCCATTACAGGCATATTGATATCAAGGAATATCAATTCAGGCAGGTAAGCTGAACTTTCGGGTTGCCCGCATTTCCCTTTGGAAGTCAGGAAGTCAATCGCCTCCTTTCCATTTATCACGATTTCTATGTTGTCTGTAATTCCGGCTTTTTCTATCACCCTTTTGTGAAAAAAATTGTCAGAATCATTATCATCGACAAGCAATACGCAGACAAGTTTTTTCTTCATTTCGGGTTATCTTTTCGGGATTGTAAAAATAAAAACACTACCGGTTCCCGGATTGGATTCAACCCAAATTTTTCCCCCATGCAATTCCACGATTTTTTTGCAGTGCGCAAGCCCAATCCCTGTGCCCTCATATTCATTTCTGTTGTGCATTTGCCTGAAGATTACAAAAATCTTTTCTTTATCCTTTTCCTGAACACCGATGCCATTGTCCTCCACAGCAAAGATCCACTCTTTTTCCTGGGTTTCGGCTGAAATTTTTATTTCCGGACGAACCCCCTTCTTTTGAAATTTGATCGCATTGTTCACCAGGTTCTGGAACAATAACCTCAATTCCGTTGCATGGCCATTAATTGTCGGTAGCTCCCGGACAGTAATACCTGCATTGCTTCTCAAAATAGTATCCGACAGATCAGAAAGAACTTCACCGACAATTTTATTGCAGTCAACCATGCTGATATCACTGCCTTTACCTAATAATGAATACTCAAGCAGATCTTTGACCAACGCTCTCATACGTTCAGCAGAATTGTAAATGAACGCAACGTATTTATTTCCGTCTTCATCCAGCTTCCCGGTGTATTCTTCCTTGAAAAGTTGGGTAAAATTAGTAAGTGTTTGTAAAGGTTCCTGCAGATCGTGAGTGGCTATGTAAGTAAACTGTTCAATTTCCTTCAGATGAAATTCGAGTTCCTGATTCAGTGTTTCGAGTTGAATGGTACGCTCTGTAACCCGTTCCTCCAGGGATTCATTAAGTTGCAGAATAATCCGGTTCTTTTCTTTCAACTCCTGGTTCAAAAGTTTTGTCTTTTTATTTCTCCTTGCAAGAAGAATGATGAATATGAATGTTATGATTAAAATAATTACAAAGGAAAGAAAGAGAACCAATAGCTCGGCCTTTCTGTTACTGATCTCCTTTTTTTTGGTTGCAATATCAAAATCATATTGTACCGCTTTCAGTTTAACATTAATATCTTTCTGGTAATAATCCATTCTTCCTAGATAGGCAATCCTCATATATTCGTTTGCCTCTTTATACTTATCCTCAGCCAGGTATATTTCACAAATCAACCCTGCAGACAAAAGGATATAAGTTTTGATATCCAGTTGTTTAGCAATACGATAACTTTCCATTGCCGATTTAAGTGCATTGTCATAATCCTTCATTTTGTAATGAAGGATAGCAAAATCGTATAAGGCTAAAGGAAGTTCAGTGGTCGAATTTGTATTTCTGATGTCTTCGAGAACATTGTTTAGAACCGGCAACGCTTTTTGAAACTGGTAGGTTATCGAATAAAGGGCACCGATAATGATCTGGGTGGAGATTTTTACTGTGGCAAGGTTTTGTTTATCGGCATAAACATTTGACAGATTTGCATACCCCAGGATCAGATCATATTCTCTTCTGAATGCGCTATCGGAATTGTGTACCTTTTTAAAATCAAATTTAACAAGTTTATGATTCAACGTAGTATCGTTAAGGTAGATCTCATAACTGGTGGCAGCAAGCCGGTTATATATTCTGGCTAACCCCATAGAATTGTTTGCCTTTTTATATATATTCAGTGAGGTATTCAAATAATCCATTGATTTTTGTAAATTCCCTGCAGCCCTGTTGGTTTCACCTATATTCATCAAAACTTCAGCATAGTCACTTTGCCTGTCTGATTTCTTATAGATCCCAAGTGCCTCAAATAAATACAATACGGATTTTTGATTGTCGCCCCATATTTTCCAGGCTATTCCCTGCAAATTCAACGATTTGGCCTTTTCAATTTCCAGGTGCAGGGAGTCTGCAAGTTTATAGGCAGCTTCAGTTGTGTAAATTGCTTCTTTATTACCTGTTTCAATCTGATCCCGCGAAAGTTCGAGTAAAATCTGCAATTTATCTTGTGGCTGAAGAGATCTTTTCAATTTCTGATTAAGACTATCTATTTTGAAATTCGTTACTGAATCAGCCGCAAACGGGAGCAAAAACAAAAAAATAACGAAAACTTTCTTAAACAGAATAGAGAGAAGATACAGAAGCCATGCTTTGTTCAACCTTGTATTTTTTACACTGATTGATTTAATTTCCGCATAATCCAGCAGGATATTTCTCTGTTTTATTTTTATGAAGTCTTTCCCTATCTTAAGTTTTGGCCCATCGTAGAAGTGTTTGTTCATCAATTTGGTGTTGCAGAAATAATACTAAACATCACAGTTACCTTTCTCAAAGTTACTATTTTTTATCAATTCAATACTTCTTTTATTTTTTTGATCGTCGATCTTCAATCGTAAGTTCATCCGGAAATCGGAGATCGTCCAATCTCAAATACACATTGATGAGTCCACACATTCTACCGGTTTAAGTGAAACAGTCTGACATAAAAAATAAAGGCCGGGTTTTGAATTCCGGCCTTTGGTTATCCAGGTGTACTGTTCGCGGTTTATTCTGATGGTCTTGTGTAAGTCGGATAGAGATTGAACAGATAGGTTTCCCCGCCATGGAAAATGCCGAACTGCTTGTCGGGCTGGCACATTAAATTAGCGGGGCAGATATATTGTGTGACATTTTTATCCAATACCACCCTGGCCGTTCTGACACCCTTGAAATCGCCTGCTTCATAAAACATATAGACGTTTCTGGAAGGGTCAAAGACCTGGGGGGGTGCAACAATTCCACCTTTCTGATCAACTATTTCCACAAGATAGGCATTGCAGGATTTGAGACCGGAAAACTGAAAATGAACAGTAACCTGGTAACGGATCAACTTATTGCCCGGAATATTATTAATACCATGGGTTTTCAAGGAACCGATCCCAACAAAGATCAGTGCAAGACTGAGGATGGAAAAAAGTTTTATTGTTTTCATGGCTCCGGGTTTTTGTATTGTTCCTTACTTTAATTACCGGTGTAAAGATACAGTTGCCGGGAAGGCCGGAGCAAGCGCTGAATTGCCTGATGTTGCCATGCAGTATTGCGCGAAATGACTACGCAGGATTACGCATGCTGAATATGGGAATATGGGAATGACGAATGATGAATTTTGTTACCTGCCAGCTATTTATCGAGTTGCTCATAGACCGAATTCCGGCTTTTGTATTCCGGTACAATTTCTTTCATCTTCTTCACAATTTCCGTATTCGATCCTGTTCCGACCATGCCGATAAGTTCGGTGATCTCTTTCTGTACCTCTTCGAAGGTATAGTCCTTCACTTTGGCAATCAGGATCAGGGGATGGTGTGTCGGCAGTGTATTTTCTTCCTTGTTGAGAAGCTCTTCATATAATTTTTCACCGGGTCTTAACCCTGTGAACTTTATCTGGATATCTTTCCCTGGTATCAACCCGGAAAGCCTGATCATTTTGCGGGCAAGATCGGCAATTTTAACAGAATCCCCCATGTCGAAGATAAAGATCTCCCCGCCTTTGCCTATCACACCTGCTTCAAGCACAAGCTGACAGGCCTCCGGTATGGTCATGAAAAACCGGGTGATTTCAGGATGTGTAACAGTGAGCGGTCCTCCCTTTTCGATCTGGCTCCTGAAAAGCGGGATAACAGAACCATTGGAACCTAAAACATTCCCGAAGCGGGTAGTGATAAACCGGGTTCCCCCTTTCCCGTTCAGTGACTGGATATAAATTTCGGCAATGCGTTTGGAGGCACCCATCACACTCGTGGGGTTTACCGCTTTATCGGTAGAGATCATAATGAACTTCCCGACGTTGTATTTCGCAGAAAGATCGGAAATAACGCGGGTTCCATAAATATTGTTGATGACCGATTCTGCCGGGTTGTTTTCCATCATTGGAACATGCTTGTATGCTGCAGCATGAAAAACGATTTCCGGCCTGAACCGGTCGAAAATCTTTTCCATTCTGTTTTCATTGCATATATCTACAAGGATGAATTCGGTATTCAACCCAGGGTACAGATCATTACACTCATATTCAAGGTAATGAAGCGGAGTCTCCGCCTGGTCGATCAGGATGAGTTGCTTTGGTTTATACCGTGAAACCTGTCTTACGATCTCACTGCCGATGGAACCGCATGCCCCGCTGATCAGGATCACGTTGTCGCTCAGTGCATCGCTGATCTTTTGCTCATCAAGTTTAATTTCAGGCCTCTCCAGCAACTCCTCAATATTCAGATCCCTGATCTGCCTGAAGCTGAGTTCACCATTGATCCATCTGATCATTGGCGGTACCGTCAGAACCTTGATATTCCGTGACAGGCATTTGTCAACCAGCACTTGTTTCTTTTCCGGATCAAGGTTGTGAGCTGCCAGGATTATCCGGGATACTTGATTGGACTCCAGCAAATGGTCCAGCCTGTCAGCACTCATTATATCTATCCCTTCCAGTTTCTTGCCTATTTTTGAATGGCTCTCATCAAGAAAAGCAATCACCTTATACCTGGTGCCGGTATCCTGGTCGAGCACCCGTTTTGCCGTGATGCCTTCCTCTCCTGCACCATAAATGATGACCTCTACCCTTTCGCGCAGCGGGTGCTGAAATTCAAGATAGGCGATTTTTACCACCATACGGAAAATGATCATTGCCATGGAAGTGACAAGCATATCAATGATGATGATAGAGAAAGGAATGATGAATTTCTGGTTCAGGAAGTAATAAGAAAGGATATTGAGAACGCCAAACAGTACACTGCCGGCCATGACTGTAATGATCACACGGATGGCATCCCCGGTACTTGTGTACCTGATGATCCCTGCATAGGATCGTGCCACAAGAAAACTGATGATCCTCACAACCACAACCACTGCCAGTCCCCTGGGAAGGAAGTTAAATTCATTTTCAGGAATGGAAAAGTTAAACCGGAGAAGATACGCCAGAAGGAAAGAAAACACAACGAAGGTTAGATCAATGAGAAAGATCAGCCATCGTGGAGTATTTTGTTTTGTAAATATCATGTATTGTAAAAACGGATTAATCCAAATAAGGATGGAAAATTAACAGTTCAAAGTTATGAATTAATATAAACAACGGGCTGAACCCCCGCAATTTTTTCTACCTTTGCGACGTTTACAATAAAAAGATTTTTAATGAAAACCACAGCATTTACTAAATTCCACGAAACCCTGGGCGCCAAAATGGTACCATTTGCAGGATATCTCATGCCCGTACAGTTTGAAGGCGTTAATGCCGAGCACGAAACAGTGCGTAAAAGTATCGGAGTATTTGATGTTTCCCATATGGGGGAATTCTGGGTGAAAGGCCCGAAAGCATTTGATTTTGTTCAGTGGGTTACCTCCAATGATGTCTCTAACTTGTTTGACGGTAAAGTGCAGTACTCCTGTTTCCCGAATGGAAAGGGAGGGATCGTTGATGATTTGCTGGTTTACCGGTTTGGCCCCGACACTTTTCTGCTTGTTGTCAATGCTGCAAATATTGACAAGGACTGGGAATGGGTGAACAAGCAGAATAACATGGGTGCGGATCTGTACAATGCCTCGGATGAAACTGCACAGTTAGCCGTTCAGGGTCCGCTTGCCTTAAAAGCAATGCAGAAACTAACCGATACGACTGTAACCGACATGGAATACTACACCTTCAAAAAGCTCACCTTTGCCGGTGTTAAAAATATTCTCTTCTCCACAACGGGGTACACCGGAGCCGGCGGATGCGAGATCTATATGGCAAATAAAGATGCTGCCACGATCTATAATGCAGTAATGGAAGCCGGAAAGGAATATGGCATCAAATCCATCGGACTGGGTGCACGTGATACCCTGCGTCTCGAAATGGGTTACTGCCTTTACGGGAATGATATCAATGATACGACCTCCCCGATAGAAGCTGGCCTGGGATGGATCACCAAATTCACCGACAAAAAGGATTTTATTGATAAGGCATATCTCCTCGCTCAAAAGAAAAACGGTGTTGCCAGAAAACTGGTGGGCTTTGAAATGATCGATATGGGGATACCCCGCCATGGTTATGATATCGTGGATGAACACCACAATGTGATCGGGGAAGTAACCTCAGGTACCATGTCTCCAAGTTTGAAAATTCCGGTTGGAATGGGATATGTCCCCATTGCTTTGTCAAAAGAAGGCAGCGTGATATTGATTAAAATCAGGGAAAAGACCCTGAAAGCCAAAGTTGTCAGGTTCCCGTTTATCAAGGCCTGAAATAATAGTATAAATAACAAGTTATTATTCATTAACATAATACACTATGTCAGGTATCTCTGAGAAAATCAAATCCCTTCAGTGGCACAATTTCATCTACATTGCCCTGATTGCAGCTATGGTCATAGGTTCTGACGGATGTAAAACATCCGGGAAACTGACCAGAAAAGAAAGAAAAGCCCAGATTGAAGCTGCTAAGAAACAATTGAACGACATCATTAACGGGACAACCACCAAAACGCTGGAACAACAGGAAAGGGTAGTTTCTGAGATTATCAATAAAAACTACAATGATCCTGAATTGAATCAGTTAATTATCAAGGCACAACAAAAGCTGAAAAGCGAGTCTTCCGAAATTGAGAAGAAAAAAGCAGAGAGGATCGATATGGCGCGATCCAAATTGATGGATCTTCTGCTGAACCGGGAAAACAGATCGGCTGACGAACTTGAAAAGGAGTTGGGCGGTATCAAATCGGATATAAAGGATTTGAATTCATCCGAACTGAATGACCTGGTATTGCGGCTGGAAAAAAAGATTGACGATATGCGTGGCTCCTCTTCGGCAAATGTCCCATTGAAAATGCAGCTTGATAATAATTTTCAGGGAATTGCCACTGCCAGCAAAAGCGGGAACAGCTCGCAGATGGCTGCACTTGTGAATAGTACATTGAAACTTTTTTCCGGAGATGATGTTCCTGTCCTGATTATTATCAGCAGGGAAGGAAGTATTGTGGATTATGACAAACCTACAACCATAAGGCGTTACCTGGATTTTCTGAAAGATCAGAAATCAAACAGAAACGCGGTGGATTCCTACCAGCTTGATGCAAACGGAAAAATCAAAGAACTTGACCTTATTAAAAAGTAGAAGCAATGAAAAGAAGATATGCAGTCGTTCTGACAGTTGTTTTTTTAGCAATTTCTTCGGGCCTCTGTGCGCAGGATAATATGTCCCCGCAACGGAAACAGGCCATCGACAGCCTTGCACTCGAAAAAGTGAGGGATCTCAGTAAATATATCAGCATTATTGGTGATAAAAGTACCGCCTGGTCTGAAGCCCAGCGTGTCATTGAAAGAGCTGTCGAGCTTTTTATGGACGGCAGTGAGATCGGGGTTTCTTCCATCGCCCGTCCCGAAATACATAACTACAAGGTGCGTGAATATTTCGACAGGCTGATGAAGCTGAACTATGACAAGGTAACCATCGATTGGTATAAAATCCAGTATGTGAGCGACCTGGAAAAGCAACCCGACGGGACCTATGTCGGGGTTATTACGATTTACCAGCGTTTTCAGGGATACGACCGTGAAAAAGGCCTGATCTATGAAGATACCACGAAAAAGGATATCACGATCTATGTTAAGCACAAGGAAACACAAATCGGTGGCCGCCTTATCGGTTTCTGGGATGTTTTGCTGGGAGATATCAGGATTAAAGAGACCTCGAAATAGCATTTTAATAATCTAACCATCTTACCCCCTGCGGGGCTGACCAAAAAGTACTTTCTGGACAACCCAACGGGATGAAGTTAATTAACCTTTTTCCCCAGTTATGAAGAATATCCTTTTCATGATCTTAGTTACCTGCCCGTCATTACTTTTCTCACAGATCAACATGCCTGGAGATTTTCGTGGGGATGAAACCGTTTTCTATGCACAGACAAAACAGGTCAATCAGTTTTTCAGAAGGTTCAATGGGGAAGAGGATGTGAAAGGAAAGCGGTATTACAATAAGGATGTTGAATACCATGATGCAAAAGCAAGGAAAAAATTTCTTTCCATTTTGTTCGATATTGAACGATCTGATATTACTCAGGATGTTAAATCCCAGTTTATCACTGATGTCATAAATAAAAAGAATCCGATCTTCCTTGATTTTCATTCATCGGATTGGTTTGCAGAAGTTTCTGCCTCCTTTACCTATAAGAAGGAGAAAGTGAATATCATCCTTTACCTAAAGCTGGTGAAGGATAAATTAGGATATAAATGGGTATTCTCCAATGTGTTCTGCAACCTTTTTGATCAATGGTTCACCCATGCGGGTGATACAACAAGCAACACATTGTTTTTGCATCCCCTCAGCCATGAGATTGATTTCATGAACATGGACCGGGTTTTCAGGGACCCCGGGAAAATAGATTATTACCTCGAAGGTCACTATACTCCTGATCAATTGGCTCTATTCACCATGGAGGTGAAAAACGGGAATATGAAATACGAAGGGATCAACAACGTGAAGTTCCACTTTTTTCAGATCCCGGGATGGTATTTCGAAATATCATATTACAACCGGAATGATGTAAATTCAGGGTGGCTGATCGACAATATTTTGAAAATCACAGAAAAGGATAAGAAGGAATTAATGAGGCATTATACACATGATGAATAGGGGTTCGTTTTGGGGATTTTTATTATTGATCCTGCTGGTTTTCGCGGATACCGGGATGGATACTATTGCCCAGACCAAGGGTAAGAATTCGGCTCCGGCAAAACCAAAGGAGGTTGCCCAGCAGCAAGATCAGAACAGTGTTGATAAGAGTTTTACACCGGAACAAATTGAATCATTGCGCCAGCAGTGCGGTCAGTTGATTCAGTTTTTTGCGGGAACACTTAATTTCCTGGCCGATAAAACCAACCCGGTCAAGGAAAAAGAGACCATTCTCACACAGAGCTACCTCAAGATATTCCGTGATGCGAAAGTGCAGGTAGAAGATGACCTTGATGAAAACCGGAAAACTACGTTAAATAAAGATATACCTGCCTATCTCGCCGATGTTGATTTTTTCTTCAGGGGTGCAAGGTTTCAATACACCGTTCAGGATGTCAGTTTCCTGACCAACCAGCTCGGTCAACCCTATTTCAAGGTAACGGTAAACCGGAATCTCAAGGCGATCACGGTGAATAACGATTCCGTTAATTCCAATAAAGTCCGGTATTTTGAAATCAATTATGACGATTCGAAACAGGAGCTTAAAATTGTAAGTATCTACAGTACAAAGATCGACGAGAAGGAGGATCTTCAGATTTGGTGGAATGGATTATCCGGGGGATGGAAGAATGTATTCGGAAAAGATATTAAGGTGAACGACACCCTCCTGCTTAGCCAGGTTTCTGAATTAACAGATTCCACAGCCATGGTGAATTTTCACCTGGTTAAGATAGATGGGAACCGCATTTTCCCCTTGCTTCTCGGAATAGTGAACCTGAAAGTGATCGATATTTCCGGAAATTCCATTCTCTCCGACCTGGAGCCTCTCTCGAAGATGAGCTCGCTGAAAGAGATCAATATTTCCAGCACACCTGTGAATGACCTTATGCCGCTCAGAAACCTGAATGGCCTTGAGAAGCTTGATATTTCAGGTACCGCGATATCCTCACTGGAACCGCTTCGATATGCAGACAATATAAAGGAGCTGCGGTTAAAAAAGACACAGATCAGAAGTATCCGGGTCATGGAAGGTTTTCAATTGCTCGAAGTGCTGGATATCAGTCAGACTCCAATCGACAGCCTTGATGCATTAAAGGAGATCACCTCTTTACGTAACCTTCAGTGTAGCGGGAGCCAGGTAAGGAGTCTTCTTCCAATAGCAGGACTTGTTAACCTGGAAGTACTGAATATTTCCAATATCCCGGTTACCGATATCTCCCCGCTCAGTACCTGTAAAAGCCTGATGCTTATCATCTTCAACGATACAAAAATTAGCAGCCTGACTGCTTTTGAAAATCTTCCCGGATTGAAAAAGGTCTTTTGTGACCGTTCCCTGATCAACCGCGAAACTGCCTGGAGCTTCAGCAGAAAACATCCTTCCGTGATGGTTATTTTCGAATCGGAAGAACTTGTTAAGTGGTGGAATGAAATGACTCCCGAATGGAATAAGGTTTTTAATCTTTACCAGCACATCAGCGATAATCCTACCATGGAAGAACTCCACCAGCTTCAATCGATCGACAGTATAAATATCAACGGCAGGACCGCTATTACTTCGCTTGCACCCATCGAAAGATTAATGCGATTGCGAAAGCTGGAATTTGCAAATACCACCGTCAACAGTCTTGATCCTGTTCATAACCTCATCAGTCTTACATATATTAATGCCGTCAACTCCAAAGTCACCTCCCTTGAACCCCTCGGAACCCTTGTCAACCTGAAAGTACTTTCACTCGAACATACACAGGTATCCGACCTGGCTCCCCTGCGGCCTCTGAGCAACCTTGAAATGATATACGCCGATTATACAGCCGTTACCGTTTCAGGAGCAAACGATTTCATGAATGGTAATCCACAATGCCTGGTGATCTTCCAGACTTTCGAGAATACCTCATGGTGGAATGGCTTGTCAGAGGCATGGAAGAGTGTTTTATTAACACAGGCAGGACTGAAGGAAACACCTGACAAGATCCAACTTCAGCAGATGGTTAACCTGGAAAAGCTTGTGATCAACGAAAACCCGGGGATCATCTCGCTTGTTCCTGCACTGAAATTTACGCACCTGAAGGAACTTCAGTTTTCAGCTACAGGTGTTACCAATCTTGATGCAATTCCTCAGATGGGCTCACTCACCATTCTCCGTTTTCCCAAGAACCCCATCGATGATCTCAAGCCATTGGCGCTGATGAGAAATTTAAAGGAACTGGATTTTTCGAATACTCCCGTGGAAAACCTTGAACCCATACAGTTTCTCTCCGGACTGGAAGTGCTGAAATTCTCAGGAACACAGGTAAAAAACCTGAAGTATATTCAGAACATGATCCGCCTCAAGGAACTCGAATTTTACAATACCCGTGTCAGCAACCTTGATGTTCTGGATAATATACGGATTTTGAAATCATTAAAAATATTCAATACAAAAGTCTCAGAAAAAAAAGTTGAAAAATTCAAAACCACTCACCCGGAGTGTGAAGTAGTATTCTATTAACAGAAGGGTTTTCATGAAAGGGAGTGATTTACATACCGTTGAGGTCTGCTTTTCCCCAAAACTGTTTTCTGATATTCTGACGAAAGATAACTTCATCATCGTCCTGTCAGATATTCTCCGTGCTACAACTTCTGTTTGTGCAGCGTTTGAGAACGGCATTAAATCAATTATCCCGGTTGCTTCATTGGATGAAGCACGCTCCCTGAAGGAAAAGGGTTACATGGTTGCTTCAGAACTGGATGGTAAGAAGTTGGATTTCGCTGATTTCGGGAATTCTGCCTTTGGTTTTACCAGAGATAAAATAGAAGGTAAAACACTTGTGTATTGCACCACGAACGGGACGCGTGCACTGGAGATGGCAAAAACTGCCAATACCATTGCCATCGGTGCCTTTATCAATATTACGGCGTTGAAAGAATGGCTTCTTACAAAAAATGAGGATGTGGTCATTCTTTGCTCCGGTTGGAAAAATAAATTTTGTCTTGAAGACAGCCTCTTTGCAGGAGCGCTCACGGAAATGCTTCTTCAGTCAGGTTCTTATCAAAGTGAATGTGATTCTGCTGAAGCCTCGGTTGATCTCTGGAAGGCAGCGAAAAATGACCCCATCAGCTATATACAAAAAGCTGCCCATCGTCGCAGGCTTGCAAATCTCGGACTCGACGATGTGATCCCTTACTCATTTACGATGGATCTGACACGGGTCGTCCCTGTATTCAATGGAAATGAAATTATCAATATTAATAACTTACCGCAATGAGAACCTTTACCTTATTAATTGTCATTACCATGATCTTCGCATCATCTTCCTTTGCTGAAAAAAGGCCAATGTCCAAAGTAGCAACCAAAGAATTCAAGTGGCAGACTGAACAGTTTGCCGACGCAAAGATCCTGCGTTACCAGGTCCCCGGATTTGATTCACTGACCCTTAACCAGAAAAAACTGATCTATTTCCTTAGCCAGGCCGCCTTGTCAGGCCGGGATATCACCTTCGACCAGAATTGCAAATACAACCTGGCTGTTAGAAAGACCCTCGAAGCCATTTTTAATGATTATTCAGGCGACCGGAAAACGGTGGATTTCGGAAAGTTTGTAGTCTACCTGAAAAGGGTATGGTTCTGTAATGGCATTCATCACCATTATTCCACCGATAAATTCCTCCCGGAATGCAGCAAAGACTATTTCATCAGCCTCTTAAAGGAAACAAGAGTTGAAGACCTGCCATTAAAGAAGGGGCAAAAGTTGCAGGATTTCATTGCAGAGATCACCTCCGTCATCTTTGATCCGAACATTGCCCCGAAAAGGGTGAGTCTGAATCCTGATGCCGATCTCGTAACATCTTCGGCAACTAATTTCTATGAAGGGGTTACACAAAAGGAAGCTGAGCAGTATTATATTAATGTGAGAAAAGATGCGGTAAAAAACCATGGTGATACGCTTATTGCCTTTGGTTTGAATTCAAAGTTGATGAAGGAAAATGGGAAGATCGTTGAAAAAACCTGGAAATCG
The DNA here is from genome assembly GCA_026391355.1 of Bacteroidota bacterium. Lineage (GTDB taxonomy): Bacteria > Bacteroidota > Bacteroidia > Bacteroidales > FEN-979 > CAIYUC01. Next base: position 37,966 of record JAPLDH010000080.1, on the reverse strand, counting down.
GGAGGGATATATTCACCTGCCATTCAAAAGATCATCTATTGGCTGCAGAAAGCGGTTACCGTATGTGAAACTCCGGAACAAAAATCCGGTATTGAAAAGCTGATTGAATATTACCAGACCGGCAGCCTGAAAATCTGGGATGACTATAATATTCTTTGGGTAAAAGACCTTCATTCACTGGTCGACTATGTGAACGGATTCATTGAAGTATATGGTGATCCGCTGGCTAAGAAAGGAACCTGGGAATCGATGGTCAATTTCAAGAATTTGGAAGCCACCAAACGGACAGAGTTATTGAGTAAAAATGCGCAGTATTTCGAAAATAATTCACCGGTAGATCCCAAATTCAAAAAGAAGGAGGTAAAAGGGGTTACCGCCAAGGTGATTACAGTTGTGCAACTTGGAGGCGATTGTGATCCTACGACACCGATAGGTATTAACCTGCCGAATGCTCAATGGATCAGGAAGGAATATGGTTCCAAATCTGTTACTATGGATAACATCACATATGCATATGATAAGGTATCACAGGGAAACGGTTTCCTTGAAGAGTTTGCATATTCGAAGGAAGAGGTTGAGAAGGTGAGGACATTCAGTTATCTGGCCGGCAACCTGACTACTGATCTTCATGAGTGTCTCGGACATGGATCAGGCCAGATGAACCAGGGTGTAAGTGGCGAATCGTTAAAAAATTATCACTCCACAATTGAAGAAGCACGTGCCGATTTATTTGCACTGTATTATATTGCCGATGAAAAGATGGTGAACCTGGGCCTGGTTCCCTCTGCAAATGTCAGTAAAGCTGAGTATGACAGTTTCATCCGCAATGGCCTGATGACCCAACTTGTCAGGGTACAACCCGGCAAAGACATTGAAGAAGCCCATATGCGCGACCGTTCATTGATTGCCCATTGGGTTTTTGAGAAGGGAAAAGACAAGAACGTGATTGAAAAAGTCAGCAAGGATGGGAAAACCTATTTCAGGATAAATGATTACGATGCACTCCGAAAGCTTTTCGGACAGCTTCTTGGAGAAATCCAACGAATCACCTCTGAGGGTGATTACAATGCTGCAAAAGATCTTGTTCAGAATTATGCTGTTAAAGTTGATCCCGACCTGCATAAAGAGGTTCTTTCCCGGTACAAAAAACTCAATATTGCCCCCTACAGCGGATTCATCAACCCTGAGTTCAAGCTGGAGATGAAGAACAACGAGGTTGTGAATATTAAAATCGTCTACCCGGATGACTTTACCAAACAGATGCTTGATTATTCAAAGAAGTTCTCCTTTATCCCGGTACATTAAAAGATGAGAACGGAAGTTCTTATTTTCGATTGGGGTGATACTATCATGATTGATTTTTGTCTCCCCGGGCCGATGATTGAATGGGACAGGATCGAATGGGTGCCGGGTGCCGAAACAGCACTTCAGAAAGTAAGCATGAAATATTTCTGTTGTATTGCCTCGAATGCTCCGGCATCGGACACCCAGGGAATGATCAGCGCCTTGAGGGTTGTGGATGCTGATCAATATTTTCAGTATTTCATCACTTCCAAAGAAATAGGTGCAGAGAAACCTGATCTGAAATTTTTCAAAACTGTTTGTGAACAGATCGGCTTCCCTCCTGAAAAATGCCTGATGATCGGTGATAAATATGAAAAAGATATCGTTGGGGCGAAAAAATCAGGGATGAAGACAGTATTGTTCAATAAAGCAGGTCTGCAACAACCATTTCCATTGGCAGATGCCGTGATCACAGATATGGCAGAATTACCGGAGGTTATCGAACGATTATGAGAAAAACTAGCTGTTTACTTTTAATAACGTTTTTGTTTGGATTTATATGCGTTTTACGATCCCAGGGAAACTATCCCAAAAACTACTTCCGTTCCCCTGTCGATTTCAGGATAATACTGGCCGGTTCGTTTGGTGAATTAAGGATGAACCACATTCATTCGGGAATTGATATCCGCACCGAGGGTGTACAGGGGAAACCTGTGTATGCCGTGGCTGACGGGTACATATGCCGGATCAACATCTCTTCCACCGGTTTCGGAAAAGCCCTGTACCTGATGCATCCAAACGGTTATGTAACGGTGTACGGGCATTTGAGCAGGTTTAACCCTGCAATAGGTGCATGGATCAGGGCACAGCAATATAAAAAAGAATCTTTTGTAATCGATACACCTATTGATCCGGGCATTCTGAAGGTAAAGAAGGGTGAGATCATGGCATATTCAGGTAACTCAGGCGCTTCAGGCGGACCTCATCTCCATTTTGAAATCCGCGATGCAGCAACCGAAAATGCAATCAACCCGATGTTTTTTGGCTTTGATATCAAGGATGTGATCCCTCCGAAACTTAAACGAATCAGGATCTATCCAATGGACGAGAACAGCCTCGTTAACTTCTCGGATAAACCCCTGCTGCTTGCAATAACCGGGAGTTCCGGAAATTACCAGATCAGAATGACCGATACTGTAAGGGTATCCGGAAACATTATTTTTGGAATTGAAGCGGATGATCCGATGAATGACTGTGGGTCATTCGACGGAGCTTCGTCCATACAACTATATGTCGATACAACTCTTTACTTTTCACAAAACAACGATCACCTCGTATTTAACGAAATGCGATATGTCAACAGCCTGCTGGACTATCCATATCTCGTCAGTTCCAGAACCCGGATCGAACGGTCATATATTGCTCCGAATAATAAGCTGACCATTTACGGGATAAATAAAAATCATGGGATCGTTAACTTTTCAGATAATCGTGCCCACATGATAGTTTACATTTTGAAAGATGCTTCTGGTAATACCTCCCGCCTCTCCTTCCCCGTTAAAAGTCATCCCCCTGTTCCATCCGGACGCAAAACTGATAAAACTCCCCTGGGAACTTTATTCTCCTGTAAGAGTGAAAATCATTTCTCACGTAACGACCTCCACCTTGATATTCCCAAAGATGCCTTGTATGAAGATCTTGATTTTGAATATTCATCCTCACCATGTATCCACGGTACATATTCAAAGGTTCATCATATTCATAATAAATACACGCCACTTCATACGTTCATTACCCTTGCGATAAAACCTGAAGGGTTACCCGCCAACCTGGTTTCAAAAGTGGTGGTTGCCATGGAAGACACTGAGGGTCATTTTATCGGTAAAGGCGGAATTTTTGAAAATGGGTTCGGTACAACTAAAATTCGTGATTTTGGTGATTATGTATTGAAAGTGGATACTATTCCCCCGGTCATCAGGCCGATCAACATCTCTATTAATAAGAATATCAGTCGTCAGAATTCCATCATGATAAAGATCTCTGATGACCTATCGGGGATAAAATCCTATCGCGGGACCCTGAACGGAAAATGGATCCTGATGGATTATGATGCAAAAAACAGTCTGCTTGTCTATTCGTTTGATGAGATGATCCATCAGGGAAAGAATGTTTTTAAGCTTGTTGTAAAAGATGATACCGGCAATAATTCGGTTTATTCTGCCACGCTTCAGCGGTAAGGAAAACTTTATATCTTTGTAAAATGGAAGAAACCATTCTTATTCTTGACTTTGGATCTCAATATACACAGTTGATCGCTCGCAGGGTTAGGGAACTGAATGTTTATTGTGAAATTCATCCTTTCAATAAAATACCTGAAATCACCCCGTTCATAAAAGGAGTGATCCTGTCGGGGAGCCCCTTTTCGGTCAGGGATAAAAATTCACCTGCACCGGAGCTTACAGGGATCAGGGGGAAAATTCCAATCCTCGGGATTTGTTACGGAGCACAATACCTGGCCCAGGTTTCCGGCGGAGAAGTTATGCCATCCCAGGTAAGGGAATATGGCCGCGCTAATCTTTCATTTATCGATTCTTCCAACAAACTTTTTCAAGGAATGACAACCGGCAGTCAGGTCTGGATGTCGCATGGTGATACCATCCTGGGGGTTCCTGTTGATTTCTCAATCATTGCAAGTACATCGGACGTCAAGGTTGGTGGTTTTCAGATTTTGGAAGAACAAACCTATGGGATCCAGTTTCATCCCGAAGTTTATCATACTACAGAAGGAACTGTTTTGCTTCAAAATTTCCTGGTTGATATCTGTGGATGCGCACAATCATGGACCCCGGAGAGTTTCATTGAATTCACCATCAGCTGGTTAAAGGAGAAGTTGAAGAATGACCAGGTAGTTCTCGGGTTGTCGGGTGGTGTGGATTCAACTGTGGCGGGAACACTTTTACATAAAGCGATCGGGAAGAACCTGCATTGTATTTTTGTGGATAACGGGCTTCTCCGTAAGAATGAATTCCAGAAGGTGCTTGACTCCTACCTTCACATGGACATGAATGTAAAAGGAGTAGATGCTTCCGACCGATTTCTCAATGCCCTGGAGGGAATAGCCGATCCGGAAACGAAGCGAAAAATCATCGGAAAAACCTTCATAGACGTTTTTGAGGAAGAGGCAGGAAAAATCGAAGGTATTAAATGGCTGGCCCAGGGTACGATCTATCCTGATGTAATCGAATCCATCTCCGTAAAAGGGCCATCGGCCACTATCAAATCGCATCACAATGTTGGTGGTTTACCCGAACACCTCAATCTCAAGATCATTGAACCGCTGAACAGCCTTTTCAAGGATGAAGTGAGGAAAGTTGGAAGAAAATTGGGGATCGACAACAGTCTCATTTCAAGGCATCCATTTCCGGGACCTGGCCTGGCAGTCAGGATACTTGGAGATATCACCAGGGAAAAGGTAAGATTGCTGCAGGATGCTGATGATATCTATATTCAGGGACTGATCAATGATCACCTTTATGATAATGTCTGGCAGGCATTTTCCATACTTCTGCCGATCCGTTCAGTAGGTGTGATGGGTGATGAACGTACATATGAAAATGTGCTGAGTCTCCGGGCTGTTACATCAACCGATGGTATGACTGCCGATTGGGCCCACCTTCCTTATGATTTCCTTGCAAAGATCTCCAATGAGATCATCAATAAGGTGAAAGGAATTAACCGAGTGGTTTACGACATCAGTTCAAAACCTCCCGCAACCATCGAATGGGAATGATATTAAGTTACCATGAAAAGGTCAATCTTATTTTTATCCATTCTTTTCATTCTTGCAGCAACATCCCTGCATGCCCAGGATTCACGCAAACAAGTACAATCGAAAGTGATTGAAACCATCGATGGGAGAGAATATTATATACATACAATTAAGAAGGGACAAACCCTTTACATGATTTGCAAGTTATACGGGGCCGACATCAATGAGGTGATTAAAGAAAATCCGGAAGTTAAGGAGGGTATCAAGGCAGATCAGAAGATCCGGATTCCCGTCAACAAACCCGCTGAAACTGTAAAAAAAAGCCCGAAACCGATTGTTACCGAAACAAAACCAGCGCTGCCGGTTGAAGAGGAGACTCCCTGTGCCAATACTCAATTCCCAAATGGCAAGACTTACCGTGTTGCCTTGATGCTGCCTTTATACCTCGACCAGGTTTCACAAATGGATGTTGAGAATATCCCTGCAATAGAACCTGTCCGGTACAAGTCACTGCAGTATATTGAATTTTATGAAGGATTCCGGATGGCGCTGGACTCACTTGAGAAAAACGGGCTATCCTTGAAAGTTTACGTTTACGATATTGATAAAGACACCAATAAGACCAAACGCCTGCTTCGCAATCCTGATCTCAGGAATATGGATCTGATCATTGGACTCATCTATCAGAAGAATTTCCAAATGGTTGCTGAATTCGCCCAGAAGAATGGGATCAACATCATCAACCCAATTTCAGAACGTAATCAGATTATCAGGGATCATTCACATGTTTTTAAGATGATCCCCTCCGATGAAAGCCAATATAGTCATCTTGCAGAACTTCTTTCCAGAAAATTCAATGGTGATAATATTCTTATTGTACGAAATGGAAAGTTCCCGGTTAAAGATGCAGCCGAACACATGAACAACGAATGTTCGAAGATAAATGTGCAGGCAAGGGTAACTGAAGGGGTGGGTGCAGCAATCAGCAATCTTTCGAATGAGAAGAAGAATGTTTTCATTGTTTTTTCTGAAAACAAGGTTTATGCGTTGGAGTTGCTGACCAAACTCAATGAGATCCGGAATGACTTTACTATTACAGTGATCGGATTGCCGCGCTGGGACAAGATCGAGGGGCTGGAATCCGATTACCTTGTAAATCTGAAAGTCCATGTATTGGCCCCCTGGTTCATTGATTATTCCGAACCGGAAGTCAATAGGTTTGTCTTCTCCTTCCACGATAAATACAAGACCGACCCGGGAATACTTGCTTTCCAGGGATTTGATACCGGATTTTACTTCCTGACTGCATTGTCAAAATATGGAAAAAATTTCGGGCACTGTCTTTCCGATTTACATATGAAATCTCTCCATACAGATTTTCAGTTCATGCAAACCAACAATAATGGTTATGAAAACCAACATTGGGAAATGTATGAATATGATAATTACCGTTTGAAAAGAATTTCCTGGTAACGTATTATTTTCGCCCCGGAACGGCAAGTAACGGAATATTTGTTGAGTAAAGGTTTTTCTTCGTTACCAGTTTCATGAACTTTCTGTAAAAAATATTGTATTTGTGCGGTTGAAATGCAATCAGATCGATGTTATTTTCCCGGATAAAATCATCTATTGACTTCTGTGTATCCCGTCCGGGTTGTATCAGGTGAAAGGCTATTCTTTTGTAACGGATTGAACCTGCAAATTGTCTTTTCATAAATTCCATCTCCTCAATCTCTTCTTTCTTATCAATCTTTACCATGAAATGGACACAATGAAGTTTATATTTAAAAGGAGCAAAGATTTCCACAATATTATTAAGTGCTTCAGGATTACCTTCCGAGAGGTCTGCTGAAAACATGATGTTTGTAAACCCCAGATACTTTTTAATCGGGGGTATGGTCATTACCGGTACTCTTGAATGATTGATAAAATAGGTGGAAAAATTTCCCCAAACATTCTCGTTTTTTCCTCTCCCTTTGCTTCCCATAATAACCATATCGGGCTGATACTGCGCACAAACAGCTTTAAATTCAGTGACAATATCTCCGGCAGTCAAAATCCTTGTCAAGGTAACATTCGTGATTTTATTTCTTAACAACCGGTTGTGAAGATGTTCATACACCTGGTCAAGATCTTTTTGTGCTTCATTGCTGACTTCCTTTAACAGCTCTTCATTATAGAATGTACTGATATCTAGCGATTCCGGTGAACTGCTGTCGGCAATAAAGAACTGGTCATAATAGGTATGAAACAAACAAACTTCTGAATCAGTTTTTTTTGCCAATTCAATCGCATACATACAAATGACTTCCGTTTGAGTAGAAAAATCAATAGGGACTAAAATTTTTTTCATCTGAATCAATTTTTAGTGTATATGCTTGTGAAATTCACCTATTCTATATACAAAGATAAGATATTCAATAGTGATAAACAATTTTTTATGTTGGAATGATGAAGCATGAGAATCTTTTCACGTTGTTGGATCATGGGTACATCAAAATCAAGGGTCATGAGTTGAGATACTTTATCCCGGAATTGGTTTCCATTTTCTGCAATTTCACAGAGAGGCCGGAGTTCGGTACCTGCTACCATTGCAGGGTTTACCAGGCAATGCCGTCCGCTGAAAAGTGCGTTCAGCAGTTTGAGTTTTAACCCTGTTGGTTGAAAAGTGACCATCAGGTTTATCTGGGCCGAGCGGATCAGTGTGAACATTTCTTCATCGGTTGGATTAGCAATGATCCTTATATTTGGGTTGCCGGCCGCAAGTGAATAAAGACGCTGAGGTGGGTTAAGACCCGCAATGACAAGCGGGATCTGAAGTTCCCTGAACACTTCTGTAATCAGGAATTCAGCGGCAACAATATTTTCTGCAACACTCAGGTTTCCCTGGTAAAGCACAAAATTTCCACTTCCGGGGATAATCTGTACATGGTCGTTGGCATGAAAACTGGGAAGATATTTAACCCTGTTTTCCGGAAATTTCCGTGACAAATATTCTGTATCCTGTTTTGACACAACCAGCATAAAATCCGAATATCTGAGCTGTTGCTGGAACAACCATAGTTTATAGCTCTCAGCCAGGAAAAAGAGTTTTCTGAAGATGTGCCGTTCTGCTTTGAAGAGGTGGTAATAGTAATGATGTTCAATGTTACTTTCCCTGTAAATTCTGAACCGGTTTGCCAGCCGGATATCATCAAGATAGTAACAGCAATGCAGCCCTTCAAACAGGATCGGATAATTATCCTTTTGAAGGTTCTCCCGTAATTCCTTGGATTTCCTGCTGATAACGATAAAAGGTTTCAGGGATAATGAGGTAGGCAGACCGGTTTTCCGGGGATAGTAATGAACCTCGTAACATATCCTATCAAGTTCTGCAGCATGTTTTCTTCCATATTCAAAGCAATGCAGGTGAACCCTGATTCCTGATGCATGCAACGATCTGATTTTATAAAAAATATCAATGACCCCACCATAATTTGGGGGGTAAGGAATATCGAAAGAGATGATATGCAAATGTCGCTCAGGCATAAGGTTCAAATATCCTTATTAATTTTTTTTCTTCGTTTTCCCAGCAAAGGTCATCGGCAGCTTTGACCAGGTTTTGCCTGTATAGTAATAATTTCTCCTTATTCGTCAGCATTTCATCCAACTTTCCGGCAAGATAAACCGGGTCGTGGTTTTCGATCATCGCGCCAATACTATATCTTTCGACAATCGCCTGCATTTCCGGTAGCGGAGAAATAAGAACAGGGACTAAGGCCTGAATGTAATCGAGAAATTTGTTTGGAAGACAATAATGATAGTTCAGGCTGACGTCCTTTTCGATGGATATGCCAATATCCCCGATCATCGTATATGCATGTAGTTCCTGGAAGGGGATTTGTCCGGTAAATATAACCTTGTGATTCAGTCCAAGCTCTTTGGTAAATTGTTTGAGAAAAAAATAGCGATCCCCGGTTCCTATAATGACAAGGATTGCTAATGTCTTCAGGAATTTCATGGCCTGGATTGCTTCTTCCAGGCCACGATCCATATTCACCGCTCCCTGGTAAAGGATCACCTGATGATCTTCCGGAATGTTCAATTCCCTTTTCTTTCCGCTTCCTGACTTTTCTTTCCGGTAGGGAACATTCCGGATCACACCGATATTTTTCTGGTATTCCTCACCATAGATCCTGGCAATTGAAGCATTCACTGCATATATGGCGGTGAGCCGCGGAAAAATATGATCCTCTATCTTTTTCCAGATCCCGGTTACGCTTTTTCTCCCATTCAGTTCAGGCATTCCTCGAAAATATTCATGACAGTCATGAACCAGCGGAACGTGCCTGATCTTTGAAGCAAAATAATTTGCAGGCAAGGTATCCAGATCGTTTGAAACCAGAAGTTCCGCCTTATGAACCAGTAAAAACCAGAAAAGTTTAATATTATAGGTTGCGTAAAACAAAGCACCTTTTACAAAGAACAGGTGTAATCGCATTGTTTTATAGCGCCTTTCTTTGAGTGGAAGACTTGTTTTTAGTTTTCGCCCAACCAGCAGAACATCGAATCCAATCTTAACAAGGGTATTGCATACCTTATCAACGCGCTGATCCGTGGTCAGATCATTGATTACAGACACAATAGCTCTTTTGGGTGATACCCCCATCGGATCAGGCATAGTTTTTAACCAACATGACAAATGTAATCAATTAAAAATTAAAGTAACTTTGGTCAACTTTGTAACTCTGTACGATGCTGATCTCAGAAAATTTTTCACTGAAAAAGTACAATACATTTGGTATTGAAGCAAATGCAAAATATTTTGCCGACCTGGATAAAGAGGAAGAAATCATTACATTTTTAATGGATCATCATCCCTCTTCCCTGCCTTTATTTATCCTTGGAGGAGGAAGCAATATTCTATTTTCAAAAGATTTTGAAGGAACCGTTCTGAAGGTCAGTACAAAAGGGATTAAGGTATTGGATGAGGATACAGATTCTGTAATCATTATGGCGAGTGCCGGCGAGAACTGGGATGAATTTGTAAAGTTCTGTGTGACCCACGGTTGGGGAGGATTGGAAAACCTTTCACTGATCCCGGGTAATGTCGGAACAAGTCCTGTCCAGAATATCGGGGCTTATGGCGTCGAAATCAAAGATGTACTGCACTCAGTTATTGCATTGAACATTGAAACGCTTGAAAAGAGGACATTTCCCGCCCAGGAGTGTGAATTAGATTACAGGGAAAGTATTTTCAAGGGAGAATTTAAAGGCAGGTACATCATTCTTAACGTAATCGTTCGTTTAAACAGGAATCCGGTTATCAATACTTCCTATGGGTTGATCGCTGAAGAGTTGGAAAACATGAATGTGAAAGAGCCGGGGATCAGTGATGTCAGGGATGCTGTGATCCGCATACGCCGGCGAAAGTTACCTGACCCGGCAGAGATCGGCAATGCCGGCAGCTTTTTTAAAAACCCGGTCATACAAAATGATCAATTTGAAACCCTGAGAAATAAATTTCCGGAAATCGTTTTCTATGCACAGGATCAAGGTTATAAAATCCCGGCTGCATGGCTGATCGAGCAATGCGGATGGAAAGGCAAACGGTTTGGTGATGCCGGCGTTCATATTCATCAACCGCTTATCCTGGTAAACTACGGAAATGCAACAGGAGCCGAAATCTTTACCCTGGCCGGGCAAATTCAAACATCAGTCCGGGATAAATTCGGTATTGAATTGATGACGGAGGTGAATGTCATTTAGTCTTTGAGACATCGCAGTGAGAAACCGTATGTCTTGGAGCTTGATATCACGACGCTGGTGGCAACGTTGAAGACCAGGCACCAGCCATTGTCAGCATCGTTCTCCGTGCTACTCCAGTAATAGCCACCGATGCCGCGCTTGTAAAGCGAACCAGTTTCGCTGTTCAGGTTACCGGCAGCATGCATTTTTAAAGCAGAGTTCCATGGGCCATACCAATCTATCCAGCTTCCGTTTGACTCCACATTGGTCCATTCGGTAGAGGTTGGAATGCGCCAGCCGGCGCCCATTTCAAACGTACATGGGTCATTGGCTGCTGTCCAGTTGTAAAATTCGCTGATGATGGTTATCCACGTTGTATTTGGTGTTCGGGTAGTACCTTCATACTTGTACCCTTGTTTGCGGTTAAACTGCCAGTACCAGCCTGCTGATGATTCGGTGGCATCATCCACGGAAGTTGCCTGGTGATCGGCGCCAAGGTTACTGGTAATCCAGCATTTGGAGGGTGCACCAGGGATACCGGTGACGGTGCCATAAGTAACTGTTTTAGTTACCGGTGCTACAAGCCCTTCAACATGGTTAACCGTAATTGTACTCCCGCAGGTCCAACAGGTGAGCGTTGATTGCGTCAGCGTTACCGGGGTGGAATATCCGCAGCCGTTGTATGCCCAAACATACCGGGTATATGCCGTTCCACAACTGAGGCCTGTTTCGTCTTTAAAGGTTATTAATCCCATTTCGGTTGCGGTTCCAAAATCATTTGTGACATTCCACTTATAGCCTATGACATCTGACACTGTGTTCCAGTTCCATATTATAGAAGTTTGATTTGAAGAATGCGTTCCTGCAGTGGGTGTAACCGGGGAAGCAGCAGAAATGGTTTGAAAGAGTGTTACCGGCAAAGATACACCACAGCTATTATAAGCCCATACATATCTTGTGTTCGTTGTATTACAACCGATTCCGGTTTCAGTCTTAGATATTGCAGTTCCCATATCCAGGGCAGTTCCGTAAGAAGAGGTTGTATTCCATTTGTAACCATCAGCGGCAGCCACTATTGTCCAATTCCAGATGATCTGACCAGGTGATACTATATTAGTCCCTGCGGCGGAAGCTGGGATAATGCAGGGGGCAAATGTCATCCATGCACCGTTGGAATATATACTTAATGCACCATTGGAACCACAATCCGTGCAAAAAACCATCAATCCATCGGCAGGGGTGGCAATGGCATTGCGCTGATCAAGGGTCATGCGGGGAGCAAGAAACCCCTTGTTTGTAAATTTAACATCCAGACCGGCAGAAGAGTTGGGTTGGGTTCCATCGGTGTTGACGGCTACCTGGGCAAACATTGCGCTGCTGACAAGCAGAAGTGAAATGATAAAGGATAATTTTTTCATGTTTATTATTTTTTATTGGGGTAAAAACATGATATTTTCTATTCTTTAATCAATTGGTATGAACCCCAGGGCAGAGCCCTGGACCCGAATTCCGGGGCAAGCCCCGGGAAATTTACCATGCACCTCATCCCCTGCACCCCTTCTCCTTAAGGAGAAGGGGACGGGGGTTGAGGTGAAAAAATTAAAATGAAAAGATAAACTATTCATTTTTAAGCGCTCCAACCAAATCCTTAACCGACTGTATTTTGTAAAGCCGCATGTAGGCTTCGATTCCTTCCAGGATTTTCATTGTGACGGCAGGGTCAATAAAATTGGCGGTTCCAACTTGTATGGCAGAAGCGCCGGCCAGCAGGAACTCAATGGCATCATTTGCATTCATGATCCCGCCAAGCCCGATGATGGGTATGTTTACTGCCTTATGAACCTGCCACACCATGCGAAGGGCAACCGGTTTGATCGCAGGACCCGATAGACCACCTGTGATGGTTGCCAATACCGGCCGCTGCCGGTTGATATCAATCGCCATTCCCAAAAGGGTATTGATAAGCGAAAGAGAGTCAGCTCCGCCATCTGCCACTGCTTTTGCAATATCTGCTATGCTTGTAACATTGGGTGAAAGTTTGACGATCAGATCTTTGTTGTAAACCGCTCTCACGGCTGCAGTCACTTCACTGGCGCTGGCAGCGACCGTTCCGAAAGCCATTCCCCCATGTTTTACATTCGGGCAGGAGATATTTAATTCAATGGCAGGAATCTTCTCCAGTTCATTGATCTTCTCCGCTACTTCCACATACTCTTCAATGGTGGAACCCGAAACATTAACAATCAAACATGTATTAAGATCTTTTATCGCCGGATAGATCTCTTTTACGAAATGATCGACACCCTTGTTCTGCAATCCGACCGAGTTCAACATTCCTGATGGGGTTTCAGCCATCCGTGGATAAGGGTTTCCCTCCCTGTTCTTACCGGTCACAGCTTTGACAACGATCCCTCCAAGCCGTGAAAGATCGATAAAATCAGCAAACTCCACACCGTAGCCGAATGTTCCGGATGCAGTCAGGACGGGGTTTTTAAGCTTTAGATTACCGATTTGGGTTGTGAGATTTACCATTGACTATTTACCATTTACTACTGCCTATTGCCTATTGCCTATTGCCTGATGTCCAATGACTAATGACCTTCCCTCTCTACCAACGGAGTTCCTTCGTGTTAAACACCGGTCCTTCCACACAGACCCGTTCATTTCCATGAACAGTCGGTGTAACGCAACAAAGGCAAACGCCGAACCCGCACGCCATGGTGTTTTCAAGTGAAACCTCGCAATCAACTCCTGCTTTTCCGGTAATCTCCGCAATTTTCTTCATCATGGATTCGGGACCGCAGGTATATATCTTGTTGAACGCGGATATTCCTGTTTTCAGGATGGAATGTTCAGTGACAAGCCCTTTTTCTCCATCCGAACCATCTTCCGTTGATATCAACACATCACCCAATTTCATGTATTCCTCAACATCGAGAAGATCCTTCTTCGTCTTGCCCCCGATTAGTATGGTTGGCCGGATATCCCTGAGATTGAACTGTTGTGCAAGAAACAGCAAGGGAGCCACCCCACATCCCCCACCGATCAGAAGGACAGGTGATATAGACTCCAGTATAAAAGAATTCCCCAGCGGATAAATGAGGTTGATCCTGTCACCTTCCATTAAACGTGATAATTTTCTTGTTCCCTCACCTTTGATCTGGATCATCAACTTAAGGAGATTCGAAGAATGATCAATAAAATGAATTGAGAAGGGACGACGTAGAAATGTGCTGCCGGTATCCTCGACAAGTACCTGCACAAATTGGCCGGGAAATATTGCCGGTAGTTTTTCAGGAGGTGTTAGTTCAAGGACAAAGTGGCGTGGATTCAGCCGGATATTCTTTCGAACAACGAAATCATGGATAAATTTCCTTGCAGCCATTAAAATCGGATTGATCTGTTGTTAACTACCCAACCTGGTCTGAATTTCATGAATAACTTCCTTGTATTTTCTCAGGATCCGGTCCCATTCCCTGAAAAGCTCATCACTCTTAACACTGGTTTGGGGTTGCCCTGATTGCTCGCTTACGAGTTTTATTTTATAGGTCAGTGGATCGGAGTTACCCAGTTTTACGATCATGCGTGTACGTATCGTATTTTGCTTGAAAATCTGAAGCACCCAAGATGTTCTGAGGTAGCCGGTTTCACGATCTGTGACCTCGATCACGTCAAAATAAGTAGTGATGATCTGGCTGATCAATCGCCATGCCTCAACCTCTGGTTTATGTGTCTTTATCTCAATATCGATGTTGGCCATATCAGTCGCTTCTGAAGCATCGTAGGCATCATCCTTATGCATTTCGAGATAATAGGTTTTGGGTGGAGGGGCAAAATTAGGCTTGTTGCAAAAGATAATGGTTTCGATCAGAAACCCTACCTTCTCAACTCTTACATTCACACAGACACCGGAAGGGATCATTATTTCCATCTGCCCTGTACCCATCAGTTTCCCGTCGACAAAAACCTTCGCATCCTGCTCAGAGACTCCAAACCGTACGATTTTCTTTCCTGCAACAGCATGGATGCTTAATGATACAAACAGCATCAATATAAGGGTCGTATAAACAGTTTTTTTCATAATACAGATTTAGGAAATAAGTAAAATGATATTCATTTTTAACGTTAAACGAATATTCTTTTCATTGATCATTCATTATTATGACTGAGAACTCTTCCTGGGACCTCTCACTGCACCTGTCTTCACAGATTTTTTAGCCATCTTTCCTGCATCAGATTTCACTACGGTGGTTTTTTTCTTTTTTGGCGCTGTGTGTTTAATTTCTTCTACCTCCGTGACAGATTTAACTGATTTCTCTTCCCCTTCAGTTTTGCCTTCTCCTTCGTTTTCATCCTCTTTTTTCTCCGGCTCAGAAAAATCCAACAGGTTATGTTCGATCAACAGGTTATACCAGCTAATGATCTTCCAGATATCCGAAAGATAAACCCTTTCCTGATCATAATCAGGGATCACCTCAATGAAAAATGGTTTTATCGACTGATCATCAGCTTTTGAATAAGGCGCTGGTTTCCCCTCCAGTTTTTCATAAATCTTTTTAAGTACCTCTTTCAACTGTATGTCCTCTCCTGTCGTAAACACTGCAATTTCTTCAAGGGAGCTGATTTTTTCATGTGGAAATGCCGGAAATCGCTTATTATCGATAAGTGATTCAACAACAACAGCATTCTTGAGTTGGGAAACGACTTTAAATAAGCCTCTTTTCCCTGAGATTGATAATATCTTGCTGAGATCCATCATAAGGTTTTTTTTACAAATGTATAAAAGAAATCAGGAATTACAACAATTAGCCATTAGTCATAAGTCGTAAGTCGTAAGTCGTAAGTTATAAGTCGTAAGTCATGCTATTATTCAGATTCCTACATTATTCTATAGTTCCTGTATTCCCCCGGTCGCCAACCGGTTTTCTGTTCGATAAAATGTAAAACCATTTTTACAGGGGAAAACCTCTTTTTTGAAGGATCAAAAGAAAAATGCCAGTTCTTTTTCTCAATCCGGTCTTTCATAACGGCAGGGTGGGTACCCGTGAATTTCGCCAGAGTGTCGATCCTCGAATAATCGAATGTTTTCCCGGACGCTATATGTTCGGCAATCCATTTTTCATCATGCCAGAGTCTGTTGAAATATTGTTGTTTGGCCTGCTGGAACTCAGGAGGCTTAACCCATCCGTAATGATAAATCGTGGCTTTTACCGGTTGTACAATGAGTGGTTTCCCGTTTTTCCGAAACCCTTGGGCATCCCGGTAAGAACGAATATGCCTGTCATTGCGGATAATCCTCACTTCCTTCCGGTACCAACGCCTTGAATCCCCTGTATAATCATATGATCCGTAAAAATGCAGATAGTTAAGAAGCAGCCCTTCTACCGCTAAATCATTCTTATATCTTTCCATATCAAGCATCAATCGCTCCAGGTATTGCTCATGGATCACCTCATCGGCCTGGATATAAAATGCCCATGTACTCTCCGGGGAAATGGCATCAAGGGCTTTATTTGTCTCTTTTGCCAGAACAGCTCCGCCTTCCTTCAGGGATTCATCCCACACTGTATCAATGATCTTAATTCGCGGAGAATTCATTGAAGCGATCAGTTCCCGGGTGTTGTCATCTGATTTACCAACTGCAACAACAAATTCATCGCACAACGACAGGATGGAACGGATCGACTCTACGACAGGATAGTCGTACAGGATGGCATTGCGAATAAATGTAAAACCGGTGACTTGCATTATATATTTATAATTCCAATATAATTTTGCGGGGTGATCCTTTTTAACTCATTTTTGATATCCTCGCCAACATTCAGTTTATCAATAAACTGATGCAGCATCTCCTTCGTAATTCTGGAGTTCCCCCTGGTAAGGCCTTTTAATGCCTCAAATGGATCAGGATAATTTTCCCGGCGAAGGATGCTCTGAATTGCCTCGGAAATCACTGCCCAGTTCTCCTCCAGGTCGCTGTTCATCTTTTCTTCGTTCAATAAAAGTTTTCCGATTCCTTTCAACAGGGATTTATAAGCAATCACGGAATGGGCAAAGGGAACGCCGATATTCCGGATCACAGTTGAATCAGTCAGGTCACGTTGCAGTCGCGAGACAGGAAGTTTTGAAGCAAGATGTTGGAACATTGCATTGGCCAAACCCAGGTTTCCTTCGGAATTCTCGAAATCGATGGGGTTTACCTTATGCGGCATTGCAGAAGACCCGACCTCTTCCTTTTTGACCTTCTGCTTGAAATAGTTCATGGATATATAAGTCCAGACATCCCGGTCAAAATCGAGAAGGATGGTGTTGATCCTGGCGAGATTATCGAATAAAGCGGCAAGGTTATCGTAATGCTCTATCTGTGTGGTTGTTTTTAAGCGTTCCAATCCCAATGAATCAATCACAAAATCATTAGCGAATTTTATCCAATCAATGGAGGGATAAGTAACATGATGAGCATTGAGGTTGCCTGTTGCTCCTCCGAATTTTGCAGAAAACGGAATTGTTTCAAGCAACTTCATCTGTTGTTCCAATCGTTCCGCAAAAACATAGATCTCTTTTCCCATCGTTGTGGGTGATGCCGGCTGACCATGTGTATGGGCAAGCATCGGTATATTTTTCCATTCTCTACTTTTTGCAACAAGTAATAGATGGATCTCTTCCAGCAATGGCTTCAGTATATTGATATATGCTGCTTTGGTAACCAGTGGAAAAGCTGTGTTGTTGATGTCCTGCGAAGTCAGCCCAAAGTGAATAAATTCCTTAAATGCAGTGAGATTCAACAGCACAAATTTTTCTTTAAGGAAATATTCGATCGCCTTGACATCGTGATTGGTTATTTTTTCAATTTCCTTGACCCGGATAGCGTCTTCATCCCGGAATACCCTGTAAATATTTCTGAGTGTTTCAAATTCAACGGATGGAAAATCTGTTAATTGGGGCAATGGAATTGTGCAAAGTGCAATGAAATATTCCACCTCCACATGCACCCTTTCGCGGATGATGGCAAATTCCGAAAAACAGGATGCCAGGGGTTCGGTGGCCTTCCGGTACCGGCCATCGATTGGGGAAATTGCATGTAAAGAAGAATCCATAGGAATTATGAATTACGAATTATGAAATATGAATGACTGGTAAAAGAGTTCAAATATATGAATTTTGTTCTATAAATTTCGTTAACGATCGATTCAAAAATTCACTATTTTTGTACTGATTAACAATATTAACAAAAACAGGATCATGAAAAAATTCTTTACTCTTTTACTGGGAGTTGCCTGTATCGGTGCAGCCTCTGCCCAGACACTGGTTACCACTCAGATAACCAATAAAAATGCAATTCTTGAAGAATATACCGGAATACATTGTCAATATTGTCCACAAGGGCATGTTATTGCACAGTCGATCCTGGATAATAACCCGGGAAGGGCAGCATCCATTGCTATTCATCAGGGATCCTATGCAACTCCCGGTTCAGGTGAACCGGATTACCGTACACCCTTTGGGGATGCCCTTGCCGGCCAGACAGGTCTTACCGGATATCCATCCGGAACAGTCAACCGCCATATTTTTCCCCCCGCTACCGTAACCGCACTGGGTCGTGGCGACTGGACCTCATCATCCAACACCATTATGGCCACTGTTTCCCCGGTAAATGTAGGTGTTACATCGCATATAGACGAGGCCACCCGTGCATTGACTGTTCATGTCGAGTTGTATTATACCGCCAACAGCGCCACATCCACGAATTACATCAATGTTGCCCTGATCCAGGACAGTGTTATCGGTCCTCAGACAGGTGGAGGAGCGGGTAATAACTATGTGCATATGCATATGCTCCGTTATCTGGTAACCGATCAATGGGGTGATGCAGTTACTACAACCACATTGGGTTCATTGGTAGAAAGAGATTATAACTACACCATACCGGCTGCATACAATAGTGTTCCTTGTATTATCAATCATTGCCAGATTGTTGCATTTGTTACCGAAAGCCACCAGGAGATCCTTTCCGGTGATGTGGTGGATGCAATGGATGGCACCAATCTTTACGTCGGAGACATTAGTGCAGCCGACAGCACCATGAAACTCGGACATCCCGCCAATACCACCACCTTCAACCTTGCCGCCAACAGTAATATTGCAGGCTCTGAGCAATTTAAGATCAAACTGACTTCAAATGGACCAATAGACTGGAGCGCCGGTTTCACTATTAACGGACAGACTGTTACCGACAGTATCCTGGTTGATCTTGTAAAAGGTACACCAACTAACTTAACAGTCGATGTCATTCCCGGTTCAACATCTGGTTTCGTAACCTATACTCTGGCTTTGTCTTCAGTGAACAACCCCAATGCTCCCACAAAATATTTTAAAGTTTATGTATTGTCAAATTCAAATACATTGCTGGTAAATGCCGCCGGTGATGATGTTGCCGGTTCTTTTGCACATGTTTACAGTGACGGCTTGACATTTTCCGGTAGTTTGATGAACGCAGAGATGAAGTCCGATATATTTGTCAGGGCTGTCCAGGCAGGGATCCTCAGCGAGATTGTTGATGTCTTTTACAATGTATCATGGACCTTCCCGGCATTCACCGATCCTGAAGCCGCTGCTGTTATGTCCTTTATTGATAATGGAGGAGATTTTTACCTTGGAGGCCAGGACATAGGTTGGGACATTATGAGTGGCCAGGACGGAAGTCATGGTACAACGATTACCCATAACCTCTATACCAATTATCTTAAAGCAACCTGGGTGGATGATGGAAGTACCGCAAATAATAAATGTTATTCCAACACTACCGATTCCATCTATGGTACTGTCGCAACTGGTACTGTTCATGATGTATTCGGAGGATATATGTACCCCGATCAGATATCCCCGCTGGATAATGCCACTTCTATCTTTTATTATGACGCAGGTAAAACAAAAATTTCTGCCATCAGATCAACAAAAGGAAGTGCAAAGGTTGTTTACTTTGGTTTCGGACTTGAAATGATTTCTGAGGTAGCTATTGCCAATGACATCATCAACCGGACCTGGCACTGGTTTATGGGATTCCCTGTCGGCATCGATGAAACTCCGGGATTGACGCCACTGGCGCTGAATCAGAACAATCCGAACCCGTGTTCCACCGAAACGGCTATTTCATTCAACCTTCCGGTCAAAGAAACGATCTCATTGACAATATATGATGTTCACGGAAAAGAGATCCGGAAAATGTTCAACGGTGAAATGCCATCCGGAAACCAGACGGTGAAGGTCTCGACATCCAGCCTGAATGCCGGTGTTTATTACTATACATTACAGACATCTGCAGGCCAAGCCACACGGAAGATGGTGGTAGTGAAATAGCCCCCTCCCCGTCCCTCCCCCAAAACAGGGGAGGGAGGAATCAATAAATTAACGAAAGTAGGGACAGGTCGCGACCTGTCCCTACTTTTTTCCCGGGGCCAGAATACAAAATATTTCCGCAGGAGATCACTTGACTTTGCCATTAAAATATATTATTTTTACTCTTTAGTTATGAAATAAATTTATATATGACCCATATATATAAGTTATTTCTTTTGTTTTTAATGCTGCTTGCTCCCAGTCTCTGCAATTGTCAGGACAGAAAATTTCAGGTGGGTATTGAAGGAGGTCCTTCTCTTTGTGTATTCCGTGAGGAGATGCTTCTGTTCCCCCGAAAATATGATGACCTTGGACTGGAAGGAATGATCGGCGTAGCATTCAGCTACCCTATTGATAATAATTATGCATTTTGTACCGGTTTATCCTGGGAACGACAGGGTTACTCGAACAGGAGCGGTGATTTCCACTACCATTTTGATTATCTTATTCTCCCTGTGGTTTTCCAGGTTAACCTTCTGAAAAAAAAGAGGTTCTATATCAATATGGGCCCTTATGTGGGTTATCTGTTATCCAAGGGATTCAAATCTGATTATTACGATGGGTTTTTCGACAAATGGAAATATGAAAAATTTGATACCGGGATCACCTTGGGGTTAGGTGTTAACCTGCCGATTTTCCATCATTTCTCAACAACGATCGGCCTAAGGAATAACTTTGGCCTAATGAACATTCAAAAACCATATACCGTTACCAGGGATAAATACAATATGGGGAATGCGGGGAAATCTTTTACAAATTCCACCATCATCCTCATCGGCATCTCTTATAACCTGCCGGATAAAAAATCAACAACAAAGCCAGTCACAGAATGAGAACTACGTTCCGGAATATTTGCATGATCCTAACAATCCTGATAATTGCAGGTCACTTTTCATCCTGCAAAAAATACGAAACAAAGAAGTACCGGGGGAAATACTTTTTTATCACAAAACATACGGTCTACAGGGAAGGGGTAGAAGATACGACAACCTTTTATTATGGATCCATTTCAGATGGCCCAGACGGTAAATTAATCGTAGACTATTCCCCGGTTTTTATTTTCGATAATTTTTACAAATATACCCTGGGGGGATTCATTTTTCTGAATGTTGATGCAGACGGCGAACCTACAAATAGTATATACCTCAAATGGTCCACCATAGTAAGTTTCTCCGACGACGGGGATGTCGAGATCAATGATGGAGGAGGACCGAATGGAGTTCAATTCAGCGCTGAAATCCACGGGAAAAGATTATAAAGAATCTCGATGCCAAATTTATGAATTACCCTGCGCTTTAACGCGGGGTAAAAAGACGGGATAAAGAGCAGGGCTTTAGCCATAAAACTCGGTATATGTTTTTGGCTAAAACCAGAGTTTTTCCCTTTCCTTCGAACCCCGGCCTAAAGACCAGGGTAATTCAATCCACAACAATTTTATTTCTTCGTCGTCGAGAGTATCCAACTTGCAATTTTTTCAAGAACAACGGGCGATATGGTTTCTTCGATTTTCGAGTATTCATCAGGCGCTCCTGTTTTAGCTGTCTGAAAGAGGTGATTCAAGCCGGGGAGTTTTTCGATTTCATAGCGGGAATTACCTGCGAAGATCAGCGCTTTCTCAATGGCCTGAAGATTTTCGTCGGCGAGGACCTGCACGTCAAGCTCGCCGTTTAAGGCCAGAACCGGGCATTTCACTTTTGAAAGGTAGAACTCCGGGTCAAGAGTAAGAAAAGTGCGGAACCAGGGAGAGGTAACTTGTTTGATCTGGATCTCAATCTGGTCAGAAGGAACTTTGTCAATTCCTCTCTTTTCCGCGGTTTTATTATACTTTTCAATGGCCTCCTTGATTTTAACGGTTGCCTTTTCATTATCCTTGTTCTTCCGCAAAATGGTGTAAATATCTTCATCCAATTGTGTGGATGCTTTTATTTGTTTCTCTTTTTCACCGGCTGCCCTGTAAATGGCTGCGGCCTGCGCAAGAAGTATTTGTTCACCAGACAACCCTGTACCTGCAAGCATGACAATAAAATCAATATCATTTCTTCCGCTTGCTACAATGGGTGCGATAATTCCGCCTTCGCTATGTCCCATCAACCCGATCCTGGTACTATCCACAAAGGGTTGTGTTTTCATAAAATCCACATCCGCAGAAACGTCAGTTGCAAAATCCAGGGTAGTTGCTGTCGAAAATGAACCTGTCGATTTTGCCACTCCCCTGTCATCACATCGCAAAACAGCAATTCCATGACGGGTCAGCCAATCTGCAAGCAGCAGGAATGGCTTGTGTCCGAGTATTTCTTCATTCCTGTTCTGTGGTCCAGATCCTGTGATAAGAATCACGGCCGGATAAATTCCATCCTCCCGGGGATAAGTCAGTGTACCTGCAAGATCCAGGTTTGCTTCAATGTTGTGGATCTTGACCTCCTTTTCAAGATAAGGGTACGGTGGTTGTGGCTCCTGTGGCCTCTTTACCTCAGCAATCTTTTCAGTACGTCCTAGTACCAATGGAAAGGACAATCCTCCCTGTTTCCATATCCCGTTAAGTGTGTCATATTCATTATTATAGCTTCCTCTGTAGCTACCCATTAGCTTTTTAACTTCAACGATCAGCGAATCATTCCGGTAAATGACCCTGCTTGTAGGAATATCTTTTGCTCCCTGATCCGGACTGTCGAGGGTAACCGTGATACTGTCCTTTTCATCGATGGAAACGTTAAGTACCAGTCGCAATTCCATGCTTTGAACTTTCAGGGGGCCTGACCAATGTCCCTTGATTTTATCCTGTTTAGCATTATGCTGTGAGAATGCAGCCATAAATACTCCTGTCAACAGGAGCGTGAAAATCGTTTTCTTGAGAAAAGGAAAGTTTTTCATAAATCCGGATTTTGGCGCAAGTTACCATTTTACTGCTTTTGCAAACAAATTGAAATGATGAAAAAAATATCCCAAAATGGATTCCCTCCGGGAATCTGTAATTACTCACTACTCATTTCTGATTTCTACTTCACTATGGCTGAAGCCCTGCTGTTTGAATATGCTGCAAAGAAACCGATGGCTTCATTGCTGATATTCCCTTTGATATTTGCCGGTGGACCTGTAAAAAACGGGATATTGAATCCTGCTGCCTGACATTGCTGGATAAAATTGTTATACTCTTTCGTAATACCCGACATAACCAGGGTAATCGTATCTCCAACTGTTAGTGTTTCATCCGGATTGTCGCCTCTCAGGTACATAACACCCCCATCAAAATAACTTCCATTGAAAAGCTGATCATCCGATACCCTGAGTTTCTGAATACTGTCGGTAAGCAGTTTCCCATTCCGGTAAAGATTAAACATATAATAGTTTACCTCATTGCCCGGATCTTTAGCGTAACACCTGATTTCCCAGGCTCCTTTTTGACCAAAGTCAGAATGAAAAACAGCTTTCGTTGAATCGAGACGGGCAACATGAACCAACTCACATGAAGATGAATAATCGGTAATCCCGGCAATTGCTTCTGGAAGATGAACCATGAGCGTATAGGTCTTACCGGGAACTCCGTAAAAAGAGGGGTCTGTCCTGTATATCCCGGAATTCCCTGGAGAAGTCTCTTGCAATAAGTAAGTATTTGATCCATCGGATATTTCAACCGTTGCATTCACAACTTTCGGTGATGGGGCATTGTAGAAATAATCGGCTGTCTTCGTCAGCGTAATATCATAGGCAGTTAAATCGGTGGCAATATGTCCATCCACAACCAGCCGGGTATAGGTCGCACCTACCTTGATGGTGACCTTTTCCGTGCACGAAAAGGCAACCGGTAAGGTCATGAGCAATAAAGCAGCAGCTTTTATCTTATTATTCATATCTTTATTAATCAAAAATGAAAATTAAAAGTAAGTGAAGGTATAACACCAAACAGGTAAGTCCTTTCAGCAATAGTAATGTTTGGATCGAGATTATCCTGTGAAAAGTTGATTGTCCAGGTATTGTGCCGTGCATATACATTATAGACGGAGAAATTCAGATCCCAGTTGAATTTTTTCCCGGGTTTCTTTTTCCCCGACCAGGTGACGGAAAGATCAAGGCGGTGATAATCCTGGTAACGGTAAGCATTTCTGTCGGAATATATCGGGATGACCTTCCCTCCTATGATGGCACGTCCGGTAGGGAATGTCACTGCCATGCCGGTTGCATATACCCAGTTTGCAGAAAGGTCTAACCTTTTCAGGAGCTGGTAATTCGCAACAATGGCAATATTATTGGGTTTATCATATGGTGCAGGATAGGTATTGCCATTGTTTATTTCCGGGATATTTCTGAAAGTTCTTGAATAGGTGTAACTGATCCATCCACTCAACCGCTTTTCATTCAACCTTACCAGGAATTCTGCACCGTACGACCATGCCTTACCAACACGAAGTTCACCTTCCAACTGCTTATTTAAAAGCAATTGTGCATGATCTTTGAAATCGATCACATCATTCATCCATTTGTAATAAAGTTCAACAGATGTTTCAATCGTGTTTTTCTTAAAATTCCTGAAATAACCTGCCGAAACCTGATCTCCAACCTGCGGGTAAACATTCGGGCTTGCCGGGAACCAGAAATCAAGGGGTGTGCCGGCAGTTGAGTTCTGTGCAAGCTGAAGGTATTGCAAGGTTCTTGTATAACTTGCTTTGACTGATGACCGTTCACTTAAAACATACACCGCACTCAATCTTGGTTCCAGTCCTGAATAGGTTTTGTAAATAGTCCAGGATTTATACAGGGTTGAATCGGTTTCGACATGATTCTCATTATAATGGTAAACTGTTGTCGGTCCCAAACTCTGGAACAAGGAAAAGCGGAGACCGTAATTCACGGTCAGCGAGTTCCCTATCTTTTGTTCATTGCAAAGATAGACAGCACTTTCAAGTGCATAATTTTTCGGTACCAGGTAATCCTGGAAATAAGTTGATGAACCGGTTCCGTGTGCATCTCCGGGATTGAAAGAATGATGGGTTGATACAATACCAAATCGAATGGTATTATTGGTATTCAGGTAATAGCTGATATCCCCTTTTACACCGATATCCTGCAACCCGGAATTCCAGACAAAAGAGGTGGTATTTCCATCAGGAGTTCCCAGGTTATACAGGTAATAGCTATATAGGAAAGTAAAATTGGCAAATATTTTTTTTGTGAAAAGATGGGTCCATCGAAGCGTAGCTGTTTCATTGCCCCATTTGAATCCCGCAAACTTGTTCTTGAACACATCCCGTCCGAAATACCCGGAAAGGTAAACGTGGTTATTATCGTTAATTTCGTAATTTACTTTTGCATTGAAATCATAGAAATAGAGTTGGTTGTTTCGGAGGGCTTTATCAGAAGATAGTCCGAGGAAAAGATCAGCATAGGTTCTTCGTCCTGAAACAATGAATGAAGCTTTATCTTTCACAATTGGACCTTCAATGGTCAACCGGCTGGAAATGATCCCGATTCCTCCGTTCACCTCGTATTCCTTATCATTGCCTTCATTCATATGAATATCGAGTACGGATGATAGACGGCCTCCATAATTTGCCGGAATATCCCCTTTATACAATTTGACATCCTTAATGGCATCGTTATTAAAAACAGAGAAAAACCCCAACAGATGTGAGGCATTGTAAACCGGTGCATCATCGAGCAGGATAAGATTCTGGTCGGGAGCTCCTCCCCTTACGCTGAACCCGCTGGAGCCTTCACTCACGGATTGAACCCCGGGTAATAGCTGGATTGCTTTGATCACATCCACCTCCCCCATAAGGGCCGGAATTTTTTCGATGGTCTCAATATTCATTTTGAAGGTTCCCATTTCCGGAGCCATAATATTCTTATCCTGCCTTTCACTGGTAACCTCAATCTCTTTGAGTAATTCACTTCTCGGTTCCATCTCAAAAGTCAGGCGGGTATCTGCGTGAAGCGACACCTCTTTCTTTATTGGAAGAAATCCCACATATGTAATGACCAGTGTATACTGGCCTTCGGGGATAGTGATGGAGTATCTGCCATAATTATCACTTGTTGTACCTGTATTCAGTTCTTTTATATAAAGGGATGCACCGATCAACCCCTCTCCATTGGATTTGTCAGTGACCCTTCCGTTGATCGTATATTTAATCATGGTCTCCGGAGTTTCACCTGAAACAGAAAACCACGGGATCAGGACATATAACAACACGACAATTATAAGATGTTTCATTCCAAAGTATTAAAAAAGTCAGAAAAAATAAAGACCGAAGCAGGGAACCCAGGCTCCGGATTCTTGCGGATTATGGCCTTAGCACATGAAATTCGCCATTCACATTCAGTTTGATGATCCGTGAAGGTTTCAACTCCTGAAATTGATCCTGGTAAAGATTCACCACATAATCCACACTCCCGGAAATATCGCGGGAAATGTTTTTAAATACCATCGGCGTGGGTTCTCCTGAAATATTTGCTGAAGAAGAAACGATGGGTTTATCAAAATCGTGTATGAGGCGTCTGCAAAATTCATTTTTGACTATCCGTATGGCAATGGAATTATCCTCCGCAAGGACATTTTTTGCGAGATTCATTGCCCCCGGATAGATAATAGTAATCGGACTTCCGGCAATTTCCAACAGATCCCATGCTATTTCCGGAATGACTCTTACGTAATGTTTAAGTTTTTCTGATTCATCCAGCAGAATGATCAGGCTTTTACTTTCAAGCCGCTTTTTTAACCGGTAGATCTTATCAACAGCCTTCCGGTTGGTAGCATCACAACCAATCCCCCAAATTGTATCTGTCGGATAAAGAATGGTACCACCATGTTTCAAAACATGAACGCATTTTTTTATTTCCTCTTCCATGGCCAGTTGAAACATGTTCTTGTGATTGGTTGGCATGACAAAATTAATAGAAAAGTGATAACGGTTTTACCTGAAGTAAGGATTTTTCAATAACTAAAGACGGGAGGTGATATCTTCCGTCCTGATTGTAAGGGCACATTTAAAGTGTTTCTCAGGACATTGCCGGTAACCATGCAATCCACAGGGACGGCAAGTTAGCTTTTCATAGGTCTCCACAATAGCAGCATCAGCAGACAAAGGCCCAAAACCAAATTCCGGGACTGTCGAGCAGAAAATGACGGTAACGGGTGCATTCACCCCCGATGCAAGGTGCATGGGAGCTGAATCGTTGGTAAAATTCATCCTTGCATCTTTCATCAGCGCTGCCGATTCAAGAAATGATAATTTCCCGGTGAGGTTAATGATCGAAGTATTTCCCGACTGCTTTATGATCTCCTCACAATATAATATATCCGCTTTTGAACCAAGAAGATAAATCTTCCTGTCAACAGGGATCGCCTTTACAAATTCTACCCACTTTCCCAACGGGTATTGCTTTGTGAACCATAGAGATGCCGGGGAAATTGTATAATAAGGTTCCTTTTTGAATTCAGCAACTGAATTAAAATCTGATTTTTTCGGGTATAATTTCGGAGTCAACACATCCTTACCAGAGATATGTGAAACCAAGGAGAGGTTTCGGTGTACCTCATGCACTCCCGTCAGAATGGTATGTTCAATCCTTATTGTAAAAAGAAGGGAGAATGGATTTTTCCTGAACCCTATCGTCATTGCCGCACCCGAAAAGGCGGTAAGAACACCGGTTAATGGGAACCTTTGAATGTCGATCACCATGTCATACCTGGTTTTCCTGATATTTAGAAGAATACGAAGAAAATCCCGGAACTTGTTCTTTTGCTTATCCCAACCAAGGATCTGATGCAGAAATGGATGGCCTTTAAACAGGCTTTCATTCCCACGTTTCAGGAGAAAGTCAATATCTGCATCCGTGTAATGATAATGCAACTTTTCGATGACCGGTGTGGCAAGGATAACATCGCCGATGGAAGCGGTTTGTATGATG
This sequence comes from Bacteroidota bacterium, assembly GCA_026391355.1. Lineage (GTDB taxonomy): Bacteria > Bacteroidota > Bacteroidia > Bacteroidales > FEN-979 > CAIYUC01. The sequence continues at coordinate 9,885 of JAPLDH010000080.1, read as the reverse complement.
AGTATCTTTTTCAGGATGAGCGGGATTCGGGATTAATTAATCAAACAGGAACGTCATATTCCCTGAGGGCCTGGTTCAGGGATGTTTTTGTATCGGTGGATTTCTTTCGTTTCCCGATGATCAGGGCACAGGGAACCTGAAACACACCGGCCGGAAATTGTTTTGGGTAGCTACCCGGTATTATCACAGACCTTGCGGGAACTATCCCTTTATGCTCCACCGCTGCAATTCCTGAAACATCAATGATCCGGGTTGAGGCAGTAAGCACTACATTGGCACCCAACACGGATTCCTTCTCCACCCTTACCCCTTCAACAACGATGCAGCGGGAACCCAGGAAACAATGATCTTCGATAATTACTGGTGAGGCCTGAACCGGTTCAAGAACACCGCCGATGCCTGTTCCCCCGCTCAGGTGGACATATTCGCCTATCTGCGCGCAGGAACCCACCGTTGCCCAGGTATCCACCATCGTCCCGCGCCCTACATAAGCGCCGATATTCACATACGAGGGCATCAGCACGACATCCGGTCCAAGGTAGGAGCCATACCTGGCAACAGCCTGGGGAACAATCCTTACACCCAGTTTTTTATAGCCTTTCTTCAGGGGTATCTTATCATGGAATTCAAAAGGACCAACCGTAGTAACCTCCATCTTCTGTAAAGGAAAATAGAGGATCACCGCTTTTTTGATCCATTCATGGGTGATCCAATTCCCATCCTCATTGCTCGCAACCCGGATCATTCCTTTATCCAATGCTTCAATAACATCAAGGATTACCTGCCGGACCATAGGATCTGTTAACAGATCCCTGTCGTTCCAGGCATCTTCAATGGTTTTCCTGATCTGATCTGTCACCCGTCTTGTTTTTGTCTTTCAAAAGTATATAAAATTTCAATTCTTAATCATTTTCGAAAATTTCGAGTTTCATAAAAGTGCAGTGGTTCATCAAGTGTTAAAAACTTACCTAAATCAAAACCTATTTCATTCAATAGAAGTTCTTTCGTGTTTTCGAAATGGTCCTCTATCTTTAATGACAGGTTTTCTTTTTTATTACTCAGACTGCCTATGATAGCCCTCAATAGCAATCCGATTTTCTCGATTTCCCTCATTAAATAATCTTTCTGCTCCATAAATAATATTTATCAGATTAATTATTCAAATTCAGTTTTGAAATCGTGCTTTCTGATGGCGTATCAAGAGAGAATTTGACTTCAATACAAGATTTTTAAATCCGATGTAATCTTTAATCCAACTTATCATTGGTTCCCCTTTCTTTAAAGTCGAGTAGGCCTGGGGAATTTCACCCCAAGCCTCTCACGGAAACGTACGTGATACTCTCGCATCATACGGCTCTTCTGCTGATACTCAGTGCTTGAATTCTCCTGTTATAACAGTTGTTCAGTTAACTCCATCATATCCCGGAGTGTCGGCAACGATAATACGGGAAGTCAGTCCCGAAACTTCGGGATCATAGTAGTTACCGGAACCGAGCCGGCATAGAAAGCCGGAGGCCTCACCAAAGTAGCAAAGGACTGAAGGTTATGTCGTTCCTGATTCAATATACGTGACCCGTACACACGGTGGTGTGAGAGGTGCACTCCGTCAGCTCCGGCTGACGGAGCCGCCTACTCGATAATACCCGGTGCGGTTTTTCATACCGTAACTTTCGGTTTTTTGGATGATTTGTGACGTTTCTCGGACGGAGGTCGCATGAATGAAGATCTCTTAGATGTAAAATATTCATATAATGCTTTTTCTTCAGTTTCAGTTAAAGCTTCTTGACCTCCTATGAAGTCAACTTCTAAATCTATTTTCTTTGTTGCCATTGCAAGTAATTTAAAAATATCTATTGATTAGTTTTAAGGCAGCGTGCGTTTCAATGATCATTAATCTTCCTCCAAAATGCATTGCGCCAAGTGTCTTTTGATAATGATCAATCAACTGTGTTTTTGAAATAAATGATACGTTACCCTGGTGTCCTCGTTGAAAGGAAACTTTGCAAGCAAAAGCAACCAAATTTCCCGGTACACCTGAATACATTTTTGATTTGCCTTTATTGAATGGTGCACTTTCAACCAAATGCATGTAAACATGATCAGACTTAACCTCGATACTGATAAGTCCCTGAATAATATTGGGATTATTAAAGATTGTCAATTTGTATACTTCCCTTGATGGCTATTTAAATTCATTCCGCCAATTGAATAACCATCCATTCTTTTTAGTGACCGATTTCAAATTCTTATCCGCTATTACTGAAATTTCTGTCTGGAAGCTATCACCAGTTACAACATTTTCAATTGAATTGGTCAACTTATCAACGTGAAAATCCAACCCTTTTTCTGCTTTTCTTCTCATGAAGCTAAGTTACGAAAAATATTCATTGGTTTCTGAGAAATTTCATGATGGCTTTTCTCCGCATCGGGTATAACACTTGTTGTAAGCTGTTGAAAAAGATCAAATATACAAATCTTTATCAGGGCTTACATAACAAGTGTGTACATTTTCCAGAGGGTGAAAGTCCCTTATACAACGGGGTCGGACCCGTAAGTATTAGCAAGTCGCAAGGTGATATATTGAGCCATGTCGAAATATGATATATTGAGCCATGTCGAAATATGATATATTGAGCCATGTCGAAATATGGTTTACCGTAAGAGAGGCTCTCCCCGTCGGTGATGCTGACGGGACAGCCTACTCGATTACCATGCATTTTTCTTTAATTCTTCCATCTTTTAAGTTTCGGGATTCCTGTTGTATACCATTCAGTAATAAATCCAGGGTATCCAATTTCTTTTAAATTTTCCTTGACTAATGTTATTATTTCACAAAGTGTTATATTTGGTTAAGTAAATACTCCAGCATCCGGGGCCACCTTGGTCTTTTACTGATGTGGCAGTGTTTTTAACTATTGTAAAAAACTCTTCTTTTTGTGAGAAAGAATTTAAAGTCAAAAAAATCACAAAGAATAAATTAATTGATTTCATTTTTTCATATTTATCTAGTGTCCGTAGTGTTTTTTTTAGCTTGCATATAACCCCCAGTTTGATTTATATTAACAAGTCCGATTTGAGTTACTTATTCTTCATGCTTAAAATTATTTTTTCTGTTTCATCATCGCAAGTTAAAATATCAACTTTTCTCAATCGGGGAATCAGCAAAGTCCAGTTATTATTCAATTCAAATACTGTTTTGAATAACGGTAATGCTTCTTCTTTTTTACCATTATTCACAAGGGCTATAGCGTACCAGAATTTCATCTCCACATCTTTAGGACCCAATTTTTGTGCAATCTCATATTCCTTAGTTGCTGTTGTCCAGTCATTTTTTTCTATTGCTTCATCGCCCGCATTTGCATGTTCGTTAGCACGAAAAACTTGCAGCAATCGTTTCAATTCTTTAATCGGTTCGGGATTGTCGTCCACACGCAAATCAATATAACGGTCTTCCCAAATTCGTCCTGAGGCAACAGGTTTTACAATTAGAATTGCTGCACTTTGCTTCCCGCGAACATCACCCCCTGCGTTTTGACCTGCTTCCAATGCTAAAATCATCCGTTCAGCCAATGCACCTTTTGATTCTTTAAATGCTTTTGCCATTGCAGGAATCACTTTGTCATTCAACATCATATTTGCTTGTACCGAAAAATTTTTATCGGCAATGTTTCCAGCAAACGCTATACATTTTTTTCCTGTGTATGAAGCAGTACGTCCTTGCATATCCAATACGCCCAGTTGACGACTATTACGACCTGAATCCGCTTCGGTTAAAATCTTCACTACTTCCTCAGGTAATTTTCCTTCTTTCAATAATTTTAAACCATCGGGACCAAAAGCTATCTTTGTTGATGCTTGTGTAGCTATTACCCCCACACCCGCCTCTCCCCATGTCACTGCAGTGCCGACAGAAAAAGCATGCGTCTGAACTGCTACTCCCATTTCACCTGTAACCGAATCTCGCGCAACAATTGAAAATGTGTGAGCAAATGGGTCAGTATAAAAATTCTGTGCCATTACTGTGCAACAGAAAATAAATGTAGCCAGCAGAAATATTGTTTGTTTTTTCATTTTTAGATTTTTGCTTAAATGTAAGTGTTTATTCAGTCCTCAAATGTTTGAGTTCGCAGTGTCGCTAATTGGTTGACTATAACCGGCAGGGGGTTTTACTTGTATATTGTTTGTTATTCGTTCGACATTAGCAGGTTTGATCTATGTTGGCCTTCTGTACAAGCCCCGCATTGCTCGGCTGACGGCTCGTTATGGCCAGGTTTTGTTTTTCTGTCCCACAAGAACAAAGTTAAAAATAAGGCAGAATTATCTGGAATAATCTGCCCCATTTTATTTTATCAATTCACTCTTTTGGACTTTTATATAAATTCAAAGCAAAAAGAATCGAGAAAACAATAAATAGTACTGTACCAACTGCCTGAATCTGTTCAGAAGCTGGGTAGTGAAGAATTTTGAAATAAATGCCAACAAATAATATAAATGCTGAAATTGTTCCAAATAAATTAGTGTTTTTGTTGGCTGCTTTTCCCTTCAAAAGAATAATTGCAATTAATGGAAAGGCAATAATCCAACTAAATATGGAGCCATATAAAAATATTACTGATCCCTCCCAATGATACATTTTGAAAAATAATCCCAATAAGACAACAATTACTCCAATTGTTACTATTACATAAGCTACCTTTTTCATAAATTTATTTTTTAGTTTTTCCTACTCATTAGGCTTTTCGGTATCACCCCGTTTTTTTAGTGGTTTCTAATCTCCACTTTTATAATAAAAATTTGTTTGTCAAATTAAATGGTCAGTCTCTTTGACCACTATGATATTGTCGGGTAACGCAGGCGGATTACTCCGCCCTTGTCCCCTAAGAACCGTACTTGATAGTTTCCCATCATACGGCTCAAGCTCTCAAAAGGCGGATTAAACCACCCGGCAATATACATAATATTCAGTTCACATATCTACTCCTTAACCTATTGAAAAAGTAATAATTCCAGGTGGGGTCAAAAGGATTAGCTTTACTATTTATAAGCTTATGACGCTTGATCTGGACATCGGCAAACATTCGCAGAAGGATAACCTTTCCGTCATTAAATTTGCCAAAGAACTGCCATTTCCTGTTGCCATTTGCCATAAATAAAAGCGAAACGATTTTCCTGTAACCAAGATTATTATGCCTTCTTCGTGCCCAGTTCCAGATGTTGCGCCATAGGATTCTGTCTAATCTGTTAAATGTTTTCTTAGAACAGACGTGCCTGTGGTAGTTTGCCCATCCGGTGATAACCGGGTTTAGGTTTCGGATTAAGACTGCCGCTTCTGATCCCCTGTGTTTAACTATAATTCCCTTCAACTTCCTCTTCACCTCAAGGATAGCTTCTTTCGTTGGCCGGATAAGAAGTTTCCCGTGGGAATACATTCTTATGTTCTGGCCAAGGAAATCAAATCCTTCGGTGATGTGGGTGATCCTCGTTTTCTCTGTTGATAGCTGAAGCCCTCTTTTTGCGAGAAAATCCTCGATCAAAGGTTTGACCTTGTTAACCAATGTATCCTTATCCGAAGCGGTTACAATGAAGTCATCGGCATATCGGATAAGGTGGATTTTGTGATAGTTATTTTTGCGGCATCCGTTGGGTTTGAATTTCATTCCAAACGCTTTATCAAGTTCAGATTCAATGCCGTCAAGAGTCATATTGGCGAGTGTGGGAGAAATGATGCCTCCTTGCGGAGTTCCCTGTGTTGTTGGAAATAAATGTTTGTTTTCGATAAACCCGGCTTTTAGCCATTGTTGCAATATCTTTTTATCCATCGGGATGTTTTGAAGTAACCATTGATGGTTGATGTTGTCAAAACATCCTTTGATGTCCCCTTCCAGTATCCATGTTGCGCTGTCTTTCCTCGACAGATGAATATAACATCTTTCGATTGCGTCATGACAGCTCCGTTTCTGACGAAACCCATATGAAGATTTGTCGGCTGACGTTTCTGATACCGGTTCAAGGGCAAGAAGATATAAAGCCTGAAATGCACGGTCGTTCATCGTGGGTATTCCCAACGGTCTTTTCTTACCGTTCTTTTTGAAAATGAACAAACGCCGCAATGGCAGTGCTTTATAGCCCTTCCTGATTAAAGATTTGGCTGCCCGGAGTTTTTGAACTGGGGTTTTCCAACGCACTCCGTCAGTCCCCGGTATGCGCTTTCCTGAATTTTCTGTAACCCGTCGTACTGCTAATAATTTAGCTGCAAACGAGTGGGTAAGAATCCATTGCAAGGCTTTCACCCTGTTATGTCTGCCTTCCCTTATTGCCTTTGCAATACGTACTTGTAATGACTTGACCAACTGCTTAACCTTCTTCCATTGGATGGAATTCCAGTTCGTTAGTTTTGTTTCCGGTGCACAATCCTTTTGATCGGACTTCATTTGCTTTCCTGAATAAAAGTCTTACTACAATGTTCTTGCAAAAGAGAACCAGATGGAAGTTGGCATATCCCAATCATTACAAAAGGGCATTTGCTTTGTCCATCCTCCCATGCCTGTTTAGCATTGTATTCGCCTCACGGTGAACCTACCATTGCAAAATGGAGCTATACAGGTTTACCACGTTGCATTCAAATAACCAGATGGGTTAGGTGCTGCCTATATACCGGAAGATCAACATCCATGTGCTCGCAAAAAACGTACTTGCATCCTGTCTTCTTGCCTTTTTGGCCAATGTGTATCATCAACTTTCACACTTTCGAGCATGACGGTACGTCTACGGCAGTTTAAATGTTTTCACCATAACACCCAAGCCGACACCTTTCAGAATGTTGCTATCTGTCTGGGAATCTTTTCCCGGCAGCTTCACACCCCAACGTTGCCATTGACGCATGTGCCGGTAGGCTACTCATGATGGAACATGAGATTAAATCACTCTTAAATAAAGAACGTTTAATAGTTATTTGAACGACCTCGTGTCGCACTGAATATAGCCGCTAACGGCCCGCCGCTAAGCGCAGCAAAGGTAGACCCTTGGCTAAGAACCAATGCGTTAGTTTTGTTGCGATTAGCGGCTCGTTGTGCGTATGTGCCTTTTCTTTATTTGTTTCCTGTTTTTCTTATCAGTTTCAATAAAGTCACTAATTTTTTCCCATTCTTCTTTTGTTAATGGTCTAGGATCAACAAAGAAATCAACTTCTAAAGGTTCTTTAATAATTCCCATATAATTATTCTTTAAAGTATTTATCAATAAGTTTTAATGCGGACATAGTGTTTATCACCATAATTTGTCCACCAATATGTTGTGCTCCAAGTGTTTTTTCATAATGATCAAGTAATGTCGATTTTGACCTAAATGATAAATACCCTTCAAAACCTCTATGAAAAGACAATTTGCAAGCAAACGCAACAAGGTTTCCAGGAACGCCAAGATATACTTTATCTTTTCCACGGTTGAATGGAGCACTTTCAATCAAATGCATATAAACATGATCTTCTCTTTCAGTGATACTTATTACTCCTTGGATTATAGTTAAATTATTTCTAATTACCAGTTTATACACATCCCTGTCAGCATTTCTAAATTCAGCTTTCCAGTCGAACAACCAGCTATGACTTTTTGTAATAGATTTCAAATCATTACTGTCAAGTAGAAGAACATCTGTTTGGAAATTGTCACCAGTAGTCCTGTTCTCAATTGATCGAGTTAATTTATCTATCTCGATGTCTATGTATTGTAATTTGTCTTTCATCATGTAAAGGTACAAAAAATCTGTCAGAATTCCCAATCGTGTAGCCGTTTAAAGGCATTACGCACAGTCGGGTCACGCAGGGGAGTTTCACCCCTGCGTTCCCACAGAACCGTACATGAGGGTCTCCCTTCATACGGCTCTTCCTGTTCAATCACAAATGTATAAGAACATTATGGATATACCAATTCCCAATGGGCAAAAAGACGCGGACTTTCCCGATACTTATTGCGAAGCCAGAAAAGGGCTGCTTTCTTGTTCAGCCCTTTTTCCCATTGTACCCATTTCAACAGTCTTTCATTCAACTGATACCATAGGTAATGGGTATGTTCTGCCCAGAACTTACAGTAATAGTTTTTGATTCCCCGTATGATTGGATTCAAATCAGCCGCTAATACTTCAATGGATTTTCTCCATTTGTGGATTTTTAGCTGACCGAATTTATCCAATGCTTTACTTACGGATTTTGCGCTTATGAAGGCAGTGATCATGACCCGGTAACCCTTACCGGTTTTACACCACCAGGGATGCAATGAGAAACCAAGAAAATCAAGACTTCTGGGATATTTGTTCCGGGTAATACCGGCAAGGTTAACTATTCTGGTCTTTTTGGGATTTGTACTCAGCTTGCATTCGGCCAGACGTTTCTGTATTAATGTTAACACATACTGTGTCTGTTTTTCCGTTTTGCAATGAATTACGATATCGTCAGCGTACCTGACAAAGGGCTTTTCAGGATGATATTTTTCCATCCATTTGTCAAATACAACGTGCAGGAAGATATTTGCCAGCAATGGGCTGATTACGCCACCTTGCGGTGTGCCGGTTAACCGGTCAACATAATTCCCATCACTTTGAAATGTTCCTGCTTTTAACCATCGTTCGATGTACAATAGCACCCATTGATCCTTGCAATAGTTCCTGACTGCTTTCATCAAAAGTTCATGATCAATTTTGTCGAAGAAACTTTTGATGTCCAGATCAATTGCCCAATCATGTCCAAACGTGTTGCGTTGCGCTTTTTCCACTGCCTGATGGCAATTTCTCCCCGGCCGGTAGCCGAAGGAGTTATCGCTGAACAATGGCTCTACGATTCGCTCAAGATGCGTTTTGACAACTTGTTGTGCGATACGATCCAGAATGGTAGGAATACCGAGTTTTCGTACCCCTCCGTCTTTCTTGTCAATTTCCGTTTCTTTTACGGGTTGTGGAAAGTAACTGCCGGATGTCAGCCTGTTCCATAGTGTGTAGAGATTGGGGATCAGGTTTTTGTCCAGTTCTTCCCAATTCATGCCATCTATGCCCGGGCCTCCTTTGTTGGCTCTGACTTTCTTGTATGCCCGTAAAACCATTAATCTGGTTATCGGTTGTGATTTTGTCTCGTAATAATCAATCATCCCATTGCTGGTTGTCGTTTATTTTGAAACTGAACAGGCTAAGCCCTTGGCTCCCCTTCCATTACAGAAGCTTCACAGCTACTACGACTTAGTCCGCCACCGCTATCTCGTGGTATCCCTCCACGTCTGATTCCTTGTTCAGTTAACAGAACGATAGCGACTTCCCTTGTTCCGTACAAAAGCCTGTTTTGCCTTCCTGCCAACTTTACCCCGGATGCCGTGTAACCGGTAATCAGGTCATCTGTTACACTTGGTCCCGGGCACGAGCGTAACTGCCCGGTTTTGACATCGTTTATTTCGGCTTACGAGGCTTCAGTAGTTGGTTTACTTAATTCAGTTCGACAATACCCACCTGCAAGGGTCGTAGCCCTCGCTTTTCCTTATCGTTCACCACAAAGGGAGTTTCCGCCCGATGCAGCCCTTCGATAAACTCAGGGTAAAACATGAGGTGGTTTGTAAACTGCTCCTGACAGTCGTTTACAGAAGTCCATTTCTCATTTTCCGTTGGTAAGTCCGGCCAGTCACTTCGCTTGACCTGCGCGCACTTACACAATTTTCAAAGAGCCTTCCATCATTTGTACAGCATTTGTTCCTTGTTTAAGGGAGCATTTCAAGGCACAGTCGGGTCACGCCGGGGAGTTTCACCCCAGCGTTCCCACGGAACCGTACGTGAAGGTCTTCCTTCATACGGCTCTTCCTGTTCAATCACATAAATGTAAGAACATTACGGATATACCCTTTATCAATTCT
>JAPLDH010000019.1 GCA_026391355.1 Bacteroidota bacterium | reverse complement strand
CCCGATCCTCGTAACGACGATTACCCTTGACCGGCTGAAAACCAGGGGCTATAAATCTTTCCTTGACTACTATCTTGAAATCTCTACCTGTCGGCAGACAGGCGTTGATGGTGTTTGAACCGCCGTGTACCAGACCGGTACACACGGTGGTGTGAGAGGTGCACTCCGTCAGCTCCGGCTGACGGAGCCGCCTACTCGATTAGCGGGTGTTATTCTATCTTTTCATGCTTTAATACTGAATCCATTGCTTTTCCAGGGTGTTTTCTGACAAACCATAGATGTTTTCAAAATTCTCAGGCTCTTTTATCAGTAAAACCAGTTTGTCAATGCCATATGTAACAACCAGGAATTCAACTATCGTTGCAGAGAAGGCATAGCCATTCATTTTACCAAATTCCAGATCCGATGCTTTATCAAGTTCCGTCCATGTCGGCGGTGCTTTTCCCAACAAAATTGATTTTACATATTTTCGGGTCCGGTCATTTATCTGACCTGATTCGTACTGAGCATATCCTTCACCAAGCCATTTTGGTAATGCAGCCATCCCTTTATCTCCCACTGCATAATAAACCGCCAAATGCACGAATTCATGTACAATCACCTGCATAAGAGATTCATAGGTGTGAACCGTCCCTGGATTCAAGGGTGATACCATCATTAAGTCATCACCATTGCAGGCTCCAACAACCCAATCAGGTGCATCTGGCTGATTTATTGCGACATGATAGGCCTTAACACTGGGAAAGACTTTCACATTGATTTTTTTGTAAATTTTTATTCCTAAACGGTTTGTGATTCTGGCGTAGTTATTCTCTAAAGTTATTGCCAGTGAATCTAACACTTTAATGTCACCATTGGTTGAATAAAAATTGAAATGCTGACTCTCTTTAGCTAAATTCAGGGAGTCGATATTTTGCCCTACTAATTTTGAAATTGTCAAACACACTAAAATTACTATTGAAAGTAAATTCAAAACTACAAGTCTTATTTTCATTTTCATGGTTTTATAGCTTTGTTATTTATTTATGATTCTTAAATATTCCTTTGATGGTCAATAGCATTAATACCCGCTAACAATTGAATAAACTCAATTGACTGCGTTTATATATAGCAATATGTAAAATTACAATAATATCAATACAATATTATAAAGTAAAAAAGCCTGTTGGATTGCTCCGACAGGCTCAAACTAACACCTATGAAAACACTACAGAAGCTTCAATTTAATTGACGGGAGGATTGGGATCCATCAGCAGGCTGCCTTCATAAAAGGCCATTGGTGATCCCTGCTTGCACAGGAAGCCGAATTTGTGGCCTTTGTCCTTGTCGATCTCTTCGCCCCAGGTTGTTTCGATGGTTTCGATGTGTACCAGGTTGCAGGGTTCACCGATCAGGTAACGCTTGGCAGAAGCACAGTACTGGATGATGACGATCCCCTTGAAGTCGATCCCGAAGTTCTGGATCCATTTCTGCACGGCTTTTTCGATTCCAGGGTAAAATCCTTCCAGTCCAATCTCATACCCACCACAGTCCTGGTTGGAACCCTTGAGCTTTTTCTTTGATCGTTCCCTGGGTCATATAGAAGCTGTGCATGAATTTTCCGGTCAGAAGCTGGATATCGTCGGAGATGGTTACACCATCGACATCCCTGGCAGGGAATGTCGTCCAGTCGATATCGCTTTACATGATCAGGATGATCTCGGATTTTATCCCGCCGCCCCCACCGGCGTTTCTTACGGTGGGCTTAAAAAGGTCAAAAAGAGGTATGGACATGATTCTTTGGTTTTATGTTGCAGGAACAAATGCGAAAACTGCTTCTTCAATGCCGAAGCCGACGGACTCATACCAGTCGGCAAAAACCTTGATCTGGCGATCCATGCACTCCACCGAGATACTCGAAGCGCCGTTGTTGAGGTTCATCAGCCGGATGAAGTTTTCCTTAGGAGTGGTGAAGATGACATTCTCTCCTGCCATCGAAGGAAGCGGGGTAAGCGTCAGGTTTGTACCTTCCAGAATGGTTTTCATGCCATCATAGTTCGTGTCTGTGCCATGGAGGTCCCGGCGTTTGCGGTGATAGGCTGAAAACCATTTCCGGGAGGTGAAGGCAGCTTTGCCCTTGGGCGTCCATCCTTCCTGGAAGCCCTGGACAAGATCTGAGATCACCGCTTTGGTGGCTCGGTAAACAAGATCCTGGGACTGCTTGGTCGTCATGAACGTTTCGGAATAGGTTGGCTGCGTAAGGAGCCTGAGGATATCCCGCTGATTCGTTCCGACATACGTGCCGAACGCAGCTTTCAGTTGATCTAAAGAAATTGATTCAGCCATTGTTCTTTGAATTATTGTTAATACTCATTATTGTTTCGAGCAGAAATCATCGGCGATCTTGTCATGGGCATAGATGGCCGTGTCTTCCCCTTCCCCGGGAAACTTGTCAGCAGTTTTAGCAGCGACTGTTTCCTTGCCGGCATCTTCCCCACGGAGCTTTTCAAGTTCTGACAAGGTTGCTGCATGAGCCTCCTTCTCATCGGCAAGCAATGTTTCCAGTTCTTCATTTCGTGCTGAGACGCTGGCCAGCTGGTCATTGATCTGCTGCACCTGGTCTGAGGTCAATTCCTGAGCTTCCAGGTTTGATGGATCCAGCTTGAAAAAGCCCTGGATCGCTTTCCGTGTTTCTTTGATTTTCATAGGTTGAATATTTTTTGATTCATACGATTCTGATTGTACAATTGTCGAATTTCCTATGGAGAAAGCCACTTCAAGCGCTTTCTCAAAGGAGCCGATCTCATCAATCAATCCAAGTTCTATGGCCTGGCGTGCGAAGAAGATCCTGGAGGGATTTCTGTATCGGAAAATCCGAGACGTTGGTTCTGATCCCCAGGCGGATCACAAAGTCAAATGCGAAATGCGAAATGCGAACTGTAAGATCCTTCGCATATTACTCTTCGCATTTTGCGTTTCAGGTTGGCCCTTCCTTTCATCTTAAAGGCATCGCATTTAACGATCATCCATGCTTAAAAAATACTCTTGACTTTCGGACAATATTGCATTAGCTTTACAGCAAAAATGTATCATATGAAACGAATTCCCTTTCAATTATTGTTATGCACGATGCTGCTAACAGTATTATTCAGCTGCGGAGACGAAAATTCCGGATCGGAGTGTGGTGAACAAAAGGATTTTGTAGGCGATGTTTATGTAAATTTCTTTTACAACACATCTGACATATACTGGGGCATTTCAGGAGGTGTACGGTCATACACTTATAACTGGGAATGTGGAAATATCTGCACAAAACAGAATCCGCAAGTATGGTTTACCCTTGGGTTGAACCATTCTAACTCCGGGTTAAGTAACCCTTTTACCATAAATGCAGGAGTTTATACCTGTTTAGGGGTACAGCCGCAACATGCAACACTAATCCCTAATCTCGGTCAGGATATATACAAAAGCGATCCTATCGAGATCGGTATGAATCAATGCTTCAGCGGTCAGTCTTCAGCCACCATACACCCATATATGACCCTTAGTTTTACTACTCTTGGCACCAGCCAAGCTGATTCGGCCTACATGGTACATGTACTTACACAGCTGATGGTGGAAATTACTTATTATGCACCTAAATAACCATTGGCGGGGCCGATTTTTCGCAACGTGATTGCGTTTCTTGCTTTCCTCTTCGCTCTGCTCATGGGTTGAAATGTGCTTAACCTTCGTAATAGTAAAAAAGCCTGCCGGATTGCTCCGACAGGCTCAAACTAATTTGCTTGCAGCGTTTAGTGACACGACATTTTCATGGGTTTAACTTCGCAGAAAATTTTGAGTAACTGTGGGTGGGGTCAATACTTGTTATTCGCGAAAAAAGTGATAATTTTACCTTTCGTTAAAAAAGTATAGAATAAAAACAGGTTAAACCCATTCAATATAATTTCTATGAAAAGGAACGTAGGCCATTCAATTTATCTATTACTTTGTTTGGGGATTTTACTACTTGCAAACAGTTGCAAGCAGAATAATACTGAAAATAATACCCAAAATGTGACAGGTTTTGGTTTTTTCAACCGGATCCCAGGCTTATGGAACGGACCGGTTTCATCCTCCACCACTGCAGGGAGTTTTAATACCTGGTACATCGACTTCCGACCTATTTCAGCAGGCCAGGTATCGCAGTTCTCACTTCTCGATACCAATACCGTCAATAACATCAGCTTCTTTATCGTAAAATACAATGATCAGTTGAAGATTGCTATGCGGACCGAAGGTTGTCATCATGATACTTGCTGCGTAACCTATGAAGTGATGGACTCGGTTGCAGAATCGGAAGGTTACTATCGCTTTAGTGATTTTGTAAAAGGCAAGAAAAGAGCTGTTACCACTTTCAAGTTCACCAACGACAAACTTGTAGTTACAACCTATACGAACAAGTTCAATACATCAGATACGCTGGTTTGGCATTCGACCTGGAACGCAAAATCAGGCAGTAAAAACAATACCCTTGAGGCCGTTTCACACTTTAATTATCCCCAGCCTGTTATGACGAGAGATTTTTCCAATGCTTTCAACAATATGACGGAAAGCATCTTTTTTAAATTCGATAATGATCCTTATAGCTCCCTGTCGCAGCCCTATGTAGGCAGCATGACCATAAATATCTCAGTGGCCGCCAATTTGCCGGTTAACAATTCCGACCAGATTTTCCTGGTCTTTACCACGGAACCCCTGTTCCAGGGCCTTGCCTACAAACCTGATAACCTGAAATATATTTCCCGCTATGTTTTGCTTGGTGCCAGCTCTAAAAGCTACCAGTTAAAGAATGTTCACCCGGGGAAATATTATCTCTATTCCCTGATAGATAGAAACCATGACGGGACTTATATGACAGGGGATTATATGAGTTCAAATATAACGAACACCTTTACACTGGGGGATAGTCAAAATATCAGTGTGAATACCAGCATCGATTTCATTATTCCTTAAAACACAAAGCGTAATTATTCGCAGCAATAATATTTGTACCCTTTACAATCATCAATACCTTTCCGGGATGACTTCTTCATAAGAATCTGCAGGGACCGGTTCTTCGGAAACGATTCCCAGGATATGATCAGCAACTTTCTCTGCCCTGGATGCCGCCCAGAGGATCCATTTCTGGTTATCCCGGAGTTTCGATGCCCCTCCTGAAATGTAAGCCGCAGAGTTTCGGATATTCAGTTCCAGGTGAGCGATCTCGGCCAGGTATGATGAGCAGAGTTCCGCCACCGGTGAATAGTAGGCACGGTCATCTTTGTCGGATCACACGAAGCTGCCCAACAAGCTGCAGTGATTTACTCACTCCTCGGCACTTGTAAAATCAATGGTATAGAACCCTTCTCGTATCTTACCAAAACCCTGTCAGTCCTCCCAGATCATCCAGCCAACCAACTTCACACACTTTTGCCCGGGCAAAAATAAGCCTCAGCCATTCGCCAAAAAAGATGTAGTTCGCCGGAGACTTACGTATTATTCATGAGAAATATTTCTTGCTTTTTGTTCCTGTAATAAATTTATGATATACTTTTACTATAATGAATCTTTGAGACTTGACCAATACCTCTTGATCTTCCTTGATGTGTGGGATCGCATAAATGTTAAATAACTGACATCATGTTTGACTCTAGGTGTTTCATACTGTGTCGGTGTGTATGTGCAGAAAAGCATAGTAACGGGAATGGCAATTTTGTTTCATTCGCAACTTCAAAATGAGTTAAAATAGGTTTTGTAAAAGCTTTGATTATGACAATATTCCTAAATTAATCTTTCAATTTACATTTAACTTTAAATTTTGATGTATGAATAAAATTTTCATGTCGTTTCTTGTAATGACAATCATTACCATCGGATTTGGGGAGTTGGTCATGCCTGCCTATTGTCAAAAAGGTAATCCTCCTTTCATAACTACTAGTTTGATTAATAATATTACTTGTACAACCGCACATTGTGGCGGTATTTTCGGTAAATTGATCGAGAAGCCTACCGCTTATGGAGTATGCTGGAGTACTAGTCCTAACCCAACTATTAACAACCAAAGGACGATTGAAACCAAACCCTATAACAGCGTTGGCGCGTTTGGAAGTAATGTTACTGGCCTGAATCCTAATACTTTTTATTATATCAGAGCATATGGAACCAATTCTTATGGTACCGGATATGGCTCTGTTCGCACTTTTACAACTTTGATGGTGCAGAACTTGGCGAACGCAGGGGTGGATATCTATCCGCTTTATGGGGCAACCACCGCAACATTAGCGGGAAATACACCCACTTCAGGTACTGGCAAGTGGACAGTTTATTATGGTACTGCCACAATAACCAATCCAAATTCACCAGTTTCGGGGGTAACTGGGTTGGCTATACAAGGTAAAGTCACCTTGCGATGGACAATTACTGATCCAATTTGTATGACATCTCATGATGACGTAGATATTACAACTTTTACAGGTCCCTTTATTTGCGGAACCAGCATTGCTCCTGACATTGATGGAAATCCTTACCACACAGTACAGATAGGAACTCAATGCTGGATGAGTGAAAGCTTAAGGACAAAGCATTATGCTGACGGAACAGCAATAACGGATGGAAAAACAGCAGGAAATATTACCGGTAATTACACCACTAAATATTATTTTGATTACAATAATAATCCGGTAAATTCTTTACCTTTTGGTAAATTATATACATGGGCTGCTGTGATGAATGGAGCAGCGTCAAGCAATTCTGTACCAAGTGGCGTGCAGGGTCCATGCCCTGCAGGCTGGCATGTACCTTCTGATGCAGAGTGGATTTTACTCGAAAACTTCCTTGGTGGGAGTAATATTGCAGCTAATAAATTGAAACAAACCGGAACTGCATATTGGTTAACTACTGATGCAAATGTTACAAATAGCAGCGGTTTCTCAGCGCTGGGGAGCGGTCTTCGCAGCAACGATAACACATTTATAGCAGCCTATAATTATGGCTACTGGTGGACCTCAACAGAGAAAAATGCAGGCACAGCATGGGAGCATTATATAACGTATTATGGTTCGGATGTACACCGCTTCTCTCCCACAAAGGATTATGGTAACTCCTTGCGTTGTTTGAAGAATTGACGGCTATAAAATCGCAAATTTGCTGTGCAAGGTCCCGTCAATATTTTATCCAGACATAAATAAAGTAAAACCATTTTGACAAAGCAAGTTTCGTCTTACATTAGTCTTAAATCTTTAGGTATGAAAAGAGTTTCCTTGATATCAGTTTCATTTATATTAATTGCTATTGAAGCAGGCGGTATATTAATGCCACTATATGGCCAAAAGGGGAATCCTCCATCAATATATACTGACAAGGTTACAAATATAAAGGGTGGCACCGCACATTGTGGCGGTATTTTCGGTAAATTGATCGAGAAGCCTACCGCCTATGGAGTATGCTGGAGTACTAGTCCTAACCCAACTATTAACAACCAAAGGACGATTGAAACCAAACCCTATAACAGCTTTGGCGAGTTTGGAAGTTATGTTACCGGTTTGAATCCTAATACTTTTTATTATATCAGAGCATATGGAACCAATTCTTATGGTACCGGATATGGCGTCGTAAAAAAAATTAAAACCCTATGTGTATCAGACATTGCCAACGCAGGTAGTGATATTTTTCCGGCATGTAATTCAAGTATGACAACCTTAGCTGGAAATACACCCACTGCAGGAATGGGCAAGTGGACAGTTGTTTCCGGCACCGCCACTATAATCTCCCAAAATTCTCCTCAATCTGTAGTAAAACAATTGGCTGTCCCGGGCAAAGCGACCCTTCGATGGACACTTTGGCCATGTTTGGAATCATATGATGATGTAGTTATTACGACAACAACCTGCCACTGTGCATTACTCAGCACATTTCCTGACATTGACGGGAATGTTTATCACACTATAAGCATCGGCACACAATGCTGGATGAAGGAAAATTTAAAAGTGACACATTACAGAAATGGCGACCCTATACCCAATGTTACCGATGCCAATGCATGGTACCCGCTTATTTCGGGGGCTTGTTGCGATTATGACAACACCCCGGGTAACAGCACAATCTATGGAAAACTATATAATTGGTACGCTATTGATGACCCGCGTAAAATATGTCCTATTGGCTGGCATGTACCTACACATGATGAGTGGACAACTCTTGCACGGTCGGTTTGCACAAGCAACACCTGTATAACTGATTTTCCCTATAATCTCACAACAACGGGCTGGAATGGCATGGATGAAGGTGCCAAATTAAAAGAAACCGGTACAGCACACTGGATTAGTCCAAATGCTGCCGCAACCAATTGTTGTGGTTTTTCGGGACTGCCTGCCGGAAGTCGTATTATTTATGAATCAAACGGTGGTTTCTCCGGTAGCAACTTTGCTTACATCAACAAAAGCGGTTACTGGTGGTCGGCCACGAATTACAATCAATTCTATGCATGGTTCAACAGTTTGAATTACCAGACTTCGGCTATAGGGAGTGACTACTCATTTAATGGCATTTGCAAGCACGCTGGTTTGTCGGTGCGTTGTGTGAAGGACTAACTGGGAAAATCGCTCGCTTTGATTAGCCCTCATCGGAGCAACCTGACCACCTCACCCAATTGATATTTAAGAGAGTAGGGTGGTTAATTAAACCAGCAAAAGTATTACTCCCAAAATCAGAATCAATATGCAACAGGCCGGAGGCTTACGTCGATATAGCTTTCCATGATCAGGATGATTTCGGATTTTATCCCGCCGCCGCCACCGGCGTTTCTAATGGTGGGCTTGAAAAGGTCAAACAGTCGGCAAAGACTTTGATCTGCCGATCCATGCTCTCCACCGAGATACTCGAAGCGCCGTTGTTTCGATTCATAAGGCGGATGAAGTTTTCCCTGGGAGTGGTGTACATGAACTTTCTGTAATAATTTTCTTTTCCAGCAAAGCTGCTAAATGTTTTATGTATATTTGCAATACAAATACAATATTACATAAAATGATACCAAGAAAATTATCTTCTGCGTTGCTGAAATTTGCAAAGACGTATCCAGTCGTTTCGGTCACAGGACCACGACAGTCGGGCAAAACAACATTAGTAAGATCGCTTTTCCCAAAACACAAATACTTATCCCTGGAAAATCCGGAAACAAGGATCATTGCTCTTAATGATCCTAAAAGTATTTTTGACCGGAAAGATCAATTGCTTATCCTGGATGAAATTCAGCATGTTCCTGAATTATTATCCTATATACAGGTTATCTCAGATGAACAAAAAATACACGGACAATTTATACTTACCGGTTCCCAAAGCTTGTTACTTAGTGAAAAGATATCCCAGACGCTGGCTGGAAGAACGGCTATATTGAAACTCCTCCCCTTCAGTCTCAATGAAATTGATAATTTGAAACAGGTAAAGGATTTTTCTTACGAGGACTATATCTTTAAGGGATTCTTTCCAAGAACTTATGACCAGAAGATCGCACCAGAGGAATTTTATCCCTTCTATCTTGAGACTTATGTGCAACGGGATGTGCGGGAAATTCAGAATGTCCGGGATCTTAACACCTTTACCAATTTTGTGAGGTTATGTGCAGGACGTACAGGTCAGTTGATTGATTATTCTTCTCTGGCCAAAGATACCGGCGTCAGTGTCAGCACGATTAAAGGGTGGATTTCAATACTGGAAGCAGGTTACATCATTTTCCAGTTGTATCCCTACTACAAGAATTATGGAAAAAGAGTAATCAAATCTCCCAAAATCTATTTCACCGATCCGGGACTGGTTTCATATCTTCTTGGAATAAAAAGCGCTGAGCAATTGAAAACGCATTACCTGAAGGGAGCTCTGTTTGAAAACCTGGTCATACTTGAGTTGCTGAAACAGAGATTTAACAATGGAGTACCTCAGGATATCTGGTTCTTTCGCGACAGCAATCACAATGAAGTGGATGTTGTCGCAGAAAATGAACTGCTGCAGTGGATAGAAATTAAATCAGCCAGAACCTTTTCACCCGACTTTCTCAGTACATTCCGGTTCCTTGATAAAAACGAGAATATGGGAAAGGATAATAAATCAATTGTATATGGTGGTGATGACACTTTCAATTATAAAGGATTTAATATTGTGTCCTGGAGAGATTTGGATAAGAAGCTAATCATTCGGAAAGATAAAAGATAATCGACCAGAATAAATGAAATTTTAAAGAAGAACAGATGAAATGTTAGACAACTTTTTAAAAATTCTTACAAAAATTTTCTAAAAAAATCGGGAAATGACCAAAAATGACTAAAAAAGTACTATTTTTACAAAAGGCTTATCCCTCTAAGCTTTCTAAGTTGCCTGATTGAGAATGTTGCCTAACTTTTCTTCCTCACTTTTAAAAAGCCAGTAAAATCAACCCATGCAGAAACCCATATGAATCCCAGGCGGATCACGAAGTCAAGTGCGAAATGTGAAAATATTCGTACTTTACATCTCGCATTTTGCGTTTCAGGTTTGCCTTTGTTTCCCGCTTGCATCGGCAGTGACCATCGTCATTCTTGTTCATTCGTCATTTGCCCAACTGTTCCCTTGTCTTGTTTGGCAACTTCGCCACAACCAGTTCGTAGGACTGTTTCAGATAGCCTATCCATTCTTCCCGGGTAAAAAGTTCGGGATCGGTTACCAGGATCCATTTGCGTTTTGCAAAATGGGGTGCCTGGTTGATCCCCGACCGGGCAGCCAGTTCATCGAATTCCTCCTCGGGCACCTTGAACGCTATGCTCAACGGAGGATTCAGGTTGGTAAGGCAAAACATTTTTTCAGCGACGGAGAACACAAGGTTGTTCCCCCATTTTATGTCTTCTGTTACGGTAGGAAACGCAATGCAGATCATTCTGAGTTCTTCGATGTTCATACGACAAAAATACTGAATATCCGAATGTCGAATGAAATTCACGAATAGCGATTGACCAAATGACCAAATGACCAATTGATAAAAAATAGTAAATTATTTAAATTTATTTCATATTTTCGAAAGAATAAAATATTTTTGCTTACCGTACCTTGGTATTTGTAAAACATAACATCATAAACATGAAAAAGTTCTACTGTTTATTTCTCCTGGCGATCGGGTTGGTTTCAGCATCGGTAGCCAATAATATTGTGGTGACGAATGTTTCGCTGACCGACCAGGTTGCGGCTTCCCATTACTGCAACATTAAGTTCGATATAAGCTGGGACAATTCCTGGCATACATCCGCAGTGCCAAATAACTGGGATGCTGCCTGGGTCTTCGTGAAATACCGCGTCAGCAGCGGGGAATGGCACCATGCCACCCTGAACCTGACGGGCCATACGGCTCCCAGCGGGTCGACTTTTACTCCTTCTTCTGATGGAAAGGGCGTCTTTGCATATCGTTCCTCTGATGGCAGCGGGACCAATACATGGACCAACGCCAAGATTCGCTGGAACTATGGAACCGACGGGGTCGCCGACGATGCATTACTGGATATCCGGGTTTATGCCATCGAGATGGTTTACATTCCGGAAGGAAGTTTTTATCTCGGCGACGGGAATGGAACGAACGAATCGATCGGTTCATTCCATTCGGGTACCACTAATTCATATGTACACATTACAACTACCCTTCTCAATGATATCAGGACAGATGCTTCCGGGAATGGAGATGACGGTCAGATAGTTAGCAACGGAATCGGCATTGACGGTGATAATGGCCTTGACAAAAATGACGACGGGATTATTGACAACCCAACTTTTCCCACCGGCTATGGGGCATTTTATATCATGAAATATGAGGCGAGCCAGGAACAATATGTGGAGTTCCTGAATACTCTGAACCGGACACAGCAAAATACCCGAACTACCGTGGATATTTCCGGCACCTCCATCACAAACCGCTTCATCATGTCGGATCATGCGGTAATAACCGGACGATCCGGTATCCGTTGTGACGCAACTCTTCCCGCATCCGGCGCGATCACTGTTTACTGTGATTATGATGGTGACGGAATTTACCCCGAGACTACAGACGGGCAGAATCTTCCGGGCAATTATGTAACCTGGATGGATATAGCGGCCTACATGGATTGGGCAGCGCTCCGGCCGATGACGGACCCTGAATTCGAGAAAGCCTGCAGGGGGCCAAATACCCCTGTTTACCAGGAATATGCCTGGGGTACAGCAAGCGTGAATTCAACCGTGTTTACGATGACGAACCTGGGATCACCCAATGAAGGCATCTCCAACCTGAGTACAACGGTGGGTAATGGCGCCTACTGGCCACCTACCAATTCGCAAATAGTACGTTGCGGCATCTTTGCCGCCAGTTCAACCAACCATACGCGCCAGGAAACCGGGGCATCCTATTACGGGGTGATGGAATTGAGTGGCAATCTTATTGAAAGCATTGTCCATATCGGTTCAGTCGCCGGCCGTTCTTTTACCGGAGTGCATGGCAACGGGGAATTGAATACCGCAGGTGACGCCGATGTTGACTTTTGGCCGGGAATTAACGGAAATGCCACTCAGTCAACAGCCAATACAGCCTACCTCGGCATAACCGGGGTAACCGCACCTGCCGGCTCAGGTTGGAGAGGGGCATCCATTGCTTCCAATACGGCTACCGACATGGCTGTTTCCTACAGGGGTTCAGCCGGCTACCAGACCAATTACACTGCACACCAGGATTTAAGAGGTTGCAGGGCTGTGAGAACAGCGCCCTGATTCAACACACTTCGATATGCAGAAGTATATTCTTGCAATATTCCTTGCATTCATTTTCCTCCGTGGGTCTGCCCAGTTCTATGGAGGAAACGGGGATGGCTTTTCGTTGCTGGAAAGGAAAGGAATTACCCTGAACTCTCAGACAAAGTATTGCTCGGGAGGTAACGGAGATGGTTTTACTTTCATCCAGATAAACGGCTCATATGGTTTCACCGCTTCTCTTTTCTGTTCAGGTGGGAATGCCGACGGGTTCTCGGTTTACCCCGCAACAATGAAAACCTTTAATACCCAATCCGCTTACTGTGCCGGGGGAAATGCCGATGGCTTTTGTTACGCTCCCTGGACAGGAGTTCAATTCACCCCCTCAATCTTCTGTTCCGGCGGAAATGCCGACGGCTTTGGTGATGACGGAGCAACTTCAGTAAACATGAACAGCCAGTCTGTCTATTGCGGGGGTGGGATCAATGATGGATTTGGCTTCTCATCCTCCAGCGGGTATATGTTAACCCCGGCTGTCTTCTGTTCAGGGGGAGACGGCGACGGTTTCGGTGATATCCTCGTCCATACCCCAATGAACATGCAACCTGCCTATTGCTCCGGAGGGAATGCTGACGGGTTTACATTTGGATCAGCCTCTGCAATCCAAACAGGAACCGGAATCTGGACCGGCCTTACATCCAATTCCTGGACAGCGACCGGGAACTGGAAGAACCTTGTAGTCCCCGATGCAACCATCAATGTGACCATTCCTGCCGGATGTCCCAATTATCCGGCATTAGCAGGTACACTTATGATCAACAACACAGGAGGCGCTTACAATGCAAAGCGGCTGGATATTGCCGACGGCGCTTCGGTCACCAATACCGGGGCCCTTTATGCTTACGGTGTTGTGAACATTTCTGGCAGTTATGTAGCTAATAATAGTTCATCAAATACCCAGAGAATCTATTCAGGCGGGGAGATTATCGTTAACTCCACCGGTAACGTGCGGTTCGGAAATCAAAGTTCCGGAACAGGTTACTGCGATTTACTGGTGAACAGCGGTGGAAACTTTGAGTTGTACGGGGGTGTGGTGGATGTGGATGACCAGGTCAACGTAATGAATGGAGGAACATTTACCATGACCGATGGACTCCTTTTCATCCACCGGTTCGGCAATGGCTCGGCCTACAGCTCTTCTTACCCAGGATCATTATACGTAGACGCAGGTGCTTCCGGAACAGTCTCCGGAGGAACCGTTAAAATGGCCGGCAAGGCAACGGTCGGTTCCTATACGAGTGTCAATGTTAACAGTTCTTCTTTCTCATTCACAGGGAGTTCTGTACTTCATTTCACGGATGGTGTCACCATCTCATCGGATGACGTGGATCTGAAAACCGCTTCGGGAGGCATCCTGCAAAACCTCGTCATCGATCGCCCCGAACGGATTGTCTCGATCATATCCAATACGGTAATCAACGGAGATGTCACGATAGAACCCGAATCCACTTTGAAAATCAGTTCCGGGGCCGACATCCAGGTAAATGGAGACGTCATCCTTCAGGAATAGATATGAAAATTGCCGGCTATTAATCCAAATACCCTTCCGGGCCAAGCCCCGGGGAATTGACCCAACCACCTCATCCCCTGCCAGACGATGTAATCTGATGACAAGAAATTGTAAGGATAATGATCACATAAAGAGTTGTTATTTAAGCTATATTACTTGACATTCTACATTTATTATGTATTTTTGAGGGTAAATGATTTTTATTCGAATTATTTACTTATTTTACATTACAATTACATATTCTCTGGTTTTTAAAGTTGTTTCAGTTCTGTTATAAGACAACCAACGGCTAATAATAAACTAAAAATCCACTTCAATGAAAAAGCTGAACTTAATTTTTCTGTGGATGCTCATATGGGTCACTCCACTCATTGCCCAGGTGGCAATCAATACGGATAATTCTTCACCCAATCCAAGCGCAATGCTGGATGTAAAAAGTACTGATAAGGGGCTGCTCATCCCCCGCATGACCAGCGTACAACGAACCTCCGTGGGCACACCGGCCGAAGGGCTGCTGGTTTATGACATAACCACCCACTCATTCTGGTTTTTCAGGAACAGCACCTGGACCGAAATTACCATCGGCACGGCCGGATGGGGGTTGACCGGGAACAGCGGAACTGACCCGGCAACAAATTTCCTGGGGACAACCGACAATGCCTCGCTTGTTTTCCGGGCGAATAATTATAAAGCCGGCTGGATTGACCTCAATAATAACAATACCGGCTTTGGCTATGGTGCACTGATCGCTAATACCAGCGGGTATTTCAATACAGGAATCGGGGAAAATGCCCTGGCAAGCTGTACCAATGGAAGCGGCAATACGGGAATCGGCAGACGAGCGCTTTATTACAGCATTACCGGGAGTGACAATACAGCACTCGGACTGAATGCGCTCTATTACAATAACAACGGCTTCGAAAATACAGCCACCGGATCTTACTCCCTGTTCAACAATACCAGCGGCTTTTACAATACGGCTGTCGGGACGAATTCACTCAGGAATAACAGTTCCGGGCAAAACAATACTGCCATCGGCCATTCCGCCCTCAAGGGGAATAGCCTTACCGGCAATAACAACACTGCTGCCGGTGCGATGTCTCTCTATTCGAATACAACCGGGGAAGAGAATGCCGGTTTCGGATTCCAGGCGCTTTATTCGAATACGACCGGGATGAAAAATACGGCATCGGGACTTAATGCACTTTATTCCAATGGTTCCGGCAGTGAAAATACAGCAATGGGTGCACAGGCGCTATACTCCAACACGTATGGGATTAAAAATGCAGCTTTCGGGAGGCTGGCGCTGTTTCAAAATAGTTCCGGTGACCTGAATACGGCTGTCGGTTACCAGGCACTGAACACCAACAGCAGCGGATCGGGGAATACAGCTACCGGCGAATATTCTCTCTATTACAATACGACCGGGAACTACAATACGGCTACCGGGGGATATGCACTTTTCGGTAACGCGGTGACAGGGAGCTACAACTCGGCGACCGGTTATTATTCGCTCGCCGCCAATACCACAGGCTATGCCAACACAGCCATGGGGTACCTGGCGTTAAATGAAAATGCGACCGGCCATTCGAATGTTGCAATAGGAACCAATACCTTGCAGGGAAGCAGCAGTCTGAGCAACCTGGTAGCCATCGGCGATTCGGCTCTGATGCAGAATTATTCAGGGACAGCGAATACTGCCATCGGATCAAAGACCTTATACAATAATATAGATGCAAGCCGGAATACTGCTGTCGGTTCCATGTCTCTTTACTCTAACAGGTATGGGAATGACAATACCGCCCTTGGTACCCTTTCGCTTTCTAATAGTATTTCCGGTTCGGGAAATGTAGCGCTTGGTAACCGTACTCTTTATTATAATGTTACCGGTTCGGGAAATGTAGCTGTTGGTAACAAGGCCGGCTATAATGAGACCGGCGATAATAAACTATATATAGATGACCGCGATCGGACTACCGAACAGTTCGGAAAGGAACGATCTCTGATCTATGGGGTATTTGATGACAGCGTCTCTAACCAGAAGCTCTCCTTCAATGCAAAAGTCGGCATCCGGAATATCAACCCGGCGTACTCCCTTGATGTGACGGGCGATCTCAACTTCACAGGCATCTTACGGCAGAATGGCATTCAGGTTCCAACAGGAGTCTATTCTGTGGCCGCAACGGACCCTCTTTTCTGTACAGCAGGCCCCTATCCCAATCTTTCAATTTCCATTGCAGGATCCTACCAAAACGGCTACCTGTTAAGTACCGACTGGAATTCCTTCAACAACAAAGTCTCCAGCCAATGGGTAACCAACGGAAGCAATATTTATTATAATGCCGGAAGTGTCGGTATAGGAACCACCAACCCCGCCGCCTCGGCAGTTCTCGATCTGACCAGTACTAGCAAAGGAATGCTGATCCCCAGGATGACTACAACACAGCGAACAGCGATCAGCAGCCCGGCAGAGGGATTGATGGTCTATGATACCAATATCAAAGATAATTTTCAATACAGGAACGGAGCCTGGGTGCAGGGTTTGAGCAGTGCATCGGGCTGGGCATTGAAAGGCAATGCAGGAACCAACCCGGCAAGCGATTTCATCGGGACAACCGACAGTGTTTCCTGCGCCATCCGGGTAAACAATAAAATCTCCGGGATGATCAATATCGACAATAACAATACCTCTTTCGGATATAAAACCCTGTTTTCCAATACTGACGGTTATGGCAATACAGCCATTGGAACCAGCGCCCTGCAGAATAATACCACTGGACACCTTAATTCCGCTTTCGGCATGCAATCGCTTTTTAAAAATACCACAGGATTTGAAAATATTGCATTGGGGTTTGGAGCTCTCTGGTCAAATAGAGCCAACCGGCGTAGTACGGCAATCGGGTTTATGGCAATGTATAATGCCGACAATACTACATATGGCATGGAAATGTATAATACAGCTTTAGGCTATGAAGCCTTAAAAGGCAGCGGGACACCTTCAAATAATACAGGACAGTACAATACAGCAGTTGGAGACCAGGCACTTTATTCAAACACATCAGGGACTTATAATACTGCAACTGGTTCAAATGCACTTTTTTCAAATACAACAGGTTGGGAAAATACGGCAAGCGGTGACTCAAGCCTTTCTTCTAATACAACAGGTCAGTATAATACTGCAAGCGGTGCTTTTAGCCTCCGAATGAACACAACAGGAAATGATAATGTGGCAAGCGGTGCGTATAGCCTTTATTATAACACAATGGGTTATGCTAACACTGCAAGCGGTTCGCTTAGCCTCCAAAAGAACACAACAGGTTATAATAATACTGCAAGTGGATTTAATTGCCTTTCAAATAACACAACAGGATTTTCAAATGTCGCTACAGGTATAGCAAGTCTTTATCTAAATCAGACTGGTTATTGTAACGTTGCAAAAGGTTCATTTGCATTGTTCTCAAATACTTCAGGTAATTTCAACACTGCGATTGGGAATTATGCATTATTCGATAATGATAGTGGCTGGGGAAATTCAGCCCTTGGGTCTAATGCAACTGTATCTAATGACAATTTTCATAATGCCACTGCAATAGGATATAATGCAGAAGTGAATACAAGCAATAAGATCCGACTTGGTGATGCAAATGTTACAGTTGTAGAATCTGCGGTTGGTTCATGGACGACCTCTGATGGACGGTTTAAAAATAATATCCGGGATGAGGTTAAAGGACTTGAATTTATTAAGCTGCTCAGACCTATCTTATATGACTTTGATATTCAGAAATATGAAGATCATGTTATGCAAAACTATCCCGACAGCATCAAGCAAAAACGGCGGATGAAAAATCATCAATCCTCTGAAAATACCATCAGAATCAATCAATCCGGTTTTGTTGCACAGGAAGTTGAAGATGCCGCAAAGCAATGTCATTATGAATACAACGGAGTTCATGCACCGGAGAATCCGACTGATAATTACAGCATCTCATATGAAAGAATGGTTGTTCCAATCATAAAGGCCGTCCAGGAGCAACAGGCCATGATCGAAAGCCAGAAAGCACAGATCGAATCGTTACAGAAGCAGATCGATGAACTGAAACAGCTTATTGAAGCCGGGAAAAAGGAATGACGAATGAAATGACATGAATGACGAATCCGGGAATTCGAGAATAAAATCCATGAATTACGAATGTCGAATTTGTAGAGTAAATATTATTCGTTATTCTGAATTCATGTCATTTCATTCCCGGATTCGTCATTCCCGAATTCGTCATTCGCATATTCGTCACTTTTTTATTTCCTTGTTTTTCGTTTTCCCTTGCCGTTTGGATACTTTTTACAATAATTGACAATAATTCATTGCTTTCCATTATTAATGGGGAAATCTTTTCTTTGGGAAAGATATTGCTATCTTCAATTAGTTCAAGCCAATAACCGGTTTCATCCAATTCTTCCTCAACGATTTTCAGCTTATTTACAAAATCTCTTCTTGACTTCGACCTGCAGGCAGCCCTGTAGTTGGCTCCTGCTGATGTTGCTGATCTGACAATCTGGTGAGAGAGGATTTGTGATGAATAGTCCCTCGGAATGGCTGTTGACATATGGATTATCCGAATTGCAAATTCCTTGGTCCGGGCATTGATGTTTTCTCCTTTCATATAGTTTTTTCTCTCTTAATCGCCCAAAAGGATAAAAGGTAATACGGAAAGTTAATAAAGTTATTAACAAAAGAGAACAATGACATGAATGACGAATCCGGGAATTCGAGAAATGAATATGCGAATATGGGAATGACAGAAATTAATATGCGAATATGGGAATGACGAATATGCGAATATATTATTCGGAATTCCGAATTCTTGTCATTTCATTCCCGGATTCGTCATTCCTGAATTCGTCATTCCTGAATTCGTCCTTCCCGGAAACATTGATATTGGTAAATCTGAAAGAGAAATCGGACCTATTCCTTCCGATGCTATGTGGCATGCTGTCGATTATGATCCGGATATCAATATCAATTACCGGCATGAAAAATTGAAAACACTTGGTTTAACTGATCAAAAGAATCCCAAGCACAAGGAAGAGATTGCCCGGATGGAACATTCCGGGGAATTGGATGTACTTCGCACCGGAGACCGGTTGTTCTTTAATCATGTCAATTTTGTCCCGGTACGCATTAAGGTAGGGTTGCAATCGAATTACATTGCCCATTATTACGATATACTGGGCGTTCAAAAAAGCTTTCCAGGAAATCGGTTGGAAATACCACAACCTGCCTTAGAGGTGGTCAGGTAGATCCATTGGAAGGAGTATCGTTTTTTATAGTGCTAATTTCTGTACAAAAAATATCCTGTTATGTCCGTTCGTAACAGGATATTTTTTTATTTGCAAAGCAATTTCTAAAAAAACCTATAACTTTATAAGCTGGGAGTTAGTTGCCATAAATAAACGATTAAAAAGGAGATCTAAAATGAAAACTCTTTATTTGTCATTGTTAATACTGTTATTTTTTATAAACAGTTGTTTCTCACAAAATCAAACCACGAAAGTTATTGTCATTTCAATTCAAAATGAAGCCAATAATAATTATTCATTAAAAGTTGTTGATGGGCAAGTAAAGTTCGATAATGTATCAAATCTGACCTTGCTTGATCCAAAAAACTCCATTTACAAATGTTACATTAAAGGCACCAGATGTGATATTAAACTAAATAATCAACTTAATTTGATACATCCGACTTATACTATTGTGTTATTAAAATCTATTCCATACAATATGCAAACGATAAGTATATACAATCCGCAAGAGAAAAGATCATATAAAGGAAATACCCTCTCTCAACTTTGTTTTTCCACATATCGACATGCTCAGGAATCTGGTCGTTGGGAAGATGAATCCGTATCAGGTCTTGCTGTGGAATGTACCTTGATTAGAATAGCAGAGGAAATTGGCAATAATATTTGGGGATCAGGACAATGGTTTCTAGAGAATATTTTCATTGATAATAAAAATATCATTTCCAAACAAGGTCTTATAGCATATTATCCATTCAATGGCAATGCAAACGATGAGAGTGGTAATAATAATAATGGTACTGAAATGTTTGGACAAGTTAGCTATATTAACGGTTATTATTTACAAGCAATAAGTTTTAGTGGAATAAAAAATCCCGGGCATCTTAGAATTCCTAATAGTACCTCATTACAATTTTCAAATGCTGTTTCATTTTCTCTATGGATTAAACTTAATGATCCGGCTGGTATGGATATTTGGGGTCATTCTTCTTCAAATGGATGTCATGTTATATTTGCTAAAGATCATGATAAACCAGGTGGTTTTTGTCTTGGTATAACGCAACACCCAGATAATAAATTAGAAGTATTGTTTCATAATGATATTTCATATCATAACCGTAATATTTCGCTTATTGGAAATAGCCATTATAATTTAGGTGATTGGATTCATATTGGCATTACAATCTCTTCAAATGAAGGAAAGTTATATTTAAATGGTTCTTTATCTTATACAACCAACCTAACTTCAAACCCAAATTTCACTATCGCAAACTCGAAAGATTTATATTTAGGGAAATTTCGAGATACATGGTTTCCTTTTAATGGGGCAATAGATGAATTTAGAATATATAATAGAACTTTAAACGAATCAGAAATCCAAAAACTTTATCACCAAGATTATCGATAATGTCTGTGTTTTTACGGCAACTAAACGAACCGTCAGCCGACAATACAGGGCTTACTCGTAAGGAAAGTGGTTAGGGCTACGAAACATGAATACAAAAAGCAAAAATATGAACTGCTAAACCCCGCACAACGGCAGCGGGGCGTCATGCGCATAAATGTGAAAGTTACTGTACACATTGGCCAAAAAGGCAAGAAGACAAGATGCAAGTACGATTTTTGCGAGCACATGGATGTTGTTCTTCCGGTTTATAGACAGCACCTAACCCACCCTGTTATTCATTCGGAACGCGTTAAGCCTGTATAGTTCCCAATTTTTTGGGTAGGGTTATCGTAAGGTAATTACAATAAATGTATCCACAAATTGATATTTGGAGGATGTGCGCCTGAAACAGTTAACGCTGTAAAAATCATTATTTCAAAGTATTGTAAAAGCATGGTACTTTATTTTGTATCTTGCTGGGTGGTTTAATCCGCCTTTAGAGGGCTTGAGCCGTATGATGGGAAACTATCATGTACGATTCTTAGGGGACAAGGGCGGAGTAATCCGCCTGCGTTACCCGATAAAACAGATGGAACATACTTCTACCATATCAAATCATGATCTTATTCAGGATGTTATCGCTAAATCAGAAGATCAGTTTGAACAAAAAATTACATATATAAGTGCATTATTCGGATTGGGTGTAAATGCTGATAGCCTCAAATTTATCCACATTCGGAAATACGGTAATATAACCTCCGGGTTGAATATGCGAATGACGAGAAAAGAATATGCGAATATGGGAATGACGAATATGCGAATACGAGAAATGAATATGCGAATATGAGAATGACGAATATGCGAATATATATTTCCGAATTCCTAATTCATGTCATTTCATTTCCGAATTCCTAATTCATGTCATTTCATTCCCGAATTCGTCATTCCCGAATTCGTCATTCATTACCGGCCTTTCCCTTAAAGATCCGGATTTAAAAATTCGATAAGAAAATTTTCATGTCTTCCGCACAAGTATCATTATTCTTCTATTGTACAATCACCTTTAACCAACAGACTTGCTCCAATATTAATGGTCAGGGTGCAGGCCGGTTTAACGACCAGGTTATTGCATTCCTTTGAACCGGTTATGGAAGGAAACGGATGAGGAGTCACCACTGGAATTGTTACATCAATATCGCTATCTGGAATATATGCAGGTGTCCAGTTGGAAGAATTGTTCCATTCACCGCTGACAGAACCATTCCAGGTTACTGCGAGGGGTTTGAGAACGATGACCGTGATCCTCCTGTAACGCTTCCCCCAACACTTAGCGGATAAACATGCACATTTTTGTTGAAGCCACCTATACAAAGTCCGTTATTTGTGACGGTGAGAGAGGCGTTGTGATCACCGAAAGTCTGGTAGGTATAGCTGATATTTCCTTTTGTTGTGAAGGTAACTCCGTTTTCCCCGACATTCCATAAATAGGTCGTTTGGTCTGAAATCGCTGTTGATAACGGGTTAATGAGTGCTACGGCATCAATTTCATTCCAGTATGGAACCACCGGGGAATTTATGGCAATCCGTACCTGGCTAGTGCTGAAAGAAGTCAGCGGAAAGCTCACCTCGAACGCACGGGCCACCAATGGCTGAGGTTCAGCCGTTCCCGACCATACCATGACCCATTGCTGTGTTGAGGGATTTTTTACGTACACCGTATCGATACTCCCCAGATAAAGGGTCTCATAAATGATCACCTTATTCACCTGCCGGGCATTGGCAAAGCTGAGTTCCAGGTATTCACGCTGGTTATTTTCTGTGAGGGATGCCCATGCATGCACATCATCCACATGATTCGGATAGACATCCGGTGCTCCCAGCGCTTGTGTCGCCGCCCAATTGGTGGCTGAATACTGGCTGCTGAAACCAATCACTGAATTTGCATACTGGGTTTCATTTGTCGTTGTATAAAGGATTTCTGTTGTCAGATCAGTAAAATTGGTCACTGTACCAAGACAAACTACTGTATTGCTAAAATCCGCAACAGGCGTCAACCTGATGGTGATGTAACCTGATTTCGTCGTTTTTCTTGAAATATATCCGTCACTGATGGTCAATGAAACAGAATAGGTTCCTGTATCCTGATAAGGGTGTGAAGGATTCTTTTGTCCGCTTGTTCCCCCATCTCCAAATTCCCAGTACCAGCTTTGGATGTCGTAGGTTGAAATGCTGTTATCCGTAAAGTTAACGTTTTGAGGATTACACCCGGTCAGGGGATTTGCCGTGAAATCGACGGTCATGTATTTCTGGATGGTGAAGTGCCGGGACTCTCCATAAGTAGAAGTATTATAATACATCCCATATTGAGCGGTGGAAAGCATTGGCAATACCAGGTTACAACTTGTAGCTCCCAGGATCGGGTAACCATTCTTATACCACTGGTAATTATTCCCTCCTGCAGGTGTGACCAGTGTCGTCGTACAATTGACGGGTTGGTCGTTAACCAACCGTACATGCTGATCGGTAGTCCCATTTAATGTGCAACTGTAATTATTCCATGTTCCGTTATTAATAATATTCCCTTTCAGTTCCATCATCAGGTTGCCCATTCCGGTACCGTTGTGAACGGTTCCGTTATTTGTGAAATGGCTGTTAAGATAAACTGTATGACCCGACAGGTTCTGATTCTGCAAGGTTCCCTGGTTTTCGGCTGCCCCGTTGAAATATATCACATTATTGTATATCTGCGTAGTTCCCTGGAGGGTTACCGATCCGCCAAATGTCAGGCTGCTGATATAGGCATTAGAGGATGAATTGAGTGTAAAATCTCCATTGACCGTACTGTTGGTTATTTTCGAACCGGCACCACTAATGGTCAGGATTGTTCCGCTTGTCATGACAACGGTGGAGTTCTGAAAATTTATCTGTGTACCCTGGAATTCCACATTGGTAAGGATATTCACCACATGTGCAGCATTACAGTCAAAATAGGTTCCGGTGAATATGCTGAAAGGAGCGCATGTAATCGATTGGGCAGAGGTTCCGGTGAGGGTGACCTTATTATTTGACCAGGCGGTCCCGTAATGAGTGATGTTCCCGGTCACCTGGATATCGAGTGTTGATGAGCCATTCAGGATATAACCGAGGTTTGTCAGGTTACCTGTAACCGACATATAATGAGCAGAACCGTAATTCATCAGCGTATCAAGTACGCTGACATTATTGGAAAGATATATTTCAGAGTTACCTGCCTGGACTAACCCAATAAGGGTCAGAACGGAGGAGTTGTTTGAAAAATTTGACAGGTATTGTCCTGTTTCCAGCCAGAGCTTTGCCTCCAATACGGCGCTCTTCAGGTTCAGTCTTGTAACATAATGGTTGGTCCCTCCTCCTGAGGCTTTCAGGAATTTCCCCTCGGGAAGAACAAAATCTCCACGCACCGACCCGGGTGCACCAGAGCCAAAATTCACATTTGTACCCCTGAACTCAATGTCAGACAATGCAATGATGGTTTTGGTCTGGCAATTCAGGTTATAAAAACTACTGCCCGAGAAGAAATTACCATTGCCACCGGTGATATGTTGATCAGAAGTGCCTGAAAGGTCTGTTTCATAATTATCCCATACATTGTTGTTGGTAATATCACCTGTGATATATAAGGTGAGATTGTTGGATCCATTGGTGACGGTTCCGTTGTTGGTTATGGATCCATCAATATAAATGGTATGCGAGGTGCCATAGTTCTCAAGATAAGCCCCGGCGTTGACAATCACTGCTCCTGAAAAATGGTTGGTACCGGTGGCCACGGCAATCACCCCTTTCAGCGTTGTATTGTACAATGTTGAGTTGAGCAGGGTTGCACTATTGGTCATTTCAAGCTCATTGTTCGTTCCTGTCAGAAGGATATGATTCAGTGACTGGCCGTTTATGGTAAGCTTACAATTGCTTACAAAAGCAAGTGTGTACGAATTAAAATCAACCAGTGTGTTTGAGAAGGATAGGGAAGTGTTCCCCGTGATTGTGCGCACCGTTCCCTCCACTATAAAGTTACTCCCGGTAAAAATGTTTCCGGTTAAGAAGGTGATCTGTTGGGCGGCGCTGCCTGCAAGGCTAACCTTATAGTTTGAC
Organism: Bacteroidota bacterium; assembly: GCA_026391355.1. Taxonomy (GTDB): domain Bacteria; phylum Bacteroidota; class Bacteroidia; order Bacteroidales; family FEN-979; genus CAIYUC01. Next base: position 101,829 of record JAPLDH010000019.1, on the reverse strand, counting down.
CATTCACTTCCTGTATAAATGATATTCCCGTAAACCGACAGGCTCAGGATAGTATTGACTGTCGCTCCTGTTATAATGATAACATCATCCGTACTTAATGGAACCTGTCCTTCCTGCCATGTACCGGTAACATTCCAGTTACCCCCGTTTATAATCGAATGGATGGTCGCACCTTCTGCTCTGCAAATGAAGATGACCAGTAATAAAATCATTTGAAGTGCCAATGAAAAAGTGTATTTTCTTTTCATAAATAACCTCCATTCTTATCTTTAAAGGTAGAGGTTAAAGATATTACATAATTGATTGTGAATCAATTAGTGAAATCACCTGTTATGAATAGGGGAATACCCTTACGGGAATTACGAATTACGAATTATGAATTATGAATGAAGGAATTCTTATAGATCCGTGTACTTGTTCTTTATGGCATATTTGATGAGGTCGGCGATAGTATTAAGGTTGAGTTTTAAGAGGATATTGTTTTTATGGGCTTCGACAGTCCGTGCGCTGATGAAAAGCTGTTCGCCGATTTCTTTATAGGTAAGACCTTCGGCGATCAACCTGACGATTTCGATTTCTCTGTCAGATAAAACAGGTTTCGCAGAATGATTACTCCCGTGTCCTGATTTTACCTTCTTCAGATAATCACGGATAACCCTTTCTGCAATAGGCTCTCCAAGATAATCCTGTCCCGAATGAATTTTCTGAATGGCTGTGATCAACTCATCATTCGGGGAGTTTTTAGGAAGATACCCTTTTGCACCGGCTGCGAGAGAAGCCGCTACAACCTCTTCTTCCAATATTGCAGTTAAGATCAAAACTTTGATGCCCGGATATTGTTTAGAAATTATTTGAGTGATTTCGATGCCGGAGAGTGTCGGGAGAGAAATATCAAGGATCAGAATATCAGGCTGATGTTTCTGTAATTTGATAAAAAGTTCTTCTGCATCGGTTGCTGTATCGATGACATCTATATGAGGCTCTCCTGAAAGAACTACCTGGAGACCTTCCAGCACCAACGGGTGGTCATCCACAAGTATGACTTTAATTTTGTCCATCTTCCGTTTTTATCATGAAGTTTCTTTAGACATAGTTCCAGGAAGAGAAAATGCAAAGGCGCTTCCTTTACCCGGTTCACTTATTGCATATATCTTACCGCCGTTTTTTTCGATGAATTCCTTACATAAAATCAATCCCAGCCCCGTACCTTTCTCTTTTGATTTGCCAATCCTGCTCGTATTAACATCGATTCTGAACAACTTTTGGAGGTCTTCCGCAGTCATACCGATCCCTTCATCCTTTATGGTAATTTCCTGCCGGTTTCCGTTGGTTGACCCGGTGACCTTTATCATTCCTGGCCGGTCCATGAACTTTACAGCATTCGTAAGGAGATTATTCAGGATTGTTGTGATCATGTTCTTATCAGCATAAACCATCGTTTGTTCCTTAATCTCAGAAACCAGCGTCAATTCTTTTTTTTCTGCTTCAAGCCTGATGAATGCAAAACAATTATTCACCAATACTGCAATGTCGAAACATTCCGGTTGAAAGGGAAGTGATCCGGTTTGCGCAACCGACCATTCGAGAAGATTCTCCAGTAGCCGGTAAGTCATATTTGCTGAATTTCTTATCAACCCGATGATCTTTATTTTTTGCTCATCTTCAAGGGTGTGGTACTTTTCCGATAATTGTGCTGTTACCGCCATCAGGGTGCTGAAAGGGTTCTTCAGGTCGTGTGCAATGATACTGAAAAATTTATCCCGGGTGGCATTCAGCAATGCGAGTTCACGGTTTTTTTCTTCCAGCAGGTGGTTTGTTTTTCGCTTGATGAGGTACCTGTTGAACAGAATGAGGGTGATGGCAAGGGTCAGCATAAAGCTGACCGATATTCACCATACAAAGCCCTATACCACGGCGGTCGCCGATCTCTTCTTTGGTTTTTAAGGACCGGTTGAAATAATATAAAGCTTTATCCAGGTTCATCCCCGTGAAAGCTGTATCGGCATATATAATGGCGATGTTGTTCAATGTTCCTGAAGCGCCTCTTTTATCACCGATAGAATCCCTGATCCTCAATGCCTTCAGATTATAGATAATTGCGGAGTCATAACTCTTCATCATCTTGAAGTTAACGGCAAGATTGCCTAATGTAGTAGCCATGATCTTGTGGTTTCCCGACTTTTGACTGATATCGAGCGCCTTCCTGTACGACTCGTTGGATTTGGGAAAATTGGTCATATCTTTATATACATTCCCCATATTGTTACAGAGAGCTGCAACCCCGTTGAAGTCGTCAAGTTTTTCCTTGATTTTCAGTGACTGGAAAAAATAATCGATCGCTTTTTCAAAATTATCAAGCTGGTAGTAACAGATACCGATATCAAGGAAGACTTCGGCTTGCTCTTTTTCCATTTTCAGTGTCTTGAAAATCGACTGTGCTTCCATCCCGTATTTTAATCCTTTGTCGGGATTGCTCATGTGGTACACCCAGGAAAGTTCCGACAGGATCTCCGCTCTCCTGAACGAAGTTGCCGTATCCAACAATTTTTCCAGGCTGTCAATTCGTCTCTGCTGACAAATTGCCGGATTCCAGAAGTTCATAACCAATGCAAAAAAACAGATAAAGAGGTATCTGACCGGCATATTTCATTTATTTTGTCCCATAAATTTAGGAAAAAAATCAAACGGAACCGGAAAGAATTTCGGGTTTGTAACTTCAAAATTTATTTATGAATTAACACGGTCAGTTCTTATATTTGCCTTAATAAAAACCGACATATTGTTATGAATATTCAGAGAAGTTCATTACCAGAAATCAAGGATCACCTCTACAGTCGGGAAATAACCATTTTTTATTAAAATAGTACAAAGGAACTCACCAAGGCTCCTGTGGTTTATTTTTATGATCCCGGATTACGGAACTTTTCGGTAGGTCTTTTTGGAAATCTGCGACAGACGGAACAGAGGTCAATTTTATTATCAATAAAGGGTTGGATGTAATACCGGTTGAAGTCAAATTCACCTCCTTGAAGAAGCCCTTTATTAAAAGGTCTTTGCAAAGTTTTATCAACAAATATCAACCTGCTGAAGCATGGGTAATAAATCTCTCTTTAAATGAAGAAATAAAGCTGAATAATACCATTGTAAAGGTGCTGCCTTTCTACGAATTATGGCGACAATCTAGATATTCATAATTCCGGATTCATGTCATTTCATTCACTTCGTCATTCGCATATTCGTCATTCGAAGTAAAGGTCTGTCAACGATAAGGTATCTGGTTTGGAAAAAACCTATCCGGATCGGATAGGCGTTTTACGTAAATGAAAGCTGGAATTGTTTTGTCAGGTTACTGAAGTTCAGATTTTTCATCAGGCAGGCTTTTATCTTTTAAAAGCCAGAGATCAGCAATAATTGCAGCTATTAACATGGATGAATCAATCCAAATAAAATCTGTCTGTTGACAGTACAAGTTGATCATTCGGAGTTTGAGTAATTGCGTCCTCTTCAGCCGTAATAAATATTTTAATTGGTTTCGATGCAGACACCTTCTTAAAAGATGCTTTTAATTTTGTCGATAAAAAGGTCGTTGAACTATTTATTTGACCTATATTGACTGTTATTTCATGATCTGTAATCATCCAGACTACATAAACTTGTTTCGATGGTTGCAGCCTGTTGACTTCAGCTAAATTTGATATTTTTACCACAATTAGGTAATTTTTAATATTGTCTCTTTTTACCTTGACATAACCTCGTGCTGCTGGAACAATTGAGGAACTTAGAAACCCAACTTTTTTAGCAAACAAATTTTTCATCAGGATGCTCAATTTTGTCGCTTTCATTATATCTGGTTATTATTATTTACGTATTTTTATCGTAGTCTCTTGTTTTACTTACTTTTAACCGTAAATTTTTTCAACGCTTTTCCGAGTTCTTCCAAATCGTGGTTAAATTTGAGATTATAAGTATTCCATTTGTCTTTTCCTTCTTCTTTATATTTTTGCAAATGGATTTTCATGATACAAAGGTGAGTGTATTAAATCCGGAAAGCGTTACACAACTTTGGGAATAAGTTACATCATTCACACATTCCCGAATCCGTCATTCGTATTTTCGTCATTTATTTATAAAAAGTTCTCGTCCAGATATTTCTGAAACTTCTCCTTGTACTGATCGGATACGGGAATATATACCTTGCCAAATACGATCCGGAAGCGTTCAATGATCTCGATCCTTTCGAGATTAACGATAAAGGATCGATGCACGCGCATGAATTTATCAGCCGGCAGTTTCGATTCGAGGGTTTTCATTGAAGTAATGGAGAGGATCGGCTTTGGGTCGTTCTTCAAATAAACCTTGACATATTCTTTCAGGGCTTCAATATAAAGGATATCATTGAAATTAATGCGTCGGATTTTGTATTCCGATTTGAGGAAAAGAAAAGTGTCATTGGTTTCGAGTGTTGCCAGGTGCTTCTTCTCCAGTTCTATAATGCGACGTGCTTTCTTTGCAGCGACCAGGAACTCATCATATCCAAAAGGCTTTAACAGGTAATCGATTGCATCGAGCCGGAACCCTTCCAGGGCATATTTTTCAAAAGCAGTCGTAAAAATAACTTTGGGGCTGTTGTCACCAAGCATTTTCACAAATTCAGTTCCGATCAGATCCGGCATCTGGATATCGAGAAAGATCAGGTCGGCCCGTTTGTCAGCCAGGTATTCCATGGCACCGAGTGGATTGTCAAAAACTCCTGAAAGTTCAAGGAAAGGTGTTTGTTTGATATAACCGGTGACAAGCTGCAATGCAAGCGGTTCATCATCAATGGCAATGGTACGGATCATCAGCTTTCTTCGTGTAATCGTTGAATGGTCAAAGTCACTTCAAAGTCATCATCCGTTGAGTTGATTGTCAACCGGTGATTATCATGGAAAAGCAGGGCAAGACGTTTTTTAACATTTTCCAGCCCGATCCCCGAATCGGATTTCAATGTCTCTCCTTGTCCTCCCTGGCTGTTCTTACACTCAAAATACACGGATTCGGGATGAACACTGATCAGAATAAATATATATGAGGGTTTGCGATAACTGATCCCGTGTTTAAATGCATTTTCGATGAATGGAAGGAAAATCAACGGAGGAATCGAAAGATCAAAACATTTTTCCGGGAAAGTAACTGTAAGTTTGACTTTGTTCGATAAACGCAACTTCATCAATTCCAGGTAATTCTTTAAGAAGTCAATTTCCTGGCTTAATTTGGCGTAGTTATGCTCGGTGTCGTATAACAGGTAGCGCATCAGTTTTGAAAGCTGGAGAATGGCTTTTTGTCCTTCATTTGGGTTAGAAACTACCAGGGAATAGATATTATTCAGTGTATTGAAGAAAAAATGGGGGTTTATCTGACTTTTCAAAAACGCGAGTTCAGTTCTCAGTTTCTCTTTTTCGGTCTCCCTTTTCTCCTTCTCATTCTGGATCAGTTTCTCTGAAAATCTTAATCCAAGACTTAAGCCGGAGATAAGCAGGTTGGTCATGATAAAATTATAAGTAGGCCAATTCTTTGAAGGTCTGGGTCCTTCAGGGGGATTATCCGGTGGCCTCGGACCGGGTCCTTGCCAGGATGGAGGCCTGTCAAACCTCCCCATATCTTCAGGGTGTGGGATGGTATATCTGTCAGTTATTTCCATACAAACCGTCATGATCACTACCATAGAGACTGTCCCCACAAAGTACAATAATTTCTTTTTCCTGAAAAACAAACCTGGAGTTAACCAAAGGTAATTCAGGTAAAATACCAACGCATATGCAGCCGTCTGAATATAGGAACGAAAGAGAAATGAACTGTCATACTGTGAATCAACGTAAAAAATATAGATTGGAAGGATAAAAAAACCAACCCAGACCAGGATATGAAGCGATATCTTTAGATTTCTTCCGGATGGTAGACCTAATTTCATGATTTTCTTTTAACATTCGAGAATAATGATAAAATTAAACGGCACTAACCTGACTATTTTAAAATGTAAAATAGTAACTGAGGCCAACCACATAACTGGTCACCGGATCTTTGACATTTTCTTCCTTATTGACCAGGTAATGCAGATCGATCATATGCATCCGGTTAATCGTATATTCGACTCCGGCACAGATACGCCATTGATCCAAGGGATTACCAGCCGGATTGTATTTATGTTCTGCCCTGCTCCCGACGATATAATATGTCTCCCCATAAATATATGGTTCATATTTGCACTTCAGATCGTACTTGATCGTAAGTTTTGGAACCAGGTGATCTTTGGGAACCATCCCTTTTTCCGAAGAATAGATATCGGTGTATTGTGATTGATACCTTAGCCGCAGGACCAGAGTTACAGGCCGGACTTTCTCCTTATAATGAACATCAACATACCACCGGTGACGGTTATCATATGAATCATCCAACCTCCTTTTGCTTGTATAACGGTAATGTGCTCCTATTCTGAACTTTTTCAAGAACCTGTATTCAAGTCCTAAATCACTCAAAAGGGTTCCTGCTTCAGTGATGTTCTCATTCATCCTCAATTCTTCGGTGAACGTTACTGAAAATACATGGGTGATCTTCTTCTCAACATTTATATCCAACCATAAACCGGCATCATTCTGAGGTTGAGAAAAGACCCGTGAACTTACGAATGTCAGAAAAAGAAAAAGGCTATAATACAGAATTTTTCTCATAATAGTATATTTTGACCCGGGCCATATCTTTCAGAAAATCAATTCTTCCGATTGCAATCCTGTGAATATTCAAACCGGTTCGTTTCTTCAGATCTTCTAAAAGCGCTTCATGATTTTCAGGCTTTATCATCTCGATATTTTCATACAAAATTGTCTTACAGACTTCACGTTTGAACAGGAAGTCTCCGTCAAGCAGAAAGGTTGCGGCAAGGATCACGATATAGATAACACCGAGCTGCTGGTATTCCAGTTGAATAGCGCCAACAAGCCCCATGGCAATGAAGATGAAAAGATAGGTCATGTCCTTCATCGAAATTCCGGCCGTGCGATAACGTAACATTGAGAACACGGCAAATAACCCGAATGCCGCACCCATCGAAAGTTTAACATATTTCAGAACAAAAGTCAGTAAGAAAATAACCAGGTTAAAAATGATAAAGGTGAATATATAATCAAACTTCTTGTAATTCGGGTAATAGACCAGAAAAATAATCAGGATCATTGCAGCAATATCGATCCCCATACTGATAAAGAACCTTTCGTTGATCTCAACAACTTTTTTATTTTTCTTATCAGCCTTTTTGTCTGTTGGATCCGTTTCGTCTGACTGGCTGATCTCAGTTTCTGTTGGGTCGGTTTTTTGCGGGAGGCAAACTTTTACCGGCATGAGCAGAAACAGGAAAAGGATGAAGGTTAAAATCGTTTTACTCGACATAATTATTGACTTTATTTATCTGATGAAGTTTTTCCTTAAAATTATTTTGTTTTATCCCCGGATTAAGACTACAGATGCCAATACAATATTTACTGACTGGAAATGAAGCGATGTGATGTTCCTTCATGAGATTTGTCCAGAAACAACTTCCGGATCTTTCCTGCTTTAATTCAGCGATAACAAGACCAGGGTATGATTTCTCATTCAATCCCATTTTGAAATGAACATCTGTATCGATCGTCAACCTTTCCTTCAAATTCTTGTTCACAAATGTCATTCTTGTAAAAAACACCCACAAGGAAGGTTGTAAAAGATCCGGGGTAAAATGGCTGTAAGCTGTCAGCAGCTCTTCTGACTTACCGGATATTTCCTCTCTGATTCCTTTTCTTTTTATTCTATTTTTAACAGTACGTCCTTTATTGTTTTTGAACTTGATTTCGAAAAAGCTGAGATCGCATTCTATATACCTGCGGTAGCGGATTTTGAAACGGTTCATTTTCCCGTTGTGATGTGTAATGTATAAACGGTTGCCGGGAGTATCAAAATAGAGTGTTTCATAGTGACTGAGACGATTCGTATTTACTTCCAGAACCCGGTAACACTCTTTCATTTTCGACAGGATAGACACAAGGCTGTCAAGAGGGAAAATGTATTTTGTATCCACCCTGTTGAGCAGCTTAACTGTATCCATTTCTTTTAGGGAGATAGTATCTAAAACATTAAGCATTTCTTTATACATTTCCATTATCTCAATAACCGGTCAATCAATTCGTATAAAATCCAAGGCAAGCCATGGATAATTTACCCTAAGCCCACCCCTGTAATCAATAATATTCATACTCCCATTTTTTTTCTTCTTCGAGGGCATTGGTATTATTGAAAGTCTGTTTGTTGGTTTTAAGTTTTTTGGGGTTGTAGGTGTAAACCATTTTTTTAATCACATTTCCAGCGGCATCTGTAACAACTTCAGTGGTTTTTATACCATCAGCATTATAGGAAAAGACGATCTTCTTCACGACTGTTCCTGAAAGTCCATACTCCACCTCTTCTGTTTTATCTTTGAATGCATTGTATTTGTATGTCTTCTTTACATTTTTTTTCTTTGCTGCATCATATTGGGTTTCTTCTGTTTTGTTCCCGGATTGGTCATACTTGGCGGTTTCTTTCGTCAGGATACTCCCTTCAGGACTAAATTCAATTTTTGTCAAAACCTTACCGCTCTTTTCATATTCTTCAAAAGAAGATTTATAAGTCGTTGAAACTCCATTAATAAACGTTGTTTCAAACTCTGTGGTAGATTTAATCTTATCTTTCTTTCTTTCTTTTTTACTTTGCCCTGAGGTAGAAAGAACCATGATCAGGGATACTGTTAAAATGATTATTCTGTTCATATATTGATTAATTAAAGATTATCAAATCGGGGACCTGAATTGTTTCATTATTTTTCGAGATCACTTCATCTTTCATAACAGCAACAGGAGCAGCTGTTTGCAAGGTAGAATCTTTCGAAAATGCATAAATATGGTATGTTCCCTTCCGTAAATACTTAAATTCATAAGTACCATCATAGCTTGTGATGATCCGATCTCCATAATCCCTGTCATCACCATAAATAATATATACCCAGATATCTGGTCCGTAATACTCCTCCTGAAGGACGGTGAAAGATGAATTGTAGTCCTTCACAAAGACTTTTCCATAAATCGTGGAGTTCCCTCCTGTTCCCGGTTCTTTTTTGCACGATCCAAGCATAATGCCTGACAGGATAAAGATTGAGCAAATAAAAATGATTTTTCTTTTCATGGTAAATTTATCTTAGTGTTAAGATTAATCAGTCAATAATGAGTTTCCGTGATGAAACCGCTCCGTTGCAATTCAACTGTAAATAATAAAGTCCGGCACCCAATCCCGAAATATCAAGAGATGTAGTGGTAACCGGTGTTGTAAGATCAGTACCTGCAATTTGTTCTGAATATACCGATTGCCCTAAACTATTAAAAAGCCGGATGGTAAAAGCGCTGTTTAGATTTTTGAATTCAATAAATATTTTATCCTTCACCGGATTTGGATAGAGGATAAAGGCGGTTTCTGGTGTAGTACCGAAAAAGTTCCTTACCGAAAAGGATGGCATCATATAGGTAAATGAGCCCAATCCATTGGGGTACCTCCCGATCGTTTTTCCCGAAACCTGTTGTCCGTAATTAATTGAGTCAATGATTATCCTTCTTGTATTTGCAAGATAGAGTTGACCTGACAGAGAAGATAAGTTAAACCCTGAATTTAAACTTGTTTCAGAACCATTATTAATTGCCCAAACGATCAGAAAACTCTTTGGTTTTATCACGGTGTCAGGGAAACTCCATTTGGTGATGTTTTTTTCATCATCAGTCAGTGATAAGCCCTTCAGACTGATCTTTTCAGTGTTATTATTGTAAAGTTCAATCCAGTTAAAGTCAGCGGAATTATATGCAGAAGCAGAAACATTCCTGTTTGAAGTCATCACTTCGTTGATGACAAGCCAATTTCGTTCTACCAGGGGTTGTATAATATAATATTCATATTCTGCCCTTTCGGGTGAAAAAGCAGCGGCCGAATCATTTTCTGCATAAATGAAATATTGAATGGTACAACCGGAACAAAGAATGCCGGTGCCATAAACGCTGTCACCAGGTGCGCCATCATTATTGCTTCCATCATCCTTCATGTCAACCTTGTGAAAAACATCATCGCTGCTAAGCCTGTAAGCAAGGATCACCTTGCTCCCCCCCGTGACTTTTGCAGTAATCCATGTCTGCTCTCCCGATGAAGGATGCTCAGGATTATGTGTTATAGCTGAAATGGAAGGCTCTCCGTGAAACCCGGGATAGGTGTCGAGGTAAGCAATGCGTGCCTCCATTATTTCCCTGATCCCGGGAAACTCATCGGCGGATCCCGATTCCCCGGTTGTTGTATCAAGATTATTCCGAAAATCATCGTAGGAGTAAAACTTATTGGGATCGTTTCGAACGGCACTATCTATTTTCTCCCGGATCGCTATTGCCCTGGAATAATAACCTTCATTCCTGAAATTTTCATTTAAGATGGTCCTCATGTGAGCGAGATAGCTTTTCCTGTATGTGCTGTTCGAAAACAATTGAGTTATCAGTGGCCGTGGTGAAACCGTGAATTGCATCATTTCAAAAGGATCCAGTGTTTTCATTTGATCAATTGTAAGACCGGTAAAATGGTAGGATCCGTCAGAATGCCGGAAGCTTGCAAACGACATGTTCATGTCCCATATTATAGGATTGAACCTGTCGTTATTGTCTTTGTAAAGATAATAGTTTTGAGAGTACCCAATATAACTGTCCAGGTTCAGGAGAACATAGTTGAATGCATGCATCCATAAAGTACGGTCAGTATTTAGAAACGTTTCGATACTTTCAGGCTCTTTATTCAGCTTGTGGATAAAACTGAAAAGATCAGACCAGCCATAAGTCGATTCCAATTCGTAAAACGGGATATAACCGGCTGAATCACTTCCATGGGTATAGGCAAGATTTGAATTTTCTCCAAAGGGATATTCGAGATGTTCCGGTTCACCTTTAATGAACGTATTGTCTTTTTCTGTGAAATATTTCTCTATAAAGGGTGTACTGACTGATTCAATATTAGTGTACAACCCGAGCAATGTATCATTGACATATACATTTGCATAATTTGCAAGCGATGCAGGCATATATTTTCGCAACACTTCATAGGAAAGCACTTCCCGTAAAAAAGATGGATCATAGATCACATTACCAAGTTTGAGATGTTTATATCCCTGGTAGTTCCTGTTGGCACGGGAATATTGGAGATCAATATTCAAAGGATTTTTCCTGGAACCAATATTTACAGAACTAAAACCCTTGTATCTGACCCCTACATTTTTTATTTCACTTCCATTGATAAGAATATCCCCGGTTAGCATCTGTTTCCCGTTACCGGATTGAAATAAACTGTCTAACAGATGACTCCAGTTTTTCTGTGTAAATGAAATACGGATCTCACTGATGTTATTAATATCATACAGATCAGTCTGGGAAAATGAATATTGGCCAGGTAACAGAAAAAAAAATAAGATGACAAGGAACCTGATCTTCACACTACATCAATTAAGGGACACTTATTATTGAACAATTAACGTTGAAGTGTATATTGTGCTTCCTTCTGATAATTCCAAAATATACATGCCTGGATAAAGTCTGCTGATATCAATATGGTTTGAATAATCTGGCAGGTATTGGGTCATCATTCTCCTTCCGGTAAGATCTGAGATTGTTAAACTCACAGGATGAAGCACCTGGTTTATGGTAAGCAGATCAGTTGCCGGGTTAGGGAAAATTTTAACAGAAGATGAGCTGATATTGAATATTCCTGAAATCTTATCCTTGAATTTTGAAACGCCATTTCCTGTTGCTATCCAGATATTATCCTTATGGTCTACAGCGAGCCGGTTAACCAGTTTATTAACCAGGCCGTCTGTAACAGAGTAGGAGGTCAGCATTGTACCATCGAATTTAGTGATACCTCCTTCCTGGATATAATCAGCATACATTCCGATCCAGATATTGCCCTTTGAATCCACATCAATATCCTGTACATAATTATTGTATAAGCCATCTGTAGTCCTGTAGTTTTTGGTCCATAGATCATTATTATCAAGAACGGACATTCCATAATAAGTCCCGAGCCATTTATTGTTGTTCTGATCAATTGCAATCGCAGTAATACTATTGGAAAGGATACTGTCGCTGGTGACAGGGGTAAAAACTGTTCCATCGAATTTCACCAATCCGCCGATCCAGGTACCGAACCATTTATTACCTCCACTATCGAATGAAATACAACTGACGTTGTTATTGTTACCGGGAAGCGAATCATAACTTGTCCACACTGAACCGGTAAGATGTGAAAGTCCGTTGTCGGTGCCGAACCAGACACTACCGTCGGGATCTGCTGCAATACAGGTGATTGTGTTGTTAACAAGCCCGCTATCAAAGGTGTAAGAAGTCCAGTGAACACCGTCAAATTTACTCACTCCGAAGTCTGTTCCTGCCCACACATTGCCATTGCTGTCGACAGCGATACATTTGATGTAATTATCGATGAGCCCATCCGCTTTTGTATAAGTGGTCCAGGTTGTATCGTTGAATTTTGCCACCCCCGCTTGTGTTCCGAACCATTTATTGTTGTTCTGATCAATGGCAACTCCTTTAACATTATTGTCGGGCAAACCGGTTGTGTCTGTATAGTTGGTAAATGTCTGGGCATGTATAATGGTCACAAAGTGAACCAGGATTATCCCCATTATAAGGTTGAATAAGCTCTTCATCATCCGATTTTTGCATTATTTGATTAAAACTATTTTTCTGGTAACCAATTTATTGTTCAGGGATTTAATGGTCAGATAATAAATACCATTTTCAAATTCTGACAGGTCAATGATCCGTGAATTTTGTTTATTCATCAATTGCCTGCCAATAGAATTGAAAATAGCAGTTTCAAAATACCGGGTATTAAAGGAAGAAGCAGTAATTGTGATAATTCCTGTAGTTGGATTCGGGAAAACGGAAAATGCTTCCATATTTGTCATTTGTTCTGTCCCCATCCATGTAACATTAAATGTTTCCGATAATGGTGATGTACAATTGTTTATATCCGTCACCTGGACCTGGTAGGAGCCATTGGAAGATGGGACCAGTATCTGCCCAGTAGCGCCCGGAATTGCGTTGTTGTTCAGGAACCACTGGTTGCCGGATGATGCGCTGGAAATAAGGGAATCTCCTGTTTGGGTAATCGTTGGAGCAGGCGGAAGCTGGTTAACGGTGATGGTAACCGCATCTGTAGCGCTACAAGGTCCATTCTTTATGGTTACCGTATAGGTGGTAGTAACAGTAGGGGTGACAACAGGATTTTTAATGTTGGAAGTAAATCCTGCAGGGTTTGAAGTCCAGTTATAAATATAGACGTCACCGCCGGAAGCAGTCACATCTAATTGAACCGTTCCCCCTGAGCAGATAGTTTCAGGCAAACCACTTGCCGTCGCTGTATAGGTGCTATTCACATAACATGGGGGGTATCTGTATGACTGGGGAAGGGTCCCTCCCACTGACTTTGACCAGACCTGTACCTGATTTGAATCAATCTCATAAATAAATCCCGACATTCCTATACAAACCAATGTATTACCGTTAGGCAGTTGCTGGGAATTGCCGTTATCCTGACTCTGGTTGCCACTATAGGTATGTCGCCAGGTATAAATGGAGGGTTGATAGGCGCTCCCTGGAGTCAAATAATAGTTATAACCATTATAAGGCGGATTGATGATATCGACACATGTTTTGTTACCTGCACCTCCCTTGTTATTATACCCTGACAAAGCATTTGGGAATCGGGGATCATCTTCAGGAACCCAATGAGCATCATGAACCACATTGAAATACGTTGTTCCTGCAGTCTGGTATGCAGCAGGATTTCCCCACCGGTAAAGAAGATCTCCGCCTTTTCCTGAATTTCCACCCGTATGTGAAGCAGCTTGGGCAATGGTAGTGCTGTGATCAATTACATATATCTCATTCAGGGCATGTGAACTGAAAGTGATCTGATCCAGCACGGGGTTATAATCAATGCCATTCATATGCATCCAGTCTTTGGATGTATTGTAGTTGATATTCAGCAATTCCGGATGATTGGCTACTACTCCATAGTTATCTTTTGTTGCGTCATGATCCTGAACCAGATGATTCCATGCATGCCATTCCCAAACCACCGTTCCTCCGTTGGTTCCCGACGGTTGGATTTCGACAATCTTGTCAGGCCACATCTCGATGCTCAGAGCGCATCCGGCCTGAACTGCCTGCGCAGCGGTCTTTCTTTCATAAGCAATCAGCAATACATTACCGTTTGGCATACCGCAAATGTCGTGGTGGGTGCAATAATCCTGGGTTGAATAAATAAAATCCCATAAAACATTCCCATTCCAGTCAACTTTTTGTACCTCACCTGAAATGGGTCCGCCATTAAAATAATTTCCTGCATGATTAACAGTTCTCAACAAAACTCCACCTGATAAAAGATAAGTTGCGTAACAGGTTGCTGAATTTGAATTGAAAGTCCATTGGTGATAAGTATTACCTGACAGGTCAACCAGGTAAGCTTTGGTCCCGTTTTGTGGAAAGTAAAGCGTATATCCATCATATGTTTGACACCGAGCTATTCCGAATGATAGTAAAAGAGAAATGAAGAATAATCTGAAAATTAATGGTTTCATGGTCTCCAGTTTTTGGATTGAAATGGATTTGACATTGATTTATCTTGATATTCAGACAATTATATAAAAGAAGCGCCCTTTTGTGAGGGTACAATGATAAATCAATTGAAAACCGGAAAAAAAATTAATATATAACCCAAAGGATTTTTCCTACAGAAAGCCCAAATTTCATTTCAGTCTGAGATGAAACCATTTGCTACCCTATACATGAAGGAAGGCCGGGAATGAAAACTTGTTATTTACCTTTATTGGTTTTAATGCATCTGACAGGAAAACCCGAGATCTTGGTACTTGTACTTTTTCCGATACTTTTTCCACCAAAGACAAACAGAAAGTTTCCGGCTGTTTTATCATCCACTGCAGTTGCTGACCAACATCCGCCCCAGATTCCAAGACCACTAAATGTGCCATCGGTATGCCTGACCCCTAAAATCAATGATGAGAAATCTTTCGCTGCCATCGCACTTCTTGGATCCTGTTTCATTTTAAGGGTGTCCATTTTTTGAAATTTTTCACCGGTAACGTCTGCTCCACCGAGAACGGTAATCAATTTGTCCCATTCTCCATCGGTTGGCAAATGCCATCCTTGCGGACAAGCTTTAACAGCAGCATTCCAATCGTACATTCTTCCAAACATGGTATAGGAGGTATCGTTGTCATATAGCCAACTTCCTTCTTTAGTCGTAAATTTAAGGTTTTCTGTCATCCAGACCTGCTTTCCAAAACGGATCCATCGATAGGAATGTCCATCCCGTTTATCTGTATATGTTCCCTTATCCTGGGCCTGCATTGTGAAAGGCAATAAAATGCAAAGAAAAATGATCATGGTTACAGCATGAGTGATGAAAGCTACAAATTTTTTCATGTAAGTAAGGTTTAAATGGTTAATTTATTTGATGTCGCTAAAAGCAATTTTTGTAAGGCCGATATCTACAGGATAGTCCTCTATGAACCAGGTTTTCCCATCATTATTTGAGTAGAGGATTGTACCTTTGCCAATACCGGTTGTGCTACTGCCAACGATCCAGATTTTTTGGGTCGGTTTGGTGGTAACTCCTAAAAAATGATGTCCGTGAATCATAGGTGTGATGGTATCCCAGGAAGCTCCGCCGTTTTTTGAATGATAAATGGCATCATAATCACCGACTGCCCATACATTATTTACATCCTGTGCACTAACGGCATTGATTTTTTTTCCGTTCAGGACAAAAATAATATGCCAGGTAACACCGGCATCTATTGTACCATAAATATATCCTTCTGCTGCAGCGAATAAAGTTGAATCATCAACAGCAAAAATATTGTGAACAATTCCTGACAGGCCACTCTGCAAACCTTGCCGCTGCCATGTCTGCCCGGCATCAGCCGAATGAAAGATCACCACAGATGAAGTAGAATCTATTCGTGTTAATGGTTCACCGGAAACCCAAATATTCTGATCTTCAACTACAGCTATGGAGGTATAATTCACATGAATGGCAGTGTCAATGACATACCGGGTCCAGGTACTTCCTTCATCACTACTGTAAAGTAAGGTGCTGTTTTTCCCCGCAACCCAGATCTTTTGCTGATTGATGGCTTTAATACATAATAGTCCTGAATTCGGGATCTGGATTTCATTCCCCGAACGGGACCAGGATATGCCACCGTCAGTTGTATGAAGGATCAAACCAAATCCGTACAGAACGTCTCCAACAGCCCATGCCTCCACAGAATTCAAAACACTGATATCTGTAATGCTCACATCAGATGCTATTCCCGGGGTTAGCTGTCGTAACCAGGACATCCCATCATTCTGGGTATTGATAATGGTTCCAAACCCATTATAAACAGGACCGACCGCCCATCCGGTATAGGTTTGATCAGCAACCGGTGTAGTCTTGGAACAACCGGTAAAAAAAAGAAGGGAAGAAGAAATTAATAACAATAATATAAGGGTAAGTGGCTTTCTCATAATTGGCTTCATTTTATGTTGCTAAATTACTAATTCTTGGAATATTAAAAATTTTTTCAACAAACAATTTATTTTGAACTCAGTTTTTACTGTATTATCGGCTTTTCCACTGTCACCGATAAAAAAAATTCCTGATTTCAAACTTTGAGAAGTAAATTTGACAATTCAATGACTCTATTATGGAACAAAAAAACAAGGTAATAAGTTTTGAATCCTATCCTGGTGATCCTTTAAAAGCAAGGATCTATACCCTTGAAAACGGGCTGAAAGTGTTTCTATCTGTTTTCAGGGAATCTCCAAGGATACAGACCTATATAGCGGTCCGGGCAGGAAGCAAGATGGATCCACATGAAACAACAGGATTGGCTCACTATTTTGAGCACATGATGTTTAAAGGAACCGAATCATTCGGTACGATAGATTGGGAAAAAGAACATCCCATTATCGATTCGATCATCCAGCTTTTTGAAAAGTACAGGACTGAAGAGGATGAATTCAAACGGGCACAGATTTACAAAGAGATCGATTCCCTGTCATATGAAGCTTCAAAGATCGCAATTCCCAATGAATACGACAAACTCATGGATGCTATCGGTTCGCAAAGCTCAAATGCTGGAACATCCGTTGATTATACAATTTATCAGGAGAATATTCCTTCCAACCAGGTTGAAAACTGGGCCATGATACAAAACGACCGCTTTTCACATCCCGTTTTACGGTTATTTCATACAGAACTTGAAACGGTGTATGAGGAAAAAAACATGTCACTCACCAACGATTCAAGGAAAGTGAATGAGGCCATCCTGTCCGCTCTTTTTCCCAATCATCCTTATGGCACACAAACTACGCTCGGGAAAGCCGAACACCTGAGAAATCCATCCATGAAAAATATCCTGGAGTTCTTTACTAAATATTATGTTCCTAATAACATGGCGATCAGTATGTCGGGCGATTTTAATCCCGATGAGGTCATCCTGATCATTGACAAATATTTCGGAAAACTTAAACCACGAATAGTTGAACCCTTACAATATGATCCGTGGAGAAACCCTGATCAACTGACAGTGTGCGAGGTTTATGGCATGGAAGCTGAGAATGTCAGTATCGCATACGGGTTCAATTGCCAGGCAAAAGATAAGACATCTGCCGTTCTGTATATGATCTCAAACATTCTATCAAATGGAAAAGCAGGTTTGATCGATCTGAACCTGAGCCAGGCACAGAAGGTTTTAATTGCAACTGCCTGGTTTAACCAGATGGCAGATTATGCTGCAATTGTGCTAAGTGCAAAGCCAAAGTCAGGACAGACCCTGCAGGAGGTGAAAAATCTTCTTTTATGCCAAATCGAAGAACTAAGAAAAGGCAACTTCCCCGATTGGATGCTGGAAGCAACCGTCAACAATGCGAAACTGAACCTGATGAAGCAGTACGAATCAAACCAGGGGCGGGCAATGTCGATGGCAAGTTCCTTTTTATATGATATTTCTTATTCCGCCTTTGTTGAACATATCCAGGAACTGAAAAAGATCACCAGGCAGGATATCCTTGCGTTTGTAGATCAATATTTCGCCAATAATTATGTGATCGTATTCAAACAACAGGGACAACCCGGAGAGATTGCGACAATCAAGAATCCATCGATAACACCGGTCTATATAAACAGGGATGCTGAATCCATTTTCCTGAAGAAAATCCAGAAAACGGAAGTTCCTGATATACACCCGGTATTTCTTGATTATAAGAAGGAGATAAAGCAAATCGATCTTCCCGGTAAATTCAGGGCATTGTATAAGAAAAATAAGGAGAACAGTACATTTACGTTATCATTCTATTATAGTATGGGAAAGAATCATGATAAGATCATGAATTTTGCGTTGAGTTATCTTCCATTTCTTGGAAGTGGTCAGCATTCTGCCGAACAGATCAAACAGGAGTTTTACCGACTCGCCTGTTCTTTTAATGCGATATCACTGGATGAAGAAACATCGCTTTCATTGACCGGGCTGGATGAAAATTTCAGTGAGGCAATTTTGCTCCTGGAAGAGTTGCTTGAAGATCCTCAACCTGATTCAGATGCCTTGCAAAGTCTTATTTCCAATACATTGAGGACGAGGAATAACTCAAAAGCAGTTCAGCAGGAAATATTCAATGCCCTGATCAGTTTTGGAACCTATGGTCCTTCTTCGCCGGTTAAAAATATTCTTTCCGGAAATGAATTACAAAATCTGACCACGGAAGAACTTATTGAAAAAATAAAGGAGTTGAAACATCTCAAACACCGTATTCTTTATTATGGTCCCAGAACCTCAGGGAATTTTGAAAAATTAATTATACAACATCACCGGATTACCCCTCCATTGAAAGAAGCTCCTGCCCCGCTTATATTTCATGAACTGCCAACTTCTGTGAACAGGATCCTGTTCGTCGATTATGATGCAAAACAATCTAAAGTTCAATCTATCATCAATGAAGGAATATATGATTCAACAATCGCATCTGAAGTTTTCATGTTAAACAATTATTTTGGAAACAACCTTGTTTTCCAGGAATTGAGGGAAAAAAGAGCCCTGGCATATACAGCATATTCCCGTTTCGTTGAAGCGGCTGATCAAAACAAATTCTCCCTTGTGTTCGGTTATATCGCTACTCAAAATGATAAGATAGCCGATGCGCTTACTGTTTTTAATGAACTGTACGATTCCATGCCCGAAGTAGATGTCACCTTTAATGTTTCCCGGACATCACTGTTAAACAGGATATCTGCTGAAAGGATCACAAAAATGAGTGTGATATGGAATTTTATCAATGCAGAAAAACATGGACTTAACTATGATATCAGAAAAAACATATTCGAAATTATTTCCTGTATGAGGCTCGAAAACATCAGAGATTTCAGCGGTAAGGTACTTAAAAACAGAGCGAAAACCTATGTTATACTTGGTCGCGACTCCGAAACTGATTTCAGCACCCTGGAACGTTTTGGGCCTGTCCAAAAGCTCTCTCTGGAGGATATATTCGGATATTAGCAATGTGTATATAATCCTTCCCGAAAGGATAAATGAAGGTTCTCACCTATTGACATTCAGAAAAATATATTGTATATTTCGGGCTTAATTTTAAATCAAAGCCATGAAAAAAAATGTACTCTTTATTACCCTTGTGTTCTTTATCGTGAGTGCAGGCGCACAAACAACGGATTACTTACAGAAAAAGGACTTCCAGAGCGAAAAGAACAAGATCTACAGCAACCTTAATTCGGCAAAAAAAGCGGCATTGGAGGTGAAAAAACTGATCAGCAGGCAAAATGTAAAAATCGACAGCCTGAATAACGTGATCGCAGTGTTTAGTGCAAAAAACGCTCAGGTAACCGATATGGCCGGCCAGATGTCGCTGAAGGTGACAGCCATGGAAGAGAAAGTAGATGCTACGAATGGAAAGCTGACTTCCAATTTACTTATTGCCCTCATCGTAACAGGAGTTGTCTTTCTCATTTTACTGGTTATCTTTCTCATGCAATGGCGCAAAGCAATGGCAGGATATCATTCCATTCATGATGAATACCTGCGATTGAATGAAAAACTGGACAAGGAAATCGCGGCGATCCGTATAGAACTGAAAGATTGTCTTGGATTGATCAATTCCAATTCCAGAAATCTTGACCTTAAGATATCAGACGGAATTCTTGAACTCACCGGAAAGAATGAACTTATAAACCAAAAGTTGCTTGAACAGAGCGCATACGTTCAGGATCAATTAAAGAAAACCGCTGAACAATATGAAAGCAAGCTTCAGGGTATAAGGTCGGAATTCGAAACAAAAAGAGAGGAGATCCTGTCCCAAGTGGATAAAAATATCCAATCCCTCTCTTCTGAATTAAAGAAGATCAAATCAAGTTAACTCCTGTACCTGAGAGGATCAAGAATTTACAGTGGATCAGACTGCCGGTTTATCTGTTTTGTCTTTGAGTGGAATGACTCCTGTCATTTGACCAAGGACATTTACAAGATCTGAACCTGTAGGAACGATTATTTTTGCATTGTCCTTTAATGAGACTTCGAGAGCCTGGATTCTTCTCAAAAGTTGAGCATTGCCCACAAAGAACTTCTCTGCTGCCTCATTGACGAGTTGAATGGCCTGTGCTTCCCCTTCTGCACGTAAAATCGCACCCTGCTTGATACCTTCAGCCCGGCGAATTTCCGCGCGTTTCTCTCCATCCGCCCTGGTTTCAGTTGCAGTGGCAAAGTCAATGGCCGCAATTTTCTCATTTTCAGCTTTCACGATCTTATTCATCGTTTCCTGAACATCCTTTGGGGGATCAATCTCTTTTAGTTCGGTGCGGACGATCTCTATACCCCAATTTGCAGTTTCAACCAGCAGGGTTCCATGCAGTTCCTTGTTTATTTTACCTCTTTCACTATTGGCCGATTTCAGTGTCATCGTACCAATGATATTTCTCAGAGTGGTTCTGGCCAAGTTGACAATCTGGTATTCAATACTATTAACATTGTATTGAGAATTTTTAACGCTTTGCTCATCGGCTTTGATCTTGAAATAGACCTGGGCATCGACACGGGCGTTCAGGTTATCATTGGTAATGATCTCCTGCGGTTCTGCATTGATCATTTTTTCGGTGATGTTTATCCTGTACATATTATCAATGAACGGGATAATCCAGTTAAACCCCGGCATGGCGAAGCGATAATATTTTCCTAACCGTTCTACCAAACCACGACTGGTGGGCCTTATGATCCTTATTCCGGTGAAGAAGAAGAATACTATTATAAGGCCAATGATTAAAAAGATTGTATTATACATAATAAGCAAATTTGGTGTTAAATTAATTAATTTTGAACGCTCTTTAGATTTACTACAAATATAGAGAAAATAGACATTGTTCCACATATTATAATTATTATCAATGAAAAAAGAGATTACGACCCCACCCGAACTGATGTCAATTGTTCAGGGTTTCAGGAACAGCAGGATTATTCTGACCGCATTTGAATTAGGGGTTTTCACGGTAACAAGCGATGGATCTATCACTTCGGATGAAATTGCCCAACAAATACAAACAAATCCACGGGCAACAAACCGCTTGTTAAATGCCCTGGTTGCCATAGGATTATTGCAGAAGTCGGGTGATAAATTTCACAATACTTCATTCTCCTCGAAATTTCTCATAAAGGGAAGGCCTGATTATATGACCAGTCTTGCTCATTCAGTAAGTCTTTGGAAAACATGGAGTACACTCACTGATTGCATCAGGAGCGGCAATTCGGTAACCCAGGGTGTTCAGATCGAAGAGCGGAGCTCGGAATGGCTTGAAGGATTTATTGCCGCAATGCATAACAGGGCCCCGCAACAGGCCATAGAGATAGCACCTTTACTGGATCTTTCGAAAACAAAACGGCTGCTGGATGTCGGTGGCGGTTCAGGCGCCTTTGCTTTTGAATTTATCCGCCGGAATCCATCGATGCAAGTTGTTGTTTTTGATCTTCCGTCTGTGGTTACTATTACCCAACGTTACATTAACCGGGAAGGATTCAGTAATTCGGTTACGACCCTGCCTGGTGATTACCTCAAAGATCCCTTCGGTGATAGTTATGATCTGATCTTATTATCCGCTGTGGTTCATATTAATTCCTTCGTTGAGAACGAAAACCTTGTCAGGAAATGTGGAGATGCACTGAACAGCGGAGGACAACTGGTAATTCTTGATCATATCATGAGCCCCGACCGGACGGAACCTGAAGCAGGTGCTGTTTTTGCGCTGAACATGCTGGTAGGCACAAAACAGGGTGATACCTATACGGAGGCAGAAATCAGCAAATGGATGAAAGATGCAGGACTGACAAGTATTGAGAGGAAAGATACGGTTCAGGGAACGAGTATCCTTACCGGAATTAGGAAATAGGAAATAAAAATCAGGAATGAAAAAAGAAGAGACGCCTACAATGCTGCACAAAGCTTTAAGTTATTTTGGGGGATTTAAAATAAAAACGATGGAGACCCCATTGAATGGCTATCTTGAAATATGGTACAAAAACGGGAGATACCTGCTGGACTCGGAGCATACGAATTATTCGTTCGGGATGCTTCATAAGATTTTCCAGTTAACCTTTTCGGAATTAAATCTCAAAGGTAAGGCCGGGGAGAAGATCAAAGACGTTCTTTTATTGGGTATGGGTGGTGGATCTGTTATTCACATCCTTAAAAAAGAGTTAAAACTGCCTGTTAAGATTGTTGCGGTAGATCATGATCCTGAAATCCTGGATCTTGCCAGGGAATATTTTGATATTGATAAATATGATGACACGGAGATCATCCTCAGGGATGCCTATGACTTTGTGATGGAAACAACATCAACCTTTGACCTGATTATTGTAGATATCTTCACGAATTATGAGATTCCTGTAAAATTTACAGAGACTGTATTTCTGAACAGGGCTGAAGAGATCCTGAATCCAAGGGGAATCCTGATTTTGAATTATATCATTAAAACCCGGTCACAAAGGGAGAAGCAAATGAAAGTACTGTGGTACCTGAATAGCCAGTACAGTTTCACGAAAGATCTGACTTTTTTCGGGTCCAACCGTGTGATTATCTGCAGGAAAGGATAACAGGACGAATGGTATGAATGACGAAGGGGCAGGAGGTGGGGAAGATATTAATACAGGATTGCCGCATGATTCACTTTATTGAAGTACTTTTGTTAATCTAAAGGACTTTACCTTATGGGTTTTATTTTCTCACAGCATGCTTTGGACCAAATGCGAGAGAGGGGTATTACCAAAGAAACTGTTGAAAATATTTTGGCCAAACCTGACCAGGTCAAAACCCACGAAGAAGATCTGACTGTTTTTCAACATCTTGAAAGGATAGATAAGACAGTATTTTTAATCAGGGTCTTTGTGAATGTAAGAAAAAGCCCAAATG
Organism: Bacteroidota bacterium; assembly: GCA_026391355.1. Classification (GTDB taxonomy): domain Bacteria; phylum Bacteroidota; class Bacteroidia; order Bacteroidales; family FEN-979; genus CAIYUC01. Next base: position 78,223 of record JAPLDH010000019.1, on the reverse strand, counting down.
TAGTAGTAACAGTTTACAGAACTTCAAAAATCGCCAAGTACTATGAAGATAAAATATGACAAGGAAGTAGATATTCTCTATATTCATTTTTCAGATGAAAAAATTGTGGAGAGTGATGAAGATAAACCTGGCGTTATCCTGGATTATGATGAAAAAGGAAATATAGTCGGAATCGAGGTGATCAATGCTTCAACCAAAATGCCGCAACCCATGAAGTTTGAATATGAAGTAGCATAGAGCTGTTAATCCTTCAAACACCTCACCGAAAATGCATTACTCCTCAATGCCGGATAGGCCGACACACTCGGATCAAAGGAATTCATTCCATGACTCCAGGCTTTGATGCTTCCATGTGTTGTTGATGACCAGAAAAAGGTTGCAAACCCATTCCAATCCCATGTTGTGTTCATGTGCCGAACACCGGAAAGGGTCGCATTGAAGCCAGAATAGCCGGTATAGAGCAACGGCCATGCTGCGAAAGCACTGTTGATATAAACTGTATACAAGGTATTCCAATCCGATTCTGCCGGAACATGCCATCCGGGCGGGCAAAGGCCCTGGGTACTGAGGGTTTCATCGTACTGCATGAGTTCGTCCCACTGGTAGAAAGCGGGACTTGGGACTTGGGACATGGGACCAGAATATTTTTCGGGGATGCAATTATCCCGTTGATTCTGGGTTTCGGGGATTGCATTACCATAATTCAGGTTTGTCGCCATCCAGCATTGCACTCCGATCTGGACAGTTGGATATACTTTGTTATCTCGTATGTCTGTCAAAGGATTCCCACACGTAACGGGTGACGCGTTACGCGTTACGATCGTCACGAATGCATTTGCAGAGCACAACGCAACATTCGTATAGGTGTATGTAATTTGATGGGTTCCGACTCCTCCTATCGCAGGATAAAAGATGCCATTTGTGACGCCGGGTCCGGAATAGGTTCCGCCAAGGGGAATTCCGCCTTTCAACCGGAAGGGTTGTGCAGCGGTTGTTGTAACAGAGTCGTTGCATCGCGTCAGAGTGACAATTGGCGAAGCGGCAACACCCATTGTGATCGTATTGCTGGTAGCGGGATTTCCGCTTGTGCAGGTGAGGTTTGAGGTTAGCGTGCAGGAAATCTGATCGTTGTTGAGAGGAATATATTGGTATGTGGGACTGTTTGTCCCGGAATTAATGCCGTTGACTTTCCACAGGTAAACCGGGGTTGTTCCCCCATTTGTCGGGTTAGCTGTGTATATGACAGAGATCCCTGAACAGACCGGGTTGTTTGAAGCAGAGATCAGGACACTCACCGGCATATTTGCGTTGACCGTCATGGCAATCATGTTGGAAGTTGCCGGGTTGCCGGTCGGGCAGGTTGCATTCGATGTAAGAATGCACGTAACCTGGTCGCCATTGAGCGGAATATAAGAATAGGAGAGAATGCTTGTTCCAACCCCCACCCCATTTACCTTCCATTGAAATTGTGGCAGGGTGCCCTGGTTGGTCGGAGATGCCGTGAATGTAACCTGGGTGCCTGCACAAACGGTGGTTACCGGTGTGCTGATACTGATGCTGACCGGAAGGTTCGGATTGACGGTCATACAAATCGAATTGGAAGTTGCCGGGTTTCCACTGGCACAAACAAGGTTTGAAGTCAGAATGCAACTGATGCAATCGCCATTGACGGGTGTATAAGTAAACTGTGAGTTGTTTGCACCGGTATTAACCCCGTTCACTTTCCATTGGTAACCAGGTGTTGTTCCACCATTTGTGGGTGTTGCAGTGAAGATTACGGATGTTCCGCTACAAACGATAGTGACAGGAGTGGTAATTACAATACTTACCGGATTCACGGTATTCTCCACCATTGTGATCGTATTGGAGTTAGCCGGGTTGCCAGTCGGGCATGCAATATTTGAGTTCATTACACAGGTCACGAAATCACCATTCGCTGGTACATAGGAATAAATTGGATTATTTGTTCCAACCCCAACCCCGTTTACTTTCCACGAATATGTAGGTGTGGTTCCTCCATTTGTGGGTGTTGCAGTGAATGTAACAGTTGATCCCTGGCAGAAAGGATTATCGGGTGTACTGATCGTTACGCTCACAGGATTCAATGAATTGACAACCATCGTGATGGCATTCGAGGTTGCCGGGTTGTTTGAAATACAAACAGTATTCGATGAGGTCAGGATGCAGTTTACAATATCCCCATTGGCCGGCGAATATGACATTGTTGCCGCATTTGGAAATACCCCGCCCCCATTGACCTGCCATTGATATGCAGGTGTTGTTCCGCCGTTGGTGGGTGTAGCCGAATAGGTTACCTGTGTTCCGGCGCACACTGTATCATTCAATCCGGAAATGATGACGCTAACGATCTCCGGTGGAATGACTGTTATTTCAATTACATTCGATTCGACAGCGCCATTCCAATCACTCATGCAATCTACCCTGGCAACACGTTTAAACCAGGTTGTTTGTGTAATTAACCCAGGGTTGTAAGAAGAAGAATTGCTGGCAGCAATATCAGAAAACCCTGTTGTGTTGCTTGTGGTTGAAAGCCGCCACTTGTATTCCAGATTTCCGAAAAATCCGGAAGGGGTTTGCAGATTGTTCAGGGGAGTTGGAAGATAACTTCCGCACCCGCTTTGATCATTGCCAATTGTTCCCCCGTTTGTCGGGTTACTGCATGGTGGTGTATAACTCCAAAACACAACCGAAGTATCAGATATAAACCCAAAAACTTCGGCATATACATGATCTTCTCCTGGTGTTACCCCAGTTTGCGTATAACAATATTGTGCATTACCCAAAGCATCGGTATAAGCATTACCTGTCAATGGATTAATACCACTGACATAGAAATTCACCAAAACACCAACAACCGGGTTTAACAGGTTATCCATTACATTTGCAGTTAAACATACATTTGTAACGTTTAATTGACCATAAGCTGTGTCTGGAGAAAGTGTAACGCTGTTGACGGTTCCTACAGGTGAAAGTGAACATCCGCCAGGATATCCATAAGAATCAGTCAGTCCCCATCCATAAACGAATACTCCAAATGGGAAAGTACTGGAGAATGTGTGGGAACCGACAATGACCGATCTTTGTGCTCCATAATAATTTGTTGTGCTGATTTGTGTGAATGCACCACCAGGAATTAATACTCCATCCTGATAGATACTGCCAATTGCCGCTTCAGGAGCTACGACGTTTACCCAATGTGAAGTAAATGCGTTGCTCACTCCGGCAACACTGATAATTGTATAATTCGTCAGAAATTGCTCCATTGGAGGTATAAGCATCATAAAAGGATCTCCCGTAATACTTCCTGTACAATACATCCCTTTTGCATACTGCGCCAGGAGGACGGCTTTAGTCGTGGTGATATAATTGTTGCCGCTAAGGTTTGTTTCGTAATAATCTCCTGAATTCAGAATTGAAACATTGCTCCCATTGATTGAGATTCCGGTTCCATCCTCTGCTGCAACTATTCTGAATATATCACCACTTCCATCTCTGCCTGCCAATGGAACTGTCAGGAAATTTTTTCCCCAGGAATAATATGGAAACATCTGTTCTACGATGTGATCAGGTGCCATACAAGAAGACGATGGAATATATCCTATGTCAACAGAGCCAAAGACTGCTACCGGAAAATTTGATTGTACTCTCGAACCTGTAAGATCCTGACTATTTACAGTAGCCCTTACATGGTAAGTCTGGCCCATGTCCAGATTGATATAAGATGTTGAATTTGTCTGGTGATTAAAAATTGTTAACGCAGTACCATCTTTTGTTGCAACAACACTGAAACAGGACCCTAATGAATCAATAGAGGCGTAAGTGGTTTTGTATGTTATTATTCTATAGTCTAACCCTAAGGCATTTACGGGTAAAGCAAGAAATGCATCAGTCGAATATATTTTATTGTTAAGTCCGTACACTGAAATGGGATCGTTGGCGGTAATTCTTATCCCTTTATTTTCTATACCTCCATGAAGGACAACATTTGAAGGTAAGGTTAATTGAGTGACTACCCCGGGGATTACAGTAAAAGACTGATTAACGCTGGGAAATGCAGAATAAACATTACCGCTTGTGTTGAAGTTTGAGGATATATAAACCTCGATGGTCGCCTGAAGGGTAACATTTGGTGGAAACGCAATCCAGAAATCAGTCCCGACATTGGTGATAGTTTGTGAATTACCGTTGAAGAATGTGGACAGACTTAATAAGATTATCAGCAAATACTTTTTCAATGTGGGGATCCAGAAAAATATATTTTCAAATTTACAAAATTAATTAAGAATGAAGAAATATGAGATTTGAATTATGAAATCTCACCATCATCCCAGAAAATTCTGCTTATAAGACAACTCTTTGTCAAAATGGTTTACCGTGATTAACAAAGAAAAAAACCTTGCCGATATTCTGACAGCCCTCACCCTTTCCTCCGAACGCTTTCTCAATGGGGTGCTTGACGGATTGGATTGAGTAGAGAATATTCTTGCATGCGGTAAGTAGGTATCCACATGGATTGAATAGAGAATATTGATCAACGATCTTTGAAGTAGGAAGACGAGTGGGTGTGGGGGAGTATTGAAAGCCAAACCCTTTCCCCACACCTCTTCTTAATTCAGACTTCGTTGATCAATATTCTCTATTCAAATCAGTCGTTGATACGCCGAATACTGAATACATTTGACGAGGTTACGCGTCAGGTTACCCTCCGATTGGTTTCGTTCATAATGAAGATACAATTGTCTTGTTAAAAAATAATTGATTAAAACGTGTGACCTTTTTGAATTTTCCTGATTAATAACAAACACTACTTGAATCTTAATCATCGGGTTTATACATATGAATACAACTGAAAAGTTTGATTTGGAAGACAGGCTGACAAAATTTGCGGTCATGATTTCCAATTTAGTAGAATCCCTCCCAAATACACTGAGTGGAAAATATCTTGCCGGTCAGCTTATTAGATCGGGCATATCCCCTGCTTTAAATTACGGAGAAGCGAAAAGTGCGGAATCACCGAATGATTTTATTCATAAATTGAAAATAGCATTGAAAGAATTACGTGAAACCTTTATCGCATTGAAGATCATCAAACAAAAGCGGTATGAAAAAGTAGTGGTTCTAACGGACCAATCCATAAAAGAATGTAATGAATTGATCTGCATCTTTGTAAAATGTATTCAGACCGCTGAACAAAACAAGAAGAAGACCTAGCTGTTACTTCAAAAGGCGATTTCCAATGGTAGATACACTTTTTATAGGGATATTCTTGCCAGCCGTAGGTAGGTATCCACATGGATTGAATATTCTCTATTCAATTAAATCAATCTTCCGGACAGATCGCGACCTCTCCCTACTCTGCCCGCGGATCCCTGTTCAGCGGCATCTTCGCCATTTTCTCCACCGTCATGCTTGGAAATCCGAATTCCTCCACGATCTTTCCAAGAACCAGGTAAATCCCGTCTCCCCTGAAAGGATACTTGTTCACAGCATCAGGAAAATGGGTTGTATCGAAGAAATGACCGTGCGCATCGATGAATGTCCCGAAATGCATCCACTCTCTTTTGACGGTACGAACATATTTAATGGTCACCAACTGGCCCATCATTCGTACTGTTTTTCCTACATTGGCCATCATCTCCTTTGCAAGGACATCGCCCCGTGAAGAAGTTTCGAGCAGATCGAAGTAGGTATGCTTTACCGGGAAACCAAGAAGCTCCACTTCATCATATACATCTTCCGGTTTGCTTTGTTCCAAGGCAGGGAGTTCGTAGTTTTTCGACGGTGTATAAAAGAGGAGGTCGTGTTGGTTTCCATTGGTTACTGTAGCTTTCTTTCCAAGGAGAAGATGAGATTCCCATAAGAGCTGGGCTTTGGTTTTACCGGTAAACCTCAACGCCCCGATACGGATCAGGATGATTAGTTGCTCCAGTGCAATACTTGTTCTCAGTACAAAATTTTCAAGCCCCGAAAATTCGCCGTTCATTTTCCGCTCCATGGCGATTGCCTTTGAAACCTGGTTTTCGAGATTGGCAACATGGATAAACCCGACGAAAATATCCTTTCCCCTGATCGTCGTCTTGTAATCCCCTTTGTTCACGCAGGGAAGGTGTATTTCAGCGCCAAGGTTACGGGCTTCGTTAAAGTACACCCAGGATGGATAAAACCCGCCGAAGTTATTGATCACTCCCACCATGAATTCAAGCGGGAACCAGGCCTTCAGATAGAGACTCTGATAACTTTCCACGGCATAGGAAGCCGAATGTGCCTTGGAAAAGGAATAACCTGCAAAGGATTCAATCTGCCGCCATACTTCTTTGGTTACCTCGTCGGGATAGCCATAACTCTTGCAATTACTGAAGAATTTTTCGATGATACGGTCGAGCTCTTTCCGTGACCGGTATTTCCCGCTCATAGCCCTTCGCAGTACATCGGCGTCGGCCAGATCGAGCCCCGCAAAATGATGACATATTTTCAATACATCTTCCTGATAAACCATCACCCCGAATGTTTCCTTCAATTGCTCTTCCATCACGGGATGCAGGTACTTAAATGCATTGGGATGATGGAAACGGTAGATGTATTCCCGCATCATCCCCGAGCGGGCAACACCCGGGCGGATGATGGAACTGGCTGCAACCAGGATTCGATAGGTGTCGCAGTGCAGCTTTTTCAGCAATCCCCTCATGGCAGGACTTTCCACATAGAAGCAGCCGATCGTATCCCCGCTTCGCAACAGGTTCTTGACCTTTTCGTCTGTCTTGAACATCTGCACCCGGTGAACATCCACATCCACGCCGCAGTTTTGCTTCACGATCTCAGCCGTCTCTTTAATATGCCCTATCCCCCGCTGGCTCAGGATATCGAGCTTTTCAAAACCGATATCTTCGGCCACATACATATCCCACTGGGTAGTGGGGAATCCCTTCGGTGGCATATCCAGCGCCGTATACCAGGTGATCGGTTTGTCGGAAATGAGCACACCCCCGGCATGGATGGAACGGATGTTCGGGAAATCCACCATCATGTTCCCCAGTTCGCCGATCTTTTTCACCAGCTCATTCTGGCTGATGACCTCATCAGGGTTCTTCAGAAGCTGATCCATCTCCCCCTTGGGCAATCCATGAACTTTCCCCAACTCACGAAAAATGGAATTGCCCTTAAAAGTCGACATAGCCCCCAGCAACGCCGTATATTTCGTACCATAGCGTTTAAAGATATAATCGAGCACTTCATCCCTCTCCTTCCAGGAGTAATCAATGTCAAAATCAGGAGGCGAAGTGCGTTTCGGATTAATGAAGCGTTCAAAATAAAGATCCAGTTCAATGGGATCAACATCTGTGATCTTCAGGCAATAAGCAACAATGCTGTTCGCCCCGCTCCCACGGCCTACATGATAGAACCCCCGCGACATGGAATAGCGGATGATGTCCCAGGCGATCAGAAAATAAGAGGAGAAACCCATCTTATCAATGACACCAAGCTCATGACGGATCCTTTTCTCGGCTTCCCTGTTGGTCTTTCCGTACCGGTATTCCAGGCCATCGTAAGCGAGTTTCTCAAGCAGTCTTTTATCGTCAGAATGCTGGCCTGTGAACGTTTTTTTATTTTTTGTTTCCGTGAAATCAAAATCGATGGAACAACCGGCGATGAGCTTTTCCGTATTCCTGATCAAACCCGGGTAATCCCTGAATATTTCCTTCAGCTCCTTTACCCCGGTCATTCTCTCATCCGGCAAGGCCATATGCTGAGGTTCAAGACGGCTAAGAAGAATATTATGATCGATTGCCCTCAGGTTCCGGTGCAGGTTATATTCCTTATCGTTGGTGAAAGTGACCGGGGCAAAAATGACGGCATTCTCAAGGATCTTTTTATCATTGACAGTAGCCAGCCTGTGTATGGAAGAGGGCCGGATGCCGGTCACCCCGTTCCCGCCCCCGGCGCTTCCTTTCACTGAAGGAAACGGATATACCGTTATAACATTTCCGAATCCGGGAGCCCTGCCGGGTAATGGAATTCCATGAACATTATGATAGGTAAGAAAATCGTTCAATTCCATGAACCCTTCATTATTTTTTGCCAACCCTGTAAAAAGAAGTTCATCACCTCTTCTGAACTCAATCCCCGCAATGGGTTTAATATGGTTTTCCCTGCAGATCTTCACAAAATCCATGATGCCGGTAGAGTTGTTGATGTCGGTGAGGGCCAGCGCTTCTGCTTTACATCTGACCGCCTCTTCCACGAGACGTTCAATGGAGAGGGTGCCGTAACGGAGGCTGTAATATGAGTGACAATTCAAGTACATAATAGCTGGTAAACTGGCGAGCTGGTGAATTGGCGAATTGGCGAGTTTAACTCAATACTCGCCAGTTCGCCAGTTCGCCAGCTAAATTGCGATTCCTTTTGTGATGGATTTTACCCCATACCTGTTCCTGATCCTGTCGAGGGCCTGGTAGAGGTTGATCATTTCTGTGCTTTCTTCAAACATGTTGAGCTGCGGGCTGCCGGGCACCAGCTTACTGAACCGCACCCCGATGAGCCGGATCAGCATTCGCCGCTGGTACACCTTATCAAACAACTCCTTCACCACAGGGATGAGCATATGATCGAATGCGGTGTAAGGGATATGTTTCTGCAGGGTATGGGTATCAAAGTTCGAGTACCGGATCTTGACGGTTACGCAGGCGGTGAGTTTCTCCTGCGCCCTCAGTCCGAAGGCCAGCTTTTCGACCATCTTTACCAGTATCTCCTTCATCCTGATGATATCGGTCGTATCCTGATCAAAGGTTGTTTCGGAGCTGACCGATTTTCTTTCGGAATAGGGTCTTACCGGCGTGATATCGATGCCGTTTGCCCGCTCCCACAGGATGATCCCGTTCTTGCCCATCAGCCGTTCCATCATGTCCTGTGGTATCCTGCTCAGCGTATCAATGGTGGAAACCCCCATCGAACGAAGCAAAGGGTAGGTCTTCTCCCCTATTCCCGGGATCTTTCGGATGGATAACGGGGCAAGGAATGGCTTTACCGTATCCTTCGGCACCTGCAGCTCCCCGTTCGGCTTCGCCTCACCGGTCGCAATCTTCGAAACCGTCTTATTCACTGATAATCCAAAAGAGATGGGCAACCCCGTATGATCCATGATCGATTTCCTCAGATCTTTCGTCCATTTCAATAATCCAAAAAAACGATCCATGCCCGTGACATCAATATAATGCTCGTCGATGGAAGCTTTCTCATACAGGGGAGCACGTTCCGCTATGATCTCCGTCACCATGTCGGAATACCTCGAATAAAGTTCCATGTCACCCCTGATGAATACCGCATCCCTGCATAGCATCCGGGCCATTTTCATGGGCATGGCCGAACTGACCCCAAAACGCCTGGCCTCGTAACTGCAGCTTGCCACCACTCCCCTGTCCGACATCCCCCCGATAATCACAGGCTTTCCGGCAAGACTGCTGTTCTGCAGCCGCTCTACCGACACGAAAAAGGTGTCGAGATCGAAGTGAACTATGTCCTTCATATTAAATGGCAAAATGGTAAAATGGTAAAATGGTAAAAAAATTTTGCGATTTTGCTATTTTACCATTTTGCCATTTGTTTTTTGTATTATCTTTGATTAATTTTTAATCAAATTTTCGATTACAATATAATCATTTTTTCAAAGAAAAGCAATATGCATTTCAATTCAAACATAAAATTTTTGCGTAAGCGGCTGGGCCGGACACAGGATGATATTGCCGCAGCCCTGAACATGAAGCGGTCGACATTGAGCGGATATGAAAACAATGTTGCACAACCGGGTATTGAAGCGCTGATCGTTTTCTCAAAATATTTTGGCATTTCAATCGATACCCTGGTAAAAATCGATCTTGCCGTTTTACCGGAAAGCCAGTTAAGGCAACTCGAAAGAGGATATGATGTATATATCAAAGGAACCCATCTTCGGATCCTGGCAACCACGGTAGGCGCCGATAATGAGGAGAATATCGAACTGGTTTCCGAGAAAGCCAAAGCAGGATACAAAAGCGGGTTTGCCGATCCTGAATACATCAGTATCCTGCCCACTTTCCGGTTGCCATTTCTTTCGAAACAGAAAAAATACCGGACTTTCCAGGTAAAGGGTGATTCCATGCTGCCCATTCCCGACGGCTCCTGGGTGACCGGGGTATTTATCCAGGATTGGAGCACGATCCGCGACAGGGATGCCTGTATTATCCTGACCACAGAAGAGGGTGTGGTATTCAAAGTTGTGGAAAACAGGATTAAGACTGACGGTAAACTGATCCTTCATTCCCTGAATCTCCTTTATGAACCCTACGACATGCCAGTAGCCGATATCCGCGAAGTCTGGCAATTTGTCAATTATATCAGTTCGGAAGTTCCTGAAAATCCGGTAGCACATACCCTTCACCTTGCCAAAACCGTTAAACAGATGCGGGAAGATATCAAGGCGATCCAGACAAAGATGAATATTTGAACCCGGAATCCGGTCTGAGATAAAAATTGAGCCATCCGGCATGGAATTCCCGTCTTTCGTAGAATAGATTTTGATCAGTCCGCCACCGATGTAATTTTGCCAGCTTCCAATACAGGGGAAAAGTTGTTCTTAAAATATTTTTTCGGTACGTTATACATGGCAACCTTTTGAGATTCTATGAAAAAATTTATTGTTCATCTATCCTATTTAACAACTGTTGAACAAAAAACGGTAAACCCGTTATATCGTCCCATCCTTTTCCTTCTCTTGCTTTCAAATTCTCTTGCAGGTCCTGCGCAGGACTTTAAAGACTGGAGCGCTGCTTCTCACAGCTCAGCCTCCTTTCCCGATTATTCAAAAGTGTTTCCTCAGGATAAAGTCAACAGGATCGATGTTGTCATCGATGCTGCTGACTGGAAAAAAATGATTCTTGACCTGGAAACCAGTCATGGCAAATTTGGAGATGGCCCTCCAATGGGTTTTATGCCTCCTCCGGGAGAAGGTCCACCTTCTTCTCTTCCACCTTTTCCAATGTCTCATCCTGGAGGTGAGCCGGGTTTTATGCCACCTCCACCTTTCGGGGATCCGCCTGATTTTCCTCCCTATATGGGACCTCCTCCCGGAATTGGAGGCATGCCTGGCTTCAACCGGGAAAACCCTGTTTTTGTCCCTTGTTCTTTCTTTTTCCAGGGGAAACAATGGTACTCTGTGGGAATCCGTTTTAAGGGTAGCTTCAGCTTAAATTCTACCTGGTCGAATGGTATTAAAAAACTACCCCTTTTCTTCAACTTCGATAAGTTTGAGGATTCAATACCGAAGATCAAAAACCAACGGTTTTTTGGCTTTAAAAAGCTGGCTTTTGCCAATAATAATGATGACCCGTCCTTCATGCGGGAAAAAGTGGCAGCAGATATTTTCAGACAGTCAGGCGTCAGCGCCCCCCATACTTCTTTCTATGCAATCTATATAGATTATGGAGAAGGTTCAAAATACTTCGGACTTTACACCTGCATTGAGATCATTGAAGATACCATGCTGAAAGATCAGTTTGGAAGTAAATCCGGAAATTGCTATAAACCGGATGGCCCCGGTGCATCCTTTGCTGAAGGCTCCTTTGATCCCGGTTCATTCATTCGGAAAACGAATAAGAAAAATTCGGATTACACGGATGTTAAGCGGTTATATGATATTCTGAATTCGGGACTAAGAGTGAAAGATCCAGCCAAATGGAGAAGTGAACTGGATTCCGTATTCGATGTTCCCCGGTTCCTGAACTGGCTTGCCATCAATACTGCGGTTCAGGATTGGGACAGTTATGGCAGCATGTTTCATAATTATTACCTCTACAACAACCCTGAAACGGGAAAACTTGTCTGGATCCCCTGGGATAACCATCAAGCCATGAAAGAAGATATGCGCAGGACATTGTCCCTTTCCTTAAATGAAGTATCCGAAAGGTGGCCGCTCATACGGTACCTGATGGATCAGGCGGAATATGCCGCTCTTTATAAAAAATATTTGAATTTATTGATAACCAATGTCTTTGAGCCATCCCGGATGCGTGAAAAATATGATTATTGGTACAATCTTCTCTATCCTTATGTTGCAGGAGTGAACGGGGAGCAAAAAGGGTTTACTTTTCTCTCTTCGCCCAATGACTTTACAAAGGGGGTAAATGAATTGAAACAACATGCAGATGAACGATATCATCTTGTCCGTAATTTCCTGGGATATAATTACGGCAAAGCCGGAGATACCGTCCGATAACCCTTCCTCTGTATTTCACCTCCCTGATTTTTGATTCCTGATGTTTCTCCAGGCCGGTTCGCTTGGTCTTGTGACAAATTTCATGTAAGTTTGCTAACGTTTATTATTACTTTTGATAATTAAATCGTAAACATGAAATTAAGAGTATATGGAGATAAAACCACATCCCAACCACAGTGTGTATTTGAAAACATTACAACAAATGACGCCTGAACAGCATCTGGCAAAAGCATTTGAACTTTCAGCAATGACAAAAGAATTGTTTTTGCTGGTCTTGCAAAAAAGGTTCTCATTCAAGAGTAAAAATGAAATCATGAAACTATATATGGAAAGAATTGCCAAATGCTACAACCGAAATTATTAAATCATCTCTTATCCGTTTTAAACGAAAACCAGAAGATACTATACTGGCCAAGTTACAATAGGCAAAACTTTCAGGCGGAAGTGAAAAACAATTTACCGATGCGATGCGTGTATATGAAGTTCAGTAATGTTAGTATCAGTTTATTTAACCACAATTAATGATTTTTTATGAACATTCTTGTTACAGGTTGTGACGGACAACTCGGGAGTGAACTCCGGAAATTGTCTGCTGGTTTCCCGCAATACCGGTTTACTTTTATTGATAAACAACATCTTGATCTGACAGATGCAGAAAAGGTTGAGGCCTATTTCCGGCATAAATCCTTTGACGGGATCATTAACTGCGCTGCCTATACTGCGGTAGATGGAGCCGAGACTGATCCGGAAATGGCAATGAAACTGAACGCACATGTTGTTCTTCAACTAGGCAGGATCATGAATGATACCTGTGGATGGTTTATTCAGATTTCCACCGATTATATTTTTGACGGAAAATCCTTTCAACCTTATAAGGAAACTGACCGTGCCAATCCCTGTTCGGTGTATGGCAATACAAAATATGCAGGAGAAAAGGCACTGATGAATCTATCGGCGAGAGGTCTGATCCTGCGTACATCCTGGCTTTACTCATCATACGGAAAGAATTTCGTAAAGACAATTTATAATAAAGGACGTGAATTGAAGAGCTTACGTGTTGTCTTTGACCAGATAGGCACACCTACCTATGGATATGATCTGGCCCAGGTAATTTTAACGTTGCTTCCCAGGGTGAAGGCAACTGATAAAATGGAGATATTCAACTATTCCAACGAAGGAGTAACAAGTTGGTATGATTTTGCCCTGGCCGTAGTTGAAATGACCGGGATAGAATGCAACATAACTCCCATCGAAACCAAAGATTTCCCTACGCCTGCTGCAAGACCGTTTTATAGTTTGCTGAATAAATCAAAAATTAAAGAAACCTTTGGTATTACAATTCCTCACTGGCGTGAAAGCCTGAAGAACTGTATTCATAAATTGGTACTAACCCCAAATCAAGTGCCGGGGAATTAACCGAATTGAATGAACTGACTATGAAAGAAACAATGGATGAATTTGTCCTTTCCAGGGCACAGGCCTGGATCGACGGTAACTTTGATGACCAGACGAAAAATGAAGTTAAGGATCTGATGGAAAACAACCCGGTGGGTTTAACCGACGCTTTTTACAGGGATCTTGAATTCGGTACCGGTGGTTTACGCGGCATCATGGGCGCCGGAACGAACCGCATGAATAAATATACCGTAGGAATGGCTACACAAGGTCTGGCCAACTATCTGAAAAAGATGTTCCCCGATATTCACCCGATAAAAATGGCTATCGCTTATGATAGCAGAAACAACAGCCGGTTCTTTGCACAAGTGACCTCCGAGGTACTCACAGGCAATGATTTTACCGTGTACCTCTTTGACGATATCCGTCCTACTCCTGAACTTTCCTTTGCAATTCGTCATCTGCATTGTCAAAGCGGAATAATGATCACCGCTTCTCATAATCCTAAAGAATATAATGGTTACAAGGCTTACTGGGATGACGGAGCCCAGATGATCGCCCCACATGATGTGAATGTAATTGAAGAAGCCAAAAAAATTACCGGCATTGATGAAGTCAGATGGTATGGTCCACCGGAGAAAATATTATCAATTGGTAAAGAAATTGACGGAATTTATCTCGAAAAATTGGCCGCTTTATCATTGGCTCCCGATGTAATCAGAAAACAGAAAAATCTTAAAATCGTTTATACTCCGCTTCACGGTACAGGCCGTATCCTGGTGCCTGCTATCCTTGCAAAATTCGGTTTTGAGAATGTAACAATTGTCAAAGAACAAGCTATTCCGGATGGTAATTTTCCAACTTTGCGTTCCCCGAACCCCGAAGAACATGACGCATTGGATCTGGCACTCAGAAAAGCAAAAGAGATCGATGCGGATCTCATCATGGCCACCGATCCTGATGCAGACAGGGTAGGTATTGCCCTGAAAAACCACAAAGGTGAATTTGTCCTTCTCAATGGCAATCAAACGGCTGCTCTGCTTTTCTATTATATTCTTTTTCAATGGAATGAGAAGAAGATGTTGACCGGTAATGAATTTATTGTGAAAACGATCGTCACAACTGAGCTCCTTACAGATATTGCAAGGAATTTCGGGGTTGAATATTTCGATGTTCTTACCGGCTTCAAGTTTATTGCCGATATCATTCGTCGTAATGAAAATAAAAAAACCTTCATCGTTGGAGGTGAGGAAAGTTACGGCTACCTGGTTGGAGATTTCGTTCGAGATAAAGATGCCGTGGGAGCTTGCGCAATGATCGCAGAAACTGCGGCATTCATTGCCAATCAAGGCAAATCAATGTTCGATCTGTTGATCAACATTTATCAGGAATTTTCGTTTTATAAGGAGAATCTTGTTTCTGTGACAAAAAAAGGAAAAACCGGGGCAGAAGAGATTCAACAATTGATGATCGAATACAGGAATCACCCTTTTACCAGTATCAACAATTCGCAAGTGATCAGGATCACAGACTATCTGCTTCAAAAGGAAATAAACCTTATCACCCGTGAAGAAATTCTAATCGAATTCCCGGTTTCTGATGTATTGCAATTTGTTCTTGAAGACGGCAGTAAGATAAGTGTGAGACCATCAGGGACTGAACCAAAAATCAAATATTATTTCGGTGTCAAGGAAAAGCTTGCTGATAAACTCAACTTTGATGAGGTCGACAAAAAGCTTGATGAGAAGATTGAAAATATCATAGCTTCGATGCATATCCGTTAAATGATAAAATTCAGGCAGATCCATGAAAAAAGTTTATTCCACTGTGTACTGAAAATCATTGTTTCAGTGGGTATTCTATTATTTATAGGATCCTTTACATCCATTCAGGCAAAATCAAAAAAAACCGGATCAGGATCACAATCTGACTCTATCCATAATGACACCGTTTTCTTTTCCAGGGGCATTCTCATCATTGGAAAAGACTTCTTCGTTCGCATTCCAAGAGATACTTTCTGGCTGGTAAACAGTCTATCATTGGGTGAGAATAATATCGCGAAGATGAAACAGGCAGAACAATTTTATGATTCTGTGTACAGGAAATTTGCCAGGCATGGAATGACAAGATTTCTTTATTCACTTGCCTTCGTTCCTCCAAAGAACTCATTATTGCCCGATACAGTTCAACGAATGCCAAGTGAATACCCGTTTGAACAATTCAGGGGAAAGATCATCCGCAGCATCAGAACTGAATCATTAAGTCCCTTTGGTACCTCGGTGGTGGATACTTGCATGACACCAGAAACGGGCATCAGTAAATTTGGAAACGCCATCCATGTAATCACAAAAAAGTTCGTGATAAGGAAATACCTGATATTTAAAACCGGGCAGTCCCTGGATCCGGGTGTTATGGCAGATAATGAAAGGATATTGAGGAGCCTTCATGGAATTGAAGATGCAAGGATCATTGTTACTCCATGTCAAAGCAACCCGGATTCGATTGATATTATTGTGATAACGAAGGATGTCTGGTCGATCGGGTTCGATATTCTTTCCGCTACTACCAACAGAGCCTTGATCCGGTTGTATGATGGTAACTTCCTTGGCCTCGGTGATCGCTTCCTTCACGGGTTTTCATTTGAAAAGTCCGGGCGTGCTTTCTTTATGTATGACAATGCCTCCTATAATATGACCAACATCGGAGGAACATTCATTGATGGTACGGCAGGTTTTTCCCAGGATGATGATGGTTATCAGAATTTTCAGATACAACTTTCCCGTACTTTCTTTTCAAATAAAACACGTTGGGCTGGCAATGGCCAGTTTCAATATATCCGTGACACTCGAATTCCCGGAGAACCGGTAAACACCGCATCCTATTACCACAATGCAAGTCTCTGGCTTGGCTATGCCTTCCCTTTTATCCAGGCACCCATACATATGGTCATCTCTGAAGGGGTTTATCAAAGGTATTTTTATTCAAGACCTTCTGTATTGTATGATACAAACAATCTTTTCAACAATTATATCAAGGTTTTCACAGGATTATCCATTTCGAAAAATAAATATTACCTGACGGATTATGTATCAGAACTGGGCAAAACAGAAAATATTCCATATGGATACATGGTTCAACTTACATTAGGTCCCGAATTTATTAATTATCAAACACGCTTTTACCATGGTTTTGAAGTTTCAGTTGGTGATTTTATCAATAGGTTCGGATACCTCATGGGAGATGTGAGGATCGGAGGATTCCTCCACAATTCTTCTTTTGAAGATGGGGTTTTGAAATTCCATGTTATGTATATGACTTACTTGCAGCAACCCCCAAATAAAAGATATAAGATCAGGACTTACCTGAAAGCCGATTATATGCTGGGCTTTAATACGAAAGAAAATAATAAAGATCTGGCCGATATCAGCCAGATTATGAGAATCCAACCTGTCGATGATCATTCGTTGCTTCAGGGTACCCGCCTGTTGGCAGCGAATCTTTCAACAGCCCTTTTTACTCCCTGGTTTTTTTATGGATTCAGGTTTGCCTTGATCGGCCAGCTTCAGGGAGGATTCATCGCTAGAAATAAATCGGTGTTCGCTACGCCTTTCTATCCGGGGATCAAAACATCTGTTGTTATAAAAAATGACAACCTGATCTTCCCTGCAATGGTATTTTCACTTTTCTTTTATCCGGATGTTTCAGTCAATAGTCCATGGCTACAATATATGTTTGACGTCAACACGGGAATACACCTGTCTGATTTCAATGTTTCGGGTCCTCATCAGGAAATTTTACAAAATTGAAAATATGGAAGAAACAAAGAGTTTTAATTCCAACAATCCGGTATTTTCAAAATCTATACTGGAAATGATCACTGTCGCGAATGATTACTGCCTGTTTATCGAAAAATCTGCGGATTATTCAAGGGATGAATTGTTAAACTATCTTCAGAAAATTTGTCCTCTGATTTACTTGAAAGCAGCTTTACTACCTGATATTGATGTTGAGGATGAAGATGCAGTCGAGCATTTCGTGAACGAAGAGCAATGGGAGGGTCTTTTTACTGTTTTACGTGGGAAACTGGCAGCGGATGATTCCTATTATTTCATCGATCACCATGAGAAGACGCACCAGGATGCAGTGAAAGCAAGCCTGGCTGAGAATATTACAGATATTTACCAGGATCTTAAGGATTTCCTGCTGCTTTATCTGAAACCATTAACAACTTCGAAAGAAAATGCCGTGAGGGATTGCAAAAGGTTATTTGAAACCAGATTTGGATATCGTCTTGTAAATGCACATACTGCCATCCATTACCTTTTATTTACGGAAGGTGAGAAAGGGGAATTTTCAGATCTTTTTCTTTAGTTTCTACTTTCTGAATCCGGCTTTATCCAGCCGGTTTAACCCTTCAATGGCTTTGGTATAATTTGTTTTTACCTGTAATGTTTTTTGGTAATCATTATAGGCTTTTTCTAAATTGTTGCTGTGTTCATAGGCAAGACCACGGTTGTACCAGGCCTCTGCATATGCAGGATCGATCCTGATCGCATCCGAAAAGAATTGGATGGCTTTACTAAAATCCTTGACCATGACAAGGTAAATGTAACCGATATTGTAGGGTGCGTTTCTGAAGGTTGAATCTGCTTTTTCCAATACAAGATAAGTCTGGATCGCTTTATCCGGTTGATTATTTTCCTGATAGAACATGCCCAGCATATATAATGCTTCCTTACTTTTTGGCCTGATATTCAGTGCACTCTTCAAATAATCGATGGCAATTTTGTCCTTTTTGATCGAATACAATTCACCCAATTCCATCAATGCCTCAAAATTCTGCTGGTACTGGTTCAAGACTGTCTGGAAATCCTGAACCGCCCTGGCCGTGTCCCCTGTTTCAAGCAGGGCAACGCCCCTGATCAGGTAGCCTTCGGGGGTTGCTTTGTCTGACTGAAGTAACCTTTTGGTATATTCGAAAGTTTGTGGATAGTCTTTAATCACAAGGTTAAGTTTTGCTTCCTTTAGCAGCGCTTCTTTATTATCCGGATCAATATTCAGCGCTTTCTGCAAGGCTTCGCCACAGTTACCGGGTTTACCCATCAGGAGATAAATATCTGATAAAGTAATATAATATACCGGCTTTTTCTGATCCAGGGAAATCGCTTTATTTATATCCTTTATAGCATTGTCAAACTCATGTTCAAGGAGATAAACTTTGGCTCTCAGGTTAAAAAGGGTTGGATTGGTTTCATCTTTTCCGATCTTCCTGGTTAATTCTTCCCTGGCCATCCTGAGTGAATCTGCCCCTGAAAGCTTCCTATTCCCCTTATTATTTTCATTGCATGAACCAATCAGGAGAGCAATAAACAACAAAAATACAGGAATAAATTTCGGAGACTTATTTCCCATTTTGCAACACTTCTTTGATCCGGGCTTCAAGTTCATCTGCCAGTTCCGGATTATCCAAAAGGAGTTTCCTGACAGCATCCCTGCCTTGTCCCAGTTTGGTTTCACCATAACTGAACCATGAGCCGCTTTTCTTGATAATGTTATTGTCCACAGCAAGGTCAATGATTTCGAAGATCCGCGATATACCTTCTCCGTAAATAATATCGAATTCAGCTTTTCGGAAAGGAGGCGCCAACTTGTTTTTTACAACCTTGACCTTTACCCGGTTTCCAACTACATCCTCCCCTTCCTTGATTTGATTAATCTTTCGGATATCGAGGCGAACAGAAGAATAAAATTTCAGGGCATTCCCCCCTGTCGTTGTTTCAGGGCTTCCGAACATGATGCCAATCTTGTCGCGAAGCTGGTTGATGAAGATGCAGCAGGTAGCTGTTTTACTGATCGTGGAAGTAAGTTTCCGTAAGGCTTGTGACATCAATCTTGCCTGAAGACCCATCTTGGAATCGCCCATCTCACCGTCAATTTCACTTTTCGGAGTCAGCGCAGCAACTGAGTCGATGACAATAATGTCAATCGCACCCGAACGGATCAGGTTATCCGTAATTTCAAGCGCCTGTTCCCCGTTATCCGGTTGCGAGACCAACAGATTCTCAATATCCACACCCAATTTCTGGCCATACAACCTGTCGAAAGCATTTTCAGCATCAATAAAAGCCGCTATACCTCCATTCTTTTGCGATTCTGCAATTGCATGAAGGGCCAGGGTTGTTTTCCCCGATGATTCCGGACCGTATATTTCAATGATCCTTCCTTTCGGTAATCCTCCAATTCCTAAGGCAACATTAAGACCAATCGAACCCGTACTGATCACATCCACACTCTCGATCGGATTATCACCCAGTTTCATGACCGTTCCCTTGCCGTATGTCTTCTCAAGTTTATCAAGGGTCAACTGTAAGGCTTTTTGCTTCTCCTTGTTTACTTCTACATCTTTACTCATTGGTTCATCTATTAATTAGTCAATAATTATTTGTTCTGTATGGTTTTTTGTATCCACTTTCCCAATCACCTTTTCTATGATCCCATCTTCATTTATAATAAAAGTCGTACGAAGAATACCCTGATAGATCTTACCATAGCGTTTTTTTTCTCCCCATATACCATAATCGTGAATTATCTTTTTGTCTTTATCGGCTATAAGTGGAAAAGGTAACACATATTTTGAAATAAATTTTTTATGGGACTCTTCCGAATCGGCACTTACACCCAAAATTTGAAACCCCTTTTTCAGCAGTGTGTCATAGTTATCCCTTAAATTACAAGCCTCTGCCGTACAACCGGGTGTGTCATCCTTGGGATAAAAATAGAGAACCAACTTGTTCCCTTTAAAATCTTTCAAAGAAACCTTTCTACCTTCCTGATCAATTCCACTGAAATCAGGAGCTCTATCTCCATTCTTCAAACTTGTCATATTATATGATTTTGGATTTCAACTAAATTATTTATTACTTAATACACTATTAATCAGCGATATGACCTTTGTCACTTCTTCAGATCAAAATTATGAAAATTACTTCTTTTAATATGGATTACATCTACTAGTTATTAACAAGTTTTAAGTGGATTTTGCATGCTTAAAATACTTGCAGAATAAAGTTAGACCACATTCGGAGCATTTTGGCTTGCGGGCAACGCACACATAACGTCCGTGCAGGATCAGCCAATGATGGGCTAACGGGATCAGGTTTTCAGGAATGGAGGCTATCAGTTGCATTTCTGTTTGCAATGGTGTTTTGGCATTCGTTGTCAATCCGATCCGTGCTGCCACCCTGAAAACATGCGTATCTACAGCCATTGCCGGTTTGTTGAAAATTACCGAGGCAAGCACATTTGCAGATTTTCTTCCGATACCAGGGAGTTTCATTAATTCTGTGACATCTGAAGGAAGAACCCCATTGAACTGTTCCATAAGCGTCTTAGCCATGGCAATCAGATTTTTTGCCTTATTATTTGGATAAGTGCAACTTTTGATAAGTTCAAAAACTTCATTGTCTTTCGCTTTTGCAAGTGCCGTGGCATCAGGAAAACGTTTAAAGAATGCAGGAGTGATGATGTTTACCCGTTTATCTGTGCATTGTGCTGAAAGAATCACTGCAACAGCCAGTTCATAAGGAGCCATGTATTTCAGCTCAGTTTCCGCAAAGGGTTGATGTTCACTGAAATAGTGAATGAAGCGTTCGTATCGTTCTGGTTTTCTCATTTTGACCAATCTGTTCCGGCAAAATTAGCGTAAAATTCGGGTGGAAATGAAATTTGGAGTAAGTTTGCCGGACATGCTGGAACACATAAGGACTCCGGATCTTTCAGGAACAATAATCATGTCTGCAAATTCTTTCGATTTAATCATAGTTGGTGCCGGTCCTGCTGGTTTAACAACGGCATTATTCATGAGGGATTCAGGTTTGAACATTGCTCTTGTTGATAAAGCTTCCCTTCCCGGTGAAAAGATCTGCGGTGATGCGCTCAGCGGCAGTGTCATGAGTGTTCTGAAACGAATGCCGGGCGACATCTACAGGAAATTCCTTGATCTACCCGATAAATCTCCTTCAAACGGGATACGTTTTTATGCCCCCGACCATCATTTTCTGGATGTTCCTTTTGTGCTGAACAGAAGGACTGATTCTCCTGCACCAGGCTACATATGCAAAAGAAGAGATTTTGACAGGTTTCTCTTTGAAAACCTGGAACAAGGGTTAGGTATTACGATCTTCAGCGGGTTTAAAGTTGCATATGCTGAAGCGGATGAAAATGGTGTAACAATTTCAGACGGGTCAAACGAACTGAAAGCCAAAATGGTTGTTGGAGCTGATGGAATTCATTCGGTTATCGGGACTAAATTGGCTGGAAATCAGATGGATCATCGAAATGATTCCCTGGGAGTCAGGGCCTATTTCAGTAATGTTAAAGACCTTCATCCGTATAATTTCATTGAGCTTCATTTTTTCAGGAAATTGCTTCCCGGTTATTTCTGGATTTTCCCGATGCAAAATAATGAAGCCAATGTCGGATTGGGAATGATGGTTCACCAGGTAAAAAAAGGCAGGGTTAACCTCTCCGGGCTGCTTCTCGATATTATAAAATATGAACCTGGTATAAGAAACCGGTTTTCCGATGCAACGATGACCGGGAAAATTGAAGCCCACGCGCTGCCGCTCGGACCTCCGCGGATATCGCTTTCCGGCACCCGTTTCCTGCTGGCTGGTGATGCGGCATTCCTCGTGGATCCATTCTCAGGGGAAGGGATCGGCAATGCCATGTTAAGTGGTGAAATTGCTTCACAGGTAATCCGGGAAGCGTTCCAGTTAAATGATTTCTCATCTGCCTTCTTAAGGAAGTATGATCTCCTGATCAAACAAAAAATGTTAAACGGGTTGAGGATCAGTTATAATATTCAGCGGCTGGCGACATCACCCTGGTTATTCAATTTTATCATAAAAAAAGCTGGTAAAGATGAGGAATCAGCAAAAATGTTTTCAGAAATGTACACACGGGACGAAAGTAAGAAGCAACTGATGAATCCCCTGTTCTATATGCGATTTTTATTCGGATGACCTGTTCAGGATCACCTGAGAATGGTAACGGAACCTTTATACACTTCATCATCGTATCGGCCGTGCCCGCGGAAGAAATAGTAATAAACACCATCCGACAAATTGTCCCCATCCCATTCACCGCTCAGATAATTAGTTTTCTCATAAACCTTTTTCCCCCATCTGTTAAAGATAACCAGAACATTACTAAGATAGACTTCCATCAGGTCGATGGATTTAAAACCGGATCCGCTCTTTTCCTTGATCTCGAATTTTTCATTATGTCCATCACCATTGGGTGTAAAAACAGAAGGAAAAACAAGGTTAACCAACCTTACAATAAGGGAATCCGATATGGTGGTATCACATCCGTTCTGATCGGTAAAATTAAGTTTGACCATGAATGTCCCTGTTTTGATATAATCATGCTGTGCGGGATTTACATTGGCAATTTTCGCACTATCCCCGAAATTCCATTCCCAGTTATTCAGGTATTTTCTGGAGGAGTCTGGGAAACTAACCTTTAATGTAGGATTCGTCAGATAAACAGTATCTTTAGGGAATCTTGTAATTTCGATTTTAGGAAGCTTCAGGACATCGACAAAATATTTCCGGGTAATGCAATAACTTTCATCACTATCTTTAACCGTAAGCGTATGATAACCTGGACATAAGCCGAATACAATGGTATCCTGAGAGTGACCTCCTCCCCATGAATACGAATAAGGGGGATTTCCTCCCGAAATGTGGGTTTTAAATTGTCCTTTACAAACCCCGGGACATCCCAGTTCATTGTATCGGTATAATGTGTCGATGATTAAAACCGGGTATATCTGCAAATGTGCCGGGATGCTGGTATCAGAAATAATTCCATTGACGGCTATGCAACGATAGTAACCGGTATCGGCAAAGGTGACGTTTGCAAACGCCAGGTATTGCCTTGTAGAATCGGTGATAACCTGATTATCTTTCATCCAGATTAAATCTACCGTCCCGGTATCAATATCAGTAGCGATCAATGCATGAAATGTGAATCTCATTCCAAGGCACAATTTTGCATCGGGAGGATCAATGGTTACCGTTAAAGTCTGGCCTTTGGAAACGATTCCGTATAAAAGTAAAAAAGCGAAAACGGTATATTTCATCAGGGTTATATTCGGCCGTAAAATTATTAATTTATTATTATCCCTCAGCAGATGCCTTAAAATTCGTCTTTTGACAGCATCACCAGTGTGCAGTCTTCAATTATTTCAACATCCAGATCTTTTAATTTTTTCTGAAACTCCGCATTTTCTGTACCTGGATTGAAGATCACTCTTTTCGGTTTCAGGTTCAGAATAAAATCGTACCAGAATGGTTGATTCCGCGGTCCAACATACATCGTGACAGTATGAATGTTTTCAACTTCAGGAAATGGAATATGGACGTGTGTTTCCTTTATCTCACCCTCCCTAAGTCCGATGGCGATTACGGGAACATTATGCTCTTTTAATCGTCTGACTGCAATATTCGAAAACCTTTCCTTTTTCAGACTTACACCGACAACAACAGTTCTTTTGTCGCTCAGGGGAATGGGTTGGGAATTATTCTCCATCCGTTTTGATCAATTTTCCGGTAAAGATAAAGATTTCCGGAACAGTCAAAACGACATTTATTCAGGATTATTACTGACAGATGTTCATAAAGATCCAAACAAAAGGCTATGGCAGGATTTTTGAGTTGGCAGTTGGCAGTTAGTAATCGTTGGAATATTATGAATCAGAATGTTGAAGAAACTTATCATTCCCTTGCTAAATATGCCCGGAACCTGAATGATCTTGCGCGGACAGGCAAACTGGATCCGGTAATCGGCCGGGATGAAGAAATCCGCAGGATATTGCAGATACTTTCAAGGAGGACGAAAAATAATCCGATCCTTATCGGTGAACCCGGAGTCGGAAAGACAGCCATTGCCGAAGGCCTTGCACACAGGATTATAGACGGGGATGTTCCTGAAAACCTCAGATCAAAGCAGATATATTCACTGGATATGGGCGCCCTTATTGCCGGAGCCAAGTATAAAGGAGAATTTGAAGAACGGTTAAAAAGTGTTATCAAGGAGGTGGTTTCTGCCGATGGTGAGATCATTCTTTTTATTGATGAGATCCATACGCTTGTTGGCGCCGGTGGCGGCGAAGGAGCAATGGATGCTGCAAATATTCTTAAACCGGCCCTTTCAAGAGGAGAGCTTCGCGCGATCGGAGCTACTACCCTAAAGGAATATCAGAAATATTTTGAAAAGGATAAAGCGCTCGAACGCCGTTTTCAGCCTGTGATGGTTAATGAACCGGATACACTTGATGCCATTTCCATATTGAGAGGGCTGAAAGAAAGGTATGAAACACATCATCATGTAAGGATCAAGGATGAGGCCATTATTGCCGCGGTTGAACTTTCACAACGTTACATCACTGACCGGTTTTTGCCCGATAAAGCCATCGACCTCATTGATGAAGCTGCCTCAAAGCTCAGACTTGAGATCAACTCTGTTCCAGAGGATATTGAGAAGATCGAACGTAAGATCCGTCAACTTGAAATTGAAAGAGAAGCTATTAAAAGGGAAAATGATGAACAGCAATTGAAATCCCTGAATGAAGAAATAGCCAACCTGAATGATGAACGTAGTCATCTGAGGGCAAAATGGCAGTCGGAAAAGGATCTGGTGGAAAAAATCCAGGCGAAAATGAATGAGATCGAACAACTCAAACTGGAAGGTGATCAGGCCAACAGGTTGGGTGATCTCGGCAAAGTCGCTGAAATCAGGTATGGGCGCATCCCTGAAAATGAAAAAGCGATTGTGGCTTACAAGAAAAAACTTTCGGATCTTCAGAAAGATTCAGCAATGGTGAACGAAGAGGTGGATGCAGAAGAGATCGCTGAGGTTGTCGCAAGGTGGACTGGCATACCGGTTACCAGGATGTTGCAAAGCGAACGGCAGAAATTACTTCACCTGGAATCAGAATTACATCAGCGTGTTGTCGGGCAGGATGAAGCCATTGCAGCTGTTTCTGACGCCATCCGGCGAAGCAGGGCCGGAATGCAGGACCCCAAAAGACCCATTGGTTCGTTTATTTTCCTGGGAACCACGGGTGTTGGAAAAACAGAGTTGGCCAAGGCCCTTGCCGAATTTCTGTTCAATAATGAAAATAATATTGTTCGGATCGACATGTCAGAATACCAGGAACGTCATACGGTATCAAGATTGATTGGTGCACCTCCGGGATATGTGGGTTATGAAGAGAGCGGACAATTAACAGAAGCTGTTCGGAGAAAGCCCTATTCCGTTGTCCTTCTGGATGAAATAGAAAAAGCTCATCCCGATATATTCAATGTATTACTTCAGGTTCTGGATGATGGCCGGTTGACGGACAATAAAGGTCGGGTGGTGGATTTTAAAAATACCATCATTATCATGACTTCAAATATTGGTTCACAAATAATCCGGGAAAATATGGAACATGCAATTGACCTAAACCAGGAAGCAATGATTGAAAAAACCAGAGAACAGGTTTTTGATCTCCTGAAGCAGACCATTCGTCCCGAATTTCTTAACAGGATCGATGAAATCATCATGTTCCATCCGCTTTCAATGGAAGAGATCATCAAAGTTGTCGGGTTACAGATTGGCATCATACAGAAAATTCTTGAGAAGAATGATCTAAAACTGACCCTTACTCCGAAGGCAATCCATCGCATTGCCGAACTCGGATTTGATCCCCAGTTTGGGGCCAGGCCTATAAAAAGGGTAATCCAGCGGAACCTCCTGAATGAACTCTCAAAGATGATCCTGGAAGGCAAAGTCGACAAGAACTCTCAGATCACTGTTGATGAGAAGAATAATGAACTGGTCTTCTTTAATAAAGAATGAAATCCAGTCCATATACTATGCTGGCCTTTTGCTGAAATTCCAACAAAATTAAATCGATATAGAAGAATTTCAAAAGACTCGTCCTATTAAATATCAAATTGTCGAATTAATTCTGGAGGCAGCGCCCCGAGAAACCTATGGTCACGGGATAGGTATGGCCTTCGTCCAATCTCTCGTTATCACAAGTGATATAATAGATCCAGGGGAATGAAAAGGAGTCCACTGTCGACGACCAGAAGTCAGCATAAAAAGGCATAGAATTAAAGGTTCCATTAGTGGAGCGACTCCCCCCAGGTAGCCCCGTGAACCCGCTTGAATTGGTCGCACCCGTGTTCGGGGTATACCAATGCAATGTGCCGGTTTCTTTCATTTTCGCCCCTGCTACTAAAGTACCGCCAAGAAAAGTTCTTAAAACTATCCATTCTGAATTTGAAGGGATATGCCACCCTGTTGGACAAATACCTTGTCTACCGCTGGGAATTGAATCACTCGGAGTCGTGTAATTCATGTATTCATCCCATTGATATAATCCACCGTAAATGTCACAATAGTATGAATTGTTGTTATAACAATACTTTTCAATGATACTGTTGTTGGTTTGATCGCTGGTTCCATCTATCATCGTTCCAATGTTCAGGTTCTGTGCAATCCAACACTGGGTTCCAATCATCACAGTGTTATAGGTATTTCCATCACGTGTATCGGTAAAAGGTTGCCCGCAACCTTCAGGCGAAGTTGGTGTCCAATAGGTTCCATTATAAATATTTAGTCTTTTTTCATCAGTATTGTAAATAACCAATCCTTCGGCAGGTGATCCAATAGCGTTTCGCTGGGTGGTTGTCATGCGGGGTGGCAGGAACCCTTTGTTTGTAGACATAACATCCAGCATTGCCGAACTATCAGGAGCACTGTTATCGGTATTGATACCGACCTGGGAAAAACTGCTAACTGCCGTTAACATGGAACAGGCGAAAATCAGGTAAAAAGTTTTCATGGGATGTTATTTTTGGGGGTTGAATTAATTCACATAACCCTATTGCTTACCGTCATGTTGGGGAATAAGTCATTTCGTATCTTGGTGTACATTATTTCTTTACAAATATAATACATAAATAGTTGAAATACAAGTTTTTTATCATATATCACGAATGTTTAATTGGACAATTAGGCAGTAAGGAATAAGTTTTTATTACCGGTGCCAGGCACTGAGTTTTCAGCACGAAACTCGCAATACGAATTGCCTGGAACTTTAAAAAAGATAATGCCCATTCGGATGGATCAAAATGCTGCCATTTATTTTATGCTCTCTATTCTGCTGGCATGATGCGATAATATTGCACCATGACTGAGGATCAATATTTGGTAAATATCTTATTGAATCAATTCAGTTTTCTCTAAAATGCTCAGGAAAGTGGGGAACGAATACTAAAGAATAATCTTGAAAAAGGGTCAATAGGACCGAATATCTTTTGCCGTAAATCTATTTCTTTTGGGTGGTATAATCTTCCGTTTTCACTACCATTCCATTCCTGTAATATTCTTTCCTGGTGATCGTTCCTTTTTCATCAAAGTATAGCCAGGTTCCGGCCTGGCGACCTTGTTCGTACTGACCGGACATCATGACACTCCCGTTTTCATATAATGTTTTAAAAGCCCCCTCCTTCTGATCCCCGGCAAAATAGCCCTGCAATTTCAATTTCCCGGTTGTATAATACTCTTCCCAGAGGCCTTCTTTTAATCCGTTTTTCCAAGTGATCAGCTCTGAGATCCCTTTCCGGGCATAAAAGGTCATGGAAACTCCTTCTTTTTTACCTTCTTTGTAAAACTCTTCTGACAAGACTGTATCTTGTGATTCACTGAAAAACCTCCAAAGACTGTCTTTCTTCTCATCAAGATAGTTTCCTGCTGCCATCTTCTTCCCATTCTGAAAGAATGAAATAGTTTTGGTACAGTGGCCATTTCTGCTGAAAACCGAAAGGGTCTTCACTTTTCCATTGGGATAATAATACCTGAACTCACCCTCTGGAATACCCCCGGTGAAATAACCTTCATAAACTTTTTCTCCGTTGGAATTGAGTTTCCTCCAGAAACCGGATTTTTTTCCTTGTGGATCTGTCTGGTTAATGGTATCCTGACTGAAAAGGAGAATGGAAACCATGGATAAAAAAAGGAAAAGGATAGACTTTTTCATCATTATTGCCTGAAAGATTTATTTTTGCAAATTAAAGAATTATTATCATACATTATAAAAACTCCTCATTTGAATACCTATCCGTCAAAACTGCTGGAAAACGCTGTTAATGAACTGGCGAAACTACCAGGGATCGGGAAAAAAACCGCTTTGCGTTTGGCGCTTTATCTCCTGAAGAAGGAAATCCCTGAGGTAGAAGCATTTGGTTCGGCAATCATTAAATTAAGACAGGAAATCGTTTATTGCGAAGATTGTTTTAATATTTCGGATTCCCGGAAATGCTCTATCTGTGCAAATCCAAAAAGGGAGAATGATCTGGTTTGCGTAGTGGAGAGTATCCGTGATGTGATGGCAATTGAAAATACCGGACAGTTCAATGGAGTGTATCACGTTCTTGGAGGAATTATTTCGCCGATCGAAGGGGTCGGCCCCGGAGATATTACCATCCATCAACTACTGGCAAGGGTTCACAGGAATGGGACGAGGGAGATTATCCTTGCATTACCGGCTACCATCGAAGGTGATACAACGAATTATTATATCTATAAGCGATTATCTGAACTCAACATCAGGGTTTCTACGATTGCAAGGGGAATCTCAATAGGTGATGAACTGGAATATACCGATGAGGTAACGTTAGGCCGTTCTATTCTGAACAGAACGCTTTATGAAACCCAGCTTTCCCGAAAGTAACTACCTTACCCGACATTCATTCGGGATCATTCGAGCGTGAAAAGTTCAAGCTGGTTTGGGGTTACAAAACTTTCCTCAACAGGAGAAATAGTCGCATAATTGTCAATCAAGGGCCGGATCGATTTTTTTATCGCTTTGATCGGTGTGCTTTTTCTGGCCTTACAAAAGTTATCAAGCGACTTTTTTTGATGGGAAGTGAGCTTGAAAGTGATACTTTTATACCGGGTAGGTTTGCGTTTTTTTTTCCTCATGCGGTTTATCTGTCATTTATTATTTCTTTCAAATCGTTGATGATCTTCCTTGCCAGGTTATCTGCTTTCTCAGGCATGTCACTTTCAGCATAAATGCGGATGATCGGCTCTGTATTTGATTTTCTGAGATGAACCCATTCATTCTCAAAGATGATCTTAACACCATCGATGGTGATCACCGGATGGTTTTTATAATGGTCGACGATCTTCTCAAGGATCTTATCGATATCCATCTCCGGTTCATAATTGATCTTATTTTTTGAAATAAAGAAATTCGGATAACGATCCCTTAAAGCAGAACATTTTAATCCTGATTTTACAAGATGCGTCAGGAATAGTGCAATACCAACCAATGCATCTCTTCCATAATGTAAATCGGGATAGATTACCCCGCCATTCCCTTCACCACCGATCACGGCATGGTTCAGTTTCATCATTTCCACCACATTTACTTCGCCTACCGCAGAGGCGCTGTATTTTCCTCCTGCTTTTTCCGTGACCAGTTTCAACGCCATTGTAGATGACATATTGGAAACTGTATTTCCCGGGTTATGTTGCAAAATAAAATCAGCTACCGCAACAAGGGTATATTCCTCCCCGAATGGCTCTCCAAACTCATTGATAATTGCCAGACGGTCAACATCAGGATCAACAACAATACCTAAGTCAGCCTTGTTTTTTACGACCATCTCACAAATCTCGCCAATGTTCTCAGGAAGTGGTTCCGGATTATGAGCAAATTCACCGCTAGGCTCGCAATTAACCTCAACAACTTTTACACCCAGCTTTTTTAGTAACATCGGAACAGCTGTTCCTCCCGTCGAGTTCACCGCATCCACAACGATCTTTAGTTTCGCCTGCTCAATCGCTTTCCTGTCAACGAGGGGTAATTGTAGTATCTTTTCAATATGCTTCAGGAGATAAGAATCATCATGCCTGGATTTTCCAAGATCATCCACCATTGAATAGGAAAAGTCCATATCCGTAGAAATTTTCAGCACCTCCTCCCCGTCTGATGCCGAGAGAAATTCTCCATTTGCATTCAGCAATTTCAGTGCATTCCAGTTCTTCGGATTATGGCTCGCAGTGATGATGATCCCTCCATGTGCTTTCTTATCGATCACCGCGATTTCGGTTGTCGGGGTTGTCGTAAGACCAATATCGATAACATCTATTCCAAGGCCGTTTAACGCTCCTGTCACCAGATCGCGCACCATTCTCCCAGAAAGTCTTGCATCCCTGCCAACAATAATAACCACACGTTCAGCAGGAAATTGTTTTTTTATAAAAGTACCATATGCGGAAGCAAACCGCACTATGTCTGCAGGCGTAAGTCCCTCCCCGGGCCTTCCTCCGATCGTTCCCCTGATGCCGGAAATTGACGTGATCAAACTCATAACTGAAATTTTGATTTTGGGCAAAAATACTTGTTTTATTTCCAACCCCCATTTTTTGTTAAAAAAAATAACATCTCGTTCGTACAAAAATGGCCTTGTCCATTATTTTTCTTAATTTTGCAGTTGAATAAGCACAATTAGTTGTTAGATTATTAACAGTGGACGAATATTTCGATTCTTATCCTGATCGTGAAACCCTGGATCTTGTGAACAGGTTTGAAAGAATGATCCGGGATAATGAATATTTTTTTTTCGATATTGATGAGTTTGAGGAAATTATCGATTACTACCTCTATAAGAATGAACTGACCAACGCCGGTTTGTCCATTCAAACTGGTCTGAGCCAGCATCCGGATAGTGTTAGTATCCTGCTGAAAAAAGCCCAATATTATATTTACAGCAATAAAAATGAGAAAGCGCTGAAGATCCTTCATGAGATCGATCGTATTGGTTATTCTGACGATGACGTGCATATGATCAAGGGAAACCTTTACAGTCAACTGGAGCGGTATGAAAAAGCCATTGATGAATATAAGAAAGCTTTACCGGGGTCGGATGAAGAAGATGAGCTTTATGCCAATATTGCATTTGAATATGAGAACCTGGGAAAATATGAACGGTCTGTTGAATACCTTATTAAATCCATCGAATCTAATCCTGAGAATGAACCTGCCTTATACGAGCTTTCTTTCTGTTATGAGATACTTCAGCAAACCGATAAGGCAATTGATTTTCTGAAAGGGTTTCTTGATAAAAATCCATTTTCCAAAGCTGCCTGGTTCAATCTAGGAATATCTTACAGCAATATTGACCTCTTTGAGAAAGCTGTCGAAGCCTATGATTATTCCATTGCAATTGAAGAAGAATTTGCCTCAGCATACTTCAATAAAGCGAACTGTTATGCCAACATGGGTGATTACGAAAAGGCGGTTGAAACTTATCTGGAGACGATGTATTACGAGGAGCCAGAGCCAATCACCTGTTATTACGTGGCAGAATGTTATGAGAAGCTCGAAAGATTTGATCTTGCGGTGGAAAATTACAGAAAGGCAATTCACCTTGACCCGGAGTTTGCCGATGCATGGTTGGGAACAGGGATAGCGTATGATGCATTGGGTAAACCAAAGATGGCTCTTGTTTATGTAAAAAAAGCAATAAAAATATCACCTACTGTTGCTGATTACTGGTTCATTATGGGGGATATTCTGGTGAAACTGGAACGCATTGAAGAAGGCATTGATGCCTACCGGAAGGTAGCTGAACTTGAACCTGAAGATGATGAAATCTGGCTTGAACTTTCCGGCTTATATGCAAACAAAGGTGAATATATGAAAGCATGCGACACCTTGAATGAAGGGTTGAAATGGCATGAGGATAACCCTGATTTCCATTACAACCTGGCAAATTACCTCTTAAAGGCAGGAAAATCCAAACAGGCTGATAAAATCCTTGATAAAGCATTGATTTTAGATTTTAAGGGATATCAACGGATGTTTAAAAACTTTCCCGAACTTGAAAATAATAAAGCATTCGTGGAGATTATCGCATCTCATAAAAGTAAAAGATAAAAGTGCACATCCCTTAAATTTATCATTATGAATAATATCAACTTACCCTATTTACCTGAAAGAAAATCTAAACCACGGGATAGTGGATTGGCAATGGTAATGGACAAAGGTCTTTCCCTTCGTGAAGCGGAGGATCTTGTATCTTCGGCAAGCGACTTCATTGATTACATCAAACTTGGATTTGGAACATCCATTGTCACACCCCAGGTGAGAGAGAAGATCAGTATATACCAGAAAGCCAACATCATGGTGTTTTTGGGAGGAACCCTGTTTGAAGCCTTTGTGATCCGGGATATGTTTGACTCATACCGTCATTTTGTGGAAAAGCTGAATCTTAACGCAGTTGAGATTTCTGATGGATCCATGTCCATGGAACACGATAAGAAATGTGAATATATCACTTGTCTTGCCAAGGATTTTACCGTATTATCGGAGGTAGGCTCAAAAGAATCAGGAATCCTGATCGCGCCCAACCGGTGGATTGAAATGATGAAGACCGAACTGGAAGCCGGATCAACCAAAGTGATCGGCGAAGCACGGGAAAGCGGAAATGTCGGAATCTACAGGCCTACCGGTAAAGCCCATGTAACACTCATTAACAAGATATTATCGAAAGTCGACCAGGATAAGATCATCTGGGAAGCTCCCCTGAAATCACAACAGGTTTGGTTCATTAATCATTTCGGAGCGAATGTGAACCTTGGAAATATTGCCCCTGCGGAAGTTATCCCCCTGGAAACATTACGACTGGGTTTGCGTGGCGATACTTTTTTCAGCTTTCTGCCGGAAAAATTCAAAAAATTCAGACCCCAATAATCCATAATGATCACTTATGGATTGATCGGCTATCCCCTTTCTCATTCTTTTTCGGAAGCATTTTTCACTGAGAAATTTGAACTTAACCGCATCACTGGAAATCAATACAGGCTCTTTCCAATGGCAGACCTGAAAGACCTGCCATTGTTGTTACGACAAAATCCCGGTCTCAGAGGATTGAATGTAACACTACCTTATAAGGAACAAATCCTCGGTTTTCTCGATGACATTGATGAAGAAACAAAAAAGATCGGAGCTGTGAACACCATAAGGATTGACCGGCATGGTGATCATTATTTTATGAAAGGATATAACACGGACTATCCCGCTTTTCTTCAATCAGCAGATTTTTCGAAGCATACATCTGCGCTTATCCTTGGTAACGGAGGCGCCGCAAAAGCAGTCGCTCATGCATTGAGGAATCTGAAAATTTCGTATCTCATAGTTTCAAGAACTCCAGTCAATGAGAGCACAATATCTTATAAGGATCTGACAGAACAGCTTATCCGTCAGCATACCCTTATTATTAATGCCACCCCCGCCGGTATGTTCCCTGCAACCGATCAATTTCCCCTGATTCCATATTCATTCCTTACTCCGGCTCACTTCCTCTATGACCTGGTGTATCATCCGATCCGCAGTCAATTCCTGATAAAAGGCTTTGCTTCCGGGACAAAAATACAAAACGGACTCCTGATGTTCCTGTATCAGGCCGAATTGTCCTATAAAATCTGGACGGGTTGATTCTATTCCTTTTTACCTGTCTCTTCAGGTTTCACAGGCTCTTCGGTTTTGATCACTTCCACTTTCAGGTGGGCAACCATGGCTGCAATCGCTCCCAATGCTGCAAGTGTGGGTGCAAGCAATACTCCCACAAGCCCGAGGGTAACCGGTATTTCAAGGTAAACCTTGCCTTCATCATCTTTAATGATGATCCTGCGGATATTTCCCTCATGATAAAGCTGTTTGACTTTTTCAACCAGTTCCTCACCTTTCACTTTGAATTCATTCTTAATATCTTCCATAATATCAATAATTTTAAACCAGTTTGTACAATGTGTGTTGTCATTTCAAAGGTACAACATTTAGACTGGAATTATTCTAAATAATTAAATTTTCTAACATTTTCAGAATAATTATATGATCAAAATCCTGAATAATAAATTGAATCTGCCTTGCGAAAATCAAATATATTTGTTAATTTTGCAGCCCGAATTGAATTTTAAGGTAAATAATATAGTATTCGTAACAATACAATCGAGAAAATGAACATCGCTCCGGAAATAAAAAAGCAAGCCTTTAAGGAATTTGGAAAGTCAGAATTCGATACCGGTTCTCCCGAAGGGCAGATCTCCCTATTCACCCAGAAGATTCAACACCTGACCGAACATCTGAAAGTAAATAAGAATGATAAGTTCACAGAACGGTCATTGGTAAGACTTGTAGGTAAGCGCAGAAAGATGCTGGATTACCTGAAAGAAAAGGAAATTGAGAGATACAGATCCATCATTAAAAAATTGAAGATTCGTAAGTAGTAATTATTTATTCACCTGTTGATCAAGTAAAAGAGGCAATGAAAACAGTTGCCTTTTTTACTTTATGAGAGAACAAAAAGACAATAGAGCACATGATAGGTACGGTTAAATCTTTTGAATTACCAGATGGCAGGGTTATTTCCATCGAAACCGGGAAACTTGCAAAGCAGGCTGACGGTTCAGTTGTAATAACAATGGGGAATACCATGCTTCTGGCAGCAGTGGTGGCGAAGGAAGAGGCCGCTGAAAATGTAGATTTTATGCCACTTTCTGTTGAATATAAAGAAAAATATGCTGCAGCAGGGCGTTTCCCCGGTGGTTTCTTCAAACGGGAAGCCCGTGCATCGGATTATGAAGTCCTTATCTCCCGCCTTGTTGACCGTGCTCTCAGACCCCTGTTTCCGGATGATTTTCATGCCGAAGTACAGGTAAGTGTGACCCTGATTTCTGCAGATATGTCCCAATTGCCCGATTCACTGGCATGCCTGGCAGCTTCCTCGGCACTCATGATCAGTGATATCCCTTTCAATGGTCCTATTTCTGAAGTAAGAGTGGGCAGGATTAACGGTCAGTTTGTGATCAATCCTTCGCTTGCCTCCATGAACGAATCGGATATCGACATCATGGTTGCTGCATCAATCGATAACATCGTGATGGTTGAAGGTGAAATGAAGGAAGTTTCAGAGGACGACCTGGTGGAAGCAATAGACGTTGCCCATAAAGCCATCATCGTTCAATGCCAGGCCCAGTTGGATCTGATGAAAATGCTGGAAAACCCAAAGTCAAAAAGAGAGTATTCGCATGAAACCAACGACCCTTCATTCAGGGAAATGGTAAGAAATGCCACATATACCCCTGTTTATGAAATTGCAAAAACCGGGAATCCCAATAAATTAGAACGTCATAAAGCTTTTAAAGCGGTGAAGGATGCTTTTGAGTCCAATTTACCTGAAGAAGTAAAGACAGAAAAAAAGTTTATGATCGACCGTTATTTCCATGAAGTTGAAAAAGACGGAGTAAGAAACAGTACCCTGGATAACCGGTTACGGGTGGATGGCAGAAAACTTGACGAAATCAGGCCCATATGGTGCGAGGTGGATTTTCTGCCCTCTGCTCACGGATCCGCTATCTTTACAAGGGGTGAAACCCAGTCACTGACCACCGTTACCCTCGGTACAAAACTCGATGAACAGATCATTGACGGAGCTGTAATAGAAGGTAAGATCAATTTCATCCTTCATTATAATTTCCCGTCGTTTGCTACCGGTGAGGTAAAACCGAACCGGGGTACCAGCCGCAGGGAAATTGGTCATGGAAACCTTGCATTACGTGCATTAAAAAACATGTTGCCTTCCGATGACGATAATCATTACACTATTCGTCTTGTATCGGATATTCTTGAGTCCAATGGTTCCTCATCCATGGCTACTGTCTGTGCAGGTACAATGGCTCTGCTTGATTCCGGTGTGAAACTGAAAAAACCGGTTTCCGGTATCGCAATGGGGTTGATTACCGATAAGAAAACAGGAAAATATGCCATCCTTTCGGATATCCTGGGTGATGAAGACCATCTTGGTGATATGGATTTTAAAGTCTGCGGCACACGTGATGGTATTACGGCATGCCAGATGGATATAAAAGTGGAAGGTCTCTCTTTTGCAATTCTGAAAGAAGCCTTGTTACAGGCAAAAACCGGGCGTATGCACATCCTTGGGGAAATTGAGAAAACGATTTCTGCCCCGCGTCCCGACTATAAACCATTTGTTCCGCGTATTTTCCAGATGAAGATCCCGAAAGAATTTATCGGCGCTGTCATCGGTCCGGGCGGAAAGGTCATCCAGGAAATGCAGAGGTCTACAGGTACCACCATTGTCCTGGAGGAAGTGGGTGATTTCGGAGTGATCGATATCGTAGCAACCAATGTTGAAGCAAAGGATGCAGTCGTTGAAAGAATCAAGAGGATTGTGGCTGTTCCTGAGCTGGGGGCTATCTATAAGGGTAAGGTAAAAAATATTACCTCCTTCGGAGCATTTGTTGAAATACTGCCCAACCAGGACGGATTGCTTCATATCTCTGAAATCGACTGGAAACGCCTGAACACAGTTGAGGAAGCGCTGAAAGTGGGTGACGAAATAGAGGTGAAGCTCATCGAGATTGACCCTAAAACCAATAAGCTGAAACTCTCCCGCAGGGCTTTACTTCCGAAACCTGAAAATTATCCTTCTAAAAAATAGGGTAATTTGAAACTTCTGTGTTCTTTTTTCGTATAACATTGATTATCCAAAGAGGTTGAACTAATTCCATATCGCATGAGGCAATTAAAAATTACCAAGCAAGTTACAAATCGAGAAACCGCCTCGTTGGATAAATACCTCCAGGAGATCGGTAAAGTAGAATTGATTACAGCCGATGAAGAGGTTGCACTGGCACAACGCATCAAACAAGGCGACCAAACGGCATTGGAAAAGCTTACCAAAGCTAACCTCCGGTTCGTCGTTTCCGTTTCAAAACAATACCAGAACCAAGGTCTTAGCTTACCTGACCTGATCAATGAAGGGAATCTGGGGCTCATTAAAGCAGCACAACGGTTTGATGAAACCAGGGGATTCAAATTCATCTCCTATGCTGTGTGGTGGATCCGGCAATCCATATTACAGGCACTGGCAGAACAAAGCCGTATTGTACGTTTGCCACTCAACAAGATCGGATCGATCAACAAGATCAACAAAGCTTACGCACTGCTTGAACAACAGTACGAGAGAGAGCCAAACGCTGACGAAATTGCCCATCTTCTTGAGATCTCCGAAAATGAGGTCAAGGAATCCATGAAAAATTCCGGTCGTCACGTTTCAATGGACGCTCCGCTTGTCCAGGATGAGGACAATACAATGTACGACGTCCTGAAAAGTGAAGAAAATACTACTCCTGATAACGGTTTGCTGTACGAATCCCTCAGAAGGGAAATCGAACGGGCTGTTTCAACACTTACACAGCGTGAAGCCGATGTGATCCGGCTCTATTTCGGATTGAACGGCAGTCATCCGATGACCCTCGAAGAGATCGGCGAAAAATTCGACCTTACCCGGGAAAGGGTACGCCAGATCAAAGAAAAAGCAATCCGCAGGTTAAAGCATACTTCACGCAGTAAAATCCTGAAAACCTACCTGGGCTGATCCTTATTTGAATGAATCATCTCATCGCTCCTTCCTTGTTGTCGGCTGATTTTGCAAACCTTGCAAAGGATATCGATATGGTGAACAAGAGTGAAGCCGACTGGTTCCACCTCGACATCATGGATGGAGTTTTTGTCCCCAACATCAGTTTTGGATTTCCGGTTATTGAAAAGATCAGGAAGTACACTGAAAAACCATTGGATGTCCATTTGATGATCATCCAACCTGAACGCTATGTTGAACGGTTTGTCAAAGCCGGCGCTTATCTTGTTTCCGTTCATTATGAAGCGAGCATCCATCTTCACCGGACAATATACGCTATCAAAGACGCCGGAGCAAAAGCAGGGATCGTCCTGAATCCGCATACTCCCGTTCACCTGCTGGAGAATATCATCAAAGACGTTGACCTGGTGATGATCATGTCGGTCAACCCCGGGTATGGTGGACAAAAATTTATTGAAGAAACCTATACAAAGATCGTGTGGCTGAAAAACCTGATCCAACAAAGTGGCTCAGAAGCCCTGATCGAGATCGACGGAGGTGTTGATCTTAATAATGTCGCTTCTCTCATTAAATCTGGTGCAGATGTCCTTGTAGCAGGAAATACGGTGTTCTCATCGACCGATCCCCTGAAAACCATACACCTGTTAAAAACAGCCGGCACTGATGATCACAAGGATCAGGAAATACTGGGATGAACAACCACTGATCCTGATCATGGTAACAGCGGTGTTTTTCCGCCTGTTATCTGTAATTTTCGCAAAAGGCTGGGGAATGATGGACGATCATTTCCTGGTTATCGAATCCTCCCAATCCTGGGTCGATGGATATGATTATAACGCATGGCTTCCGGGAAGCCCCGGTAATCATGGACCAACAGGACATAACATGTTCTATCCCGGGATCCATTTCCTCCTTTTTTCCTTCTTGAATTGGATCCATATTACTGATTCACAGACAAAAATGCTCATTGTAAGGTTTCTTCACGGAACCTTATCCCTGGTTACTGTTTATCTTGGTTACAAGATAACTGAGAAACTTGACTCAAAATCATCAGCCCGGATTGCCGGCATTCTCCTGGCCATCCTGTGGTTCATGCCCTGGATGAGTATGAGAAACCTTATAGAAATGGTATGTATCCCCTTTCTGATCCTGGGGATATGGTTTATGGTCAAAAATGAAAACCCCTCAAAACCCTTCAGGGTGTTTCTCCTTGCAGGACTATGGTTTGGCCTGGCATTTATCATCCGGCCGCAATCAGGAGTGTTTTCTGCGGGAGTAATCATTGCCATCATGATCCGGAAAAAATGGAAAGGATCCATTGCATTGCTCATCGGATTAGTGCTCCCTTTTCTGGTAACCCAGGGAGGCATTGATTTTTATCTCTGGCATAAACCTTTTGCAGAGATCAGTGAATATATTATGTATAACCTGTCAGGAAAAGACAGTTACGTTGTTTTACCCTGGTACAACTATTTCCTGGTGATATGGGGTTTGCTGATTCCGCCGGTAAGTCTGTTTTTGTTTTTCGGATTCATCAGAAGCTGGAAAAAACATCTTATCCTTTTCATTCCTGTTGTATTATTTTTTATTGCACATTCCTGCGTTCCCAATAAGCAGGAAAGGTTTATCCTGCCTGTCATCCCATTCTTTATCATCCTGGGGTCCATTGGCTGGACTGAATTCATGTCAGGATCAAAATTCTGGCAAAAGAACAGGAAGCTGTTACACGCCTCATGGGCATTTTTTTGGATCATCAACCTGGTTCTCCTTGGATTTGTATCGACGATGTATTCCAAAAAAGCAAGGGTGGAAACAATGCACTACCTGTCACGCTATCCGGATATCCATCAGATCATGGTTGCAGATTATTCAAACGCTCCGGAACTATTTCCCTGTTTTTACTGCGGACAATGGCCACATATTTATGAAGAGCTGAGAGAACATGAGAATACCGACTCATTGATCATAAGGGTTTCTAAACGTCCTATAGATGAACAACCCAGGTTTATCCTGTTTACAGGGGATAAGGATCTGGAACAACGTGTCATTAAAGCCCGTAAGTATTTCCCATCCCTGGAATATGAATATACGGGTGAACCGGGCCTGATCGATAAAGTTATGCACTGGTTGAATCCCAGCCACAATGTCAACAGGCCTGTTTATATCTACAGGAATAATTTCTTTTTTCCTGAAAAGAAATAATTTCCGTCTTATTTTTGTCAAAAAAATTCAACCCCAGAAATTGACTAATAAGTTTTTCTTCACCGCAGAGGCGCTAAAAATAATTTATTAATATTAATTCTCCGCGTCTTTGCGGTTAATTTTATCTTTTTTCTTTTTGGTCAACTCAAGAAAAAATATTGTCAAAGCAGGGGTTGAGTTACTTAAAGAAAACCCTGATGAACAAGGAAGAGGCAAGACACAGAATCGCTGAACTATCGGATCAGATCAACAGGCATAACTATCAATATTATGTTCTTGCAAACCCTGTGATCAGTGACTTTGACTTTGATATGCTGCTGGAAGAAATGATACGCCTGGAAAAAGAATTTCCGGAATTTGCTGAACCCGACTCCCCTACCCGTCGTATCGGTGGTGAGATAACAAAAGAATTCAGGCAGATCCGGCATAAATTCCCGATGCTTTCTCTTGCAAATACTTATTCCGAAGAAGAAGTTAAAGATTTCGAGGATAGGATTCATAAGGTCATCGGTGATGATGTTGAATATGTTTGTGAACTGAAGTTTGACGGTGTGGCTGTCGTACTGATCTACCGGAATGGATCATTATTCCAGGCTGTTACCCGTGGCGATGGCATTCAGGGAGATGATGTAACGACAAATGTAAAGACCATCAGAAGCATCCCATTACGTTTGATCGGATCGGGCTTCCCTGAGGAATTCGAGATCCGGGGTGAGATAATCCTTCCGCATAGCAGTTTTGAGAGGTTGAATGCCGAACGGCAGGAAGATGAAGAAGAACCCTTTGCAAATCCGCGGAATGCAGCAGCAGGCACGCTGAAGATGCAGGATTCGAAGGAAGTTGCAAGAAGAAAACTGGATTGCATCCTTTATTATATGCTGGGGGATATTCTTCCTTTCGCCACTCATTATGAAAGTCTTATTGCAGCACGATCCTGGGGATTTAAAACTTCGTCGGCCATTGCTAAGTGCAGGAATATAACCGAAATATTTGAATACATCAATAACTGGAATACCGGCCGCTTTGATCTCCCGTTCAATATCGATGGGGTTGTGATCAAGGTGAATTCACTGGCTCAGCAACAACTGCTGGGATTTACCGCTAAATCCCCGAGGTGGGCTATCGCTTATAAATTCAAGGCAGAACGTGTATCGACCCGGCTTCTTTCTGTCGACTTCCAGGTTGGCCGGACAGGCGCTGTCACTCCTGTCGCCAACCTCGCTCCTGTTCAACTGGCAGGTACTACAGTAAAAAGGGCCACCCTCCACAATGCAGATGTAATGACCTCCCTGGATCTTCGAAAAGACGATGTTCTATTTGTCGAAAAAGGGGGAGAAATAATTCCCAAGATCATTGGAGTTGACCTGGAGGAGAGGTTTTTTGAAACGCAACCCTATACCTTCATCACGACATGCCCGGAGTGTAATACACCCCTTGTGAGGAATGAAGGAGAAGCAGCCTGGTATTGTCCGAATGAAAGCGGTTGTTCTCCCCAGATCAAAGGAAAACTTGAGCATTTCATCAGCCGGAAAGCAATGAATATTGACAGTCTGGGTGAAGGAAAAATAGAGCTTCTCTATGATCGTGGTCTTGTAAAAAACATTTCCGACCTGTATGACCTGAAACCGGAACAACTCCTCGGACTTGAGAAAACCTACCCTGCAACAGAAGGAAAAAAGGAAAAAAAGATCAGCTTCAGGGAGAAAACAGTGGAAAACATTCTTAAAGGAATAGAAAATTCAAAAAATGTTGGCTTCGAAAGGGTGTTGTTTGCTATCGGGATTCGATACGTTGGGGAAACGGTTGCTAAAAAGCTGGCCATTCATTTTGGCAGTATTGATAACCTGATGAAAGCAACGGATGAAGAGTTGATCGAAGCAGAAGAAATCGGAGAAACGATCGCGCAAAGTATCATTGATTATTTCAGTGTTCAAAGGAATCTTGAGACCATCGAACGGCTGAAACAACATGGTCTTCAATTTGAACTAAAGGCCGGTGAAACTGTCAGGAAAAGCGATAAATTATCAGGCAAATCATTTGTTGTAAGCGGTGTTTTTCAAAAATTCTCACGCGATGATATCAAGACCATGATCGAAGTTCACGGGGGAAAAAATGTGGGTTCCATATCATCCAAAACAAGCTTTTTACTTGCCGGAGACAACATGGGGCCTGAGAAGAGGAAAAAAGCCCAGACCCTGAACATTCCTGTTATCTCGGAAGATGATTTTCTGAAGATGATTGAGACGGATGAAGCGATAAAAATTGGATGAAATAAAATATCACAATTATAATTAAGCCCTACCTGATTGGATATTTCCGTTTGAGTGGTTATAACCCTTATTACACGTGGCGCGAAACGCGTGACACGTAAGATGAATCGTGCACTGGCCAGGAAAGTTTCTTTATATTTTTATTTCCATTCCGGTTTTTCTGATTTGTTCCATCAACAAGCCTTTTTGTTTATATTGTGCCGACGGGTAAGTATGCACATCAATATCGGGGAAGCGGATGTTTACTGAACCGAATCTTCCGGGTACCTGCCTTCAACCTGGTATTGATTCAGTTTTAACAGAAACAATAGATATTCCTCCTCAAGTCTTTAAAAAAGCCGAAATTTCTTCCGGCTTCGGCAAAATGTCAAACAAATATTATTGCACGTTTTATTTCTGTTATGCCAATAAGATTTCTGCCGGAATTTTTAACCCTTTGTACAAAGATTTAATCATTTTCAAGGTTAATTGTCTCTTCCTGCTTAATATTTCACTAACTCTACTTTGGCTTCCAAGAAATTTTGCCATATCCGATTTGGTCATATTCATTTGCTCCATTCTGAAAATAATGGCGTCAATCGGGTCCGGGGGCAAAATCGGAAAATGTTTCATTTCGTATGCTTCAACTATTGTACAGAGTAAATCTAACTCGTCTCCATTCGGGCTGTTTTTTTTTACTCCCCACAACTTCTCAATTCTTTGAATTGCTGCGTTGTAATCTTTTTCTGTTTTTATTGGCCTTATCTCCATGATCAGATCGTTTTTGCGTCAATATTATCATATTGTTTGTGTGTACCGATAAATCGGATGAAAATTATTTGAAATTCATAGTCAATCAAAATAACAAGTCGATAGGAATTTCCTTTGATATTAAATACTATTCGTCCTTCACCTACTATACTTGCATTCGTGTATTGCTGTTTAAGTTCGTTTGAATTTTCCCAATTTGAGCCTTTTACATCATGATACCATGCTCTTAATGACACTTCTGAATCAGAATATTCAGGTCGTTCCCAAAATTCTCGAAGTGTTCTGAATGCAATAATTCTCATTAAACAAAAGTACAACAAATTCTTCTATTTACCAAATTGGGAAGTAGTGTCTCTTAAAATGTGCAATAACATCAGGATCCTATTTGGTTGCATCAAACACCGGCCTGAATTGGGGA
Source organism: Bacteroidota bacterium (assembly GCA_026391355.1). Classification (GTDB taxonomy): domain Bacteria; phylum Bacteroidota; class Bacteroidia; order Bacteroidales; family FEN-979; genus CAIYUC01. The sequence goes on along the minus strand of JAPLDH010000019.1, from coordinate 34,387 downwards.
GCAATTCAAATAATGAATAAATCTGAAGTCAAGAACGAATTATTGTGATGAATCATTTTTCATTAACTTTGCATAAAACTGTCAAAATGCCGGAATTATGCAGGTTTTTAGGAGTTATCATTTTTATGAACTTCAATGATCATAATCCACCGCATTTTCATGCAAATTATGGTGATTATGAAATTATTATCGAGATAGAATCCGGGATTGTCGAAGGCAAATTTCCAAAGCGTGCCTTGAATCTGGTAATGGAGTGGTACGAGTTACATAAAGAAGAACTTCTGGAAAACTGGAAGTTAATCAATTCCACTGGTGATTTTCATAAGATAAAACCTTTAGAGTAATTTTATATGATAATTGATGTAGTTAATGTTGAATATAAAGAAGGGTTTAAGATATTCCTTTCTTTTAACAATAATGAATCAGTAATTGTTGATTTAAAAACGACAATTTATACTGATAATCGAAAAATATTTGAACCCTTAAGAGATTTGGGATACTTTAAGACATTAAAAATCAGGTTGAATACGATTACCTGGGATAATGGAGCTGATTTCGCACCTGAGTTTTTATTGGAATTAGGAAAAGCCCAGCAAAATAAAGAATTGACATATGCGTGACTACTTCACACGGTTGAATATTTCCACCGGGTAGGTTATGTCCAGGAACAATGCTTCTCGTTTGTATCACTCTTGAAACTATTCCGCTTTCCTGATGGATCCGGCCCCGGAAACATCGGTCAGGAGTTTTTCAGGAGTTCCTTTGTAATGTACAGTTCCGGCTCCTGAGATGGAGGCATTCAATTCCTTGCTCACATTGATCTCAGCTTTACCTGCCCCACTGATCTCCAGATGGAAAGACTCGGTTGCAAGATCATAGGCAAAAATGTCCACTGCACCCGACACATCCATTCTTACCTGTGTAGCGCTTCCTGAAAACCTGAGCTTGCTTCCACCGCTGCAATCGATGTTGAGTTTTTTAACGGCAATATCCATTTTGGTATCCGATGCCCCGCTTTCATCGATCGATAGTTCGTCCGTTGTCAGCTTGGTTTGAGTTGAGAGATCGACTGCACCACTAAGGTCGATTTTTCTCAGGTCGGTTACCGTTACATACACTTTCATGCAATGTGAATGGCCGATTGAATGTTTGTTGTAAATTTCCAGTTCATTTCCTCTCACTTCTGTCTTTATGAGTGGCAGCAGGTTCTCATCAGCCTCAATCACCACTGATTGCGCCGTTCCCTGGCTGAGAATGACATCATAAGCCCCGGAAACACTAATGGAATTAAAGGTTGATACTTCTCTTGTTTGTTTAATAACGTTTCCGTTTCCTGTTTCACCGATCATGTAACATCCGGCCAGCAGGGTGGAAATATTTATCATGATTATTCCAAACAGGATAGCGGTAAAAGTTCTTGTTGTTTTCATAATTTGTAATTGTTGGATTAATGATTTGTTGAATTGATGATTATTAGTGACCGAGTGATCGAGTGATCGAGTGACCGAGTGATCGAGTGACCGAGTGATCGAGTGACCGAGTGATCGAGTGACCGATTAACAAAGTAACACTGTAACATTTTTTCTGGTGCCTCGTGCCTGGTGCCTGGTTCCTATTGCCTTTTTCATTCCAGAGACACATTTCCATATTCGCTGTGGATCGAAACCCTGGCCGGGGGGTTGGATACTTTTCCAACTTTGGCGTGGTATTCCTTTGTGGTAGTTGTAATAGATTTCAGGCTGATATTCGCTTTATCTTCAGGAAAATCAAGGTCGCAGAACTTCAAATCCGCATTCAGCTCATAAGAAGCCTCCTTGCTGATCCCGATTGAAACATTTGCATATTTATTATGAATGTTGATATTGCTGAAATCAGCCGGCATCTCTTTTACTTCGCAGTTTCCATACTGGATGTTAAGGTTCAGCGATTTTTCAATGCGTGTAATATCTATGTCCGAAAATTTTGATTTGCTGTCGAATGCCGTGGAGTTTTCCATTGTTAATTTTCCGCCTTCGTAACTTCCTGAAAGAGAGATTACTTTATCAGCTTCAATGTCTGAATATTTAGAATCGAGCATCAGACTGCCTGCATAATCCAGTTTTAGTTCTGAATATTTCAGGTTGACTACTGCTCCTTTAATTGATTTAATATCTGCCTTGCTGAATTCAATATTCAGGAGATTATCAGAATTATTTAGTTTATTTATCTCCAGATTGCCGTAACCCACTGTAATCTTCCCCGATCCGCTCAACTCATTGATGAAGATATCCCCAAACTTATCCGTCAGGTCAAGGTTGATTCCAACAGGAACACTTACAGTATAATCAATATGGAGCCGGTTCTTTCCGTGAAAATCACCATCGAGCAAAGTCTTTACTTCCACAAGGGAAGGTGTTCCTTCTGAAGAAATACTTATCTTATCGAGGATCTTTGCAGCCGCTTGTTCACTGGAGGCCTCTACCGTCACTTTTATTTCAATGGAAACCATATTCTTATCCCAGTTGTTGATATGCACATCCCCGAACCTGTTTGCCAGAATAAGTTTCGCATCCGGGTTAACGGTATATTCTTTTTTGACCGTACGGGAGAATTCATCCCGTGCCTGGAGGTTCTTTATCCCAAGACAAAAAACCATGATTACCAGAATTAAAGACAATTTTGTTTTCATAATCTTATTGTTTACTATTTAATGCCTGATTTCAATTTGTATCTTATAAAAAAAGTATCTGCTTATTTTCCCTGCTTCTCAATCTTCTTTATCATACTTTCCACGATGGTTTCTTTCATTTGCTGATTTCTGATCAATGCAGTGGTGATCCGCTCATCGTTTGGGTTTAAATGGTAAGATCGTGTAAGCTCGGCAGTGTTTTTATCCAGTATTTTCATTTCATTCATAACCAAAGCGCTTAACCGGTTTGCTTCTTCTCCGGAAGCAGCTAACTGATGGATTTTTGTAATCCCTCCTGAAACCTGCATTGAGTAATACTGAATGGCATCTCTGACGTCCTGCGGAAAAACAACGGTAGCGCTTTCTCTTCCGAATATATTTTTTACGCCATGGAAGGAGTAGTCAAAGATGAAAATACTCATGGTAAGGAAGATCAGGATGGTGGCAGCAATCCGGATAAACATCTGCGATGTTAAAAAAGAAAATCCACGACTGTCACGCTTTTCCAATCGTCTCTGAAACCGTTCAAAATGATCCCCCGGCGGTTCTTCATCATTGAACACCGCTGCATTTTCCCTGATAAATTTCTCTAACTCTTTCATGGTATTTCTTTTTTGCTCCCTTCAGGCCATGTACTTCGTAATTCACAATTCGTTGATCAATATTCGATATTCACTCTTTTATTCTCTTTAAGTATTGTAATCAGTTTCTGCTTTGCCCTTGAGTATCTCGTTCTGGATGTGTTGTTCGTGATATGTAAGATCTCACTGATCTCCTCATGGTCATAACCTTCGAGAAGAAAGAGTGATATTACCGCGCGATATTCTTCCGGTAACTGCATGATCCCTTTTTTTATTTCTTTCACCCTGAATATGATCTCTTCTTCGTCAATTTCAGGCGGTTCTTCGGGGAGATCAATCTTTTCTTCTTCCAGGGAAATGATCTCCTTCGATTTTCTCAATAAATCCAGGGAGTTGTTAACTACGATCCTTTTCAGCCATGAACCAAAACTACCTTCACCTGAGTAGGAATCAAGCTTCTGAAATGCATCCAGGAAAGATTCCTGCATGATATCTTCCGCTTCGGCGGTATCGTTTACTATTCTCAGGCAGGTATTGTACATGGTTTTATAATATAACTTATATATTCTGAACTGGGCAGAACGGCTGCCCTTTTTACATTCATTGATCAGATCCAGGTTAATATCGGTATACATTGCTTTAGGAAATCCTGAATTTTAGTTGATAGACTCGGAATATTTCCCGATGTTACAACTTTTTTTTAAAATAGTGAAAAAAGGTAATTTTGTGACCAAATGCAAAAATTCAGGTTACCGGTTTATTTTTATGGTTTGTTTGCCATGGTTTTCTGGGGGATGTCATTTATCTGGACAACCATCCTTTTAAAATACTATCCACCCGTAACCATTATTTTTTTACGTCTTATCATCTCTTCCTGTTTTCTTTTTCTGGTGATCTTTTTATCCGGCAGATCAGAGCAGATCAAAAGGAAAGACATGGGTTGGATTCTGCTGAGCGCATTGTTTAATCCTTTTCTGTATTTCCTGGGAGAAAACAACGGGTTAAAGTTTACCTCCCCTGCCATTACCTCCGTAGTCATTGCCACAATACCGGTTTTTTCCCCGGTTGTTGCTTACCTTTCATTCCGGGAGAAGATTTCGTTTTTAAATATTGTTGGCATTTTTATCTGCTTTGCAGGACTGCTCATCATGCTTGTCAACAAACACTTATCACTGGAAGTAAACCCCCTTGGTCTTTATTTCCTTGGCGGGGCTGTGATATCTGCATTGTTTTATTCGGTCTTGCTGAGGAAGCTGACCTATTCCTATTCAGCCATGACATTGATCGCCTGGCAAAACCTGATCGGAGTCATACTTTTCATGCCTCTGTTCCTGATCTACGACCGGGAGAACTTTTTTAAAGTCGAAATGAACAGTGAGATCATCACCTCGCTATTTCTTCTTGCAATAGTTGCTTCTTCACTTGCTTTTGTTTTTTATGCCCGTACCGTAAAACTGCTTGGTATCAGCAAAGCCAACATTTTTACAAACCTGATCCCTGTCTTTACAGCTATCTTTTCCTACTTCATCCTTTCTGAAGTTCTCACAAAGGGAAAGATTACCGGGATCATTATTGTTATTTTCGGGGTTTTTATCTCTGAAATAAAGAAACGACAAGGATAGAGACATCTACGATTGGACGATTTAAATAAATATATAGCCAGGTTTCATCTGTTTCCTATTCCGGATTTTCTTAATTTTGCAAGACTTTTCAAAATTTGGACGAAATGTTATTTTATCCTGAAAAACTAAAGATTCCTGATTTACGAATGAAACCCTTCATTGATGCCGGTGAGATATGGGAATACATCGATCGTGCAAAAGCATCCAAAGAAAGGGTAAGGGATATTATTGCAAAGTCACTGAATAAACACCGTTTGACCTTCGAAGAGACGGCTGTGCTGATCAATGCAGATGAACCAGATCTGGTAGAAGAGATCAAGGAAGGGGCAAAATTGCTGAAGCAGAAGGTTTACGGGCAAAGGATTGTGTTGTTTGCCCCATTATACATAGGGAATAACTGCATTAATAACTGTGCCTATTGTGGATTTAAATCCTCCAATCACACTGTAAAAAGAACAACATTAAGCAAGGAAGAACTCATTGATCAGGTTATTGCGCTGGAAAACACAGGTCAGAAACGGCTGATCCTTGTATATGGAGAACACCCGAAATACAATGCCGATTTTATTGCAGAAACTGTTGGGATCGTTTATGGTGTTAAAAGCGGAAATGGCGAGATTCGCAGGGTAAATATCAACGCCGCCCCCCTGGATATTGATGGATTCCGTAAAGTCAAAGATGCAAAGATCGGAACTTACCAGATTTTCCAGGAGACCTATGATGAGGAGACCTACAAAAAAGTTCACCTTGGTGGTATTAAAAGAAATTATGAATGGCGGCTTACCTCTTTGGACCGGGCACAGGAAGCGGGGATCGATGATGTCGGTATCGGGGCTTTGTTTGGACTATATGACTGGCGTTTTGAAGTAATGGGGCTGGTAAGGCATACCAATCATTTTGAGGCTGTTTATAATGTTGGCCCCCACACCATTTCTTTCCCGAGAATACAATATGCTTCAGAACTGAACATTGATAAAAGCCACATCGTAAGCAATGCAGATTTCACCAGGCTGGTTGCGATCCTTCGCCTGGCAGTGCCTTACACCGGACTGATACTTACGGCAAGAGAAAGCGCTGCCATCAGGGATGAGATACTGCAATTCGGTGTATCTCAGATTGATGGAGGTACCAATATTGAAATGGGTGGGTATTCAAAACATGAAAGCCGGGAAAACCAGGATATAGACTTTGAGCAGTTCCAGATCAACGATAACCGGACCCTGCAGGAGATCATGGAGGAATTGATCGATCATAAGTATATTCCCTCATTCTGCACAGCCTGTTACCGCCTTGGAAGAACCGGTGAACATTTTATGGAATTCTCAGTTCCTGGATTCATTAAAAGATATTGCCAGCCAAATGCTTTACTAACCATGGTTGAATACCTTGAAGATTATGCACAACAGGAGGTTAAAGCGAAGGGATACAAGCTTCTGGAAGACAAACTGGCAGAAATGGAACCCGATCATTTCAAGGAAAAGCTGATAGAAAAGATACAATTGATCAAAGATGGTAAAAGAGATTTGTTTTTCTAGAAACCAGTTTTACAAACCTTAATTTCTATGCACGAACTCAGAATCCTTGGCCTCCTGATCACCGACCGGATTAAGGAAGCCGGCAAAACCCAGGATATACTCAGCCGGTTTGCCCCCATCATCAAATCCAGGCTTGGATTTCATGAAGTCACTGAAAAAGTATGCAGCCGGGTAGGTTTTATTTTGTTGCATATATCAGGCCCCCGGGAAGAATGTGATCACCTTGAGGGTGAATTGGGAGAAATCGGCGGACTGGAACTCCAGAAAATGGTTTTTACCTTTTAGGTAGGAGTTGAGATATATGGATAAGAAATTAAGGAAGGAATACGAAAAAGAATTCCTTGAATATCATTTGCCGGATTCGATTCCAATTATGCGGATTGGGTTGATCCTTACTCTCCTGTTGTTTTTTCTCTATTTCATCCTACATACAGCCTTGTTCCCCGATTCAGAAATGAAGAATTTTATGATGCGTTTCGGGATAATTTTTCCATTTATTCTTGCTTCCGTTGTCGCAATTTCGATTTACAAACTGCGAAAACACCTGAACCTTGTCCTGACCATCATCAATTTACTGAGTGCCGCCGGAGTTTTTATTGTGGGTGTATTTTCAAATTCATATGAGCCCGGTTATGATTATTATTATACATGGGTTGGTTTGGTGATCATTGGCATATTCTGTTTCTTCCGGTTACGACTTAGAAACCTGTTGCTCATCGGTTTGACATTATTCCTGGCTTACTTGTTTGCCGTAATCTTCAATCACAGTTACCAGAAAAATCCTGAAACTTTCCTCACACAAGTATTATTCGTCTTCTCAATGACCACTGTTGGGTTCTTTATTTCTTATATAATAGATAAAAAAATCAGAAAGGATTTTTCACAGGAAAAGAGACTTCGTGAAAATTTCAGTATCCTGAGAAATGAAATGAAGGAAAAGGAATCTGCGGTTGCAGCATTTATTTCTTCTCAGAAGAATTATCATAATGCCCTTGAATCAATTCCGGACATGGTCAATATTGTTGATCCCCAATTTAACATTGTATTGGTCAATGCAGCCTTGAGGAAGTGGAATAAATCAGCAGGAATAATTTCAGAAAACCTCGTAGGGATGCGTATTTCTGATCTGTTTCCATTTCTTTTTGAATCATTTTATAAGGAAGTGGAACAAGTTTTTTCTTCAGGAATATCTCTTTTAACCGAAAAAAAATACCTGATCAACGGAGAAGAGATTATCATCGAAGCCCGGAAGGTCCCCTTATTTCAGGATCACAAAGTGGTTCAGGTGATGGTTATCTTTAGGGATGTCACTAAACAGAAAGAGTTGGAAGAACTCAGGCAACGGAATGCAGAACAGAAAGAACTGATGCTGAAGGAAATTCATCACCGTGTGAAGAATAATCTGGCTATCGTCATCAGCCTGATCAGCATCCAGATCAGGAACAATCCACATCCCGAGCTGAACAGAATCATGAAAGATATTGAATTACGGATCAGGTCAATGGCCATGATCCATGAACAACTCTATCGTTCAGAGAATTTCGATTGCCTGCCATTATCAGATTACCTTCAATCCTTATCTTCTGTCATCGTGAACGCACTTACTCAAGGTAATATCGATCTGCAGGTAGATATGGTTCCTTGCCAAATTTCGATACAATCTGCCCTTCCTATTGGTTTGATCACAAACGAACTTGTCACAAATGCCATTAAATACGCATTCCCTGGTAAATGTGACGGTATTGTAAAGGTCAGTCTTAAACATGACGAAACCACTGAAGGTTATCTGGTATTGACCATTGAAGATAATGGAATTGGTCTCCCTGATAATTTCTCATTTGATGACCACTCTTCGATGGGAATGTTTATTGTCAAGCTGTTATCTGAACAACTCGAAGCAAAGCTTGAAATTATCGATCAACCGGGCACATGCTTTCAGATCACTTTCCGCAATGGCTTATTTAACAAAACGATATCTTAAAAATATTGACACAATGAAAGAAATATGGATTCTGGGTATCTATGTAAAAGACAGATTAGGAACAATAAATACCATCCAACCCATCCTTACCAAATTCGGATGTGTGATCAGCACCCGTCTTGGACTGCATAATTTTGAGGAAACTGATGAAAAATGCGCCGGGTGCGGTTTAATCCTGTTGGAACTGACAGGTGATCATAACGAATTTATCAAACTCGAAAACGAACTCCTCAAGTTGGATGGCATTGAAGTCAGAAAGATGATTTTTCCCCAGTCCTGATTAAACGAGGGTAATGCGTGTTCCACCATTGTCGATTCCCAGCAAGGTCGTTTTGGTGATGATAGTATCTTTTCCCGAGTGTTCGACAAAGTGAATTGCTGCACGGATTTTGGGTCCCATACTGCCTTCGGGAAACTGGCCTTCGCTCAAATACCGTTTTGCTTCTGAAATGGTCATTTTATCAAGTTGTCGCTCGGTGGGTTTATTGTAATCAAGGCAAACCTTTGGAATATCAGTCAGAATGAAGAATTTATCAGCATTGATTTGTGAAGCAAGAAGTGCAGAGGCATAATCCTTATCAATAACTGCATCAATTCCCTGAAGCTTATGGGGTTCAACATAAAATACAGGGATACCCCCTCCGCCGACAGCAATTACGATATGACCTTCCCGGGCAATTTTCTCGATCGTTTTTTTGTTGATGATGACAAGTGGTTTGGGTGATGCTACAACTTTTCTCCATCCCCTGCCACGGACATCTTCCTTATAAATTGCCCCAGTTTCCTGTGTGAATTTGTCAGCTTCCTCCTTCGAATAATAAGGTCCAACCGGTTTCGTAGGGTTCTGGAATGCACGATCATCCTTATTCACTAAAACCTGTGTAGTAATGGTGATGATATCCCGGTCCATGTCGTTGGCTTCCAGCACATTTTTTAATTGCTGCTCAATAATATATCCGATAAATCCCTGTGAATAGGCCACACAAATATCCATTGGCATTTCAGGGATCCCATAAAGCTTATTGGCTGCAGAGTTCGCCAGCATAATATTACCCACCTGGGGGCCATTACCATGTGTGATCACGATGTTGTAATCACGTTTCAAAAGCTTTACAAGACATTCGGCGGTTGCCAGTGCATTTCCCTCCTGTTCATCAATGGTTCCTGCCTGGTTGCTCTGTAAAAGTGCATTTCCTCCAAGCGCTACAACGGCCAGTTTTTTCATAAATACCTTATTAACGCGACAAAAATAGAAAAAATATTCAATTTGGACCATGAATTATTGGATCCTGATCCGGCAAAAATTCTGGTAAGGAAATCCGGATGCATATCGCCCCATATCCTATCTTTGCAGCATGGATCAGAAAACGATCGCTTTTCATCATTTTGGTTGTAAGGTGAACTTCTCAGAAACCTCGTCATTATCGAGAAAATTCATAGAGAAGGGGTATCAGGTTATCGATTTTAAAGATAAAGCAGATATTTATGTGATCAGTACATGTATTGTGACCGCAGTGGCAGAAAAAAAATGCAGGGCTGCCATAAGGCAAGCCCACAAAAACAATCCTGAGGCAAAAATTGCCGTGATCGGTTGTTTTTCCGAACTGAAACCGGAAAAGATTGCTGCAATCGAAGGGGTCAGCCTGATCCTCGGACACCAGGAAAAGTTTACCCTGGTTGAACAACTTGAACAACTTGATGATTCTCCTGCACCGTTGATCCATCCAAAACCGGAGGAACAAAAAAATATTTTCCTTCCCTCCTATTCTTACGGAGATCGTACCCGGTCATTCCTTAAAATCCAGGATGGTTGTGATTATTATTGCGCCTATTGCACCATTCCGCTTGCCCGTGGAAACAGTCGCAGCGACACTATCGCCAATGTGATCAGCAGTGCAAAAGAGATCTTTGAAGCAGGGGTAAAGGAGATCATCCTGACAGGTGTCAACATCGGCGATTTCGGAAAACATAACAACGAAACTTTTTTTCAACTGATCAGGGAACTTGAAAAGCTATCTGCAATAACCCGGATCAGGATCTCTTCCATTGAACCTGATCTCCTGTCGGATGATATTATTGACTTTGTTTCCCAATCAAAGAAATTCATGCCTCATTTTCACCTTCCCCTGCAGTCAGGATGTGACCGGATCCTTAATGCCATGAAGCGAAAATATAACACTTCACTTTTTACATCAAGAATCCGGGCAATCCGCCACAAGATTCCGCTTGCCTGCATTGCTTCCGACCTGATCGTCGGCTTCCCTGGTGAAACTGCCGCAGATTTCCGCCAGACCTATGAATTTCTTGAAAATACGGACCTGTCGTACATGCACATTTTTTCTTATTCTGAACGTGAGAATACACTTGCATCGCGAATGCCATACCCTGTACAGGATCAAATAAAAAAAACAAGGAGCAGGGAACTGCACAGACTCTCCGAATTGAAGAAACAACAATTTTATCTGAACAACAGGGGACAAGAAGTCAATGTTCTCTTTGAATCAGGAAACACCAACGGATTCATGCATGGTTTCTCTGAAAATTATATTAAAGTGAAGACAGTTTTTAATCCGTCATTGAGCAATCAGATAGTGCCTGTTATCCTCAATACTCTGGAAAACAATGAATATTTTATGACTAATCCGTAATCCGTAATTTTTAATTCGTAATTCAATACCCATGTTTCCAAAGATCAGCGATCTCATAAACTACCTTATTGGAACCCGGATCAATATGCCTGTCCAGAGTTATGGTTTCATGATGGCTGTTGCTTTTTTATTTGGAGGATGGATCCTATATCTTGAATTGAAAAGATTAGAGAAGGCCGGACTGATCCATGCCATTCCAAAGAAATCACTCAAAGGAGCACCGGGTGAAATCTTAGTCCATCCCTACCAACTGGCAGGAAACATTGGACTTATTGCCGGAGTTGCCGGTATTGCCGGTGCCAAGATATTTGATACCCTTGAGCATTTGCCGGAGTTTATCAACGATCCCTTTGGAACCATCTTTTCCTTTTCGGGACTGAGTTTTTACGGAGGATTGATCGTTGCTGCCTTTGCAGTGATATGGTATGCAGAAAAAAACAAGATCAGGTTCCCTTTCATCATGGATGCAACAGCGCCTGCATTGATCCTTGCTTATGCCATCGGCCGCATTGGATGCCAACTGGCGGGTGATGGCTGCTGGGGAATTCCAAATATGTTAACCAAACCATCGTGGCTCACTTTTCTGCCCGGCTGGATGTGGGCTTTCCAGTTCCCTCATAATGTGATCAACGAAGGTGTACCTCTGCCAGGCTGTACCGGCGACCATTGCTTTATACTGATGTACCCGGTCTTTCCGACATCCTTTTACGAAACCATATTGGGATTGATCATTTTTGGAATCCTCTGGCTCTTAAGAAAACATCTTCCGGTTCCCGGTTACCTGTTCAGCATTTACCTGATCCTTAACGGTGCCGAACGATTCTTAATAGAACAGATACGGGTAAACCCCCTATACCAATTTTTCAATCTTAAGTTGACACAAGCGGAGATCATTGCTATCCTACTTATTGTTCTAGGATTCACCGGATTCTGGTTTTATAAATGGGTACATAAGAGGATTTTGGGAACTAAAATTTACACTGCTTCTAATCCTGAAATAAAAAGTGGATCTTGAAAAAATAACAGAGCAGGTTTGCGAACTGTGCAGAGAAACAGGAAGCTTCATCATGGAGGAGGCTGCCAGGTTTGAAGCAAAAGATATTGAGCTGAAAAGTTATAATAATTTTGTGACCTATGTTGATAAACAATCTGAGGAAAAGCTTATCAGGGGGCTGAGTTCGATCTTACCGGGTACGAGCTTTATTGCCGAAGAAAATCCATCCCTTAAGACCGGTTCAATCAACTGGGTAATCGACCCTCTTGACGGAACTACCAACTTCATCCATCACCTGCCTGTTTTTTGTATCAGCATTGCCCTCATGGAGAAGAACCGGGTGATAATCGGTGTTATATACGAGATCAACCAGAAAGAACTTTTTTATACATGGGAAGGAGCGCCAGCGTTCCTGAATGGGAATATCATACATGTTTCCGGATCATCACATCTTATTGATTGTCTTTTTGCAACCGGTTTTCCATATTATGATTTCGGCAGGCTGGATGAATATCTCTTATTTTTCAAATACCTGATGCAGACAAGCCGTGGTGTCCGTCGTATCGGTTCTGCGGCTGCAGACCTTGCCTATGTCGCGTGCGGCAGGTTTGACGGCTTTTATGAGTATGGTTTAAGTCCGTGGGATGTGGCAGCCGGAACACTGATCGTTCAGAATGCCGGCGGTAAAATATGCGACTTTCATAACGGCGATGATTTCATATTCGGGAAGGAAATTGTTGCGACGAATGAAAACGTATTTACTGAGTTTCTGAATGCTCTCAAAGGACATTTTCATTAACAATAAGTCATTCGTCATTGTTCAATCCATTGGTATGAACCCCAGGGTAGAGCCCTGGACCCGAATTCCGGGGCAAGCCCCGAGGAATTTATCATGCACCTCATCCCCTGCACCCCTTCTCCTTAAGGAGAAGGGGACGGGGTTGAGGTGAAAAAATTAAATCAAAAATTCAATAATTATTGTATGATCAAGAATCGAATCGAACTGATCTCCGGGGACATTACAAAACTAAAGGTTGACGCAATCGTCAATGCTGCAAATAATTCATTACTGGGAGGCGGGGGCGTTGATGGCGCCATACATCGCGCAGCCGGTCCCGGATTGCTGGAGGTTTGCAGACTTCTCGGCGGTTGCCCGACCGGGGAGGCACGGATTACCAAAGGATTTAAACTACCGGCCAAGTATATCATTCATACAGTAGGTCCCATCTGGCATGGTGGAGAAAGTAATGAAAAAGAACTCCTCGAAAGCTGTTATCGTGAATGTCTGAAACTGGCGCGGGAATATGATTGCAAAACACTGGCATTTCCCAATATAAGCACCGGGATCTATCATTTCCCAAAAGAACTTGCTGCAGAAATTGCTGTCGGTGAAATAGCGAATTGGTTGAAGGAGAATACCATACCAGAGAAAGTGATCTTCACCTGTTTTGACAGTAATAATTTCGATATTTTCAGAAACCTGATTGCCAATATTACAGGTTAATACCCATCACCCGGAGAACCCCGGATAATCACCCGAAAAATATGCGGGTTCATAGAATAGTTTTGTCAGTTGCAGTAACATCTGCTATTTTTGCCCGTCTGTTTATTCCATGAGCCACCGCTATTTTATTCTTCTTTTTTTATTGATTCTGCCTCTTTTTATTTTTGCCGGAAACGATAAAAAGAGAGTAGATGCCATCAGAATAAAAACGCCCATTCAGATAGACGGTGAATTGAAGGAAGAAGCTTGGAAAAATGCCCCGGTAGCATCGGATTTCATTGAATATTCTCCATATAACGGACACCCTTCATTATTCCGGACAGAAGTGAGGTTTCTCTATGACAATACCGGATTATATATTGGTGCAAAGATGTTCGATCCGACTCCTGACAGTATTCCCATGCAAACCGGTCTGAGGGATCCTGATGACCTGAATGCGGATGATTTCGGTATCCTGATCAGTCCGTTCAATGATGGGATCAATGCGTTTGGGTTTGTCCTGTATTCTTCGGATGTTCAGGCGGATCTGAAGATTCCCTCTGTCAGTACAAATAATAATGGAAATGATTATACCTGGAATGCCGTTTGGCAAAGTAAAGCAAAGATCACAAAGGACGGATGGGTTGCAGAATTCCGGATCCCATATTCTGCCATCCGTTTTCCAAAGACCTCTGTACAGGAATGGGGAATCAATTGTTACAGGGATATCCGGCGTTTTCGAGAAAGGTCAACCTGGAATTTCATCAATGTAAAAACTGACGGGGAAGCCAACCAGGAAGGCCTTCTTACAGGTATCCGGGATATCGTTCCACCGATCCGGCTATCATTGTCTCCGTATCTTTCAGGTTATCTTGAAAAGAGTCCGGATACCCGTACCTGGGAATTATCATACAACTATGGAGCTGATCTAAAATATGGAATAAATCAAAGCTTCACGCTGGATATGACATTGATCCCCGATTTCGGTCAGGTCCCCTCCGATGATAAAGTATATAACTTTTCACCATTTGAGATCCAGTATGATGAAAAGAGACAGTTCTTTACTGAAGGAACGGAACTTTTCAACAAAAGCGGCATATTTTATTCACGACGTATCGGGTCACAACCGAAAGCTTACGAGTCAGTAAATGATGCGCTGGGATCCAACGAAAAAGTTGTGGATAATCCAATGCAGGTCAAGCTGGTCAATGCAAGCAAGATTTCCGGAAGGACAACGCATGGATTGGGTATTGGATTCTTTAATGCCATGGCCTCCAATACATTGGCAACCATCAGGGATACGGTTACAGGAAACCGCCGGAAATTCCTTACACAGGGTTTCACTAACTACAACATGATCGTTTTTGACCAGGCACTTAAAAACAATTCGTATTTCGATCTGTTAAATACCAACTATTATCTTCCAACGGAAGGTTATACAGCCAATGTAAGTGGAATCCAATTCAGAATTGCCAATAAAAAATATACATGGGCATTCGGCGGTAATGCTTTTGTAAGTCAGAAATATCATAGTCATGCAAAGCCCGATTTGGGTTACCACTATTCCCTCTCCTATGGAAAAATAAGCGGAAACTTCCTTTTCAACTATAACCAGGTGGTGGAAACCGACAGATATGATCCGAATGATATGGGATTCAATGAATCCAATAATAAATTCAATAACATTCTTACCTTCAATTATAACATTTACCAGCCATTCGGTAAATTTCTGTCTTTTTATAATTATTTGAGAATTGCCTATAATTGCCTCTACAATGGTGTTAAATACGCTTCCATTCCGATTGATTTTCAATCACACCTTACAACCCGGAAACACCTTGATATCGGGCTTAATTCTTCAATCCTTCCATTGCCATACCATGATTATTTTGAACCGAGGGTTGCCGGACGTATGTACATTCAGCCTGCTGAATATAATATTGTGTTCTGGATCTCCCCTGACTATCGGAAAAAATTTATTGTGGATGCCACGGCAGTTTATTATTGGGCCTCAAGAAATCATTCGAACGGATATCATCTCGAACTAAGTCTCCGGTATAGAATCTCCGATAAATTCACCATTAATTATATGGCTAGCTTGGAATTAATCAGGAATAACACAGGATATGTGCTCGATTCCATGGATAATAACAACAATCATGTAATTATCTTTGGCAAGAGGGACATCCAGACCATCATCAACATGTTTCATGCTAATTACATGTTCAACAGCAACATGAGTCTTGATTTGCGGTTGCGGCATTACTGGGTAAAAACGCCTTATTCCACTTTCTATACCTTAAGGAACGATGGAAATCTTGATCCCTATAATTATAAAGGGAACCAGGATATCAACTGTAATATCTTTACGATCGAGTTCAATTATACCTGGATATTTGCCCCGGGAAGCGAACTCTCCCTTATGTGGAAGCAATCCGTTAATAAAATATCCAATGTTATAGAGCACAATTTTTTCAATAACCTGGATCAGACCCTGGGATCTCCAGCCACAAACAGCTTTTCAATCAAAGTGTTGTACTATCTTGATGCTCTGTATTTCCGGAAAAAACAGCCCAGGCAGTGAAAGCCGGACTTTGCCTTCAGACGTTAATGAATGATAAATTATTAGGGTGAAGTAGGAGATATGAATGTCACTTTAGAACAATCATTTTCCTTGAAAGCCTCCCTGCGTATGAAGTAAGTGTGTAGTAGTAAATTCCACTGGAAAGATGATCCATCTGAAAGGATATCACGTGGGATCCTTTTTGCACAAATTGATCCAAAAGTACCCTGACCTGTTTTCCTTCCTGATCGTACAGGATGATCTTAACCTGCTCAGGTTTGTGAACGGTGAATTTTATACTCGTCTCTGTTGTGGCTGGATTCGGATAATTCTGCTCCAGCAAGGCTTGATTGATTGTTGGATGATCCCCAATCCCGGTTGGCTCAAAATAGGATGTAAAAATTCCATTGCCCTGAGTGGCAATCATCACCCAGCCGTCGGTACTGCGGGCATCGATCATATCGACGATGCTCCTGCCAATCAACCCAGGACTCTCCTGTTGCCAGATGGTCTGTGCCCCATTTAAGCTTGTTGTAGAAAAGAGACCTACCGATGTACCGGCATAGTAGATCGTAGTCCCCTGATAGAAAAGTAATTTTAGCCACCGTACTGATGGTCCGTTACCGCTGCCGTCAGTATTTTCTTCCAGGTTTCCTCCTGCGGTCTCCCAGTTCAGCCCGCCATCGGTTGTACGAAAAATGCTTTGAACATTGTAATTAGAAAATACGACAAAACAATTATCTGCATTGCCGGGATCGACTTCAATACAGGAGATAAAACCATTGGTAGGAAAACCTGACCCTGTTATATTTAACGCCAAAGGATTCCCTGTATTGGCTTGATCCAACCGAAAAAGTTTACCGGTATAGGTGCCGAAATAAACGCGGTTTGCCGGAACCTTTGATACATTGATGGCCACAATAAAATCCTGGTAGCCCAAACCAATATTGGTCAGTTCTGTCCATCCTGTATTAAGCAGGTTAGTGTCTGAAGCTGCAGCAGCCATATTTGATTTCCTCCAGAGGTGATTCTTCTGTGGAAAGTAAAATGTGGTGTTGTCATTCGGATCTAAGGCATAATTGGTATAAAAAAGAAAATTACTGTCGCAGAAAAAAGTTGGCCGTTGGGAATAAAAGTTATTGATATTATATAAACTGTCTATCTGAAAGGAGAAGATGTTACCGTCATAAACCGAACCCATCAAGAAGGTTTTGTGATCCGCCGCAATTGAGGTCAGTCCATCCCCTCCACACACCGCATTCCAGTCAGAAAGTGGGAAGATATTCTTATCGGTAATATATATCGCATTATCCTGGATTCCTGCTACGGCAAATTCATCATGGGAGGCTGCATGATCCATTCCGGCACAATAGACCTGACTGTTGACAATACCTTGTGAGAAAAAATTCCATAGTACACGCCCGGCAAGGCAGTCAGAAGTCTTATAAATGCCTCCGTCACATGCTGAGAATAAAGTATTGTGATGAAGGCGGGAAGTCACCAGAAAATGCTGGTCTGGATGGAGGTTAGTATCTGCCAGATCATAGGGATAACCCCCCAGGCAATGGGTGAAGTTCGAATCTGCAAAACCGGTTGTATTCCTGTAAAGGTTGGTTCCACCGATAAATACGGTATTCTCATTATCCGGGTAGACCATCAGTGTGAATGCATATCCGCCGATGGAATTGAAAGCGCCATGGATGGTGTCAAGAAAAGCGCTTAAAATGTTCCCTCTGCCTTTCCCGGGCAGATTGACAGTCCTGTTTTCCCACGACCCCTTACTGTTCTTTTTATTGTGTGTATATTTCCAGAAGGTATGCTGGGAAGCAGAGAAACCAAATGTGGGATCCGTATCCTGGATCGGGGTCTCCGTGGATACATATACAATATCAGGATTGGATGGCGCTATGGCCAGTTTGATACGCCTGTATTCTTCCGGAAAATCAGCAGGAGTAATGTTTTGCCATTGAATTCCATCTGAGCTGGTCCAAATTCCTCCGATGGGACAGGGATTTCCGGGATACTCGGGACAGTAAGTACTTAAACCGGCATACAGAATACCTTTCGGATCGATTGCAATATCGGTTGAAAATGGCTTGAACGTTAAGTCCCCTAATACAAGGCTCCAATGATCGCCGCCATCAGCAGATCGCATAATTCCCCCGTAACAGGCCGCATAAATTTCATCCTGAACATGGTTTGAGGTATCGATGGCTAAGTTCCAGATACCCTGGAAGACCTGTGACAGTATGCCGGGGGAATTTGTTTTGGTAAAAGGAAGCTGGGCCCAACTGTTTCCACCATCCTGGGATTTAAAGATTCCGTCACCCAAACCAACAGTCCTCGCTATGATGCTTAACCTCCGATCGGTTGTACTGAGCAATTCACCCGTTCCGTAATACCAGATATTTCGTTTTCCGGGACGCATATCCTGCATAATAGAAGTGGCGCTGGGAATATCGGAAGGCGAAGTTGTCTTGGTCCATGTATTTCCGTCATCTGCCGTACGCCATATACCGCCGGAAGCGGCAGCAGCCAATATGACGTTCTCATCACCGATATCGAAAGCCAGGGACAAGATTCTTCCACTGAAATTATTCGGACCTGAAGAAACCCAATTCTGGGATCTGGTTAATTCATCTTTCTGAGGAAGGCGGGAGGCAAATTCCAGTTCTTTTCCACGAATGCATTCCGGAATCCGGTTTGCGTTCGGATCACGGGTTTTCATGAACTCCCATAAAGCCGAATAAAGAACGAACTCCTCTCCCTTTATTTCATGCCCGCTTATGATACCTTTATTTAAAGATTTATGAATCAGGGAAGAAGCAGGTTTTAAGGTAAAAATCAATCCAAGGATAATTCCTGTGATGAATAACAGACTTATTGAAACAAGGATCCTGCGTTTCATCCTAAAGGGAAGTCCTTCTGTATGAATGGTAGTAAAGACTTTTTTCATAAAATATTTTTTTATAATGTTAATACCACCGTTTATATCTAAATGATTACACAATTATAGTGAAAAATTACCAGGTAACAAGAATATTTGAAACCACCTAATTTATAAAGAATTATTTCACGAAGGCAGAAAGGTGCTGAACTGATCCCAAAAACCAACCCCTTTTTGAATTTATCAATTCTGAAACTCACCCGTTCACCAGTTGGGTAAGGTTTGAATCAATGACCAGCAATACTTTGACGGTGTGCCACAGGTTGCCTGGAATTCTGATTTATGAGGTTGAATTATGAGATTTAAATTAGAGGGAGATGTTGTCTGAAATGACGAATATTTAATTCGAGCCAATATTGCCATGGCAAATAATGTTTCCAATATTTACTGAAGTTTGATAAATATTGATATAACCATCATATACTAACCAATTATCATAAGTGATGTCAATTCCACTATCAAGTTTTTTGATGTTTGTATAGCTTTTACCGGTAGTTCCATCAACATTGTTCAGCGCCTTCACAACAGGTCCGCCACCCACTGATGCGATTGAACCCAGATTAATTGTTGCCGGATAAACATCGCCTGGAATAGTGCCCGTCAGCATAATGGTTACCAGTGTATTTCCATTTACCCTTTTTTCAAATAATGCAGTTCCGGAAACGCCATATGAACCTATGGTATCCAGGATATAGGTTTTATTGGTTGTAGTTATCACATTACCCCCTATATCGCCCTGCGCAAAAATTACATCGGATTCGGTACTGCTTTTAAGGACTTTAATAAATCCGTCGTAAGAAATCAACTGGGTGTATGTCAAGGTAGTCACAGATGTTGAACTTTTTCCGGTCGCATCAACTGGATTGAATGTAATAACAACTGTACCTCCTTCAATTGCAGAATTCGTGCAAAGTTCTGCCGGATGGGTTCCCGAAGGAGCACCGGTCAGCACAATATCTATGGTAGTTACCGTACTGCTGGTCTCGGTGAAAGTGGCTGTACCGGAAACCCCGAGGACATCTTTTACCTTCAGGCTATATGAAATCTTTCTGTCGGCAGCCGGAGTTGAATTATCTTTGTTGCACGCACCAACGGCGATGAACAAAATTACTACTGTAAGCCTCGTTAGGAAGGTTATTACTTTTCTTGTTTTAGCCATTTTATCAGACAACTTTAAATACCGGCATCTGGCGCGACAGGTGTGAATAGATTTTCACAATACAAAGGTGAGAAATTTAATTTAGGAATATGTTATACATTTCCGGAAAAGGATTACATCATTCCCACATTTTCATGTTTCATGATTTTTTGATTGCCATTTGCATCATTGAAACGACAATACCTCTGGAAATAAACAAGAATCAGGGTACCCCGATGATCCGGAATACCCTGTTACTAACCAAAAAAAAGAGATGCTCTTATTGAATGCAGATTAACGTTCCGTCTGCAGCAAGGATCAATCTCAAATGCTTATGCATCTTATCAAGGTAAATTGCATAATGAATTGTTCCACTACCCAGGGTTAACAATTCTGTTCCGTGGCAGACATGATAATCAGCATAGTTGGCAGTGACATAATCCTTTACCGGTTGAGGAGTCGCTGCATAATGGATCCGCTGACCTGTCATAAGAAAAGCATTAGTTGCATCAAAGACAAGTTTCAGGTGGACTGTATCCGCCATTTCAATCATTACAGCAGTGACAGCACCGTAAGGACAGATGGAATCCTTTTGGCCATGATCAATTACATAATTGCTGTAGTTCGCAGAGATGTAAGTCAGTATAGCTTGTGGTAATGAATCTGCGGGAATCCAGTTATGTGGCGGACAGTGGCCATGATGATGTCCATGTCCATGACCATGACCAGGGTCGGGACCCGGTCCTGGATGTAATGAATCTCCAGGACATCCTGGACCATCAGGCCCTCCCGGAAATTTACTGCCATCGCCAAGGAAATTCCCGACCTTATCAAAGGCCAGTTCTTCCTCTGTATTCAGTGTAATTACATATTGTGCAGGACTATTTTCCAGTTTAACTGCCTGGTAGATCGTTGCATCAGGATAATTGTCAGCAACATAGCTTGTGATGGTGACTGGCAAATCGGAGAGGTTCAGGTTGTTTTCTGTTACCGTGGCTGTTTTATTTTTGGAACAGGAAAAAGCAACCATGGCTACAAACAATAACAAGATGAGTTTTTTCATAGTTTTCATGATTTTAATGAGTTTTCATAGAACAATAACTGCAAATGAAATAGTAAAGTATATCAATAATTATAATTTTGCAATATTAATACATGAGTCTAACCAAAAAAAAGATAAAGGATAGAAAGGAATATTTTATCTCTAAATGACCATATTTCAATCCTGTTTTTCACCGGATGTTTTAACCCGGATCCGTCATTCCCATATTCCCGGATTCGAATCCACAACCCTTTAGAAAAAAGCTACGCTTGTAAAGACATAATATTTTTTCCTATTTTTACACTACCATTAATTTTCCATATCACACCATTATTTTATCCTTCATTACCAAGCAATGGAATCAACCCTCCTATGAATTTGAGTCATGTTGAACGTAAAAAAACACCTTGAATAGGATCCTCTTCACAAATTATTCATTATGTTTGTCATAAACTCTTTTCAAATGTTATCTAAATACATTTTAAACAGGTCAGTATTATTGTTTGTTGTTCTCTATTTGTTTTCATTCTTTTTTTTTCTGCCAACGCAGGCACAACCCATAAATGGATGTTACATAGGTGCATACCTGGGATGTGGAACGGTTGACAGTTCCTGCATTTCCCCGACCGGGTTTAATGCACTCTACGGTAAAACCCATTATTGTTTTTCCAGGTATGTGGATGCCGGCAATGACAGTGACCTGCTCAACTCTTCGCATTGGGATTGGGCTGATACGCTAGCTTCCCTTGGGGCCAAACCGGTATTCTTCCTTATGCCGCTCGACGGGCTGATCAATTATTCAAACGGTAGCAGAGATGCCTCCCTGTTGTTGTTCGCTGATTCCTGTGCGGCTTTCAACAACACTATTTACATTGTATTCGGCCATGAGATGAACGGAACCTGGTACCCGTACGGCGGAACACCACAGGAATACGTGGATGCATTTCGTCATGTTTCAACCCTTTTGAAATCCATTGCTCCAAACCTTGATCCTACCGCTGTCGGTGTCAGGCTCCCGTTGACGCAGGAACAGCAATGGAACGAACAGAATGAGTGGATCACGGCCTTGTACAACAGGGATTCACGATCCTGATTCGACCCGACTTACCCACGGAGTGTGGATGAAGGTGTTCCCCAATCCAGCAACAAATTCTATCGCGATTAAATTTCAACTCACTGTACAGGATTCATTTACGATATTCCTGGTTGATTCGAAGGGACAGAAAATTGCATTGATCAGGGAAGGATCATCCCAGGGCAAGAATTCTTTTTCCTTCTCCGCCAAAGGATTCCCACAGGGAGCTTATTATGTGGTTATGGAGAGAAAGAAGATTTGTAAATTTGTCAGTAAAGTAATGATCAGTAAAAATTGAATGATGGTTTTAATTAAACACCGGCGGGTCTTTCAGACACCGCCGGGTTTAACTGAAAACCCCTTGGTGTGCGCAGCACCCGAGGGTGTTTAATACTAACTATTTATTTCTATGAACCTCACATATCACAAAACCCTTTCCAGGTATTTCTCAGATAAACCACTTTATCTCGACGAACCGTCTCAAAAGAAACCAAACACCCGCAAACTCGTTGAACAGCCGTGGCAGCAAACCAAGGGGGAGATGTGGGATGAGGTAACTTCAACTTTATGTGACCTTGATTTTATTCAGGCGAAGGCTGCTGCAAAGATGACCTATGAACTAGTTGAAGATTTTAATGAAGTATTGAATGTCATTCCTGATAACCAGGAAAATAAAAAGAAAGAAAATGAACGGCAGGCCCGCATTGACAAATATGTTAAAGACCTGGTATCATGCGCAAAAGGGAAAATCTCTGTTTTGGATATACCTGAGAGTATTCCCCCCTGGAGCGATGATACACTTAACGCAGAAATTGAACGTTTAAGAACCAGCCTGACCCGGTTAGATGTATTGAAATCTTTTAATAAATTTCTTGGAAAAGAAGCCGGTAACTTGCAAAAATATGCACATGAATTACAGGGATTGGCCATTCAACAGGCTTGGAATAACTATGATTGCGGTCCAGTTGGTGATGCTGCAACAAACGCACCTGATAAAATTTTAAAAAATCTTGTTTTACGATCGACTCCATCACGACCACCATGGCAACCTATACCGAGAATTATTTATCGTCTGAAAGGGCATGAAAATAGGGTTTGTTCAGTAGCTGTGACCCCAAATGGGACAAGAGGAATTTCTGGTTCCAGTGACGGAACCTGTATTCTTTGGGACCTGATTACTGGGCGACCCATCTTTACACTCAAGGAGCATAAAGACATTAGTGATGTGGCCATCACTCCTGATGGAGAAAGGGCATTCTCGGGATATTTTCATGAATGTATTTACTGGGACTTGACTACTGGATCTTTCATAAAAAAATTCGAATTTGAAAGGACTCCTGCCAGTGATATCACTGCTGTGGCAATCTCAAATGACAAAAAAATGGCTGGTTGTATTTATGGCAACGAATGCATTATCTGGAATTTAAAAACAGGAAAGGAAAAAAGATTCAGTATTAACCATTGGGGTAATTACCTGTCAATATGCTACGTTAGAAATCAGGTGATTATCGGCTGCGGGAAGGAATATGAAGTATGGAATCTTACTTCCGGTCATCTTATTAGTCGTCAAAATTCAATCAATACCGATATCCAAGCCATTGATATAACTCCTGATGGAAAATTCGCAATTTCAAGCTCCGGGCATGACCTAATAATCTAGGATTTAATATCTAACCAACCAATCAACACGCTTAAAGGTCATGGTTCCGAAATCACCTCAGCAGTTTTCATTGCTGACGGGACCAGGGTTTTTTCAGGTTCCAGGGATAACCATTGCATTTTTTGGGATCTAACCACAAAACAACCTGTAGTTCAAATTAATAAGTATTTTTATTTTCATGAAAATAGACCAATGGCCATTGCCCCAGATGGTCAAAAAGCAATCTCAGGCTCGACTGAAAATACCGTCTTGGTTTGGGACATAACTACTGGAATTCCATTTCATAAGCTCCATGAACATTCTGCAGATGTCAATACTTTAGCCATTACTCCTAACGGGAAATATGGGATTACCTACGCTTCGAATGAAGTTATTATTTGGGAATTATTGACTGGAAAGGCAGTTAAGATAATCAAAGAACATATAGGGCTAGTCGATTCAATGGCAATCACTCCTGATGGTAATAGAGCAATTTTATCTTCTGCAGATAACTTTATTGTCCTAAACTTGAGCACAGGACAATTATTTAATAGTCTTGTACGATGCACGCAGAATAAAAATCCTTATGTGATCTTACCTTCAGGAGATAAGGCTATTTCCTGGGATGACCTTGAATTATTTGTAAATTACTGGAGAATATCAAATGGACACCCGATAAAAAACATAAATGTTAAAGGCCATCATATTCGCACCTTGGATGTGACACCAGATGGAAAGACGGCAGTTTCAGGTTTAGTTTGGAATTTGATTACTGGACAAGTCATAAGTAGCTGCAAAACAGAAACTTCTTCCGTGAATAAAGTTGTCGTTACTCCTGACGGTAGAAAAGCGGTTTCCTCAATTGGTGAACTTTGTATTATATGGGAGCTTAATTCCGGGAATATCATCAACACGATCAAAGGTCATTCTTCAGGAATCAGCGGACTTAAGGTTACCCCAGATGGAAAAAGGTTAGTCACCTGGTCCAGGGAAGAATCCTGTATCTGGGATTTAGTGAGTGGGAAAAAACTACATCAATTTTTCACTGATTCAAATATCAATTGCATTTTTTTCTCTCAAAGAAGTTTAGTTGGAAGAGAAGCATCTGACAACATTCTCATTCTAAATGGAAGTCATAGGTTTATGTTCAATGGAACCTGCATTGTAACAATAAAAAGAATATGGAATTTTGAATCAAAACAATTCACTGAACCAATTGCTGATTGTATCCTGTGTGGTCATCGGTTTGAACCATCAAGATCAGTCCTGACAGAAATTCTGAACATTAACAACAAGGTAAAATTAAAGCCAGAACAATCGCCATGTCTGGAGTTACCGGATGAAGCCTGGGAAAATCCAGGATTGATTGGCAATTGTCCAGCTTGCGGCGAAAAATTGAAGTTTAATCCTTTTATTGCCGGGGATACAGAATCATCAGAGGCTTTAGAACACACTGAAATTATCGCAAATGAAAAAATCATCGGTAAAAAAGGGAACTTAAATTCTCTTGTAAATAAAAGGGAACAAGATAAAATCTCATCCATATATGATGAACTTCAGGAAAAGGTCGATGAATTATTTGAGAAAGGAGACTATTTAGAAGCAGAGCGGCTATTACGCCGTAACTCTGCTGACAATTATGAAAAAACAAGAATTCATTGTGAACTCATACGTATCTTTCTGATGCAGAAAAAATTGGAGGAGGCACGTAATGAATTAGGGAAGGCTCTTCAATTGATTGAAGAAGCATCCACAGTTGTCAAAGTTCGTATTCTTTTTTTCCAGCTTCTTTTTTCTTTTATAGATAATGTTCCTAATGACAAAACTGAATCTGAAATCCTTGCCCTGCTTGAATTACTTTTGGACCCTTCGGTTCATCAGACCTGGCAAATCAAACCTGTTTTAATAAAACTTGAAGCAATCGTTTCGCAGGCAAACCTCTATCTTTTAGAAAAAGAAAAAAAAACCGCATCGCAGCTAAACTATGATCTTCTCCTGGCTCTTTTAGTAGCAATAAATGATTCAGAAAACTTGAAAAACCTGAAAAGTTTTCCAATAGTGGAAGGTGCACTACCTGGATTGATTCAAAATATTCAGGAAAAGAATAAAAGAGAATTAATGAAATTGCTTGAAGATAAAAACCTGAAATATCCGGGTTATGCAAATTATCTCAGCAAATTTGATAATACTATTGAAAAGAAAAAATGGCTGATAGCTTATCCATTAGCTTTTGGGGCAAAGAAAGATCTACAACTACAAACTGATTTGTTGTTTATTTTTGGATTCGCTATTATTACATCTGGTGAAAAACCAAATGAAGAAAATAACGACATTACAGAAATGATCTCAAAGACATTTAATAAAAACAACCAACTGGATTTCAGCAAAAGACTCGAACATGTGTTTTTGGAAAGACTGAATTTTATTAACCTATGTTACGATATTAAACCATCCAAACCATTCTGGAAAAGATTGTTTGATAAGATATCTTAGGTCTCTCAATTTCTACAAAAACTCCGGATACTTTAAAAAATTCAACCTTTTCCTTCGCCTGTCGATCAGGTCTTTGAGTTCGATGGCCATGTTCTTGTTCACCTCCATGGCCATGGGGAGGATGTATTTCTCGGAATCGTCAAGTATGGAGAGCATTTTCTTTTTGGGGTAGTCGTCGCGATGCAGATCGGTCAGGTTGCTGATCCTGTCGGCAACTTTGAGGATCTTGGCTTTGCGGGAGCCTTTCTGCAGTATCCTGTTCAGGAATGAAGGCTTTGACTCTCCTTTCATCCTGGTCACCTCAAGCACGAGGTTCACAACGTCATTGGCCTGGTCGTCGATGCGCCGGAGCTCATCCTGGTTGGTTTCAGGGACATCCTCAATAAGGTCGTGAATCACCGCAGCCTTCAGCAAAATATAATCGTCAAACAGTTTATAATCAAGAAGAATGGCAAATGTGGCGAGACCATGCCGAAAGGCGTTCCCTCCAACATTCCTCGGGTTACCGATAAGCGCTGTGGCTTTGATGATGTATGGCGCCAAAACAAGATTTTTTAATTTTTCAACATCTTCCATGGGTTGCTGGTTTTTTTCAATTCAGGAATTTTACAAAGTTAAGATGTATATATAAACAGCGTGTCCAATAATTTTCCCAGACCGTGCTGCTGTATTGTGATATCGGCGGGAGAAGGTTCTACTATGGCTTCCGTGTGGTAAATCAGGGATTCGGCCGGCTGGTCGTCAAAAAAAAGTTCCGGGTTCCTATCCGGATGTTCACCTACGGGAAATAGTAATTCCAGGTTTATATTCAATGTTTTAACCCATTTTGCAGATAGACCCTCTCCGATTGTTAATATTTCATAAAAAACCTGTTAAATTCGGGGTATTTTATATTATAAGCGGATAATTTCTACGATTATTAATCGCTATTTTGTTCATAATCAATGATGATGTTTATTAACCCTTGGTTTGTAGTGTTCAGGGTGGTATTGACATTGAAGTTTAAAGTAAGTACTTTTCGGGCATGTATTTCAGATCGGGCATGCGACATAATCCGAAAACGGGAGAGCTTTCAGGCTTCTATCGCTTGGTGGAGAGTTACCGGAACCAGGAGAACAGG
Source organism: Bacteroidota bacterium (assembly GCA_026391355.1). Lineage (GTDB taxonomy): Bacteria > Bacteroidota > Bacteroidia > Bacteroidales > FEN-979 > CAIYUC01. The sequence goes on along the minus strand of JAPLDH010000019.1, from coordinate 6,858 downwards.
ATCTGTCATCGCATGATGCTTGCAGCCGGGTTTTTAGACGACCTGAGTGGCGAACAGTTGAATAGAATCCAGAAAGGCCTTAATTTGCAGGATGAGGGACTGGACAACACCCTGTTAACTCAAAATGCAAACAAAAGCTGAGAAATGGGATAATATTGGCATACTGAAAAAATGAAACCTGAACAAATGACACACGATATATGAGCAGGATCAGACAAAGATATCATGAAACACTCGCGGGGTATTTCTCAGGAAAACCTCTTTATCTGGATAAAACCAGTAAGGATGATAGTCTGAATATGAGGAAAATTGTCGAACTGCCATGGCAACTGAGTGAAGCCGGAATGTATGGAAAGCTGATAGATATGCTGACAAACCTTGATTTCTTTTTAGGTCTTTCAAAAATTAATCGTTATGAATTATGGCGATATTGGGAGACTATTCCAAAAGAAAAAAGGGACATGGTGCCTTCCTATAAACTGGCCATCGCTGAATGGGAAAAGGAACTCGGGAAATCAAAGAGATTTGAACTTGCCATAAATGAGCTTGGACATTTCTTTGTTGTTTCAGGAGAGAAAGATGAAAGCGGAAACCTGGCACGTATAGCCTATGAATTAGCACTTCATCTCTATCCTGAGAATGATCTTATTATTGCAATCCGGAGAAACAATTTAGCGACGGCATATTATCATGCAAAGAAGTATTCAGAGGCTGAATCGTTGCTTAAGAAGGCATTACCAGTATATTTGAATAATTTTAAAAAATCATGCGAAGACTCGTGGATCATTCAAATTAATCTTGTGACTTGCAATATCAGGTTAGGCAAGGTGGAAAAAGCTGAAAAAATAATAAGAGATACCATTGAGGGAACAAGATTCCATCTTGGCCCGCTTCATTTAGTAACTCTGACAGCATTAAACAATCTTGCTGAAATATTATGGTACAACGGAAAATTCCAGGAGGCCAGGGAAACGTATGAGGAAGCATTTGCCGGGCGTACTGCTATATTGGGGATCAATCACCCGTTGACCAATGAAACCAGGATAAACCTGAACTTCCTTATTGCTGCGTTCATAAATAAACCGCCAGAAACAGCGATGAAAAATTTGCTGATCCTTTTGCAAAATAAAGGATTGAATGAACACGCTGAGAACATGAAAAAGTTGCAAGATATTTTGTAATTTCATAATGGAAGCAAGAAAAACAACGATTGTAAATGAATCAAAGCAAGCAAAAATATCATAAAACACTTGCATATTAGTTGAAAATATTGATAATCTATTATTTAGGTAGTTGTAATAGATTTATAAAAGGAAATAATCTTTATATGGCTATTTTCTTCATAGGGATTGTTTTGGGAAGTTTTTTACTTGTTCCAGCAGATCAATCAGTAAGAAAAGGTCATAGTCCTTCTTTTTGTCTTCAGTTTTCAAAAGTGATGAATCAATGAGAAGATCATGAATTTTTAATTCGTCTTTTAAGAGGTTGTTGCGTTCTTTATTCTCAGCCATTGCTATATTAATTTTTTCTTTATCGCCAGACATTAATGTTTCAACAGGGATACCCGGATATTCCCCATATCTGTAATTAAATACCATCTTCTCTGCGAACCATCGGTTATGTTCGATATAGGATATTGCCGGAATATTTTTGTTTTGTTGATATGCTTTGTTTTTTATCTCATGATGACGGGCTGCATACCGGTTTGAATCTTTTAAACGATCCGACAAGCAATGCCATCTCATTTCGATTGAAATTTTCATATATAACAAATCGTGTAAATCTGTTTCATTTATCTTTAGTTGTTCCGCAAGATCGACGAAAATTCTTTTTTCTATCTGGTTTAATGGGTTTTCATTTGAATCTGAAAGAACTTTAATATCCGGAAAGTTCTTTACCAGGTTATTGATGATTTCCAGAATGAATTTATTCAGAGCAGAAGGGAAATCTGTAACTCCGTTTTGTGGATCCTTTTCCCAGAATTCCATTTTTCCGTTAATAAGCTGATAAAGAGGAGCGGTTATTTTCTCTGTTTCAGAAACTTTTAGCTCCTTTTCAATTAATAGATTCAACTCTTCAAAAAGGATATTTCCTAAAGCATAACTAACAAAATAGAAATAATTGATGATCCTTGCCATCAAATCAATTATCTCATTTTCTTCGATAAACCTGGGTATTGTACAGACATCACTGAAGGTATGAACGATTTTAATATTAAATTCCTCCTCAAGATGTTGTTTTAAGGAATCAATCTTATCGTTGTTCTTTTGTAAACCATAATTATTAGCAACGAGATTGTAAATTGATGAATTCTCTGTTAAACAGGCGATTACTGGAATTGACCTGTTATCACCAAACTCCGAATATAAAAGTTGTTTTACTGAAACAGCATAATTCATAACAGTTCCATCGTCATCATTGAAAATATAAAAAGATAGGATCCTTGCTGTTTTTAGAAGATTGATTTTCTCCAATTTCCCGGGATCAAAGACTAAAAAAGGGTTGTTATAAAAAGTCTGATCTTCCAGCCTGAGATGAATAATATTTAAAAATTTTGATAAATAAGGATATTTGAAATCAAGGAGGGTTTCTATTTCATCAGGATTTGGATTCACCAAATAGATCGTAAGTTTTATACCGGGAAACTGGCTAAGTATAAAATTCTCCAATATAAAATGCTCTGTTGTTTGAGTAAACCCAATAACAACAATAGAAAAGTCCCTATCATAGGTTTCAAGGCCATGATCGGGCCGGTAGGTGTCAAATATATACTGACCGGTTGACTGAGTAATGCTAAAAACAGAAATATTGAGGTTGTTCTCTAACCCAACAGGCTTCAAATGATCTTTAAAAACAATACTGTTGGTTGGCTTATCGATATGGACGAAGCAATCGATACTCTTCACAAAAGGAACCCGGGATAAAAAATTGACTATCTCAATGTTTTTTTCATCATCTCCTGTCGAAACAATAATTTTTTTGGCATTTTTGGCTACCCTGTTTAGAAGCCCGCGATTTTTAAATATATCCTGAAGAATGATAAATGCTTTCAGTTTTCTTAATTCTGAAATATTATCATTCGCTTCATTACTGTCAATGATGATCAGTTTATTCTTTGATCTGGCCAGTTCTGATCCAAGCAGAAACCCTATTTTTCCTAATCCAAGGATTAAAACATGATCTTTTTTAAATCTTACTTTAATTTTCTCCCGCCAGTCTTTCTGCATTACATGCATAATACCATAAATTACGACAATTCCAAAAAGGAGGGCAGCGATAAATCTGGCAATAAGAATCTTCCACTCATGGACGTTAAAATCGTTGGTTTCATTTGTGAACATTTGAATCGCAGAGTAGAGAGCATTCCAGATATGGTTCCCGTTTACCTCATACACACCCCACGTACCTAAAAAAATAATAATCAAGCAGGTGGGCAATAGCAGGTAATGCCAAAAGCTTGATCCGATTGTGCTGTTATTTTTCATTTTTCTTGAATCATTACCGTAAAATTTATGCCGAACAGAAAAGGAAACGGAATCTTTTCTGTTCTTCCAAATCAGATTGCTCCTTCAAAGAGATAACAAGCGCTGTCAAAACTGTAAACAACGTATTTATCCCGCCGTAATCAGCTTTGTCTTTGCAACTTCTATCTTGCTTTTCGCACAAACCATCACTGTTTTTGCTGAAATGGTTTGGAGTACCGGATGAGGGCATTCAGGGATATTTTTATCGTTTACCTTCTTTTCATCGATAACATCCCTGTTTTCAGATAGTATCTGCTTTCTTACTTCCATTAATTCGCGTCCAACATCATACGTTTTCCTGTCGATCACTTCGGCTGTTTTAATCCATACTTCTTTATCCTGTCCCTCTTTTTTAAGTATGATCCTGAAGATCGCCTCTTTTTGCTGCGTGACTTCCAGCGAATTGAAATCAATATCAATAGCCTTACGGTTTTCTCCTTTCTTGATCAGGTCAATTAAATACCCGATGAGATCTATTGCCCGTTTATCGTTTTCTTTGCTTTTCTTATCCAGTTCCCCGGAATTTATCTGACTGACGTTGCCGATATCTTTGGTAATGCTGTCAGCCATTGAACGGAGCTCCTCTTTGGATTTCTGGCCTTTATTGTGGCTGCTACACCCGGAGAGAAAAACCATAAGGAAAACCGGGAGAATGGAAAAAAGAATAAGTTTTTTCATGGTGAGATTTCCTCCAAATACACCTTGATCGTTTCCCTTTTCCCCGGGTCATCATTTCCGGCTGGAAATTGAGGATCCGTATCTTCAGGTACTTTCTTTATATCGAGAATCGATTTGATCACAGTGATCAATTCGTCGATGTGTTCATCAACCGGCGGTGGTTCATATGCTTCAAACCATTGGGTCACCATGAGAAAGAACTCCATTTCTTCAGAAAGGTTGAAATTCTCTTCTATCTTAAAAGGAATGATGGGAATATTTTTATGAACGGCTCTTTCAATTTCCCGTAAAACATATTTTGACCGGTTTGAATGGAATGAGAAAATGAGAAGGAAAATCTTTGAATTATTGAGTGCACGGATTATTTGCTGCGGAAATTTTTCACCTGCTTTGATGCTTGCAGATGAGAGCCAAAATCTTATTCCCGCTTCCTTAAGCTGGGTACAGATCCGCTTTGCGATCTTTTCGTCGATCGATGAATAACTGATAAAAACATCATTACTCATAAAATTCACTGCATTAACGGTTAAGTACTTCACGAAAATTGGATTAAAGATATGACACAATTTAATAGTACGCAAACCTTTTTCGGTTAATTTTTAATGAAATCAATTGGTATGAACCCCAGGGCAGAGCCATGGACCCGAATTCCGGGGCAAGCCCCGGGGAATTTACCATGCACCTCATCCCCTGCAGGGGGTTGAGGTGAAAAAATTAATAATATTATTTTAAGTTTGTGATATAGCAATACTGAATAATGTGATCGAACGCATCGAGGAACTCAATCGCAACCTGAGAATCCGTGCTATGGAATGACCAAAACCAATATGGTTCGCACTTATTTGAAGGGAAAGAGCAAAAAAAATAAACTACATAAAACATTAATAGTCAAAGCAAAAGACGAGAAATGCTTATAATGGTGGTTAGAACAACCAAAATATGCTTAGCTTTGGTGGTTCAAATCACCTATAAGACAATAATTATTTTCAATACTCTGATAAACAATGGAAAAGCTTATTGAAAAATCCAATAAAAGCATTCAGTCTGTTCACTATCCATATCAACGGGATGTGATCGGAAATATCAACTGGGATTGGAGGATGAACGGTATCTTTGGTGCCAGGGGCACAGGAAAAACTACCTTATTACTTCAAAAATTACGACAATTTGGAAAAGAGGGGCATGAGGTTTTATATGTTCGTCTTGACGATCTTTATTTTGCCGATCATCGTATTTATGATTTGGCTGATACCTTCAGGAAAAACGGAGGAGAATATCTTTATATGGATGAAGTCCATAAATATTCCGGTTGGGCAAGGGAATTAAAGAATATTTATGATTCCATACCAGAATTGAAATTGGTTTTCTCAGGGTCTTCCATCATTGAGTTGACAAAACAGGAGGCCGATTTAAGTCGCAGGGCATTAATGTATGAAATGACGGGGCTCTCTTTCAGGGAATATCTGCTCATGGCGGATATCATTTCATTGTCAACATATCCATTAACTGAAATTTTCCGGGATCATACAGAAATTGCTTCAGGGATCATCAAAAAAATTCCGGTATTAAAACATTTTTTATCCTACTTGAGAAGTGGATTTTATCCCTATTTTTTGGAACCGGACCGGGATTATTTTGCTACACTTGAACAGATCATCCGAACTGTAATGGAAACTGATTTAAGGTTTATTGAAGATTTTGATACCGCCCAGAGCAAAAAAATGTTAACGCTGTTAAAAGTAATTGCTGCATCTGTCCCATTTAAACCCAATATTTCAAAAATCAGCTAGAAAACAGGTTTACACCGACAGACAGTGTTGCAATATTTTCAATATCTCGAGAAAGCAAGAATGATAAAGCTTGTCAATCAACCCGAAAGGTACTTAAGCCGATTACAAAAACCCGATAAAATATTTCTTGATAACCCGAACTTGTTTTTTGCACTAAACCATGAAATTGTAAATACCGGGAACCTAAGGAAAACCTTTGCTTTAAACCAACTATCAACAACTCATGAGGTTTTTCTGCACGAAAAGGCTGACTTTCTGGTGGATAATAAATTCGTTATCGAAATCGGAGGAAAAAGTAAAGATACCAGACAAGTCAGAGATTATGATAATTGTTATGTCTTCCAGGATGACATCGAAATCGGGCATCATAACAGGATTCCTTTGTGGTTATTGGGCTTTTTGTATTGATTTTTCAAGAAAACAACTACTTTTATTCTTTCAAATTTTAGCAATCATGTAGCACTGCCCCGAATGTCATTCCTCCGACATCAAATTCTTTGAGTGACGAAAAATACTTAGATTCAATGATTGTGTTTGTAAGTTCTCTGATTTGGATCAGTAAGTGCAAAATTAACTGATAAATATTTTTGAAAAACTAAAAATCTATGCCCTACGACCTCTTCATCAGCTACTCGCAAAAAGACAATTCAACCGGCCGGGTTACCGAACTGAAAGAAAGAATTGAAGCCGGATACCTTGATTTCGCCAAAGTAGAATTAGTTAATAATGTGAATCAAGGGTTAAAAATCAAATAAATAAAAGCGGCAGCCAATTTGCCAAATACGTGAACAAGAAGGCCTTTAGCTGACCGTACTTTACTCGCTCTTTGAAAATCTGTTTTTTCAATCAACCAATTGAACCATCCT
>JAPLDH010000001.1 GCA_026391355.1 Bacteroidota bacterium | reverse complement strand
CTAAGCGAAAGCATTAAGTAATCCACCTGGGGAGTACGGCCGCAAGGTTGAAACTCAAAGGAATTGACGGGGGCCCGCACAAGCGGAGGAGCATGTGGTTTAATTCGATGATACGCGAGGAACCTTACCTGGGCTAGAACGTAGGATGATCGTGCCGGAAACGGCATTTCTCTTCGGAGCATCCTACGAGGTGCTGCATGGTTGTCGTCAGCTCGTGCCGTGAGGTGTCGGGTTAAGTCCCATAACGAGCGCAACCCCTATCTTTAGTTGCCATCAGGTCATGCTGGGGACTCTAGAGAAACTGCCTACGCAAGTAGTGAGGAAGGTGGGGATGACGTCAAATCAGCACGGCCCTTACGTCCAGGGCTACACACGTGCTACAATGGCCGGTACAATGGGTCGCTACCTGGTGACAGGATGCTAATCTCAAAAACCGGTCTCAGTTCGGATCGAAGTCTGCAACTCGACTTCGTGAAGTTGGATTCGCTAGTAATCGGATATCAGCAATGATCCGGTGAATACGTTCCCGGGCCTTGTACACACCGCCCGTCAAGCCATGGGAGTTGGGGGTACCTGAAGTCGATAACCGTAAGGAGTCGCCTAGGGTAAAACCAATGACTGGGGCTAAGTCGTAACAAGGTAGCCGTACCGGAAGGTGTGGCTGGAATACCTCCTTTCTAGAGAAAGGTTTACTCTTCCCGGATTCATTCCGGGATGATATTTGCTACTTGCTTTACTTCATTTATTTATTACTGACCTTGCGTCAGCCCAAAACGAGCTCAGTGTACTTACCACCAGAGCTAGAGGATTAACGGTTACTCATTATAATCGCGATGATCGTTTAACAATCGTAATTCGTAATTCGTAATTCGTAATTCGATTCAGTCCCGTAGCTCAGTTGGTTAGAGCACTACACTGATAATGTAGGGGTCGGCAGTTCAACTCTGCCCGGGACTACAAGATCGATTTTGGGGAATTAGCTCAGTTGGTCAGAGCACCTGCCCTGCACGCAGGGGGTCAAGGGTTCGACTCCCTTATTCTCCACAAGTATTGCATAATAAGATTGTTCTTTAATTTAGATTGGAAATTAGCTCAACGGAAGAGCATCCCGGCTTTCACCGGGAGGGTCAAGGGTTCGACTCCCTTATTCTCCACGAAGAGGGTGTGGGTTTGAGTGTGGGTGTGGGTGTGACGAACATCTCCCCAAACCAGCCTCCAGTAAACCTCAATGTTCTTTGACATATTGAAAGAAAATACGACAGTTAGTTATTAATTGACATTATATCCTCTTGCAGGGTCGCAAAAGCTCTGCAGGAATTAGAAAAAAAGTAAATAAGAGCAAACGGTGGATGCCTTGGCTCTCAGAGGCGATGAAGGACGTGATAAGCTGCGATAAGCTTCGGGAAGGTGCAAATAACCTTTGATCCGGAGATTTCCGAATGGGGCAACCCATCCTGTTGAAGACAGGAAATCCTGAGTAATCAGGAAGCTAACCCGGCGAACTGAAACATCTTAGTAACCGGAGGACAAGAAAACAATAGTGATTCCCCCAGTAGTGGCGAGCGAAAAGGGATTAGCCCAAACCAACCTTGTTACGGCAAGATTGGGGTTGTAGGACTGCAATGTGGACTGTAAATTTGTAGTAGAACATTTCTGGAAAGTTAGACCATAGGGGGTGATAGTCCCGTAAACGAAACAAATTTACTACCTAGCAGTATCCTGAGTACCGCGGGACCGGTGAAATCCTGCGGGAACCAGCCAGCACCATCTGGTAAGGCTAAATACTCCTGAGAGACCGATAGTGAACAAGTACTGTGAAGGAAAGGTGAAAAGTACTTCGAACAGAAGAGTGAAATAGAACCTGAAACCGTTTGCTTACAACCGGTCGGAGTCCCGATTTATCGGGATGACGGCGTGCCTTTTGCATAATGAGCCTACGAGTTACTCCTCTCTGGCAAGGTTAAACCCGTTTACGGGTGGAGCCGAAGCGAAAGCAAGTCTGAATAGGGCATTCAGTCAGAGGGGGTAGACGCGAAACTTTGTGATCTACCCATGGACAGGTTGAAGCTCCGTTAAACCGGAGTGGAGGACCGAACCAGTATACGTTGAAAAGTGTTTGGATGATCTGTGGGTAGGGGTGAAAGGCTAATCAAACTGAGAGATAGCTCGTACTCCCCGAAATGCCTTTAGGGGCAGCCTTGGAGTTGAGTGTCATAGAGGTAGAGCTACTGATTGGACTAGGGGGCTTCACCGCCTACCAAATCCTGACAAACTCCGAATACTATGACATATATCCAGGAGTGAGGCATAGGGTGCTAAGGTCCTGTGCCAAGAGGGAAATAACCCAGACCATCAGCTAAGGTCCCCAAATATATGCTAAGTTGATCTAACGAAGTCTGATTGCTTTGACAGCTAGGATGTTGGCTTGGAAGCAGCCATTCATTTAAAGAGTGCGTAACAGCTCACTAGTCGAGCGATCGGGCGTGGATGATAATCGGGCATTAAGCATATTACCGAAGCTATGGACTACCGATGAAAATCGGTATTTGTAGGGGAGCATTCCAGTTGCAGCGAAGATGCACCGTAAGGTGTGTTGGAGCGACTGGAAAAGCAAATGTAGGCATAAGTAACGATAATGCGGGTGAGAAACCTGCACACCGAAAGACCAAGGTTTCCTGATCAACGCTAATCGGATCAGGGTTAGTCGGGTCCTAAGGTTTATCCGAAAGGAGATACCGATGGCCAATAGGTTAATATTCCTATACTGGCGAATACTGCGATGGGGTGACGAAGTAGTGAAAGGTCTGCGTACTGACGGAATAGTACGTTGAAGGGCGTAGGTATAGATTTGGCAGGCAAATCCACCAAATCTGCTAAAACCCGATAGTACCGTGAGTCTTCGGACAAACGGATAATGACCGTAACCAAACTTCCAAGAAAAACCTCTAAGCTTCAGGTATTTGCCACCCGTACCGGAAACCGACACAGGTGGTCGAGGAGAGTATCCAAAGGTGCTCGAGTGAATCATGGCTAAGGAACTAGGCGTATATGGCCTGACACCTGCCCGGTGCTGGAAGGTTAAGAGGAGAGGTTAGCAGCAATGCGAAGCTTTGAATTGAAGCCCCAGTAAACGGCGGCCGTAACTATAACGGTCCTAAGGTAGCGAAATTCCTTGTCGGGTAAGTTCCGACCTGCACGAATGGTGTAACGATCTGGGCACTGTCTCAGCCATGAGCTCGGTGAAATTGTAGTTCCGGTGAAGATGCCGGATACCCGCAACGGGACGGAAAGACCCCGTGAACCTTCACTATAACTTTGCATTGACTCTGGATAAACAATGTGTAGGATAGCTGGGAGACTGTGAAGCGGGTTCGCTAGGATTCGTGGAGTCAACGTTGAAATACCAGCCTTTGTTTATCTGGCGCCTAATCCCTAACGGGAGACAGTGCATGGTGGGTAGTTTGACTGGGGTGGTCGCCTCCAAAAGCGTAACGGAGGCTTTCAAAGGTACCCTCAGCATGCTTGGTAACCATGCGTAGAGTGCAATAGCACAAGGGTGCTTGACTGTGAGACCAACAAGTCGAACAGGTAGGAAACTAGGATATAGTGATCCGGTGGTTCCGAATGGAAGGGCCATCGCTCAAAGGATAAAAGGTACTCCGGGGATAACAGGCTGATCACTCCCAAGAGCTCATATCGACGGAGTGGTTTGGCACCTCGATGTCGGCTCGTCACATCCTGGGGCTGAAGAAGGTCCCAAGGGTTCGGCTGTTCGCCGATTAAAGTGGCACGTGAGCTGGGTTCAGAACGTCGCGAGACAGTTCGGTCCCTATCTGTTGTGGGCGTTGGAAGTTTGAGGGCACCTGACTCTAGTACGAGAGGACCGAGTTGGACAGACCGCTAGTGCATCTGTTGTGGCGCCAGCTGCATCGCAGAGTAGCTACGTCTGGATGAGATAAGTGCTGAAAGCATCTAAGTACGAAACTCAGCCCAAGATGAGACTTCCTTTAAGGGTCGTTATAGATCATGACGTTGATAGGATACAGGTGTACAGCCAGTAATGGCTTAGCCGAGTATTACTAATTACCCGTAAGCTTTTTTCTAAACACAATGTTGATTATTCTCAAAACATCGTATTTTCTTTCATCAATATGTCAAATCTTATTGTTGGGACACGACATGTCGTGTCCTTGCTGAAGTTCTTACGGTGACTTTAGCGGTGGTGTTCACCTCTTCCCATTCCGAACAGAGAAGTTAAGCCCACCAGCGCAGATGGTACTGCACCACAATGCGGGAGAGTATGTCGTCGCCGATCTTTTTTAAATCCCGACCCACTGGTCGGGATTTTTTTTTACTTTTACCTAAACCTTTTACCACAACAAATGCAAGCGAATCCATATACCCGGTTCCTGTGGATATTCATTCTGCAACTAATTGCATTTCAATCATTGTCACTTACACTCCCTGCTGATTCCCTGAGGAAAAATAAACATAAAACCGATTCCTCCCAGGTATCCTATTTTACAAATGAACTTGAAAAATTCGGTTCTCTTAAACTCGTTCCATCTGATACCGGTATCAATGGATTTCAAAACTATGACCCCCTCTTCCAACAATCACATTTCTATGCAAACCTGGGAAACATCGGATCTGCATACCGCTCGCTCTCCCCTTTCCCTCTCTTACATCAAACCGGATTCGATTACGGAATCCATACTTTCGACAACTACCTCTTCTCCAACGACAGCATCCGATACTATAAGGTCATTAAAACCTTCTCCGAATTAAAATATCTCCAGGGAGCAAAAAAAGAAAATCTGTTCCAGGTAGTTTTCAGCAGAAACCTCTACCACAGCCTGAACATGGGATTTAACTTCAGGGTAGCCAACGCACCGGGCGCTTACCAACGACAACGGACCAACCTGGTCAACTTCTATCTGACCATGCAATACTTTTCCCCTGACAAACGATATGGCTCCGTTGCAAACTTCCTCATTAACAGGGTGAGAAACAGTGAAAACGGGGGTATTAAATATGATTCTGCATTTGAACAGAATACCGAAACAAACCGGCAAATATATACCGTCAATCTGAATAATGCCGTAAACCGTGTCAGGGATATCGGCTTCTACATGAAACATTATGTTGATCTTACATCACACTCCCTGATTCAAAAAGATTCTACCGTAAAAACAAGAAAAAGATTTGAACTGGGGAGAATTACTTACAACTTTGAATATAACCGCCATATCCAGAATTACATCGATTATAATCCCAAATCAGGATTTTACACCACTATTTACCTCGATTCCCTGAAAACCTATGATTCAATTACCATTACCAAAATAGTCAATGAACTGACCTGGAGCAATCCAAATTTCAAGGCCGACAGGAAGTACCGTTTGCTCCAGTTGCAATTCCACCTGCGCCACCTGTATAATGAGGTCAGTTACCAGACAGTAAAGAAATATTTTGTCCAGTTTATCCCTGTTGCAGAACTCTCTTTCCGTCCCTATTCCTCATTGATCCTGAATGCGTATGGCGATTACGTGTTCGGCGATTATAACCAGGGTGACCTGACTGTTAAGGCAAGTCTCACACAAATACTGGGCAAACCAGAACACAATATCGGAGCCATTTCGTTTAAGGTCTATTCCTGTTTCCAGCAACCGGATTACTTCTTTGACCATTTTTTTGGAAATAATTTCGCATGGTATCTCTCCTGGAAAAAACAAAATGTGATCGGCGCAGGTTTTTCATACAAGGTCAGAAATGTGGAAACGGGCGTTATTGTCAGCCGGATAAATAACTTTATCTATCTCGATACGATTGCCCAGCCACAGCAATATAACAACCAGTTTGGTTATTTATACGCATACATGAACGGGAAAGCGGACTTTTGGAAATTTAATTTTAAAACTCAATTTGCTTACCAGACTGAACAAGGGGCAAACTTTTTGCGCCTGCCCTCTTTCCTCGGTAATCTGACGATCGTTTTTACACAACAACTTTTTCATGGAGCAGCAACCCTGCAACCTGGCTTTAATTTCTTCTACAACACCCTCTATTACAGCAATGCCTATATGCCGGCTCTCCGTTCATTTTACCTCCAGGATAGTAAACAGACCGGCAATTATCTTTATATGGATGTCTTTGTCAATGTCAAGATACAACGTGCACGGATTTTTGTTATGTATTCCCATTTTAATGCCAGTTTCATGGGACACAGCTACTACCAGGTTCCCACCTATCCCATGCAGGATGCAGCTTTCAAGTTCGGGATTGACTGGATATTTCACGATTGATTCCGTGGTTCAGTGGTTCCGTGGCACTGAAACTGATGAATACGGATTATTTCGATATCGTCCATTTTAATTTTTTGTCAAACTGAACATTCATGGCTAAGAAAGTCATTGAAATGTATTCTGGTTTATTTTAACTTTGGAGGCTAACTCGTGATCCAAGATGAAGCGCCTCCCTGGTTCAATACTTTTGTTTTTCCTGTTTCGGTTTGCCCCGGTTTTCAGTTGCCTGTTCCTGATCCTTCCTGTAACTCCTGCTCAGAGCCAATCCCTGAAGTTCATCCGTTTTGCAGAAGACAACGGATTGACGAACACCCTGGTTAAATCAGTAACAACCGATAAAAACGGACTTATCTGGGTGGCTACGGATGGCGGGCTCTTTATGTTTGACGGGCATGATTTTTCACATTTTCTCGACAGCCTTCCAAGCCCATACGTTAAATCGGTTTTATGCAGGAAGAACGGTGAGGTTATTGTCACCACCGATCTGGGTGTTGTTTCAGTCATCAGTAATGTCAAACCCATCGTTCCGAAATTACTGATGAAAGGGTCGGTCAGGAAAGTTGATTCCCTTCTCTGGTTTCCCAAAGGAGGTTACGAGGATAACAGACAGAGGCTGTGGTTTGGCGATAACCGCAAAATATATTGCTCTGAAAACGGCAAGGTTCATACATTCTACCCTGGTGAAAAAGCCGAAACCAATAACTTTCAGCGCTCATTCTCCTTTGCGGAAGACGGATACGGCCATCTTTTCAGCTTTGCAGAGCCCGGATATGTTTACATGTACAACCCCTCAACAAACCGCTTCGACGAAGTTACCCTGCCGAAACATCTTTCGAACATTGAATATACGATTGCGATCGACCGGCAAACCTTTCTCCTTGCCACGCGTAACGGGATAGAAGAGTTCAAGGTAAATCAAAAAGGAAAATGCGAAAACATAACCCTGGTCGCCGGAAGCCCTGAGGCTTCCTGTCTTTACAGCCATGGTGCGGGCCACTACTACGCCGGGACCTGGGCTAACGGTCTGTTTGATATTAAAAGAGAAGGGGATCATTACCTTCTCTTCCACCTGGACGACTTCCGGGAAAAAAACATTAATAATATGACTGCAGGATCTGACAGCAGCGTCTGGATCGCTTCTGATAACGGGTTATACCTGCTGCAACAGAATCTTTTCGCTTCTCCTTTCCTGAATTATACAACAGATTATATCCAGAGTATTGCCGGATTTACTGATGACAGGGTTTGTTTTAACGCGGGCCGGAAGATCTTTGTTACCACTCCTGGTGCTGAATCCTATCCAACCGGGGCTGTTTCATTGCTCAAGACTGTTGCCATTACCATACTTCAGGTGATCCCCACATCTGCCGGAACCTGGTATTCTGATGTCAGCGCAAACATCTGGTTTGAGGGTCCTAATAGAAAGGTAATAAAAAGTTTTAATTTTTCTTCGTCGGGCCGGGCCATTTTCTATTTAATGACAGATGCTGCAGGTGATCTCTGGGCCTGCCAGGATGAAAATTCATCGCTTATCCGCATTTTACCGGACTTTACTATCCGGGTTTATGGAAAAAAAGAAGGCATCACTTCCCGCCCTCTTGTGACCTGCATGGATAAAAATGGAAAAATCTATGCCGGCGGAATGGCAGACACTGCATACCTTTTTGCATTTGATGAACGGAATGACTGCTTCACCAACCTGAGTCAACCCATTAAATTTGAACACAACATTGATTTGAACATCAATGACATGACATTCAACAACCAGGGCGTTTTATGGCTGGGCAGTTCGTTCGGGCTGATCAGGTATCAAAATAATTCCATCACCCGGATCGACCTGGGGCCGATGACATCCAATGCCGTTAAGGCTGTGGCTGTGGATAGGAATGACAATATCTGGCTGGGAAACAGTATGGGGCTTCATCTTTATGCAAGCAATGAACTTTTATCTTTCGACGACAGAGCAGGCATGTCATCAAAAATAATCAACTACCGCTGCCTGCATATTGACAGGCAAAACAGGATCTGGGCAGGGACGGTAGCGGGGGTAATGGTTTCTGCTCCCCTTGTTCCTCCCAGGAGAACCCTGAAACCAGTCATCTTTAATCTTCTTCTCGATAATAAAAGAGAGATCCCTTTCACTTCTTCAGGAATATCTTTCAATAACAGGTCCTTTGCAACCATGAAGGTAGGAGTTTCCGACTATCCTTTTGAGAACTTCACGGTTGAAATGCTTCTCCAGGGTCGGGATTCAATATGGCAGCCCGTCCAGAGATCAGGAAATATTATCCTTGCCAACCTTGAACCCGGCAGTTATACCCTCCTTGTCCGTGCCAAAAAGCATGGTAATTATTTGTACAGCAACAACCTTGAATGGAAGTTCGAGGTGGACAGGATTTGGTTTACCAAAAGATGGGTAATCGTTCTTCTGCTGATCTCGTTCTTCGCTCTTTTCTGGTTTGTTATCCAATGGTACACCAAGAAACTGATAAGAAACAATGAAAATCTGGAACGTCTCATCAGGGAGAGAACACGTGAAACAGTTATCCAAAAAGATAAGATAGAAGTCCAGAATGCCAGCATTTTATTAAAAAATGAAGAGCTGGAAAAGGCAAACATCAACCTTGAGCATGCTAAGGAGAAAGCAGAAGCAGCCATGGAAGCACAAAAGAAGTTCCTGTCGATCATGAGCCATGAGCTCAGGACCCCTTTGAATGCAGTAATCGGTGCTGCACACCTCCTTCTCCGGAACAAACCCCGGCAGGATCAGTTTGAGGAGTTGAGGATATTGCGGTTTTCGGCTGAAAACCTCCTGGCACTGATCAACAACATCCTCGACTTCAATAAAATCGAAAGCGGGAAGGTTGCATTGGAACAAATTGATTTCAACATGAAAAACCTCATGGAAGAGATCACTTCGACCATGCACTTCAGGTCAAAAGAAAAAGGTATCTCCTTGAACGCAAACATCGATGATCGTCTGCCGGTGAATGTGGTCGGGGATCCCCTGCGACTTGCGCAGATCATCAACAACCTCCTGAGCAATGCAATTAAATTTACGGAACAGGGGTCGATCAGTGTAGATCTGAAACTGAATTCACGGGATGAGAAAGAGGTAATGATTGATTTTACGGTAACGGATACCGGGATAGGAATGTCAAAGGAGACCCTGGACAACCTTTTTGAATCATTCGTACAAGGGAGTTCGGAGACGACGCGAAAATATGGCGGCACAGGGCTCGGACTGGTGATCACCCGTAAACTCCTTGAACTTTATGGCAGTAAAATCCAGGTTATCAGCGATCCCGGAAAAGGAACCCAATTCTGCTTTTCAATCCGGTTCCCTGAGGGTTCTGAATCCGGAACACGGGTTGCCTCTAAACGGGAGGCCTATGATTACACGAAATTTAATGGCCAGTCAATCCTGCTTGTGGAAGATAACCAGGTGAACAAATTAATTGCCTTTAAATTCCTTGCCGACTGGAACCTTAACGTGGATACTGCTGAAAACGGGTTAATTGCCGTTAAGAAAGTCCAAGAAGGAAATTTTGATATCGTACTAATGGATCTGCAGATGCCAGAAATGGATGGCTACCAGGCATCTGTGGCCATCCGGAGTTTAGGTGCGGAGCCCTTCTCTTCGCTTCCCATCATTGCGCTTACTGCAGCCATGAAATCAGATGTCGCTGAAATGATCTTCCAGTCGGGGATGAACGACTTTATTTCAAAACCTTTCAATCCCATCGAACTTCACAGGATCATAAAAAATTACCTGGGATAGATCAATACGGCTATTTAATCCTGAAGACCCATGCATACCGGCAGGGTGGCTTTTTCTGGACCGTAGCCGGGATGAACACCCTCAAACCCAAATCCGTTTTCTTCCAGCTCAGGTTTCCGGAATACCCGAGTAGATGGACCGATCCACCCTTTGAAGGAATGATCCCGTTTATCTCTATAATTGGAGAAATCGTTTTTTCGTTTGCTTCCACAAGATAAAGCGCATAGATGGTTCCATCTGCCAGCGAGGTAAAACAAACCTTTCCTGCCTTATACGGTGCCACCGGGCGTGATTTATAAACCGCTTCCCCGTTGATCTTCATCCAGTCGCCGATCTCCTTCAACCTTGCATATGCCGTGTCGGCATACTCGCCTTCGGGCGATGGACCAATGTTCAACAGAAAATTGCCGCCTTTTGCAATGATATCCACCAACAAATGAATAATCTTGTTTGTTGGTTTGTAGGTATCTCCTGGAACGTACGACCAGGAGGTAGCCATTGTCATGCAGGTTTCCCAGGGATAATCGAGAGGTTTATCAGGTATTTCCTGCTCAGGTGTGCGATAATTTTCGTACTTCCCGGTAACGGTTCTGTCGACAATTAAAAGTTCAGGTTGGTAGGTTCTCGCCATCTTTGCAATTTTCGGCATATTGATATCCTGGTTGTTTTGCGGGCAAACCCAGCCCCCGTCAAGCCAGAGAATATCCATCTTACCATAGCCGCTCATCAGTTCTTTGATCTGATTGTATGTAAAGTCCATGAATTTCTTCCAGCGTTCAGGGTACTTCTTGATATCGTAATTCACATTCCGGTTCGGTGTGGCCCACTCTTCGGCCCAGTAATCATTGCAGTGCCAGTCGGCCTTCGAGAAATAAGCCCCGGTCCAGAACCCTTTCTCCCTGAAAGCCCCGAAAATTTCCTTTACGACATTCGCTTTTTTATTTGTTGAAAAGGGACATGCAGGACTGGTGATCTTATAATCGGTTTCCTTTGTATCGAACATGCAGAAACCATCATGGTGCTTCGTGGTAAACACCACATACTTCATCCCTGCATATTTTGCTGCAGAAGCCCATTTTGCAGGATCAAACTTCACCGGGTTGAAGGTTCCCTTTAATTTTTCATATTTCCTGCAATAATCAACATAGTTTTTCATATTGCGCTTGCACCAGGGCTCATCTTCCGAACAAAGTGACCAGGACTCAACGATTCCCCATTGGCTGTACGTCCCCCAATGCATCAGCAAGCCGAATTTCAGGTCTCTCCATTGTTCGAGCTTTTGCAGTATCAGCGGGTTTGTTTCTCGCGATGTATCAGGGACAATTCCCTGTGAAAGTAACGGAAAACTTATCAGTGTGAACAGCACTGCTGCGACATAATATTTCATGGTTACGGGGTTAAGATTTTTCAAATAAAAGTAAAATTTTTTTTACGCTTCGCAAAACTTTTATTTATCCTGTTTTGTAGTAAACAGCGTATCCCGTTCGTAAATTTGCTGTTATTTTTAGGAATTCTAAATTAGCCATAAACGCATCTTCTATGAAAAAGTTCAAAACATGGATCTGGGTCGCAACCCTGTTTCCCTGGGTTTTCGCTTTCGGTTTTGTCAGCACCCTGTTCGCACAAGACCAGAAGAAGACAAAAACACTTAAAGACCTTCAGGTTCACAGCAAAGTTTTCAAGCAAAACGGCCTGATACCTGTACTTTATACTTGCGACGGCAGCAATTTCTCTCCTCCGCTGGAGTGGGAAGGAGCGCCTCCACACACCAAAAGTTTTGCTCTGATCTGTGATGATCCGGATGCACCTCGGGGAACATTTGTGCACTGGGTCATGTTTAATATTCCGGCATCGGTTTCACAACTGAACGAACATTTCCTGGTAAAAGATAACCCCCTGAAAGAGATCCTTGGAGGAATAAACGGTGCAGGAACAAAGGAATATATAGGCCCTTGCCCGCCGAAAGGCACGCACAGGTATTTCTTTAAAGTTTATGCGCTGGATATCACACTCATTGATAAATCGGGTCTTTCCGCAGAGAATTTAATGAAGGCAATGGATGGGCATATCCTTGCAAAGGGGGTGCTGATGGGGAAGTATGAAAGGAAGTGACAAGGTGACACAGTAACTTAGGGACAAAGGGACAGAGGGATAAAAGAGCACCAGGTGATCGAGGAATCCAGTAAAAGCCGTTGAACATATTAATCCTTTAATCTGGATTTTTTTTAAAACACAATAGAAACAATAGGTCACAATAGTTTTTCTATTATGCTTTTCTAATGTGTCCTATTGTGCCTATTGTGGTTAATTATCTTTGAGACATCGAACAGAAAAAGCATTAGACCGAAAGGCCGGATAAAGCGATACAGAGGCATCCGTGTCATTCAATCCATGACTCCAGGCTTTGTTCGTTCCATGAGAGGTCGACGACCAGAAAAACGTTGCAAAACCCAACCAGTCCCATGTCACATTCATGTGCCGTGTCCCGGTAAGCGTTGCATTAAAGCCTGAATAACCCGTAAACAGCAGCGGCCAGGCAGCAAATGCATTGTTGATGAAATTATTGAATAAAGTATTCCAATCTGCTTCTGACGGTACATGCCAGCCGGGTGGACAGAGACCCTGGGTGGAGATGGTTTCATCGTAGGTCATGAGCTCGTCCCATTGGTAGTTTACAGTTCCCAGTTCGCAGTTTCCAGTTAAATCGTTATAACAGTATTTCTCAGTGACACAATTGTCCCGCTGACTCGTGTTTCCCGGGATCATTGTTCCGTAATTCAAATTCGCCGCCATCCAGCATTGACTTCCGATCTGAACGGTCGGGTAAACCTTTCCGTCTCTAATATCGGTTAGTGTATTCCCACACACCACTGATGACGAATTACTAATGACCAATGACCTGCTTGCAGACCCCGAACAAAGCGCAACATTGGTAAAGGAATAGATGATTGTCCTGGTCCCGACTCCTGCAATTGCAGGGTAGAAAATCCCATTCATAACTCCGGGACCGGAATACGTTCCTCCTAATGGGATTCCACCTTTCAACCGGAAAGGTTGTGCATTTATAGTGGTTATGGAATCGTTGCATCGGGTGAAAGTGACAACCGGCGTTGTTGCCACGCCCATTGTGAGGGTAATGCTGGTGGCGGGATTTCCGGTTGCGCATGTTGCATTTGAATTCAGAATGCAGGAAATCTGGTCGCCGTTTGCAGGTGTATAGGATATTGTAAGGGCGGATGGCCATCCGCCCATGCCATTTACCAACCATTGATACGATGGCATTGTACCACCGTTTGTCGGTGTTGCAGTGAATATCACGGGAATGCCGGAGCAGACAGGATTTATGGATGCAGATATTGATACAGAAACTGGCATATTCTGATTCACGACCATTGTGATTGTGTTCGATGTTGCCGGGTTTCCTGTCGGACAGGTTGCATTGGAGGTAAGAATGCATTTTATCTGGTCGCCGTTTGCAGGTGTATACGACATCGCAGGGGCGTTTGGCCAAACGCCCCCGCCATTCACAAACCATTGATAACCTGGATTTGATCCCCCATTTGTTGGATTTGCCGTAAACGTAACCTGTGTTCCTGCACAGACCGGGTTTGCAGAAGCGCCAATTGAAATGCTCACCGGTTGGTCCAGGTTCACGGTCATGGTGATGGAATTGGAGGTAGCAGGATTCCCGCTGGCACAAACAAGATTGGAGGTCAGTGCACAGGAGACAACATCGCCGTTTACGGGCACATAACCAAATGTAGAATTGTTGGTCCCTGCATTTATCCCGTTCACCTTCCACAGGTAGATTGGTACTGTTCCACCATTTGTTGGTGTTGCCGTAAAGGTTACGGAAGTTCCGCTGCAAACGGTGGTAAAAGGTGTGCTAATAACAATGCTCACCGGATTCACCGTATTCTCCACCATCGTAATTGTATTGGAGGTTGCGGGATTTCCCGTCGGACAGGTAATATTTGATGTCAGGACACAGGTAACAATATCGCCATTGGACGGTGTGTAGGTATATGTAGGGGCGGGTTGCGACCCGCCCGTTCCATTAATTAACCATTGGTATGTCGGATTTGTCCCGCCATTTGTGGGCGTTGCCGAAAATGTGATTTGTGCCCCGGCACAAAACGGATTTGCGGATGCCGAGATTGCAACGCTGACCGGCAGATTGGGATTGACGGTCATGGTAATTGAATTTGACGAAGCTGGATTATTTGAAATACAAACGGTATTTGAAGAGGTCAGGATGCATTTTACAATATCCCCATTGGCTGGGGAATATGACATTGTTGGTGTATTGGGGAACACCCCGCCGCCATTGACCTGCCATTGATATGCCGGTGTCGTCCCTCCATTGGTGGGAGATGCGGAAAATGTGACCATTGTTCCGGTGCAGATCGTCTGGTTCGGTGTGGTAATGGTGACCTTCACCGAATCCCCGGGATTCACGGTTACCTGGAAATCAGTAGTATCCCCAGCACAATTTCCGGTTTTTGGCGTGATATGATATGTCACAACTCCCGGTGTTGATATGGGATTCAGAAGTACCTGGCTGATGATGAGGCCTGAATCTGCGCTGTACCCGGTCACGTTGCCTGAAGTCAGGGAGACTGTCCAGTGGAAGTTTGCACCCGGAACATTGGACGTTAACGGAATGTTCGTTGATTCGCCTGAACAGATGGATTTGTAAAGCGGTGAATTCGTAAGCAGCGGAGGATTAACCGTAAAGAGTTGCACTGTGTCCGATCCGGTGCATCCAAGCGGGTCGGTAACTATCACAACATAGGATCCGGCCTGGTTTGTGGTAAATGTCTGGCCTGAGCCGACAGGCAGTCCCGTACCCAGATTCTTCCATAGATAAACGCATTGTGAGCATACCCCTGCATCAAAGGTGGCGCCTGATCCTGTGCAGATGGACCTGTCGGCTCCAAGATTGGGATGAAGGGAGTTTGCGATCGTGATCACCTGCCAGGAGGTATCCGTCCGGTTGTCGTTATGCCTGACAAATAGTTCTACCGTATATGTTCCAAACGTAGGAAACATATGTGTCGGATTCGCCAGGTTTGATGCAGGTGATGCATCCCCGAAATTCCAACTGATCGAATCTGCCGGGGGCCAGATATCACTTGTGAAGGAAATGAGCGGATTTCCGCAATTACCACTGTAATGAATATATGCCTTGTACCGCTGAACAAACTGAGGCAGCCCGTCGGCATGACTGATATTCAGCAAACAAAACGCGTCTCTCACAAACCCGCATCCGGTACCCATCACCGATGGTGAATTGATGCACCAAAGCGAATCAATCATATCCATAGTGCCATAGATCTTCCCATCGGGAGCCATCTGCATTGCTGAATGATGGTTTCCCAGACTGCCAACCAGAAAAATACTCTGGACAAATGCGGTAGAATCTGTCAGTTCGGCATTGTATTGATAAACTTTATAAACAATAGGAATTCCTGATAAGTAAAGAAGTTTTGAATCAATAGAAAACTCTATTGAGGTACAACCCTGTATAATTTGATTATTGTACCTGGGTTTCACCGTATAATGTGGCGTCACCACACCCGTTTGATTATTAAAATCGCATATTTCAAGTGTATCTGTCGAATAAAGACAGTAGAGTTTTGTTCCATCAGGGGAGATTTTAATTTCCTCGGTTACCGGGTACCAGTTTGAAGCATCTTTAGGTGTAGAAACGATACTTGGCGACAATACCGGAACAGGATCCAACCCGGCAACCGTGAACCGATAGGCTGCGAAGTAATTACTGTCCGTATCCATCAGGCGGATCACGATCCATGCATCACGGTTGTTCCTGGCACGGGTGCCGACAACTGCATTCCATCCTTTTTGTCCTCCCGGGATGGGAATGTTTTTATAACCGGGTACTATATCTCCTTTCTTACTGTCAAGCCGCATATCGATCACAGAATAGCTGGGAGGGTCATTGATGGAAGGAGGAGCATAATTTCCTGCTGTGAAAAGATAATATGTGCTGTCATCGTCCAACTTTTGAACCGATGTCACACTTTGCTGGAAACTTCCTCCAGATCCATAGAGACCACTACCGTTTGGCATCATTGTATTAAACCTGTTCCAGATCATCTGACCTTGAGAATAGAAACGTAAATTACCCAATGAATCAGAAACGGAAACTGTGATCCCTCCGGCCTCCATGGCACTCCCTGACATCAGCACAGGAGAACCAGAGTTAAAAGTGATGGCTTTATAATATCCAAAATACCAGTTGTTGAACTCTTTCTGGGAGAATACCGGAAGGGAAATGAACAGGAGAATGCACACGCAAAGCCGTTTCATGCGCCGCCGGGTTAAGTTATTGTCCGGAAGTTCAAAGATATAAATTAATTGTGAAACATGAATTATGAATTAAGATACCGATTTGTCAAAATAGTTCATCATATATCACAAAGAAAAAACCTTGCCGATTTTCTGAAATTTTACTATTACACATATTTGTATTATACAAAAATGTATAATACATTTTTGTCAAAATCAATTGGTATGAACCCCAGGGCAGAGCCCTGGACCCAAATTCCTGGGCAAGCCCCGGGGAATTTACCATGCACCTCATCCCCTGCACCCCTTCTCCTTAAGCAGAAGGGGACGGGGGTTGAGGTGAAAAAATTAATCGGAAAAAAATAAAAAGGTCATACTGTCTTTTGAAAAAAAAGTCAAAAGTTAAATCAGGTAGCCATTGGGTACAAAAGGCCGGGGAAATTTATATTATGATTGGACGATTTACTAATCGATCAGACCTTCCAGGTTTCTATTTGAAATGGAGTATCGTCTGTTAAATGAGACCTTCCAGGTTTTTATTGGCAAGCGTTTACTGTTAGCTTACTGAAACCTGGAAGGTCTGTAACTTATTTGATTCCCCTCTGCTTCTTTATTTCCTCGTACGCAGCATTCAGCTTCTGAAATTTCTCTGTAGCCGACTTTTTGATATCCTCTCCAAGATGTGCAACTTTATCAGGGTGGTATTGCACTGCAAGGCGACGATAGGCTTTCTTTACCTCGTCATCGGTTGCGTCAGGTATAATTTCCAGGATACTGTAAGCATTGTTGAGGTCCTTGATGAACATCGCTTTAATGGAAGCAAATTCGGCCGGATGGATCCCCATCGAGGCAGAAATTCTTTCAATGATATCAACCTCAGAAACATCTATTTGTCCATCAGCCTGAGCGATGCCAAAAAGATAGTGCATGAGCTGAAGCCGTGAGGAATAATCCATGTACTGCCCGATCTGTATGCTGACATCCGGAACATTGATATCCTGTTTCAGAATTTCCCGTAATATCGGGAGTAATCTTTCAGTTTCATCGACTCCAAATTGCGCCAGGAAGAAATTCTTCACATAGTCGAGTTCTGATTTGACGACTTTTCCATCGGCTTTCATGACAGCGGCAGATAAAACCAGGAGACTCATGGCAAAGTCGTCCCGTGCTGTACCCTTATAAACATTAGAGCTGATCCTTACTCCATCTAACATGGATCCCATGGCAAACCCCAGGATAGCCCCGATGGGACCGCCAAATACCCAGCCAAGTCCCCCCCCTACCCATTTTCCGTATTTCAGTCCGGAGCCTGTTCCAAAAGAGGATCCTGCGGTTGACCGGGAGGAGGAACCTTTACTGTAATCCTGATTGGGATCAGAACCCGGTTTTGGTGAAGCGGGTTTCCCCTTTTTACCAAGCACACTGAACAGTGCGTAAATAAAAATTATTGCAATGATGATAACTATAAAGGAACTCATTGTCGGCGGGATTACTTAATAATTTCACTCAAAGGCAATCCATATTCTTCCTTCATTTTAATATTAAGGTGTTCCAGTTGATCAAGGACGGGGTTATAGATCTCAGGGATCACAGGGATATGAACACCCTTAACTGCGATCTTACCGGTAAGGATCATTTCCGCCCCGATTGCAGCCGGTAATGCGACAGTCCGTGCAATGGATGTATCGGTGGAAAGTGTACCGAAATCAAGCATACGGGAGCGGATCACCTCGTTTTTCCCATCAGGGTAGCTTGCCAGGAAGGTATGCTGAAGAACGACCATATCCCTTTCATTCTTTCCGAGGCTCATCTTCCCGATCATCAGGTCTGAAGTTACTTCAAATGTAGAATCAATATTCCTGTTCATCGGATGGTTGTCAAATAGGCCAAGCCATCCCAGGGCATCAAGTGCATAAGCATTTTCCCTGATACCAAGATAATGTGCAACCTGAAAACGAATATCGGTTGTATTTTTTGACCCTGTCTGGTGGGCCAGCATATCTGCATAGGTCATCCCGTTCATATCGAACTTTTCGGGGGAGATCAGGTTGAGTTGTTTCATCACATCGAGGGTTTCACACCAACCCTTATAACGGAAAGTGCCTCGAAACATGGTTTTTGCTTCCGGTATTCCATATATCTCTTTATAAGTAAGCGAATCTCTGTTGGGATAAACTTCAAGCAAACCAATTTCCGGAAAATCTACCGTGAAGGGGTTCTTGAACAGATCCTTTGTCGGAACAGGGATTTCCATGCCATGCTTCAGGAATATTGCATCATTGTTACCCGCAAGGACTACTCCTTTAGGGCTCCAGGAAAATTTGTACCGGAAAGGGTTTTCGGCGGCTTCAGGGGCAGGTAAAGCGCCGCATATCGAATAAAACTCAAGAACCTGGCCACCTTTTCCGTGAATATGATCAATGATACGCATGGCCGACATATGGTCAATACCCGGGTCCAATCCGATCTCATTCAGAAAAAGAATTCCTGCTTTTCTTGCATCCTCATCCAAGGCACGCATCTCAGGTTTCACATAGGAAGTAGTGACAAGGTTCTTCCTGTGATTCAGGCAATGCCTGGCTACCATCACATGAAATACATAAGGTAACAAACTGACTGTTAGGTCATTGTTCTTGATCAAACGATCAAGTGTGGCCTCATCACCCGCCTCCCAGAAAATAAGAGAGCCATTCGGATGCTCCCTGATCATTTCCTGGGCCCTGTCGGGAGTATTGGAAGCAATGGTTACATGATAGTTTTTACCGAGGAGGTATTGTACCATCGGTTTGGCAACAAGCCCGGCACCGAGAATCAGAACTTTACTCATATAATTACAAAATGTTAAACTTAATACTTATCAATTTAGTAGCTGGTGAGCTCGTGAGCTCGTGAATTTGTGAGTTTTATATTATCTGCAAAGCTTTAATAGTCAATAGTAAATAATAAATGAAATGGTAAATAGTCAATGGTAAATGGTAAATTATTTAATGAATTCTTCGAGATATTTGTAGTCCGGCGTCAGCTCCCCCTTGTGAAGGATCAGTCCTTTTTTGATTGCTTTTGGCAGATCAAGATCCTCAAAGGGTTCATCGAAATCAGCATCAGCGATCGGTTTTACATAGTTTACCAATACATCTGCAAAACCATTTGATGAATCCCTTGGAAGTTCGGCAGGAAGGATATCTACTGCCATGATCTGTACTCCTTTGCCTTCACACCCGTCTTTGATGGTTTGTGTTTCGGGATCATAAACATATAGCGGATTCTCAATCGTTGTGGGTTTCAAAGTACATTCCACCGCCCCTTCAACATCACAACTGATATCCCCGATCACAGTAAGTTTGGTTACAGGCCGTGAATAAAGTTTCTTCAGGTATGCTTTCGTGACCAACCTTGGATAACGTTTATCCCAATAAACACAATTGATGAGCATGGATAATAGTGGAATATATTTCTCAAACTTACTCCTGTAATTTTGTGGATTTGAGAAATATTCATGAAGATCAAAGGCCTCACCATCAACATGTTCATACATATCTTCTTCATGAAAAACAACCTTATAAATTAAATTGCCGGGTAGCTTTTTCCGGTGATGCAGAGTGAGTAATTTTTCCGGAGATATTTCCTTGACAGGCAATAAACCACAGATCTCCTGCGCACCCTGGGAAACATTTCCATACCCTGTAAACCCGATGACAAAGGGTTTAAGGTGATCAGGAATACCATTTTCAGCGATCAGCTGACCGATTGCGGATATATCATCCTTTGCTTCCCGGATCGAATGGTATTGATGCGCCTGCCGGATTTTTAATAAATTAGAAATATATCCATGCTCTTTCAGGCGTAAACCAAGCGCCCAGAAAGAATTTATCATTCCTGCCAACCCGGCATAGTGCCCGAAAAATATCAGTCTTTTACCCTGCTCATCCACAATCCGTTCATAATCGATAAGATTACATTTCAACTCTATCATCCTTCTGAGCATGGGCATATTATGGGGTTGTCCCTTTAGTACATGGGCAAAGAAGACATATGTTTTTTCAGGTTCAAAGACATGAAGAGGCATCTCCTTTACTCCAAAAACCACAGAGCATTTCTTCAAATCCCTTGAGATCTTTGCTCCTGCCTTGATATACTCCTCATCGGTAAATACTCTTTTTTCAGAACTCTGGACAATGATATCCATCATCTTTTGTTTTACAAGGCGCTCAACATGCTTGGGTGTTAACGGGGCCCTCCGCTCCATTTCATACTTGTCTTCGTGACGGATACAGATAAATCTACTCATCGTTCGGGTTAGTTTAACAGGCCTCAAAATTAGGAAATTTATTTACATTTGCAGGAGTTTAGGGATATCAAACCCGGCCTTTACTGCTTCATGACACGAAATAAACCCTGTTAATAGAAGCATAAAAGCCATTTAACAACGGATTGTTTATGAGAAAACAGTTATTTTTTATTTTCCTTGTCTTCCTCCTTGGTATGAGTGCACGAATTGTATCGGCACAATCAACAAACCTGGTCTTCTTTACCGAGGGTGGTGAACGGTTTTACCTGGTTCTTAACGGTATCCGGCAAAATGCATCGCCCGAAACCAATGTCCAGATCACCCATCTCCCTGCCCCGTCGTATAAGGTCAGGATCATGTTTGAAGATCCAAAATTAAAACAGTTGGATAAAACGGTTCTTTTTACCCAGGGAACGGAAACCACTTTTTGTATCCGGAAGAACAACAAGGGTGAATTTGTGATCAGGTTCATGGACCAGGTCGATATTGAACAGGCACCTCCACCACCCCCGACGCAGAAGATCTTCGTCTTTACCACTGTTCCTGCTGTTACCACCACTACAGTTACCCAAACCACCAATACCACCGTATCAGGTAATGTAAGTGCACCGGGAATGGATATGAACGTGATGATAAGCGATGATGGAAGCAACGGTTCTGTTCAAACCTCATCCACAACAGTTACAACAACCACATCAACCCAGGGTGGCGAAATTCACCAGGAGGTGGAAGGGGATCATGATCATGGTGCAGCGCATCACAGCAAGCCTCCCTATGTCATGCCCGGTTACAACGGACCTGTTGGTTGCCCTTACCCCATGACAGACCTGGATTTCCAGGACGTTAAGCAGACGATTGAGTCGAAATCATTCGAAGACAGCAAACTGACCATTGCCAAGGAGGTGATCAGTGCAACCTGCATGTTTGCATCCGAGGTCAGAGAGATTATGGAACTGTTTTCCTTTGAAAATACGCGCCTGGAATTTGCAAAATTTGCTTACCGTTATACTTTTGATTTGGGCAACTATTATAAGGTTAACGCTGCATTCCAATTTGAATCTTCCATAGATGATCTCAAAAAGTATATCCAGGCTAATAGGAAATAGACCGTATTTCCGGTCAATGAAATAATGAAGAAATTCTGGAGATTCTTACGCCGGTTCATCCTCTGGTCCCTGATCCTTTTTTTCGGGACATCCCTGTTTTTTGTCATCCTTTACCGGTTTATCAATCCCCCTGTCACTCCATTAATGCTGATCAGGATTGCCGGGATGGCTGTTCATGGCGAGAAGCTGAACCTGTCCAAAAAATGGGTACCACTTGAAAAGATCTCCCCGGATCTCCAGCTCGCTGTTGTTGCATCCGAAGATAACCTCTTCCTTGAGCATCACGGTTTTGATTTCAAAGCCATTGAAAAGGCCCAGGATTACAATGAAAGGAAACAGGGTAAGAAGGTCCATGGGGCCAGTACGATCTCCCAGCAAACCGCTAAAAATGTTTTTCTCTGGCCCCAACGATCCTGGGTACGTAAAGGACTGGAGGTATATTTTACTGTTCTTACGGAATTTTTCTGGTCTAAAAAACGGATCATGGAAGTATATCTCAATGTCATTGAGATGGGCGACGGCATTTATGGCGCTGAAAAGGCTTCCACCAGCTATTTTAATAAACCTGCTTCGGCATTAACGAGGAATGAAGCAGCAATGATTGCCGCCATCCTGCCAAACCCGAAGAAATGGAACCCGGTACATCCAACCTCGTATATCAGAAACAGGCAGGAATGGATCCTATGGAACATGAATAATCTTGGGAAACTGAGTTATTAAATTTCATGCTCCTTTAACCCCCACGTCAGGAAATTATCTTACTTTTGCCGCTTCAATTTATCAACCAACTTTATTAAGATAATCAACACTTTAAAGATTTCGAACTATGTCAAAAGATGTCAACGAGAAAAAGTACATCTACTTTTTTGGAGGTAAAAAAGCAGAAGGTGAAGCAGACATGAAGAACCTGCTTGGTGGAAAAGGGGCTAACCTTGCAGAGATGGTTAATATCGGTTTACCTGTTCCGGCAGGATTTACCATTTCTACGGAAGTTTGTACGTATTACTACGAGAACAACAGGAACTACCCGAATGAATTAAAGGAGCAACTCGAAGACGCCCTGAATAAGACACAAAAGGAGATGGATGCGATTTTCGGCGACAAGGACAACCCGTTACTCGTTTCTGTGCGTTCAGGCGCCAGGGCTTCCATGCCGGGGATGATGGAGACCGTGCTGAATGTCGGATTGAATGACAGTACCCGCGAAGGTCTTATTAAAAAGACCGGTAACCCGCGGTTTGTATATGACTCACAGCGACGTTTGATCCAGATGTATTCGGATGTCGTTATGGAGAAAGCCGCAGGAGTTGAACCTAAAGAAGGCATGGGTGTAAGGGTTCAGCTTGAAAAAGAGCTCCATAAAATGAAGGAAAAGCACGATTATTATAATGATACACAACTCACTGCCGACGACCTGAAAGAACTTATCGACATTTATAAGGTAAGAGTGAAGGAAATTCTTGGAAGACCTTTCCCTGAGGATGTCAGGGAACAGCTTTGGGGCGCTATTGGCGCTGTTTTCCAGAGCTGGATGGGTAAAAGAGCCATTGCTTACCGGAGGATGGAGAACATTCCTCACGAATGGGGCACTGCCGTGAGCGTTCAATCTATGGTATTCGGGAATATGGGAGAATCTTCAGCAACCGGAGTTGCATTTACCAGGAACCCGGCAACAGGGGAGAATCATTTTTATGGTGAATGGCTGACAAATGCACAGGGTGAAGATGTTGTGGCCGGCATCAGGACTCCTAATCCGATCAATGAGGTTGGCAAAGGAGAACAATCAAGGCACCTTACCTCCCTTGAGATGGCATCACCTGCAACCTATGCAGAACTCCACGAAATTCAGCGAAAACTGGAAAACCATTACCGGAATATGCTGGATATCGAATTTACGATCCAGGAAGGCAAGTTATATATGCTGCAATGCAGGGTCGGTAAAAGAAACGGTCCGGCTGCAGTAAAAATGGCCCTCGAAATGTACAGGGAAGGGCTGATCACGAAAGAAGAAGCCGTAAGCCGCGTAGAACCATCCCAACTGGATGAATTACTCCATCCTATCCTTGACCCGATCGCTGAGAAAAACCTGAAACCGATTGCAAAAGGACTTCCTGCCGGTCCCGGAGGAGCTACCGGGCAGATCGTTTTTACACCTGAAGAAGCCGTTAAATGGGCAAAAGAAGGGAAGATCGTGATCCTTGTCCGTGACGAAACAAATCCCGAAGATATTGAAGGAATGCGTGTTGCCTATGCAATTCTCACCGCACGCGGCGGGATGACCAGTCATGCTGCACTCGTTGCAAGAGGCTGGGGAAAATGTTGCATCGTTGGTGCCGGGGCGCTGAAAATCGAAAGTGCGTCAAAAACCATGACCGTCGATGGTATTACCCTTAAAGAAGGGGATTACATTTCATTGAACGGCTCCAAAGGGTACGTTTACAACGGGAAGATCCCCATGATCAAGGCCGCTGAAGAGAACCCCGATTTCCAGGCATTCATGAGGCTGTGCGATGAGATCCGTACCATGAAGATCCGTACCAATGCCGATACCCCTGAAGATGCTGCCAAGGCACGGGCTTTTGGTGCTGAAGGAATCGGACTGTTCCGCACTGAACATATGTTCTATGGCAAAAATGCTGAAAAACCATTGTTCCTTCTCCGTAAAATGATCGCTTCAAAAACGGAAACAGAGCGTAGAAATGCACTTGATGAACTTTACCCCTTTGTCAAATCAGATATCAAAGGTACACTGGAAGCCATGGATGGATTCCCCGTGACCATTCGTACTCTTGATCCGCCATTGCATGAATTCATT
The DNA here is from genome assembly GCA_026391355.1 of Bacteroidota bacterium. Lineage (GTDB taxonomy): Bacteria > Bacteroidota > Bacteroidia > Bacteroidales > FEN-979 > CAIYUC01. Next base: position 8,221 of record JAPLDH010000001.1, on the reverse strand, counting down.
CCCAATGCGATTGAAGCACGCCAGAAGATCGCCGAAAGCCTCGGCATTTTCATGTTTGAGTTTGACAAGAGAGCGGATGCACTTCATGAAACCAACCCAATGATGGGACACCGTGGTGTTCGTCTTGGGATTACCTTTCCGGAAATTACAGAGATGCAGGTAAGGGCTGTATTTGAAGCCACAGCAGAACTGCTGAAGGAGAGCAAACATCCTTACCCTGAGATCATGATCCCGGTTACCTCCACAGTGAGCGAACTGAAAGATCAGTTTGCAATCATCGATAAGATCTATAATGAAGTCCTTGTTAAATACGGGCTTAAGGAAATTCACCATATGGTCGGTACCATGATTGAAATCCCAAGGGCAGCCCTGACAGCCGATCAGATTGCAGGAGTTGCTCAATTCTTCTCGTTCGGAACCAACGACCTTACCCAGATGACCTTTGGATTTTCAAGGGATGATATCGGCTCTTTCCTGCCCGATTATCTGAACAAGCATATCCTGCCAAAAGATCCTTTCCAGACCATTGACTTTGAAGGTGTTGGTGAACTGATGGCAATTGCGGTAAATAAAGGCCGTAAGACAAGGAAAGATCTCGAAATCGGGATTTGTGGAGAACATGGCGGTGATCCTGCCTCTGTTGAATTTTGTAATTCACTGGGCTTTACTTATGTGAGTTGTTCGCCATTCCGCGTTCCAATCGCCAGGTTAGCCGCTGCACAGGCAGTTATAAAACAGAAGAAATAGAAACTCACCCCCCGGTTGGGATAAATAAACTCACCCCCCGGAGGGTACTCAACAAACTCATCGCCTGCAGGGGGTTGAGGTGATAAAATAAAAATATCGTGGCAAAATCTATCCTCATTATTGGCTCCGGCATCGCCGGATTAACTGCCGGTATCTATGCCCGTCTGAACGGTTTTGAAGTTGAGATCATCGAGAAAAATGGAACACCGGGGGGGTTGTGTACCTCCTGGAAAAGAAAAGACTTTATCTTTGACGGATGTATCCATTGGCTTACCGGCAGCGCTCCTGAATCGATGGCATACAAACTCTGGGAAGAACTGGGTGCAGTGCAGGGAAAAACGTTCATCCAACACGATTATTTTGGAAGATTAATGTATGACGATGGAAAGATCTGTACATTCTATAATAACCCCGAAAAACTGAGGGAAGAATTACTCCGGATTGCACCCGAAGACAAGAAACTGATCCTGCGGCTTACAAAGGACATCAGGAAATTTGCCAAATACGAGATGCCGTTTGATTTTAAATTCTCCGATGTTTTCAAACTGATGCCTGTTTTTAACCTTTTTTACAGGTATCGCAAGTCGGGAAAGGTATGGGCAGAAAAAATAAAGAGTCCCGTTTTAAAGAAACTTTTTATTCCTGCATTTGAATGGAACGGAATGTCGATCGCTTTTGCTTTGTGGTCAATGGGGTTAATGGCAAGGGGTGACGGCGGATATCCGTTAGGAGGATCTACCCATTTTATCAACGGTATTGCCGACCGGTATATCAAACTTGGGGGGTTGATGAGTTACCATTCGGAAGTTGAAAAAATCCTGGTGGAAAACAACAAGGCAATTGGTGTAAGGCTTAAAACCGGTGAAGATAAAAAAGCAGATTTCGTCATTTCGGCTGCTGATGGATATTCCACGATATTTAAATGGCTGGAAGGAAAATATATCAATAACAGGGTCACAAGGCTTTACAGGAAACTGAAAACCATCCCTCCCTTGGTATATGTCTCTCTTGGACTTACTAAGGACTATTCGAAAGAACCCGTTGGGCTTACTTTTCCGGTTGAGAAACCATTCCGCATCGGACCGGATGAAGTGAAATGGATGACTTACAGGAACTATTCATTCGACAAATTACTCTGTCCTGAAAGAAAAGGGGAGTTTTGTACCATGATCAGTTCAAATTATGAATACTGGGAGAATCTTTACAAGGACAGACCAGCCTATGATGCTGAAAAGAAAAGGATAGAAGAGGAAGTTCTCACGGCCATCTCCCAGGTTTACCCGGAAATCAGGCAACAGGTTGAGGTTATTGATGTGGCAACACCCATGACGTTTACAAGGTACACAGGCAACTGGAAAGGTTCTTACCATGGATGGCTCATGACGGACAAAGCCATGGCCGTTCAGTTATCCCAAACATTACCGGGACTAACCAATTTTTACATGGCAGGACAATGGGTAACACCCGGCGGGGGATTACCGTCCGGGTTGATCACAGGCCGGAAAGCCATTAAAATGGTGTGTAAAAAAGAGGGAAAGAAATTTGTTTCCGGGAAACCCTGATCCCCGGATTGCTACTCTTTTACCTCCAGCAGCAATTTCAAACGGATATCATCCGACGCTGCCCCGATGCCTAATTCATAGTTTCCCGATTCAACCATATAATCCTGCCGGGAAGTATCATAATATGCAAGGTTCCTGACCGGGAGTAGTATCTTCAAAGTTTTTATCTCTCCTTTAAGAAGCGAGACACGTTTGAATGCCTTCAGGGATTGAATGGGTTGTTTTGCTTTCGATTCTGTTTTTCTTGCATAAACCTGAATCACTTCGTCCCCATTCCGGTCACCCTCATTTTTCAAAGTTACACTTAGTATGATTGTATCTCCTGAGGTGGCTGATAATTTATCCGCATATAAGTCAAAGTACAAGAAGGAACTGTAACTCAGGCCATGTCCAAATGCAAAAAGAGGGGTTCCCTCGAAATAACGATACGTTCTTCCCTTCATTGAATAATCCTCAAAAGGTGGGAGATCATTCACTGATTTATAAAAGGTTACGGGCAATCGCCCTGCCGGGTTGTAATCTCCAAACACGACATCGGCAATTGCGTTCCCTCCCTGCTCTCCCGGGTACCATGCCATAAGAATGGCCGGGATGTGATCCTTTTCCCAGTTCAGCGCCAGTGCGCTTCCTCCGGTCAATACCAGTACAACCGGTTTCCCCAGGAGCGACAATTGTTTCAACAACTCCTCCTGGTTCGAAGGCAGGTTCAAATCTGTCCTGTCACCACCACTAAAGCCGGGAAGTTGTACCGGTGATTCTTCACCTTCCAGATCGGGGGATATCCCACCCACGAATACAATCAGATCCGATTGTTTTGCAAGAGAAATCGCTTCATTCTCCATGATTTTCCCGGCATTCTGAAGAGAATCTTTCTTCCCTCCTGTTTCTTCAAGTGGAATATAGCCTTTTGAGTATAAGATTTTCATGGAATTCCCCGCCCTGCTTTTCAGCCCCTGCAATATGGTGACCGGGTTTACTGCTTTCCCATGGTAATTGCCCTCCAGAACATTCAGCTTCTCAGCATATGACCCAATGACGGTAATCTTACGGATACTCTTTGATAATGGAAGTGTTTGTGCATCATTTTTAAGCAGCACGATACTTTCCTTTGCTACTTTTCGGGAAAGCTTTCTATTCTCATCCGTTGCATTTGCACTGAAAGGTATCCGGGAGAAGGGAACAAGACTGTCAGGGTCGAACATACCAAGTCTGAACCGGGCCGTGAACAACCGTTCCAGGGATCTGTCGATCTCTGTTTCACTGATGTATCCGTCCTTAACTGCCTTTACAAGGGAACCATATTCATCACCACACGTCAGGTCACAACCTGCTTTTACACCAAGAACCGATGCCCTTTCATCATCAGGGACCAACGCATGTCCGTTGAACATATCCCAGATGGCTCCGCAATCAGAAACCACGTACCCCTGAAATCCCCATTTCTTCCTAAGGATCTGATCGAGTAACAGATCGCTTCCCGTACATGGCTGACTCCAAAACCTGTTGTAGGCACCCATTACGGAATATGCTTTCCCTTCACGGATCAGTGCTTCAAATGCAGGAAGATAAGTTTCATAAAGATCCCGTTCACTGCACCATGCATCAAACTTGTGGCGCGTAGATTCAGGCCCGCTGTGTACCGCAAAATGCTTTGCAGTGGATATTACCTTAAAATAATCCGGATCGTTTCCCTGAAGACCCTTGACGAATGCAACCCCGATCCTTCCTGTAAGATATGGATCTTCCCCGTATGTTTCCTGTCCCCTGCCCCATCTCGGATCGCGAAAAATATTGATATTCGGCGACCAGAAGGTCAATCCCTGATAAATCCCATGTTCTCCCTTTCTGATCGCTTCATTGTACTTAGCCCTTGCCTCTGTGGAAATCACATCGGCTTCCTTCCCGATCAGATCCGGATCCCAGGTTGCCGCCATACCAATGGCCTGTGGAAATACGGTTGCAACACCGTTCCTTGCTACCCCGTGAAGACATTCGTTCCACCAGTTGTAAGCAGGTATCCCCAACCTTGGAATTGCCGGCGCTTCATTCTGCATCTGCAGGACTTTTTCCCCAAGCGTCATCCGTGATACAAGGTCCTTAACCCTTACCGGTACCGGTAAATTGAAATCAGGATATTTCGAACCATCATTAAAGACACTCAATGTTGGTTGCTGAGGATAGCCGGTGATAAAGATAAAAAACAGCGATAAAGAGATAAGGATTCTTTTCATAGTATTTTTCGTTAGCGCTTTTTAAAGTCCCAACACCAGGCAGAATTGCAAATTCCGCCCAGCATTAGGTAACAGTTTACTATTACAAATGCACGTCAACTCATATCTTCCTACATTCCGACATTCCTACATTCCTGCATTCCTTCATTGCTTAATGCTTCTTTGCATCCTTCTTGCAGCATGCCGGAAGTTTGGCGTAGGCAACCTTATCGGCAGCAATCGTATCTGCATCATATCCCAGTTTCGAAATCAATTCCCTGATCTTTCCGGGATCGGTTTTACCAGTATTGTACTTGATCGTTGCAATTTTTGAATCAACATCAAGACTGACATCCTTAATCCCCTTTTCAAACGCCAGACCTTGTTCAATACGGTCCTTGCACTGGCTGCATACTGCAGATGTTTTGATTTTAATAATCTCTTCTTTTTTCTGCTGTGCATATCCTTGAATCAATACCACAGAAAAAAAGATAATACTGATGATAACCGCTAAACGACTCATTTTTTCTTTCATAATTTTTATTGTTTATAGTTGAATTCCTGCCTGCCGGCAGGCAGGTTGCACGTTGATTTTTGAATTATTTTATCGTAAGCCTTATCCCCCCATAAACCGTCAACCCTACCATCGGTCCCCATACCATCGATGCATCGAAATGGGTGTGATAGGGTTTAAAATATTCGACGATCCGGTTATCCTGTGTAAAATTAGTAAGGTTTTCACTACCCAGGTAAACATCGATGAATTTAAACTTTTTCGTGATCTGACCCAGGAGTTGGATGTAAACGGGAGAATGTTCCGGTCGTTGAAGTATCACCGGCATTTTTTCGGAATCCGTAAGGCGGGCAGGACCATTTAATTGTCCTGTAAGATCAAACCTCCACTTATTAAATTTTGTTGCATATGAAAGTGTGACCAGCCCTTTATACAGGTTCACCAATGGTTTCTCGCGCAACTGGTGGTTTATTGTCATCTTCACATCATTCACCCGGAAAGCCATGGTTACCGTAAACCTTGTTACGGGTTCCAGGGTAAGTTGTGCCTGGATGCTGTTCGCATATGACTTTCCCTGAAGGTTGTAAAAGAAAACCTTATTGGGCAGGCTGTCTGCATCAACAACAACCTGGTTAATAAAAGAGGTCCGGTAAGCGTCGATATCAAATTCTGCTTTTCTGTTGAATAATCTGAATTCCTTTGAAAAATTAACACCGAAATTCCAGGCCTCTTCCCTTTTCAGTTTCTCCACGAAAACGAACTGTCGCTGGCTTACAAAAAACGAACTGTTCTCAGCCAGGACATTGGCCGTTCTGAATCCTTTCCCTATGGATCCCCTGAGCGTTGTTGTTTCATTGAATTTATACCGAAGATGCAATCTTGGTGTTACAAACCAACCATAGAGATTGTTATAGTCTCCCCTCAACCCTGCTATTACAGTGAATTTATCCTTCAGGTTGAAGGTGTACTCGAAAAATGCACCGGGAACCCGTTCTGTTCTGTTCATGTTGAAATCCACTTTCTTATAATCATATAAGGTGAATTTATCATAATTGGTTGAGCCGCCGTTAACCTGGTAGAGGTATCTCAATTGGGTCTGTTGAAAATCCTCCCTGTAATCGTCCAGTAAATAGCTCATTCCTGCAGCGATTTTATGGGTGTTGGAAAGAAATGAAGTGTTGAAGATCAGGTTGGCATAAAGGCTTCTTTCATGACCGTTGTATTTATCAAGTCCGTAAAAACCGGTCTGTTCATGGTTGATCCCCGAAAGGATAAGGCCAATGCTGGCCTGGGGATGATTCCGGATGAAGAAACCGTTTTTCCAGAAACCTTCGAGACGTTTTGTCCTCACATTAAACCCATACGTTTTGGTACCATCGGAAATTCCTGTGGTATCATCCACAAACGTGTTTTTATTAAATCCCATCTGCCCGCCTGTCCGGGTTTCATCAAGGTACTTAATACCCAGTTTGGAAACCATCACTCCCGGGTTGATATAATCCCACCGGTTGAAAATATTATAGGTTGTCAGTTTCGGCAAATCCATAAAATCATCATGGTTCCTGTCAAACTTATTATTCAATACATCGGCATGCACCAATAACATCGTGCTCAGTTTATTGTTGAGTCTGACAGCCCCGTTAATGTTCCCCTCAAACCTGAGATTGCTGTTCCCGTAAAGGTTTACATATAATTTTTCGGAATTCTCCGGTTTCTTATATTCAACATTGATCTGCCCTGTGGTGGATTCATACCCATTTACAACCGAAGCGGTTCCCTTGGATATCTGGATGGACTCCATCCAGGGACCCGGTATATAATTCAACCCATAGGTACTTGCCAACCCCCGTATCAGGGGAATGTTCTCTGTCATGATCTGGCTGTAGATCCCCGACAAACCGAGAAGTTGGATTTGCCTGGCGCCGGAAACTGCATCACTGTACGAAACGTCCACTGATGCATTGGTTTCGAAACTCTCGGCAAGGTTGCAGCAGGCCGCCCGTTGTAATTCACCCGAATTGATAACCTGGGTCTGCATGGTATTCAACTTCGACATAAATGTGCCTTGCCTTTCCTTCACCTCAACCTCGTTCAATTGCTGATTGTCGGGTCTCAATGCCACTTCTAACCGGCTCTTGCTTTGTGTGACATTAAGGGTATCTTTCCTGTATCCCAGGAAACTGACCACCAACCGCTGGTCGGATATCCCCTCCCTGGAGATCTTAAAATTCCCTTTCTCATCGGAAAAGGTCCCCTTTGTGGTATGGATCCAGTATACATTGACTCCCGTCAGGGCCGCCTTTTGTCCCGTACCCTCCTTTTCATAGACAAACCCGGAAACATTCTGGGCGACGGCCTCAGAAAAATAAAGAGACAACAGCAATACGCCTGTCAGTAATAATTTGAAAAGATTCATAAAAAACTCCTGTTGGTTAAAAACATTATACAATATGCAGTATTGATCCGGTTACAGGCATTTCATTATCCTGTAATAAGAGAAGAGAATACTAACAAACAGGAACAGGAATTTTGGACTGGTTCAGAAAATGAACCAGTTTCACACCATACAATGGCGGGGAGGGATCATTCAGGATCAGGCTTTTACCGACCTCATCCTGATCATTGATTTTATAGAGATCCCGGGTATTCAGAACCAGGTGAACAATAGTTGAAACCTGGAATTTAAAAGCTTCGGGAGAACTGAAAACCACGGTTTTCAAGAAGGAATGACGGATCGTACAACATTCCGGCTGGTCAACGGAGAGATCTTTATCATTGCCTGTAACAATTGCTGCAGGAATATTTTCACCACAACAACACGTTCCGTTGCTTCCTGAAGATGAAGGATACAGATTAATTTCCGTTTTTTGTTCAGAGGTGCACGTATGCATCATAAAAGTAATTCCTGTCGTGCCATAAAGCACGGTAGCAGAAAGAAGAATTGCTTTTATATATTTGAATATCTGTATTTTCACGAATTGATCCACCTGGGATTAATAGTTGGCAAAGTTACGATATTTTTGGCATTAATTTTTGCCCTGACTTTCAGTGGTTAATTCATTTTTTGAGGTGCTAGCAAAAGAAATTAGATAACCTGAAAAAGAAGAAATCTTTATTTCTCACACCTTGATTCGAAGCTATGAACTTATTGATTTTCCCATTTCTATTTTCTGCTATTGCATTTGTAT